>JBLIAG010000048.1:0-26576 GCA_047634375.1 Bacteriovoracaceae bacterium
TGAAGACTGGATGGAAGATCAGTGGAAAATTAATCCTATATATATTGCATTTAGCCCTTCATCAATGTGTAATCATAAATGTACTTTTTGTGTCTATCATTACAAGGAATTCAAACCTATATACTTTCCTAAACCTAGGTACTTGTCCCTCGTGGATGAATGGAAAAAAATGGGAATCAAGTCGGTCTTCTTCGCTGGAGATGGTGACCCTTTGTTAAATAAAGACTGTGTTGAAATGGTAGAGTTTACAAGTAAAGCTGGTATTGATATCGCGATGAATACAAATGGAAGATTATTAAATGATGCAAAAGCAAAAGTATTAGCTGAAAATTTATCTTGGATAAGAGTAAGTCTAAATGCTGGAACAAAAGAAAATTACGGTAAAATTCATGGAACCTCAGAAAAAGACTTCGAAATAGTTCTAAATAATTTGAAATCACTTGTGAAATATAAGAAAAAAGATTCGGATTTTGTAATCGGAGTGCAATGTCTATTATTACAAGAAAATTTCCATGAGATTAGAGACTTAGCAAAATTATTGAAAGAGATTGGTGTGGATTATCTCGCAATAAAGCCTTTCTTAAAACATCCGCTTGTTGAGTATAGTACTGAAGTAGAAAATAAAAATGAAGTACTAAAAGAATTATTAAAAGCAGAATCTTTAAATGACGAAAGTTTTAAATTTGTTTTAAGAGAAAATAACTTTAAACCAGCAGAGAAAAGAAATTACGATAAATGTCTTTCCGGACCATTTATGCTTGAAGTAGATGCTAAAGGTGATGTTTATACGTGTGGTCCATATATAAACGATAAAAACCATATGTATGGAAATATACTAGACCAATCATTTGAACAAATGTGGAAAAGTGAAGAAAGAAAAAAAATAACACTTGAAATTCAGAATAAGTTGGACGTAAGTAAATGCATGCCTTTTTGCCGTCCAGATTCAGTAAATCAATTACTGTGGAATTTAAAAAACCCACCGTTGCATATTAATTATATATAGGACTTTGTTATGGCAGAACTATTTTTAGATGGCTCAAAACTGATACACCATTTACCCAAAGTAAATAAATGGAGTAAAGGCGAGCAAGTTGCACCAATTCATGCCGAAGTAAGTCCGACAAGTGGTTGTAATCAGCGTTGTAATTTATGTTATGTCGATTATCTAGGTCACAAAGCAGGTCTATTACCAGAAAAAGTTATGGTCGATATGATTGATGACTTTGCCGAACTAGGTGTGAAAAGTGTCTTGCTTGCTGGTGAAGGAGAGCCAACTGTGAATCGTGGAATTATTCCTATGATACAAAGGGCCCAGGAGAAAGGTGTTGATATGGCCTTAAACTCAAATGCAGTATTGTTCGATGAGAAAATGAGCGCTGCAACCCTTGCGGGATTAGAGTGGTGTCGATTCACTTTCCAAGCTTCTAACAAAGAATTATATAATGAAATTCATATGGGTGGAAAAAATGATTTTGATAAAGCTATAAAGAATGTTGCAGCAGCTGCTAAATACAAAAAAGAAAATAATTTAAAAGTAACTTTAGGAATTCAACAAATTCTTATAAATGAAAACTATAGGGACGTTCTTGAATGTGCAAAACTCGCAAAAGAACTTGGTGTTGATTATTATGTTGTGAAACGCTTTAGCAAACATCCAAAAAATGATTATGATGTCCCTGAGGATCTATGGCACCATTCAACTGACCTCTTCGATGAAGCTGAGAAATTATCAACTGATGATTTTAAGGTCTTGGTAAGATGGAATAACTTTACTCAGGACTGCAATCGAACGTATAGGAAATGTATTGGTACTCCATTCATTACACAGATATTAGCCGATGGAGGGGTATACCCTTGTAGCCAATTCTTTAAAGATCCCAACTATATTTATGGGAACCTTAATGAAAAAAGTTTTAAGGAAATAATTTTTAGTGATAAAGCGAAAGAAGTAACAAAGCTTATAGAGAAGGTTGATGTTACCAAATGTATCAGTTATTGTCGTCATCATGAAACGAATATTTTTCTTACGAACGTGGTGAGTGATAAAATGCATAAGAATTTTGTATAAGGAAATTTTTTTAGGGAATTGTCATGTTAGATAACTTCAGGATAAATATTATTTGGATTGTTGAGAATTTTTCTTTCCAAAAATCTTTTCAGTTTTATTTAGAAAAAATCAGAAAAAAGCATCAAGAAAAGCTTATCAAAAACTATATTCCCGATAATCCAAGACATTTAGATTTTGTAGAAATAGATTATTTAACGCCTGAATTATTTAGTGAGCTATATAAAAAACACGAACCCTTTGTTATAAGGGGAGGCGCAAAAGAGTGGAGTTGCGTAAAAAAGTGGAGTTTCGAATTTTTTCAAAGAAATTACGGAGATGTGAAACTTCCATTTTTGGAAACAAGGCAATACGAGGGTGCTGCCTACGAAGAAACAACAATTGATGTTGCTGTAAAGGCTTTTAAAAATGGCAGTAAGAAATATTGTAAATTTTCAGATACCTTGTATCAGGTTCCTGAGTTACAAAAAGATTTGAATTTGAAATTTTTAAAAAAATTTAAAACAAAGATCTCTCAAACAGGAACTTATCAATTCTTTTTAGGACCGAAAGGTACTTCAACGCGTCTTCATAATGCAATCGGAAATAATTTTTTTATTCAAGTTTGGGGTGAGAAAACTTGGAGAATTTATCCAATGAAATATACACATTTGTTTTGCCCTAAAACAACTAGAAGTCCTCATTTTATCAGTTCTGAGAATTTTGCTTTTCCACATGAGCATGAAAGAGTTGGAGATACTATTTCCCACTGGGAAATTCATCTTGGACCTGGAGATATTTTATTCAATCCTACTTATCTATGGCATACAGTTCATAATGATACAGACTCTATTGCTGTGAAGTGCTCATGGGCCTCACCAAGATCTTTTTTTAGAAATCCAACAATGACATTATTAACACTTGCGGCTTTTGGTGGAAATCTTTTTAAATTAAGAAAAATTCTTCGAGAGGGAAAGTTTACCCCTAAGAAATTATGGATGTAGCTATCGAGAATTATAGAGTTTTATTTGTAGATTTTACTGTGAGTTATTACGATAGGCACCCTATTTATTACATAAAATCTGTTTTAAATAGTCTTGGAATTCAAGCTTTTTATATTCAAACACGTGACGTAGAAGAAATTGAAAAGTACATAAATAGGAATGGTATTAATATTCTAATGTATACCTCATTTTCTAATTTAATCACCAACTATTCAGAATTTGACAAAAAAATTAAAAATAAAGTACCAGGTTTATTCTCCATTATGGGGGGGCCAGGTGTGACACAAATGACTGAAAGAAAAATGCTCCTTGAGCTTGGTACAACTATAAATGCATACTGTATTGGTGAAGGTGAATCAGCTCTTTATAACTTTTTTAAAAACGGAATGAAGTTTGAAAAAAATATTATAAGAACAACAGATTTAGAATCTTCAGAAGGCTATTATCCATATATTGATGTAGACGAATTAGATTTTCCTGATCGAGAATTTGTATACGAACAGGATTCTATACTTAGAGAAATGCCATCCAAACAATTTATGGGAAGCAGAGGCTGCCCTTATAGATGTACCTATTGTCACAATCACACAATAAATGAGATTTTTAAGAGTTGTGGTAAAACAGTTCGATTGAAATCCGTTGATTATTTGATTGATGAAGTATTAGATGTAAAGAGTAAGTACCCCTTGGAAACTGCTATTTTCCAAGATGATATTTTTTATTTTCACAAAAAGTGGTCCATTGAGTTTGCACTTAAATGGAAAGAGAAAGTGAAAATTCCCTGGAACTGTAATATAAGACCGGATTATGTAAATGAAGAAATGATTAAGGTCATGGCGGAATCAGGCTGTAATGGTGTAAGCTGGAGTATTGAGTCTGGTAATGAAGAACTTCGTACAAAAATCCTTGATCGAAAAATGAAGGATGACGTAATACTTCAATGTGCAGGTTGGTTAAACAAATATGGAATTAGACACAGAACAGGAAATATTATTGGTATACCTGGGGAAACAATGGAAAATATCTATGAAACGATTGAAATAAATATAAAATGTAAGCCTTATATTGCAAATGCTCATATATTCGTACCTTTCAAAGGATTGCAACTAACAAATTACGCCATCAAGGAAGGGTATATTAAGGAATCAGATTTAGTAGATATTCCGGATACATATTTTGAAGAAACAATAATAAATTTCACAAAGGAAGAAAAATTACTAATTCGTAAATTGATGTTCTTATTTCCGATTCTAGTAAGTATTCCAATTCTGTACCATAATAAAAAACTATTTAAAGGTGTAACACTAATTAATCATAAGATCCTTTATGTAATAAATAAACTATTTGTTGGTGTGAAGAGTAGTCGGATGTTTAGAGTTAACGGAAGTTTATCTTTTAAATTCAAAATGTTATATAGATTTTTAAGATTTGGTCTTTAAAGGGGTGGGTAATTAATGAATTATTTATCGGAACAATTCATTTTAATTTATATTGTAATTGCCCTAACCATCTTAGAGTTTATGTTTCCAAGAGTTAAAATAAAAATTACTGATACGCACTTTAGGGAAGATGCAAAATGGTATATTTTTAATGAACATATAATAAAAACATTTTTAATGTTTTCTGAATCATCGGTGATTTTATATCTTTCGTCTCTTAATTTACAAAATAGAATAGTTTTATCTCAACAGAATATAATTTTTCAAGTTGTAACTTTTATTTTAATACACCAATTCGTTGGCTATTGGTTGCACCGCTTAACACACACTAGTGATTTTTTGTGGCAATTCCACAAGCTACACCACAGTCCTACTAAGTTAACTGCGACTACTAATTTTAGGTTTTCCTGGGTTGAAGAACTTGTAGGGGGAGCTCTTGCGGTTGCAGTTATCGGTTTTTTTTAATTTTCGGAAAATATTATTAGTGTTGTTTTTATAGTTTTAAGAACACATTGTTATATCGCTCATTCAAATCTTAATTTAAATTCAAGATTTTTAAGTAAGGTATTTATTTTACCGAGAGATCATAGGTGGCATCATTCTAAAGAAAAGCACTTTAAGTATGGGCAAAATTTTGGAGGACTTCTTAATATATGGGATCGCGCTTTTGGTACCTACTATTCAAGCGAAGTAGATCCGGATGAAATGGGATTAAGAGATGAACATTACCCAAAGAGTTTTATTAAAAGAATCATTTATCCTATCTTTAATGATCGTACTTAGTTTGTAATTTTACTTGATTTGTGAAAGCCAATATCCTCTGTTTCAAGCTCAATTTTTTCTTTATTCAACATATTAAAAACAATTGATTCAAAGTTAGTTAGTGGTAGGCGTTTATAAAAAACTCTATATACGAAATTAAAGAACCGCTTTGGTCTCATTGAAAACTGAAGAGCATAAAAATAAAGAGTGAAGAACCAAATAAAAAACCTTAGCGTTCTATCGCCAAAATGTTCAGACCAAGACTTCATACTTGGAATGTCGTTATTTAACCTAATATTATTATTAGATGATGTGTAGTCATACTCCACATCAAGTTGGTCAAATAATTCTGTCTTTGGGTAGGGGATGAAAGATAAACAGACAACATCCGTTGCACCTAAAAATACTAAGCGATTTAAAAGTTTAAAGGTATCAAATACCTCTTTAACTGTTTGACCTGGAAATCCAAAGATTAAGGCAATTTTAACGCATACACCTAGTTTAGATGTTTCTTGAACAATTTCTTCAAAATGTTCTATTTTTAAACATTTTTTGATTCGATCAAGTGTTTCTTTGGATCCACTCTCAGCACTATATAAAACTCTAGATAATCCCGACTTTCGCATCTTGGCCAAAAGCTCTTTATCAAGAGTTTCAGTTCTAGTTCCAATAGGTATTGCCCATGTAATATCTAGGTTTGCTGCGATAAGGGCATCACAAAAATTATGCATCCACTTCTTATTTATAACAAGTGTTAAATCTACGAAATCTACATGGTTTACATCGAACTCAGTGACGTAATTTTCAATTTCAGCAACGACACTATGAGGGTCTCTAGCATACCATTTTGAGTCCCACATATTTGGAACAGTACAGAAAGTACAGCTATATGGACAACCTCTGGTTGCAATAATAGGAATTGATTTTCTAGCTAATGAATTGATACCACAGTTGTTATTGAGGTAGTTTTGAATAGGTACGCCTTTCCAGTTTGGAGCAGGAATCATACCAACTTCTCTTTGTCTTTTACGTCTTGGGGTAGAAATTATTTCTCCATCATTATTTACGTAAGAAATGCCTTTGATGTTATCTAGCTTTAAATTATTATCAAAAGCGTGAAGTAACTCTAGAACAGTTTCTTCGCCTTCTCCTACAACACAGGCATCGATTCTCGGAATTTGTTCAAGTATCTTTTCAGATGTTGCTGTGACATGTTCCCCGCCAAGGAAATACTTAGCATTAGGAAACTTTTCAATTAGTTTTCCAAGAATATATCCATCATAGATCCAACGATTGGAATGCATACTTTGAAGACCAATATAGTCTACATCGAGTGGTACTTTATCTACTATTGCATCAGCGTTAATTCCGCCAATTGCAATTTGAGTACCTTTTATTTGGTATCTCTTTCCTATACCCTCGCCAGCAGCATCAATAATAATAGAATCGTAACCTCTTTCCGTAAGAGTGCCATTTATATATGCAGTACCGATATCGGGAACTGAAGTAATACTGGAAAAATGGTTAACTGGAAATACAAACGGAGTTCGTATAATTACAATTTTTTTCATATGTCACAAATTTTACATCAAAAGGCTGATATGAGAAAGGCTTTATAGTTAAACGCTTTTAGTTAACTAATCGCCTTTAAAATAAGACTCTAGGGATCCTTCTCTAAAAAGATCTAGAGTTGCACAGTGTAGTCCTCCGCCAAACATTCTTGAGTGTCTGAGCCTTATGGGTATTGCTTCAAATCCATTTTTCTCAAGTGTCTTAGTCATTGCGGTGTGTTTACTTCCATCGTGATCAAAAACAAGAACTTGCTTTTCATTTATTGAGAGAACATTAACATTTATGTTTGAACTCGCAAGCTGAGGAACTTCTTTTTGGATAGTTTCACTATGCTCTTCTGGAACTATAATATGCTTCCATCTTTGTAGTTCTGCTGGAAGTTTATGGATAAGGTTTGTCATTGAAGTTGGATTTAATAGAAGTACACCGGGCTTTAAAGGCATAAACATTCCATCAATATGATGATCGGTCAGTTCAATCATGTGTACTTTGATTTGATCTCCAAGGTGCCTTTGAAGCCATTTTGCTCCTAGCTTATGGTTCATCGTAGAGACATTCATAACAATATCTCTACCAAACTTTAAGCATTGAGCACCATCAAACATGATTTCAAATTTATTTGGATCGCCTTTATAGTCTCTAAGCTCTTGACTTTCTTCCCATGGCATATTGGTAAAGTCGAAGGAATCATCTGTCATAGACGGCCTTGGGGAAGTCGTCCACTTGGCTCCATTGTTAAAGCAATTCATAAAAATATCTTTCATTAAATCATTTTCAAAAAACCTTCTTCTCCACTGACAAGATGTTTCAATAATTTCATTACCAACTATTAGTGTTTGATCGCGAGGATTATCTACAGGACAGAGAAAATCACTAAAATTAGGAGTAGTGAATTTTTTTACCGATTTAAGTTTACTTGGTCGCTGAACCTTTATTTTATGCTTTTTTAACATGGATGCCAGGCCATCCAGATCTTCTTGTCTTTGTTCGACAAGTCTTTTTTGAAGGGATAAATTTTTCTTAACTAAATCACTTGTGATGTTTTTCGCAAAGAAAAGCTTAAAGCTTAAATCTACATTCATCTCGTCGATATTGTAGCAGTTACCAACAACGATATCCTTAAGTTCACCCCATTCGGTGTATACATTCACAATACTCATATCTTATCCAATTTTAGAATAGCTTGGTTAATATTACTAAAGGATTGTTTTCTTTGTTTATCAATCTTTTGTGTATGGGCCAAAAATTGAATAAACTCTAAATTGTTTTTTGAGCCATGGATATTTTTAAGCAGTTTCACTATTTCCATTATTCCTTCATGATTCTCTTTAGTAAAAGAGTTTTCTTTTAATCTACTTTGCAATATTTGTAATTTTTCAATTTCCAAAATGATTATTTTATTTAACTTTTCTTTGGGTATAACTTCAACTTTTAAAACGGTTGGGTGGGTAAGTTTTGTTATGTTTGGAACTATCGAAAAAAAGTTTTCAAAAGGAAGTAATTCAGTTATCAGCTCAGCTATACCAACAATATTATATGCCTGAAGTACGAAATGAATTTTTATGGTTAGAGAAGGCATTGGTTTTTCTGTGAGGGATTCTAAGTTTTTTAAAATTGATTTCCATTTACTTGGGTAACGTATGTATTCCGCCAATTCTTTTGATCCATCTAAACTAATTATTAGTTCTATCGATTTGAACAGAGGTTGGACTTCACTAAACCAAATAGGAAGTATCGATAGGTTTGTGAAAATCCTTAGCGATACTCCGTGGCTTTGTTTTCTTTTAATTAAATAATCTAATATAGCTTTAGTTTTGTTTGAGAAGAATGGTTCTCCACCCGTAATTGTAAGCATGGATTCTTCAGCCAAAAGGGGTAAGAATTTCAAATAATCTTTTGCTTCAATTAGATCAATAGAATTAATAAGCTCTTTATTATAAGGAAAATTGAATTTTTCAAATTCTTGAGTTAATTTTTTAGAATAACTTGGTCTGCAACTTCTACATTTTAAATTGCATTCATTATCAATGGTAATATCAAGATAATGAATTTTTTTAGTAACTGTGCTTGGTGTAATCGTTTTAAACTTTTGAAGGTATTCTTTTCTTGGTGATTGATTACCATTGGCTTCTAATTCAAAGCAGTACTCACAATTCTTTGGAATAAGGCCTTGTGAGAATTCATTAATAACTTTTTTATTTAGAGGGCTCGAACCTACGCCTTTTGAAGGATCAAAAAGGGAGAGGCTTTCAGTTTCTTGGCTAGTGTCGTGGCAACAGAGGCGTCTTTGAAGCCCAGCCTCGAGACTTAAACTAATAATTGGGAGAGGACAAAATATTTTATTTTTACTCATATCTCGCCATTGCTTGAATACGATCGAGTCGTGAAGCAATATCAACTTTCTTAAGAGAAGGTGAAATTTTTGCGACAAGATTTTTTATATAGATATTTTTTTCTTTTATGGCCAAGTCAATATAGCTGTCAAAAAGCTTGATAAGCTCTTCGTATTTCAGCGTTAGAATTGAAAACTCAATTGGTTCTCTTAAAAGAATGGGATAGACTTTGATTCCACTATCTTTTTGAAACTGCATAAAAGAGTTAAGCTCCCAGTAGTTATCACGTTGAATTAAGAAATTACAAACGATGTAAAAACTAAGACCTTTTTGAGCTTTGAAGTCTTCGAGGTTCTTTATGAAATTTAAACACTTAGATAGTTCACCTCGATCCCTAATTTTTTTAAAGTTTTTTTCGTCAAGGCTATCAATGCTAACAGCAAAAGAATGAATATTAAGCTTTTCAATCCTTGATGTTAAATTCTTTCCAAATTCGACATGGCCATTGGTGGTGATAACCCATCTGATAGACGGTTTGACCTTTAATACGAGATCCATGAGTCTATAAGTATCTTTACATATAAGTGGCTCTCCTCCAATGATTTCAATCTCATCTAGTTGAGGAAGTATATTATCCTCTAGCTCTTTCCAAAAAAAATTGTTAAGAAATCCTCCGTTAACCTCAGATCGATTCGTACACATTATGCATTTCAAATTACAAAAGGAATCAATCATTATATCTAGACGTTTGAGTTTTGGTTCTTTAGGTGGAGATTTTCGATCCCACATGTTTTCATGTAGTAGATGACAGTTATATAGTTTTTGACATTTTCCACAGTGCTCATTTGTACCATTATTATGTTTTTCTCTGAACTCTATAGTTTTTTTAGAGTTCCAAATATCATCTAAACTTTGCTTTGTAATATTTCCAAAAGAGTACTGCCCTTGAAGAAAACCACAAGGATATACTTCACCAGATGAATGAATATATAGTTGGTGAAAATTTAATGGGCATAATTTATTGATGATTAAATTCCTCTATTTTGTACTTTAGTTTCTTTATGTTTGGATTTATCTTATTCAATAAATTATAATGTTTTATAAAGAAGTTTGCATTACAATATTGTGTTTACATGAATAGCTGATTGGTAAGCTCGGAATATGAAAATATGAATAAAACTATAGTTTTTACCTCAAAGAAAAACTTTGCATGGACTTCAATGCAGGAAATTATTCCTTTTATCGAAAATGCTTGGTTAAAAACAGAGTCTGATACACATGCAGTAGAATTAATTAATATTGATGATTCGAGTATCCTTAAAAATGCCAAAAAAGTTATGTCCGCCACAAACGTTGTTATGACATGCTTTACTGTTGAGATGAGCTTAGGGCTTGGAGTATTAAGGGGAAAGTTAAACTTAGACTTTAGATTGTTTTACTATGTTCATGGATCTGCAAGCATTGGTCATTGGCCTTTAATAAATTATAATTTGGGTACCTATCTAACTAAAAACGATATTTTTGTAGTTACCTGTGATGGAGATAAAAGATTAACAGAAATAGCATTGCCAGAGACTAAAATACTTAAGCATCCATTCTTAAATTCACGAGAGAGTGAAATTAGAATAAATAATACAATCGAAGAACTTGTTTATATCGGGCGAATCTCTGAACAGAAAAATATACATGCACTTTTCGTTAGTTTAACTTTAATAAAAGATTTTTTAATAAGTAGAAATATCAAACTTCGAATCTTTGGTGGTGAGGATAACCTTGGTAGCCCCAATATGGGAAAAAAATCATCAAGCTATTTAATGTTCTTAGAAGATTTAGCCAAAGATCTCGTAATTGAGGATCTTATAATATTTGAAGGTCATGTAAGTAGGGAAAGGTTAGATAGTTATCTTGAAAAAACAAGTGTCTTATACGTCGCACCTAGCTTGCATTCAGATGAAAATTTTGGAATGTCCCCATACAATATTCTTAAAAAAGGTGGAAAATGTCTATTGAGTGATTGGGGAGGCTTTAGTGAATTTAAGGAATGGTTCCATGATCAGGTAACTTATTTTTCGATATTCTCGGGAGAATACGGCCCGTTTCTTAGTATTTCAAATATGGCCCAATCGATAAAGCATGCTATCGAAAAAGATTACTCAACAAGTAAGGATCATTATAAGAATTATTATTCGTTTGATTCAATTACAGCGAAGTTACTAAAGGTATTAGAAGAAGAAAATTTACACCAAGAGCCTATTAAACCCTCAAGTAAAGTTGGTCAGATTTTGGCCAATAGGGAAGAATATATTTCAACTGCGTGTGAGCTTAGAAAAAATAGTGGTTCTCAGATATTTTCTGGTTATGACGATCAATTAGCTCGACGATTTTTAAATGGGTATGCAGGAAGAATAGAACAATTAGAATCTGTAGAAAGTTCGAAGATTTATAAGGCCCTTGATTGGCTTGAAGTCACTAATAAGAATATTTATCTGAAAGATCCAAGAACAGGTGAAATAACACTTCCAAGAAATAAGGAAGAAAAAAAGATTGTAAAAATTAAAATGAAAAATGAAATTCTTCTAATTAGTGAGAGGGAGTTTGAAAAGCTATACTCCCTCGGTTATCTCTATTTGTGTTAACTACTCCAATTTTCCTATTTTATCTTCGACAACACTTAAGATTTCAAAATTACTAATTAACGAATTAATACTCTCAATATCCTTAGAGAAAACTCTATCTTGAGTGATTGGCTTAACATGCTTTCTGATTAAGGTTACTACTTCTTCTAAAACAGCATTTGACTTCAAGGGTCTTAACAGCTCCATACCTTGTGTATTACATAAGAACTCGATTGCTAAACAGTGTTTAACATTTCTAACTATTTCGTGTAACTTTCTACCACTTGTAACTCCCATGGAAACATGATCTTCTTTGTCGGTACTAGTTGGTATACTATCTGTACACGCTGGGTGAGATAGATATTTGTTCTCTGAAGCCAATGCAGCCATGGTTACGTGAGCAATCATTAATCCAGAGTTTAGCCCTGATTCTTTAATCAAAAAAGCCGGAAGATCTGAAAAGGTTGGATTCATCATCTTCTCAACTCTTCTTTCGGAAATACTAGCAACTTCACTTAGGCCAATAGATAGATAATCCATACACATTGCTATCGCTTCACCATGAAAATTTCCACCAGAAATCACTTTATCTTTTTCTACAAAAATAAGAGGATTGTCTGTTACAGAGTTGATCTCTATAGATAAAACTTCTTCTGCATGTGTAATTGTTTGTCTGATCGCACCGTGTACTTGTGGAACACATCTTAATGAATAGGGATCTTGAACTTTACCACAGTCGATATGTGATTTAGAGACTTCACTTTCTTCAGATAATAAATTTGTTAAATTCTTAGATACTTTTATTTGACCAGGCAGAGGCTTAAGTGCTGAGATATCTGGATCGTAGGCACGCTTAGTACCCCTTACGGCTTCTAGCGTAAGTGCTGTCGCTATATCGGCCATTTTTATAATTCTTTGTGCTTCGTATAGTGCTAATGAACCAAGTGCGGCCATTACAGCAGTACCATTTATAAGTGCAAGACCGTCTTTGGCTTTAAGGGTTGCGGGAACTTTATTGATTTGGTGAATTGCAAAATCCGATTTAACTTCTTTACCATCGTAAATAACATCACCTTCGCCGATTAAAGCAAGTGCAATATGGGATAGGGGAGCAAGATCTCCAGAAGCTCCAACTGAACCTTTCTCAGGAACGATTGGACAAATATCGTAATTTAAAAAATCAAATAACAATTCTATGAGCTCAATACTTACACCTGAAAAACCAGAGGTAAGGCAATTCGCTCTTAGTAGTATGATGGCCCTTGTTGTAATTCTAGGAAATGGGTTACCAACACCAGTACAATGAGATCGAATCAGATTGTACTGTAACTGGGACAAATCTTTCTTTGCAATATGCATATTAGATAGAGCACCAAAACCTGTGTTGATACCATAGACTGGATCACCCTTTTCGACGATTTGGTCTACATAAGCCCTTGAGGCTAATACTTTTTTTCTGGCTTCGTCTGTTAGTTCAATTTTTACTTCACCAGCTTTCGCATTTGCGATTTCATAAATCTTTTCAATCGTAAGATTTTTTCCGTCTAATTTAAATATTTTTGCATTTGAAAAATTCATATTATCCTCTTTAACTTATCTAAGTGTCTCTATTCTACTTTTGTAATCTAAATTTGGCTCACTGAAAATATATGATCCGGCGACAAGATTACTAGCACCTGCATTTATAAGTTCCCTTGCATTGCTACCTTTTACTCCACCATCAACTTGTATTTGATAGGTGTAATTATTTTTCTTTTTTAATTCGGCTAATCTTTCGACTTTGTTGATACAGCCATCAATAAATGATTGTCCACCAAAGCCTGGGTTTACTGTCATAATAAGAATTAAGTCAATTTCCTTTAATAAATATTGAGGGATTACTTCAATAGGAGTTGATGGATTAAGTGCGACTCCAACACTTGGAAAATTCTTTTTGATTTCAGAAATAAGTCGGTCGTGGTGAGTAACTGCCTCCCAGTGAAAAGTAAAATTGTGAATACCGATACTTTTATAAGCTTCAATATAGTCTTGAGGGTTTGTTACCATTAAGTGAGCATCAAGTTTATGATTAGTAATGTTTTTTATGTTTTTTAAAATAGTGTTGCCAAAAGTTAAGTTAGGAACAAAGTGACCATCCATTATGTCTAAATGCAGCCAAAGTTCTTTAACACCATCAAAGCGTTTAATTTCTGTTTCAAGATTTAAAAAATCTGCTGAGAGTATGCTAGGTGCAATTATTGTCATGTTAATCTCCTATGGATTAATTACGATATCTTTTTTTAGACCGTTTAGTAACTCTATGTCAGAACATGCTTTCTTTCCTTCAAGTTGAATGTAATTAAGTCTAACAGTTTGATCAAGACAACCCACGAGTAGGTGTGAGTTTTTGATATTAATTTCCCCTGGCGCAAGCTTTGAACTGGATTTGGAAATATTAAAAACTTTCATTCTTTTTTTGTCTAAAAAGCAATATGTTCCTGGCCATGGGTATAGAGCACAAACCTTATTTGAAATAGTTTTGAAGTTTTGATTTTTAAAATCTAAAAAACCATCCTCCCTTTTAAGGGTAGGTGCGAATGAGACTTGTGACTCATCTTGTTTTTCATATGTAATAGAGCCATCTTTTAGTGCGAAAAGAAAATCATTTAACGCAAGTGCCGCCTGAAATTTTAATCGAGTATATAATTGGCCACCAGTTTCACCTTCATTAATCTTTACCGCGTGGGACCAGGCAAGATCTCCAGCATCCATTTTTTTTACCATTCGTTGAATACTAACGCCTGTTGAAGAATCTCCGTTAAGTAGAGCATATTGTATCGGTGCAGCTCCACGATACTTTGGTAGAAGTGAAGTATGAATATTAAAACAACCAAGACTTGGCAAGTTTAACACTTTTGAGCCTAAGAATTGAGCGAAAGCTAAGACAATAAAAGCGTCAATTTTTTCACCTTCTATTGTTTTTATAAAATCTTCTTCTTTATTGATATTTTCAGTTTGAAAAAAGGGGATTTTGTTTTGTTTGGCATATTCAATGACTTCTGGAGATTTTAACTCCATTCCTCGCCCTGCTTTCCTGTCAGGCATAGAGATAACATATTTTATATTTATATGAGGATGATTTGCCAAAATCTCTAAGCTGGGTACAGAAAAATCAGGTGTACCAAAAAAAACGATATTTAATTTTTTCATAGGTTATGATTTTTTTGTTTTTTTGCTTTAACAAGTTTCTTTTTAAAAAAGTTCTTTTTTAAAATACTTAATCTATCAATAAAAACAATTCCATTTAGGTGATCATTTTCATGTTGAATGCAAATGCTAAGTAATTCATCTGCACTTATAGTTTGGTCTTCACCATCTGTATTTTTATATTCAACATTTATATTTTCAAAACGTTTAACGTCTTCAAATATACCTGGAAGCGATAAACACCCTTCTTGGTAAATGATTTCACCAGCTTCATCTTTAATAATTGGATTAATAAAAATTTGTGGTTTGAAACCGCTAAGATTAAATTCGCCAGAATCTTCCTCAGTTTCTTCTCTAGAGTAATCAACATCAATGACAAAGATTCTTTTGCTCAAACCGATTTGAGGTGCAGCAAGACCAATGCCTGGTGCATGATACATTGTAAAAATCATATTTTTACATAGAGTCTTGAGCTCATCATTAAATTCTGTCACTTCAGTCGCTACTGCTGTCAAAATAGGGTCAGGGTAAGTGTGAATTTCTAAAAATTCACCTTCTAATATGTAGTTTTCAGTCATTTTTTCCATGGGTTTTTATAGCATGGCCGAATAAAAATTTAAATATTTATAAACTTCGATTTTTTAGAAAAACAAAGGCTATAAAGAGAAAGAAGATCGTAGGAATACCCAAAGTCGCCGCAAGAACAGGGATTTTGCTGCTGTTTCCCATTGAAATACTCGCTGAATGGACTCCCCAGAAGAAAATACTAAAAAGTAGGGTAATTACAACACTTTTTCCAAAGCCAGAAGCTCGGCGATTTGGGTTAGCAATACCTGATAGTGGAAATAATGCAAAAATAATACAAATTACGGCCAAAGATACTTTTTCGAAATACATTATTTGGTATTCCGTGGAGTTAATATCTGTTTCTTTCAACCTGTTGATAAAACTTCCAAGTTCGAAAAAGTTTAAAGTGGTGATATCAGCCTCGAACTGCCCAAAATCATTAGGGTCCTCATTTAAATCTATATAGAGGTTCTTGGCCGTAGTGGGTTTTGGAAAGTTATCATTTTCAAGGGATTGAATGATTTGTATATCGTTCAACATCCACTCATTTCCTTTAATAAACTTTGCTGACTTAGCTTTGTAGATTGAGTTAAGTCTTTCCCCATTTGTTATAAAGTATACTGTTACGTCTTTGAGTACATTTTTTTTGGAATCAAATGCTTTAAAGGAGGTGAAGTAGTTTTCAGTCTTGTACCAAATAAGACCTGAGTTACCGATCTTACTTCTTGCTAAATACTTGCTTTCATTACGTCTACTTTTTTCAAATTCTTGGCGTTTAACTTTATTGGCCATTGGAACTAAGAAGCCAAGGTTTAAGAATTGAATGAGAGCTACAGAGACGGAACAAACTAAAATAAGCCTATAAATACGTTCAGCAGAAAAGCCGCCGGCCAATATCGCCATGAGCTCACTGTGGGTTTTTAATTTGTTAATTGCAAATAATGAAGCAAGTAGGGCGCTTATGGGTATCATCTTTCCAGCTAAATCAGGAAGTTTTAAAAAATATTCAATTATAATTCTTCTTGGTTCATAATTTCTTAGGAAGCCATTAATTATGTCCCCGATACTTACCAACAAAAATAAAACGATAATTGCCCCAAAGAGAGATTTGAACCACTCCTTTGCAATTATTTTTGATAAAAAATACATTATCTAAATATACTAAGTTGCAGAGTTTTTGCAAATAGGGATAGTGGAGGTTTTATGAGAATAAGGCTAAATATCCGTAAAAATTGATTTTTTTCGCAATAACTTACAAACTTTGATGAATTACGGTAATAAAGATCAATAAACTTTATACCATTTTTACTCTTATTTAAGATTACTTTGAGTTGCCTTAAAACTTGAGTGAGTTCGTGCTCTTCTCCGAAACACATCGTTGCAACATAGCACTTTTTAGATTGTACAAATATTTGCTGTAGCGCATCGTTTAGCATAGGTAATTGCCGACTTACATTTTTATTTTTCTTTATATATTTTCGAAGCATTTCTGCATTTAATACCTGAAATGGCTGATTAATAGTAAATTTAACAAACTGGCTAAGTGCTTTTTGAAAGTTTTTTTGAAGCTTAGGTGTCATCTCATTAATCCGAGCGACTTCCCAGAAAACATGACTTATTAGCAACATCTCTGTTACTTCCTTTTTATTATCAAACATACTGGGGCTAATTTTATAGATATCTTCGGCATCATTTAGCTCTGCTAAAATCCCAAGATATTCATTGTATTTACGGGTAGCAGTTATATAGTCTTTGGCCAAAAAGGCTTCACGGCCTTGCTTTGCAATCGTTATACGCATGCTATACCGCTTTTGAAGTGCTAGTTTACGTTTACTTTTATCTTTGTCAGATTCTGCTTTACCATTAGTCATTAAAATAAAACCGTTAGTCCAAAAGAGTTTTCGAGAATTTTCTCGTCTTCGTATATCGTATCGGCAACTGTTGAAATATTTTCAGAACTTTTAATGGCATAATCTAGGGAAAATTTGGGTCCAACCCAAGATAGACCAACAGCGCTGCCTTTTTGGTTAACCATCTGATCATGGAACTTTCCATATCTTACAAAAAATCTTTTAAATGAATTTAATTGGATCGCCCATTTTGTGTAAGATTCTTTTTCGTAATTTTTAACATCACCAGAACCTACATCAACTATTAAAATCATAAACTTATTTAATGTATACTGTGCTCCAACTGTGTACTTAAAGTACTCTTCAATAGACTGAGCAGGATCAACTACTATTCCACCAATCGTTAAGTCCTCACTGAGAATATGCGTAAGCCCTATGACAAATTGTGAGTATTTTTCATCGACTAAAAATGATTCTTCTTCAGTGAATCTAAAACCGATACCAAATGCAGAGCCTTTTCCAAAATGTCTGCCGAATGTCCCGGTGTAGCGAGTTCTTTTTCCACTGGCACCATTTTGATACTGGTAACTTAATCCGCCTTTCAGTGCACTAGATGTATCAGTTATTACAATCATTTCATTTTTAGCTTCCTTAAAGGAGGAAGTTCTTGAGTCATTGTCCTTACTTAATTCATCTGCGCCCTTTTGGTAATAAAATGAAGACTCTTTCATGAACACAATAGATGCTGGGTTAAGTGTAGCTGCTTCGTTAAGAAGAATGGATGCAACACCAGCTCCCGCGGAAGAAGCGAGTCTAGTTGTTTCCATATCCTGAATTCCTAAATATGAGAATGCAGTAGTTGAGTAAACAAGTTGTAAAATTAAAAATAAATTCTTTATGTATATTTTCATGGTCGATATCCTTAAACTTTTAAAGTATCATTATCTTACTAATTTCATAATGAAATATAAAGATAAAGACAGGATAACAGTAATGAAATTAATTTTTATACTATTAAGCTTTTCAATAAATAGTGCTTTTGCCTATACGCCAAGCCTTGAGTCGTTACTTAGAAATGGAAATAATATTGATGTTGGGAACAACACAGTTTTGGCAAACTTATCGATCCATGAAATTGATCCCGAAAATAACCTTCCTTTAAAGGAAGATAATATTGTAAACAAAGAAACAATTAAACTTCTTATTTTAAACGAAAATGAGGATTCTCCAAGACTTTGCCAGGTAAACTATAAAGGTGGAGTTATGAGTAGCGTCTCTCTTATCAATTACCAAGAGCGAGGTTTTAAAAAATTAAATGATGTTATAAAGAATGATGAAAATGTTGATGGACAGTTTTTCTATGCAACATTGTCGATGCTTTTAAATAATAACGGATCAATGCTTATAGAGTACTTAAAGAAATATAATTCTAAGATAAAGTTAAATACTGAGTTGGTTAATAAGGATAAATCTAGATTATTAAAAAAGTACAAATCTTATTTAATTGCCTCAAGGGATGACGAAGAAGGAAAGTTAGAAAATCCTTTAAAACCTCTTGCTGAAGATAAGAAAGAAAAAGTTACTGAAATTAAAAATGCTAACTTTCTTGATTCGGACCCTCTAGTTAAAAAAACAAAAGTCGAAGATCAATTTTTTTGGATAATCGATAATAATGGACTATATGCAAGATTTGATAATGATCACCGTCTAAGAGAACTACGTGTGAAAACTGGTGTTGGTGAAGTCGAGCTTGTCCTTGGAAAGTTTGTTATTCATGGATCTCAAATAGAGTTTCCAGAGTTCATTTGGTTTAAAAATGTAAATGGTAAAAAATATGAGATAAAAGCTACAAAAGTTAGTATGTTTCAAGATACTAGAGAAAACCATACCAGAAGAATTAAGCGCTATACTAAGGCATCAGAAGAAAATAAATTGATGAACCCTGAAGTAAAACTAGATTTCATCCTTTAAAAACAGTTATTTACATTGAAATGCCAGATTAAAGTTTTTTAAAAATTATCCGAATAGCTAAGCGTGTTAGTAGTTTATAAGGGATAACTATGAAGATTAAAACTTTAATTCTGATGACGATTTTTTCGAGTTCCACTTGTTTTGCTGGAGATGGGGATGATTTCCTTGATGCATTTAACGATGGTGGCTGGGGGACTGAATACGAAACTTCAGGTCAAGCGAGAACGGAACCAGCTACTACTAATGCAAATACCGATGTTCAGGTAAGTACTTCAACACTTCCCGATGCTGTTTGTACGAGAGATAAACAAACATCAATACCTCAAAGATCATTTGAAAAATTATTATCAAAAAGAAAAATAGTTCCAAGCCATAATTCCTCTACTGGAGAAATGACTTTTGACGGTGGAATGATGATTGGAAATTGTAAGAATATGTTGCAGTATAATTTCTCTCAGCCAACAGATGGAAGACCCTATTTACTTCAGGTAGAGATAAAAAAGCCAAACACAGGATGTTCTGAAGATCCTGAGACTGGAAAAACACTTTGTGAGTACCAAGCTTATACAGCTACTGATGGAATTCCAGATACAAAAATGAAAACAGTCAAAGTTGAACCTAATTACTATGGCTTCATACAATGTATGCGTGATGTTGGAGTAATGAATGGTAATGCAATGGTTAAAGGAAAAATTGCTCCTTTAAAGTTTATGCACAAAGAAAAAAATGCTCACCAAACAGCAGGTCTATGGTTTTACTGTACAGGTCCTGAGTGTGCGAGACAGAGTAAGCAAAAGAAAAGTAATAAAGAAGAAAACAGCTGTCGTCACTATGAAGATATTAATAAAGCCGACGGAACGCCTTTTACGGCTTATTCACAAGCAGATGTAGATTATAATAATTTAGAAGCTGAATTTAATTCAATTTGTCGATCAGGAAATTATAAACTAATTGAAAGAAATCTTCCAAAATTTACAGAGTTTCAATTCATGTATGACATACTAACAAAGGTTAGAGATGAAATATTGACTGAAAAAGTTAAGCAGCTTAAAAAAGCTTTATCGAACAAGAATTTATCTAAACTAGATTCAGGAAGCTATTTCACAGTTCTACAAGACTATTACACAAGAGTAATTCTCCCTAAGAAAAAACAAATTTTAGAACTAGCTGAAAAGCTTGATAATATGCCAGATGGTAAAGCGAGAAAAGAAGCTCAAAAACAATTAAATGCCATGACTAAAGCTTTAAGAAAATTAGCTATTTTTAAACAATCTGACTATGAAACTATGCAAGATTTTGCAAAGAAGGCTCCACTCCATGAAGAAGATTGGAGAAATGCAGCCCTGCAGGCCTACTTGATAGGGAACATCGCTCATAACGTTTCAAGATATAACCCGGCTTATGCAAAAAAACATAAACTTGAAAATGTAGATACAGTTGAGGTTAATGAACTTATTAAAGATGCATATAACTATGAACAAGAAAAAATGGATAAAATCGGTGAACTTGCTAATGATAAAGACGGTAGAGTTAGTTATGCAAGAGAGTATAAAGAGCAAGCAGATAATATAAGAATTTCTCATGCAAATACTATTGCTACTTTCCAAGAGGACATGGCAATCGAGCAACAGTACTATAATCAAATGGTACAACAAGGCCAGTGCCCACCCCTTCAACAAGCAATGCAGATGGGTCAATACCAAATTAACCATTCATGTAATGAATCCCTTGGTTACCTACAGTCGATTTCTGGAGATATGCAATATGTTCAAAGTCCAGATTATATGAATAACATGTACGGACAAATAGAGAGTACAATGGGAATGAGTCAAACTTGGGCATCTATTGAAGCTCAAAGAAATGCGGCTTATGGAATTGATCCAAGAGCTTATGCTGGAAATCAAAGTGTTAATCCGGCAGCATTTAGAACTCCAACGTACTCCACCCAAATGCAAGAGCAATATAACAGAATGAGAAATGGATCTAATGTTTATCCAGCGAATCCAAATAACAGTGCTATGAGCAATGCTTATGCTTTGCAATTACAACAGCAAGCTTTAGCGAATCAACAACAATTTGGACAACAAACTTGGGGACAACAAAGAAACCCTGCAGGGAATAGCTTTTTTCCAAACTATTCCACACAAGGTAATTGGCAACTTCAATCGAGATATTAAAAATTTATAGCTAAGCTCATTCCAGTGGCCATAACATTAGATACGCTCATCTCATCGTTAGCGTCATTTTTGAAACCATAGTAATCACCAACTAGGTGGTAACCAAGGTGGCCACTAAATACAACATTTGGGTTCCATTGGTAATCAAAAGCAATATTTACTTCAGTTCCTAGATCATCAGATTGATCAGCAACTGCAGTTACGATAACGTTTTTGCTATGGTCATAAAAATCTTTACCATTTTCAGCAGTTTCATTAGCTTTCGCCATCATTGCAGAAAGCCTCCATGTCCATTCATCTACGTTGTAGTGGGCATAAAGTTGTGCGTAAGTCGTATTAACAATTGATGCATTGTAGATGTCATCAGTGTTATTCATGAAACCATTATAATTGTATTTAAACATAATTTGAGAAATTTTATAATTTGGATGTAAGTACATTCCTTCAAAGCTATCAGATGAGCCATCGTCACCTTTGACCATTCCGGCATTTATTCCAAGTTTCCATTTAGAATTTACTTGGTAAGCAGTTTCTAGAATATATGCACTTGAATCTAGATCTGCATCACTAGTTCCGTAAAAACCATTTACTTCTCCAGAAAGCATTGGAACTTCTAAGCCTAACGAGAAGTCTCCCCAAGTTTTTGCAAAGAAGATATCTATTAAGTTTACGTTTTGTGATCCAGTACCATTTAAAGTATCAGAAGATTCAACTTCTCTTAAAGCGTAGTAAACACCAACTTTCAAATTCTTGTTAGGGTTATCATAAACAGCAGAAATACTATTTTCATATGAATCATATTTTCCGTTCGGACTATCTGAAGTATGAAGCTTTGCCCACATCGGAGTTAGGTGAAAGTTACCTAGTTTTAACTGTGCTTCAATTCCTTCATAACCTGAAAAGAATCTATCATGAGTTTTGTTACCATTATTAATAACAGCACCTAAACCAAAATGTTTACTAAAGCGACCCACTCTATAAAGTGCCGTATCTGCATAAAGCTCAGCATAAAGCTGGTTAACATTTAATGCAGAAGAAGTTGTTTGTGCGAAGTATGATCCGCCATTTGTTCCTTCATACTCAGTAGATTCTCCAAGCTTTACGCCTCTTGTTCCACCAGTTGTTAATTCACCTTTAACCGTTACACCATCATTTATAATTAAATTTGGGTTTAACTTTAAGATCATTGATTGAAAACGTGCGTTTTCTTCTTCGGGATTAATACATTGACTTCCATTTGCCGGAGTACAGTTATTACCAGTACGCCTTACATCTTTTATGATGCTGGTATCAAATGAAAGAGTTCCTTTCCAGTCTATTGGTGCTGCAAAAGAAACTTGAATAAATAAAAAAGAGAGTAAAAAATACTTCAACTTAAATGCCACAGGGTGCTCCTTATTTTTATTATGCTAATTATGGTATAAGTGATAAAAATGATATGAGATATACAGGGGACTGGCAAACATACGGTTATGAAATTAGAAAAAAAGAAAATTATTCTGTCTTGCGTTAGGTATTCGCTCTATTTAGCCGTTTTATTTACAATAATAAGTTCCGGTTATATGTATGTAGTCATTAATGAGCTCAAATTAAAAATCGCAGAAACCCAAATTTCAAAATCTAAGATTATACAAACTGATTCAGAATTAGAGGCAGATTCCCGTGTGTATAAAGATCAGTTAGAAAGCTACCTAATATTTACAGAACTGGGTAATGCAGAACCATTCTTAGAAGAAAGGGTTGAAAGTGGTGATATTGAAATCAATAAAAATCTAATAATTATAAATAATAAAACGGAATTACCAAAAATAGATATTAATCAATGTGAGAGATATCGTTGTCTTCAATTTAGAAAAGAATTCTCTGAAATACCCTCAAGCATATGGAAGGGACTATTAGGAACAGAAGATTTTAGATTTCTAGAGCATAGAGGAGTTGACCTTTTTGCAATTGCAAGAGCTGTCGTCGTCGACGTTATTGCGATGAAGTTCATTCAAGGTGGTTCCACATTAACTCAACAATTAGTTAAGAATCTATTCCTTACTAATGAAAAGAAAATTTCAAGAAAATTAAAAGAAATGGTGTACGCGCTATACATCGAAAATGTGATGGATAAAGAAGAAATAATCACTTTATACCTAAACGAAGTTTTTTGGGGTAGTTTTCAAGGTGTTTACCTTAAAGGCTTTCATGCAGCGTCTTTGGCCTATTTTAATAAAGCACCAAAATTCTTAAATGAGTTTGAGGCAACACTCTTAGTTAGCTTATTAAAGGGGCCAAATTATTATCGGCCAACTAAGGCAATAGATAGACTAAAGAATAGAACAACTGCTGTGTTTAAAAGATTGCAATCTTTAAACCTTGTAACCGATAGTGAACAAATATTTTGGTCTAAAGCTCGTTGGCAAAGCTTTCAAGAAAATTTTGTAAAACGAAATAATAATGAAGATTTCTATGTGTACTATTTGGTTAGCACTAATAGAGAAGCCCATTTAGAGCCATTCGAAAAGCTTGTTCTTTTTTCTTCTATGCTAAAAAGAAAGGCCATTCTAAAGGATAGATTAAATAATGCAGATATAGGAATGAAAGTACTCATAGCGAGTAAAGAATGTACTGGATTTGATTGTGCTAAAATCTTTACTCACTACTCTAAGGTGGAACGAGAAAAACGAAAGGCAATGACTGAAGAGTATCACCAGATTGGTAGTCTTTTTAAGCCCATTGTTTATGACACATTTATTGAACTTGGAAGGTCATATGACGAGGAAATTTCAACAGAAAAAATTACCCTAAACTTAAAGTCTGGAAAATGGTCTCCTAAGGACTATTCGAAAGCAAAAACAAATAGCGTTTTACTTAAAACAGCCCTTCAAAAATCAAAAAATATTCCCTTAATTAGAGTGGCAAGTGAAGTTGGCTTTGAAAAATTAGAAGAAAAATTATTACCTCGAATTCCTAAATTACAAACTCCACTGGCAGAATATCCCGCTCAGTTACTTGGTGCTTTGGAGCTTTCTGTTGAAGAGGTTTTTAATACATATAATGGGTTTATAAATGATAAATGTACTCAGATAAAAGATAAGTCTTTAAAGTTTGAAGAGACAATTCTTTATTATATGAGTGTTGCCAGCGAAACAACCATATCCCGTTTGGCCCGAAATCCATTAAAAAGTGCTTATATTTTCGGCAAAACAGGTACTACAAATCAAGGTCTTGATAACTGGTATTTTGCATTTGATGGAAAAGAAGTATATGTCTTTTGGTTTGGAGTTGATTCTGATCGAAATAAGCACGATTTACGTATCTCAGGGGCCACAACATCATTTATGATTTTCCAAGACTTCATAAACCATCGTGGAAAACTAATTTCCGAAATTCTTTGTGATTAAAAGACTAGGTAATTTAGTCAAACATTTACCTTCGTAAAACATGACGCAGTGTAGGCACTAAAAAGGTCATAGGACCTTATAGATTATTCTTGCCAACTTAAGTTGAGGTAAGTATATTTTTATCAATGTTTTTTATCCTTGTAGGGGTGTCGTCAAGTGGTAAGACATCAGGTTTTGATCCTGATATGCGCAGGTTCGATCCCTGCCACCCCTGCCACTTTTTAGGAGTTTAGAATGAGACGTATAGTATTAGTCTCTGGTACCTCGAACAAAACTCTTTCCAATGAAATTTCAGACTATTTAGACGTGCCTTTAGTTGATCCACAGATCAGACGGTTTGCTAATGGAGAAATTTTTTGTGAAATTGAAAAGAATGTAAGAGGAGCAGATGTATTTATCGTTCAGACTACTTCTAGCCCGGTAAATGACAACCTAATGGAACTTCTTATTATGATTGATGCCTTAAAGAGAGCATCAGCAGCGTCGATTACCGCCGTTGTTCCACACTATGGATATTCAAGGCAAGATAGAAAGGCCAATCCTAGAACACCGATTTCAGCAAAGTTAGTTGCAGATTTATTAACTGTAGCAGGTGCTACTCGAGTTATAACAATGGACTTGCATGCAGGCCAAATTCAGGGCTTCTTTGATATTCCGTTTGATAATATTTACGCATCTCCGGTTTTTCTAGATTATATTAAAAAGAATATTGATTTGGATAACCTAACTCTTGTTTCGCCAGACGCTGGTGGTGTTGAAAGAGTTCGTTGGTATGCTAAGCGTCTTGAAAAAGATATCGCTATGATTGATAAAAGACGTACAGGGCCAAATGTAGCAGAAGCTATGAATATTGTAGGTGATGTTAAAGATAAAGACGTTATCATTATTGACGATATGATTGATACTGCTGGAACTCTTATTGAAGCAGCAAGAACACTAAAAGAACATGGAGCAAAAAGGATATATTCCTTTGCTACCCACGGAGTATTTAGTGACCCTGCTGCCAAAAGAATTGAAGAGTGTGTAGAGCTTGAAGCCGTTGTAATTACCGATACTATTCCATTAACCGCGAACCTACTGAAGGTAGAAAAAATTAAAGTTTTATCTACTGCAGAAATATTATCAAAAGCGATTCACAGAACTTTTAACCATGACTCTGTCAGTTCTTTATTTGTGTAATCATGATTAAACTAATAGTAGCACTAGGAAATCCAGGAGCAGAATACGAGTTAACTCGTCATAATATTGCATGGACTTTAGTTGATACCCATCCAGAAATTCAAACAAAATTGTGGAAATCTAAATTTAAAGGTGAATACACGGATTTTAATTCTCCAAGTGGGAAAGTGTATGTACTTAAGCCTCAAACATATATGAACTTAAGCGGGGAAAGTGTTCAACCACTTTGCCAGTTCTTTAAAATAGAGCCTGAAGAAATACTTGTTATTCAAGATGAACTAGATTTACCTTTTGGCCAAGTACACTTTAAAAAGGGCGGTGGATTAGCAGGCCATAATGGTCTCAAATCAATTACCAAAACAATGGGGTCTCAAGAGTTTTATAGAATGAGAATCGGAATTGGACGGCCTGATCGAGGTAGTGTATCTAGTTGGGTACTCTCGAAAATACCAGTATCATTGAATACTGAATTAGAAATAGTTATG
>JBLIAG010000049.1:0-25039 GCA_047634375.1 Bacteriovoracaceae bacterium
AAACGTCGTAAACTCATGATGGCCTTCCTTAGTTAAGTATTATGATTTGTAGTAAAACCATTTTTACAAAACTAAGCCTGAAGGCCAACTTTTTTCTTAATTATCAACTTTTTTGATAAAGATCCCATTTTAAAATATTTTAAAGGTCACTCAGAACAAACTCTTAATCAAATTCAACAACTTATAGATACTGGTAGGCTAAAACCGTATTTACTAAAAAAGTATCCTGCAGTTCATAAAGTTACTTCTGACAAGTTATTGTATAAATATACGAATGAAATCAAACAGCATTATATGAAGAAGGCACCTCAGCTAAGTAAGGTTATTTACGAGAAACAAATAGACCTTGTCGAAAATGTACTGGGAAACCATACATTCGTTAGTCGAAACCATGGTGGTAAGCTTAAAAGTAAGCATGAAATTAGGATTTCTTTGACCCTTAAAAATGCACCAGAACAAATGTTAGAAATGTTGGTCGTGCATGAGTTGGCACACTTTAAGGAGAAGGACCATAATAAGGCCTTTTATAAGTTATGTGTTCATATGCAGGAGGACTATCACCAAGTAGAGTTTGATTTACGGCTCTACCTTTTACTAATAGATCTTGGTGAGAGCTTGTACTAGTACTTATTACCATGTTAAAAAAGGATAAAGCATTGACTATGAGGCCTTGGAAATCTAAATATATGAATTAATTATGTTTGGAGAAGAAAGTGCACTATATTTTATGTAAAGATGATAATTGGATAAAAACCTTACAAAAGGAAATTATTGCGGATTTTACAAAGCAATGTTTTGTTGTTGAGGGGTTTCCATTATTAAAAATACCTGGTGATATAATACTAGATAATGAATATATCGCTTTTTCTACTACCGTCCTTCCAAATTCTACAGTTATTTTAGATAATAGTGTTTCAAAACAAGTAAGTGATATCATGGAGGACCTTGATCCTAAAATTCCTGAGGGAACTAAACTTAATTTTCATGTTTACGCCATGACTGAAAAATATGGAATTCTAGAAACTGGTCGTGCTGACATCGTTAAAGGTAAAGTCCTTGCCGCTCTAAAAAAGAAAAAAAAATTTAATATTCGAAAAGGCTTTGATCGTACAATGCCCTTTTTACAAATTCTTATTTTACCTAATAGATCCATCGCAGTTTCCTATATAACTGAAGAAAAGATGTCTCGTTACCATTCTTTAATTTCTCCTTTTGTGGGTGGCTTTAATAATGTTGAAGATGATATAAAAGCCCCTTCAAGGGCCTTTAAAAAAATTGTTGAGGCACAAGAAATTTTGGGCAAAAAAATAACCGAAGGGGAGCTTTTAGTTGATCTTGGAGCTTGTCCTGGTGGATGGACATATATTGCTCGTAAAAATGGAGCAAGTGTTATTGCTCTAGATCGTTCACCCCTAGCTGAAGAACTTATGCAAGACAGTATGGTTAGTTTTAAGAAAGATGATGCTTTTAAGTATCAGGTGAGTTCACCTGTTGATTGGGTTGTATCGGATATTATTTGTGCCCCTGAGAGAATTCTTGAACTTATTAATTACTGGGTTATAGGTAATAATTGTAAGAACTTTATATTTACAATTAAGTTTCAGGGTCACAAAGACTATGGGATGCTTAAAAAGTTTAAGAAATTTGCAAAAGAAAATATTGATTTCAAAGTTATCTTAAAGCAACTCAATGCAAATAAAAATGAAGTGACAATCATGGGTAGTCACATTCCTAATCAATAGGAACAAACTTGTGTAATCCCTTTATAATATTCTTAATTTCTTGAGAATTCTTAACTTCATCTATATCGTTATAATAATCAACTAAATACTTTGAAAGCTCAGATATATTCGCTTCTTGGATTTCCACTTCTTTTATAAACTCGCTATTGATATGAGTAATACCTTCTTTTGTAATGTAGAGAACTCCTCCTGTCATTCCCGCACCTATGTTTTCGAGTGCAGGTCCTAAGATAATTACCGTTCCTCCTGTCATATATTCACAGGCATGGAGTCCAACACCTTTTGTTATGGCGAGTGTTCCGGAATTCCTTATTGCGAAGCGATCTCCACTTAAACCATTTAGGTGAAATACTCCACCGGTAGCACCGTAAAGAGCGGTATTACCAATAAGGACATTTGTATTTGAATCAAGACTTGAGTTTTTATGGGGGATAATTGTGACAATACCTCCACTCATTCCTTTCGCTACAGAGTCATTGGCCTCACCCTCAAGCTTTACATTCATTTCTTGTGTATTGAAAATGGCAAATCCTTGACCAGCACTCCCTATAAAAGTGAGGTTAATTGCCTTTTTTAAATCTGGTCGAATTGATTTATCCAAAGAACTTAACCTTGATTTATTGACTTCTAGAGCTAGGTTTCCAGTTAGTGATGCAGGCACCGCTTTATCGGTAGATTTTATATCGTAATGATTTTTTAAGTTATTATTTAAATAATCACTTAATACTTTGTCGTTTAGAATATTTTCACTATCCGGACCATGAGTAAGTTGACTATCAACCTTGATCGCCTTCTTTAAAAAATGATCTAAGCGTAAATTGTACCTCTTTAGAATATTATGATGTTTAGGATTTGTTTCTAATAAATCTGTACGACCTATTAGCTCTTTTAAAGTAGGAAAGCCTATATTTGCTAAATGATCTCTTACATCATCCGCGAGGTATTTGAGATAGTTTATAACGGCTTGAGGGTTACCTTTATATCTTTTCTTAAACTTTGGATCATGAGTTGCAATGCCAGCTGGGCAAGTATTTTTCTCGCAAACCCTGGCCATGATACAACCTTCGGCTATGAGAACCATTTTCCCAAAATCAAATTCGTCAGCACCTAGAATTGCCCCCATGATGATATCTCGACCATTTTGAAGACCACCATCGACTCGTAAAATAACGCTTGATCTTAAATTATTTTGAGCGAGGTTTCTATGAACCTCATTGAGACCAACTTCCCAAGGAAGACCAGCATGTTTCATAGACATAAGACTTGCTGCTCCTGTTCCACCGTCACCACCAGAAATTTGAATAATATCTGCACCAGCTTTTACAACTCCAACGGCTATATTTCCAATATTATGACCAGCAACAAGTTTTACGCTCACACTTAGTTTGGAATTTAATTGTTTAATCTCATAGATAAGTTGCTTAAGGTCTTCAATACTATAGATATCGTGTTGTGGTGGAGGAGATATAAGGTTTACACCAATATTGGAATGTCTTGCTCGTGCAATATCAGCATTAACCTTTATGCCCATGAGCTGACCACCTTCACCTGGCTTTGCTCCTTGAGCTATTTTGATTTGTACCTCTGAGCCGGTGACAAGATATTCAGCGTCAACACCAAAACGTCCGGATGCAATTTGTTTGACACTAGCACTTATACCATCTGTAAAATAGTATGGATTCTCTCCGCCTTCACCACTATTTGATCTTCCATTAATTGCTTTGAAGGCAATAATTAGATCTCTTTGTGCTTCTGCACTTATGGCACCAAAACTCATAGCACCACAACCAAAAGTTTTTAAAATATTTTCTTGATCTGTAACTTTACTTAGGTCAATTTTATTTTTTTTATAATCTAGTAGATTTCTTATATGACAAGGCTCTGAGAATTCTTCAGCAAAATTTTTAAATAAAACCTTTCCTTCCACTGATGAGGAGTCTTCCTTCAGGATTTGATGAAGAACTCTACTTCTTTTACTTGAGATGGAGTGTCTTTCACCTTTTTTTTCTGAGGCTTGTTCTTTATAAAGAAAATTATTAGGAATTTCTCCGTCTTTTGTTTCTTCTGTTCTTGCATGAATTTCATCCACTAGGTTTTGAAAGTTTAGCCCCCCAATTATAGATTTGTGTTTTGCAAAAAATAATTCAATTATGTCATCGTTTAAACCGATTATAGTGAAAAGTTCTGCCCCTTGATAACTACGAAGTACTGAAATTCCTCTTTTTGCCATAATTCTCAAAAGACCTTGATTGAAAGCACCTATGAGTCGCTGTTCTTTTTCATCAGGAAGTGTATCTTCCATGTTTGGAATCTCTTCATTTCTTGCAATCTCAAGGGCCAGGTATGGGCAGACTGCACTTGCACCAAAGCCTATAAGAACTGCAATTTGATGTGAGTTTCTAATTTCTGCAGTGTCCACTATTAGAGATACTCTTAGTCTAATCCCTAGGTGATTTAATTGTAATTGAACTGCACGCATGACTAAAATACTTGGAATTGGAAGGTTGTTATAAGTAGAGTTACGATCACTTAATACAATCACATTGAGGCCGCACTTAACTTCAAGAATAACATTTTTAACAACTTCTTGAATCGCTTTATTAAATTCTTCAGGTGTTGATCCACGCTTAAAAAGAATATCAAATTTTTTAACTTTTACATTTATTTGGGTTTCATGGAGTTTATGGATGTATTCCATTTGTCCAAGAGAGATAATAGGGCTTGCTAGTTCAATTGCTTGGGGAGGTGGGATCAGTTCTTTCGGAGAAAAGATATTGGGTTTTCTACCAAGGTACACTTTTAACTCTGTGACCATCTTTTCTCGAATATAATCAAGTGGTGGATTCGTTACTTGAGCAAAATTTTGATAGAAGTAATCATATATTGATCTATGAATATTCGATAGAGCAGGTAGTCTTGCTGTATCACCCATACTTCCAATGGCTTCTTTCCCATGAATTATCATAGGGTAGAGTTCTTTATTTAAATCTTCTTTAGTAAAATAAAAAAGTGATTTCTTATCAAGATGAAGACTGTTTTTTTCTTCGGGAGAAATAAAATCTAGAGGTATTAGTCGTGAGTCAAAATTTGCTCTTTCATAAAACTTTGTCTTATCAGGATTATTAAAACTAACCTCGCCACTTAAAACATGAATGTTTACACTTCTACCTGCATGGAGACAACCTTGTTTAATAATTGAAATTGGTGGTAATTCAAAACATCCTGCTTCAGATGCAAGATAGAATGTATCTTTTGTTTTTGTCCATCGACAGGGGCGAAATCCGTTTCTATCGAGTCTTGCGCCAATTCTTTTTCCGTCACTGAAGGCAATAAGGGCAGGACCATCCCAAGGCTCCATGGCCCTAGACCAAAATTTAAAATATTCTGAATCTTCCGTACTTGCCGGAGGCAACATAATAGAGAGAATTTCAGATAAATTAGGAATTGAGCTTCTATATTTTAAGGCTTCAACCATCCCATTAAAGTTTCCAGAATCACTACTACCGTATCTGGTAATGAGTTCATCCATTTGAAGACCAATGGCCTTCTCTCTTGAAATAGCAGCAGCTCTGTTACCCTCTATGGTGTTTATCTCACCGTTATGAGCAATTAATCTAAAAGGTTGAACTTTGTCCCAACTTGATTTTGTATTTGTACTGAATCGTCTATGAAAAACGACAAAGTTAGTTTTAAACTCTGGGTTTTTTAAATCAGGATAGAATTCTTCTAGTTGGGAACTCGTTGCGAGTGCCTTATAAACAATGCTTCTTGAAGATAAAGAGGTGAAGAAAAATTCGCCAGTAATTCCTTGTTCTTTTTGTTTTGTTCTAACGTTTTGTTTTGCGAAATATAAAAGTTTGTCAAAAGATTCAAGAGTTCTACAATGTTCAGGTCGCTTAATAACTACTTGAATTATCTTTGGCATATTATCTTGTGCTAAAGGACTTAGGGCACTTGGGTTCACGGGGACATCTCTAATTTCTAAGATATTTAGACCAGAAAATTCGAATGTACTTTTAAAAACCTCTATCGAATTTTTATATCTCTCTGAATCCATAGGTGCGAAAATTGTGGCCACAGCCACTTTAAATTCGTCATACCCTAGAAGTTTGAATGGAATATTCGTCATTATACCTGCACCGTCTCCGAGCAGACCATCTTGACCCACGCCACCTCTGTGTTCAACATTTTTTAAACCCAGTAATCCTTTGTTTAAATTTTCGAAAGAATAGGTTTTATCAAGAGAGACAAGAAAGCCAACACCGCAACTAGAATGATTCATTTTCATATTTGGTTTACCCTAAAATTATAAACGATTTATAACTTAAAATTTTAGCAGATAAATCTATAATGCCTTGCTGTAACGAGTTAATGCCAACCGTTTTAGTCGTGAATGAGACTGACAACATGACATTTATAAACTAAAATAATCCAGAAACTAAAACGAGGTTAAGGATGAACATTCAAGATTACCACTTTCATTTATACTATGAAGTTAAAGATATAGAAAAAGCGATAAGTCTTAAGGCTAAAATTGTAAAAGAATTTAATTTTCAAGCTGGACGTGTATGGGACAAACCTGTTGGGCCACATCCAATTGGTTCCTGTCAAATCTCGGTACCTTGTGAAAGCTTTTATGATGCTATTACCTGGTTATTTGGCAATCGTGATGGAATAGACTTTTTTATTCATCCCAATTCTGGAGATGCATTAGCTGATCATAGTGCAAATGCTGTTTGGTTAGGTAAGAGTTATGATCTTAATTTGAAAATGTTTCAATAGTTTTTGTATCTACTAATTTAAGTCTTTGTCGGGAGGATAGATGAAAGATCACTTTATAACAGTATCAGCAATATCTGAATATCATGAAGATAAAGAAGGCTTTGTTGGTGGTACCAATGCTAATTTTAGTAAGTACTTTGGATTAAAAAAAATTGGAGTTCATTACTTTAAAATACCACCAGGTCTTAGAACCTCTAGACCACATGCAGAGAGCATTGAAGAAGAGTTCGTTTATATCATTCAAGGAGAAATGGACCTATGGTTAAACGGTAAAATTAAAAGAATGGTCGCAGGAGATTGTATTGGATTTCCAGGACAAACTGGCGTGGGCCATTGTTTTATTAATAATTCAGAGTTTGATGTGGAAATTTTTGTCGCTGGAGACCGTACTAAAGAAGAAAATAAATATCGTTTCCATTTGGAGCCTTCTCTTAAATCTGGCTGTGGTGAAAATTGGTGGGAAGATATGCCAGAGCAAGAGCTTGGTTCCCATGACGGTCTTCCTGGTATTTTCGATGAAAAACTTATCGATAACTCAATTGAGACTTTTAATGGCCCTTCCAATTTGCCTAAAGAGAGTTACTCATATCCAGGTGATTTGGAAACCTTCACTTATGGTGTTTGCTTAAGTCGGAAATTTGATTTAAAAAATATCGCTATTTGGTTGGAAAAACTACCTCCAGGGAAAAGGACTTCGTGGCCTCATGCCCATTCAACTGAAGAAGAGTTTGTTTATGTGCTTGAAGGAAAACCTGATGTTTGGTTAAATGGTAATACAATACCTGTAAGTTCTGAAACTGGTATCGACTTTAAGGCAGGTTCCGGGGTTGCCCATACTTTAATAAACAAAACAAATGAAGATATTTATTATATTTGCGTAGGTGAATGCGAACCCGAAAACGACAAAATATTTTATCCAGAGCACCCAAGGCGTAATGAAGAAATAAAAAAAGAGGGTGGGCTTTGGGAAAATATTCCTGTTTCCTGAAAAGATGGGGCTAATAGTTGTCCTAGTAAATGATTTCTTTTACTGCTTTTAAAAAAAATGAAGGCTTTATCTTAGTGGGGACTGGAAAGACATGGCCATATATGCTATTACTGCTGAAGAATTAGGATTCAAAGGCCATAAGGGTAAGTTAACAGGAAATCGTAGGTGAGTCAGATTAAGAAATCATTTTATCAATTAACACATTCAGCTCTTTCAACACTTTTAAAAGAAAATGACTTTAATCCATCAGGTGCAAATTTACTTTTTAATTGGCACTATAAAAAGAAACAAAGCTCCCCATGTATTACTGATTTATCAAAAGTGACAAGAAATTACCTTAAAGAAAAATTCGATTTTAGTCTACCTAAAATTGATCAAGCATTTATTTCTAAAGATAAAACCGTTAAATTTTTATTCGAACTTAAAGATGGCAATAAAGTTGAAACAGTATTAATCCCCTTTAAGAATCGTTACTCAATTTGTCTCTCATCCCAAGTTGGATGTGCAATGAAGTGTTCATTTTGTTTTACAGGTACGCAAGGGTTTAAAAGAAATCTAAGTACAGATGAAATTGTAGGCCAATATTTAGAAGTTTATCGCTGGCTAGAATCGAATCGTCCTGAAGATGGAAAAATTTTAAACATTGTCTTTATGGGCCAAGGAGAACCACTACATAACTTTGATAGTGTCGCTGATGCCTGTGAAATACTTTTATCCCAAGCAGGGAGTTCTGTTGGAAATCAAAAAATCACTATTTCAACCTCTGGTTATTTACCTGGCCTTAAGAGATGGGTTGAAGAAGTGCCTGGAGTTAATTTGGCACTTTCCCTTCATTCACCTATTAAAGAAAAGCGTGATGAGTTAATTCCTATTAATAAAAATTATCCTCTTCAAGAAGTGATGTCCGTTATTAGTCAGATACCACTTCGTAAAAAACAATTTGTCATTTTTGAGTATCTTCTTATTGATGAATTTAATGATAAAGAAGAAGATGCTCATGCTACAGCTGAACTTATTCTTAATACCGGTGGACATATAAATCTAATTCCGTTTAATCCATTTCCTGGTTCAAAATACAAAAGACCGGCATTAGAAAAAGTTGAAGCATTCCAAAAAATCTTAGAAACATATAAGATCCCAACTATGATTAGAACGACAAAAGGTGATGATGTATTGGCCGCCTGTGGTCAGTTGAAGACCTAAACTAAACTTAATTCATCGAAAATTAAGGAAATACAAAAAGTGCTCAAACAGATGTTTTCCTAAATAACTCCTTGTAACTATTAAATTTTTTATAAAATTATAAACTATTCATGGTCTCTATTTTGAGATGAGGTGTTGCGTTATAAAAAAATATGAAAAATATTAAACAATTATTTTCTTATTTTATTATTTTATCATCCCTAGTCTCCGGAGTTTCATTCGCTGAGACAGAGCTAAGTGGAGAGGACTTCTTTTTAAACAAAGTTGACTATTTTCAAGAGGACTGTGAATGGCGCTATGATGGTTGTGTTTCAGTTGATAAAACAAAGCTTGATATGCGAAGTTCCGCTAAGATTATGCTTGATAATATCTATAAGTGTAAAAATACATTAAGTGGATGCTCCGATCAAGAGCAAGAACATATTAATGAAATGGAAAACCAGAAAAACGGAATGGCGAAACTCAGAGAAAGGGGAATGACACCAGGACAATTTCGAAACTTACTCCATAAGCATGATCCATCAAAAGAAAAAAAGGGCTTCTTCATACCTCTAGGATTAAATAGTAAGGAATTACTTATGTTGGCAGCTGCCACTTCACTTGGTCTTGTTTTATTTCCATCTGACGGTGCAACCCAAGATTTTGTACAAGATCATAAATCGGAATTTACAGAAAAACTTGTTTACCCAACAAATGCGCATGAAAGATTACTAATGGGAGGAATTACCCTTGGATCATACTTTGTTGGTTTAGTTATAAAAGATAATAAATTAAAATCTGCCGCACTTTATGTCGTTACGTCACAGATAGCGACTCAAATTGTTACAGAGGGTTTTAAGAGGGGATTTGGCCGTGAAAGACCAAATAAAAACTTTGGCCCAAATGCATGGGGTACTGAAAGTGGGAAATCGTTTGTTTCTGGTCACTCTTCAGGTGCGTGGTCTTTTGCAACTGTTTTCGCTGAGATTTATAAAGACAATAAATATGTACCTTACCTTGCTTACGGCGTGGCCGCTCTTACTTCTTACGGTCGTATGCATGATAGAAAACACTTCTTAACAGATGTATTTTATGGCGCCGTGATTGGACACCTTGTGACAAAACTTGTTCTTAGAATGCATCAAGGTGACGATTCAGAGGGAGGACTCATGATAATTCCAAGCTATGATCCTAATACGGGCACAGGAATGGTTAATTTTGAGTGGACGCCAAGAAGAAAAAAACATCCGAAGAAATTTTTGTGTGAAAAGATGCAAGATGGCCCGGACAAAATTAGTGCTTGTATTTACGAAGCTTATTTAAGGTCTCAGTAAGAAAATAAATAAATAAATTTAAATTTAAATAAAAAAAAACAACAATTTATTTGTTGTTTTTTTTTTCGAATATTTTTCATCAATTTGTTGAATGCTCCAAAGTATGTAAAGCTGGGTTATACGAAACCACCGATTAGATAAAATTTGAATCAAAGTAAAAGGATTTACACATGAGTCATTTCCAAGATGAAGAAAAAACCAAAAAGAAAATAACGTTGAGTGAAAAACTCAAGGTCATTGAAGAGAAAGTTAGATCTCGTGCAATGAAGAATAGAGTACCTTTCGAAGGTTTACAAATTAAGCCAAGTGCATCGTTTTTTGATGATGCTCCTGCACAAGAACCAGGGGAAGATAATTGGAATAAGTTTGGTTTTGATATTCATCCACACGTAACAGTCGTTTCTGCGATTCTCTTAATAATGTTTATTTTTTTAAGTCTTATGTTCAAAGAGGAATCAACTCTTTTTTTTGGTGAAGCTTTAAAATATATCTCTGTAAAGGCCGGTTGGTTTTTTATTCTAACAGTTAATATCGTTATCATTGCTTGTGTTTATTTTTGTTTTAGCCGATTCGGTAAAATTAAAATTGGCGGGCAAGATGCTAGACCTGAATTTAGCACTCTGGCATGGTTTTCAATGCTTTTAAGTGCAGGAATGGGTATCGGGCTTATGTTTTGGAGTGTTGGTGAGCCTATGTATCACTTCTCAGCTCCTTCTCCAATGTTTTCCGGTATTCTGGCAGGAACACCGGAAGCAGCACAAGCTGCTATGGGAGTTTCATTTTTTCACTGGGGAATTCACCCATGGGCGATCTATAGTCTTGTAGGACTGGGGCTTGCCTTTTTTAGTTATAACCGAGGGCTTCCGTTGACTATTCGTAGTGTTTTCTACCCTTTATTAGGTGATAAAATTTATGGATTTTGGGGTAATTTAATTGATATTCTTTCAGTTCTTGCAACCCTTGCTGGTTTAGCGACATCCCTAGGGCTTGGAGTTCAACAAGTTAATGCTGGTTTGAATGCCCTGTGGGGTATTGAGATTAGTACTACCGTTCAAGTTCTCTTAATTGCAGGCATAACTGCTGTTGCGACTTTGTCTGTAATGTCAGGTTTAGATAAAGGTGTAAAATACCTCAGCTCTCTAAACATGGGACTTGCTGGTTTATTTATGCTCTTTGTCTTAATTGCAGGACCAACAGTATTTATTCTAAGTGGATTCACTCAAAGTCTTGGATTTTACTTTTCTCATTTAACAGAACTAAGCTTATGGACAGAAACCTTTAAATCTACCCACTGGCAAGATAGTTGGACCGTATTCTATTGGGCATGGTGGATTTCTTGGGCCCCTTTCGTAGGTATGTTTATTGCTAGAATCTCAAAGGGGAGAACAGTCAGAGAGTTTCTGTTAGGTGTTACCGTGATTCCAAGTTTACTTTCTTTTGTATGGATGAGTGTTTTCGGAAACTCCGCTATCTTTCTTCAAATGAACGAAAAAGCGGATATTGTGAGTGCAGTTAAGGCCAATGTTTCAACAGCTTTATTTAGTATGTTGGAACACTTTCCATTTACAAATGTTCTCTCGTTTATTGCAATTATATTAGTTGTGGTCTTCTTTATCACATCTTCAGATTCTGGCTCCCTCGTTGTTGATCACTTAACTTCAGGTGGTAAGCTTGATTCACCCGTCCCACAAAGAGTTTTTTGGGCGGTTATGGAAGGGGTTGTGGCGGCTACACTTTTAATTGGTGGAGGACTTAAGACATTACAAACGGCTTCTATATGTACAGGACTACCATTTGCTGTAATTTTGTTACTGATGATATATTCACTTTATATCGGGTTTTCTCAAGAAGATTTTGTTGAAGAAACTGTAAAGAAAAAATTAGATAAGGTTGAGCAAGAGCATTTATTAGAGGAAGTAGTAAAAAATTTGAATTCTAAGGATTAATTAAAAAAAACAAAAGACATAATTTTGATGGGAAATGGAAATTTCCCATTTTTTTGATTAGAGTAAAATGTCTACAAAAGTCTTTCCTGCATTTATTCCAGATTTCGCTTTTGCACTCTGACCTTTGATCAAAACTTTCTTTTCAGTAAAAAGTTTTTTTAATTGAATTTTAGAAATATTTTTTAAATCATCATTTTCGTTTTGTGCTTTAAGTGCTTCAAATAAAATTGTATCAAGTCGTGGTTCACGATCTTCCACTTCAATAATAACACGAAATGAATTTTCTGGTACTTCTGGTGTTTTGAATGTCATTTGAAAAAAATCCTTTACTAAAATAGAAAAATAAAAAGGAGACCTAAGTCTCCTTCTACAAAATATATAAAAAAATTAATTAATTATATTTTTCTAACTTGAACAGCACAAGGACCTTTTTGACCTTCACCAACTTCAAATTCTACTTTGTCATCATCACTTAATGATCCATTTTCGATTGCTGTTGTGTGAACGAATAGATCTTTTCCACCGTCGTCTGGAGTAATAAATCCAAAACCTTTTGCATCATTAAAAAACTTTACTGTACCTGTACTCATAATATTCCTTGTTTTGGTAATCACATCTCTATGATGGATTACATATCTCCATCTCTATGATGAAGTACATAACTTGTACGGGGTTCATTATGTTAAGTAAAGGTAATTTGGAAGATTCCTTTAGAACTTTAGTCTTTCATGAAGGATCAATTCAAATCTCTAAGCCTATCTCATTGTTTTTACATACGATTTAAGCCTTTTACATGTTAAATATATTATCCAGTTATTTTCTCTTTTTATATTCCGATAAAGTAGATATGAAAAAGCTTCTAATTAGTTTTTGTTTATTTGTAGGTTTCGGTCTTGGTGCTTTTGTTTATGCAGGTCCATCACCGGATCATGAGAAGATATCGTGTGAGTATGGAATACCAGAGCCCTTTGTTATGGAGTTAGTGGATGCGCTCGATAGACAGTCTCGGTTTAGCGCTGATCAGTTGGCGGCGAAACTAATATTGGGACAGTGTCAGGCAGAAATTGATAAGGGAAATAAAGATCTTATGATTAGAAATGAAAAGATCAGGTTCTTTGAATTCTCAGATTCTTATAATGTAGATGATCCTTTATACTTTTGTAAAAACAAAACTGGCTACAGTGTTTATCACGCAACGCTTTCAGGGAAATTTAGACTATTTTCCCGAGAAAAAGAACGTTTGATTAGGGAGGAAAGATATAGAGAAAACCCTGAAGTAAGGCCAAGGCAAAAAATTATGAATTACAACTCAGTCCCTGTTAAAAAAGTTGATCAATGGGATTGTAAAATACCAAGCTATATTGGGGTTGTAAGAAGAGTCGATATTGTGCAAAAAGAAATGCTCGCTTTAACCTACGGTGAGGAATCTTGTAAGAAGGTTGATTAAAACTTATTTATAAACTTTTAATGGAAAGTTTGATAGAGTGATATCGATGAAAAACTTAAAAGATATTAACTGGAATCACCTCTACGCCTTCTATGAAGTTGCTAAAGTGCAATCGTTAAAAGTGGGTGCTAAGAATCTTAATATAACATCTTCTACTTTAAGTGAGCAAATTAAGAAAATTGAAATCAAATTTGAAACGACTTTTTTCGTTAGAAGTTCTAAAGGTCTTACTTTAACTTCTGACGGTGCAAAACTTTTCGAAAGAACCAAAATTATTTTTGAGGAAGGGTATAAGTTATTAGAGCATTTTGGTGATGATATCGTTGGTGGCTACAGGGTAAACATTGGAATTGAAGAAACTATTTCCACTGATTTATCCACAGAGTTTGCTTCTCAGTATTGGGATTCATATGCTCAATATGGATCTGTAAATACAGTAAGGGAGCCTAGTCACGAAGCTCTGTTGGATAATATTATTAAAAATAATATTGATTGGGGAATTTCGGTTCGCCCGCCAGGAAGAAAAAGTCTAAAGTATGCAGAGATAGGTTCATTCGAGATTGTATTTTGTTGTTCTCAAGAGCTGTATGATAAATTTATTGATAAAAAAGATATCTTAATTAATATCCCATTTGTTGAAAGTTCTTGGGATATAAACCTTAATAAAGTTGTGTATAAACATTTACGAAAGAAAGGGATCGTTCCAAAAGAGAAGATTTCAAGTGATCACATCAGCTTCGCAAAAAAACTATGTGATCGAGGTAGGTGTGTCATGTATATGCCCTATAATCCATTGGAGAGTTATGAGGGGTTAAAAACCTTTCAGGTCGACGAGCCAATTAGGGTCTCTCTCTATGCTATCTGGAAGAAGAATAATCAGTCATTGATTTCAATAAAGCTCCTAGAAAGACTAATTGAGTCTAAAATTAGTAGCGTTCCCTCGAGATATGAAGATGTTGACCTTCAAATTGAAGCTTCTGATATTCCAGAAGAAAAGCTTAAGTAGTTCGGTAAAACCGAATTTACCTTTATATGTCTTTTGTTCTTCCTTAGTAAGCTGTATTATGAATATAGATTTTACTAAGGAGTAGAAATGTCAAAAATAGTTAAAAAGACTGAAAAGAAACAGAAAAACAGTAACTTAAAGGAAGAAGTTCAGCTGGAAATCAAGCTTATGCAAGAGTTTCTTGAAAAAAAAGTAGAGCCACTAAACTCTAAGGGAAGAAGCCTTTCCGAATATGAAGATATTTTATCTTATTTATAAGCTAAATTAAATTATATTATATTTTTCAAAGGCCAGAGATTTCAAATCTCTGGCCTTTTTAGTTTTGAGTGATCTCTTGTTCAATCCCAATTAGATTTCCACTCACTTAATCTTTCAATGCATTTTCACAGTTGTAAATACTTCTTCTTTGAAGACATTCATGGCCATATCTCAATAATCCAGTTATTTACTGTTCTTAATATTTCTTTATTTAAATTACAGGGCAGCATGATTCAATTAAATAACATTTCTAAGCACTTTGGAGTGCAAGTTCTTTTTGACGACCTAGACCTCATGATTGGAAAGGGTGAACGTATTGGGTTCGTGGGACGAAATGGTTCCGGAAAATCAACATTATTTAAAATTATTCTTGGTGAAATTACTCCCGACGGTGGAGAAGTTAATATACCAAAGGGCTATAGAGTTGGAGCATTAGACCAGCATATTCACTTCACAAAACCTACGGTTTTGGAAGAATGTTGTCAGGTGCTTACTGAAGATGAACAGTACGATTGGTGGAAAGCTGAAAGAATTCTTTTTGGCCTTGGCTTTACTGAAGAGGACTTAGATAAGGATCCAGCTAGCTTTTCAGGTGGATTTCAAGTTCGAATCAATTTAACAAAAGCCCTTGTTCAGAATCCAAACCTTTTACTATTAGATGAGCCAACCAACTATCTAGATATTGTATCTTTGAGATGGCTAAGAGGCTTTTTGAGATCATTTAATGGAGAGGTTCTTCTAATTACCCATGATAGAGATTTTATGGATTCAGTAGCAACCCATACAATTGGTTTAACAAGAAAGCGCTTAAGAAAATACAAAGGTAATACGGCAAAGTTCTACGAACAAGTTTCTGTTAGTGATGAAATCTATGAACAAACCAGAATGAATCAAGAAAAGAAAAAGAAAGAGCTTCAAGGCTTTGTTGACCGTTTTGGAGCTAAAGCATCGAAGGCTGCACAAGCACAATCTCGAGCAAAACAAATTGAAAAAATGGGGACAATGGCCAAGTTAGGTGCAGAACATAACTTAGGTTTTCAATTCCATTATAAAGAATGTCCTGGGAAGGTAATTCTTGAAACAAGTGATCTTAGTTTTTCTTACTCAGGTAAAGAAGAAGAGGACCTTTTTAGCAATTTATCAATCACTGTCGGAAGACATGATCGAATTGGGATTATTGGAAAAAACGGTAAGGGCAAATCGACACTGTTGAACGTCATTGCTGGAGAGTTAAAAGCGAGGACTGGAAAGACAACCACTCATCCATCTCTTTCAATGGGCCATTTTGGTCAAACAAACATAGAAAGACTCCATGTTGAAAATACAATTCAAAATGAAATTACCGAAAGTAATCCTGATCTTTCATTTGCACAGGTTAGGAAAATTTGCGGAACAATGATGTTTGAAGGTGATCTTGCGAATAAAAAAATCTCAGTTTTGTCTGGTGGTGAGAAAAGCCGTGTTATGCTCGGAAAAATTTTAGCTCATAAATCCAACTTACTTTTATTAGATGAACCAACAAACCATCTTGATATGGAATCAATTGAGACTTTAACTAGTGAAATAGAAAGTTTTGAAGGTGCAGTAGTAGTTGTAACCCATTCAGAACTTATGTTGAGAGCAATTGCAACCAAGCTTGTTATTTTTCATAAGGGGATCGCAGAGTTTTTTGATGGAACTTATGATGAATTCTTGGAAAAAATCGGCTGGGAAACAGAAGAAAATTAATATTAGAAAAATGGAACGAAATGGCAGACTTTAGCGCATTAAAATTAATACCAGAAATTTTGGAATCGATTACTAAGAAAGGTTATCAATACCCGACGGTTATTCAGGAGAGAACAATTCCTGTCTTGCTTAAAGGACATGATGTTTTAGGAATTGCACAAACTGGAACTGGTAAGACAGCATCTTTCTCCCTGCCTTTAATCGATCGCCTTGCGCGTAAAAAAGTAGAACTAGAACCTAATTGTTGTAGGGCCCTTATTCTTGCTCCAACAAGAGAGCTTGCAACTCAAATCCATCAAAATATAATTTCATATTCAGAGAATACTATTGTTAGCTCAACCATCATTATGGGTGGAGTGAGAAAAGAAAATCAAATTGAAAGAATGAGTACTGGGGTTGATATAATAGTAGCTACTCCTGGACGATGTATGGACCTTATGAGTGATGAGTTTATCAAACTTCATCAAGTAGAAGTTTTTATCCTTGATGAAGCTGATATGATGCTTGATATGGGGTTTTATAAAGACGTGGAAACAATTTCACACCTTCTACCAGAAACAAGGCAAACTGTTTTGTTTTCAGCAACTATGCCAAAAGAAATTGAAGTATTGGCAAAATCTATTTTAATAAAGCCAATTAAAATTGCAGCAGCACCACAATCTACTACAATCGATAAAATTGACCAATCAGTTTATTTTACTTTAGAAGATAATAAAATTCCACTTTTACTAAACCTTCTTGAAGACAAGTCCATTGAGAGAGTTCTTGTTTTTTGTAAAGCAAAGTACGCGGTTGCCAATATTGTAGAAGCGTTAAATGAAAAGGAAATTACTACAGGAGAGATTCATAGTAACAGAACTCAAACTGAAAGAAATAATGCAATTAAAGATTTTACCATAGGAAATATTAGAGTTCTCGTGGCAACTGACATCGCCTCGCGTGGAATTGATGTTGATGGTGTTACTCATGTTATCAATTATAATATGCCAGAAGATGCAACTTTCTATGTTCACCGAATCGGAAGAACTGCTAGGGCCGGAAGGGAAGGCACGGCCATCTCATTTTGTGCTGAAAGAGATTTAGCTCTACTTAGAAATGTGGAAAAACTTATTCAAATTGAAATACCAAAAATAATTGATCAACCATTTCACTTCGAGTATCCTCCACTTAAGTCCAAAGGACAGCATAAGGCTTCAAGCTCTAGCATTAGAAAGAGTAATCGGAAAAGACCTTCTCAGGCAAAACGTGCATCTAAGAAAAAGATGTATGCGAAACTTACTAAATAAAATTTTAATTTAGATTAATTCTAAGAAGTAACAGAACTAAAGAAAACCTTAAATATCGTAAAAATGTATTAAGCTCAATTCGTTTGAGCTTATTCTATTAGTAATAATATGAGGGGAAAATAATGTTAAATAAGGTTCTTGTTATTGACGACAGTCAGGAAATGGTGGATATGCTAAAAGAATATCTATCGCTTTACGGACTAATGGAAGATCAAATTTTTATTTCAAAAGATCCCATAGAAGCCTTAGAGATTTTTAGGTTAAATAAAAGACATATTTCTTTAGTGATATGCGATTACTACATGCCTAAATCTAATGGTGCCGAACTTTGCGATATCTTAAAATCAAATCAACCTAACCTTAAAATCATCCTTACTACTGGAGATTCTAATATAAAGTTAGAAAACTTTCAAAATATAGATTATGTACTGCATAAGCCTTTTGATTATAATGTATTTGTTAAAGCTATTGAGGGACAGATTTTTTCTAAACCTAAATATGAAGTACAAAGAAGTAATGATAGAGAGGTTCCAGAGAAGTACCAAGTAGCAGTTCTTTGTTTGAAAAATCATTCGGAAAGCATTTCAGGTTTTTTATTTAGTGAAGGAAAAGGTGGTTGCGGTATCATCGTTCATTCAACTAAAGGAATTAAGGTCGGGGATGATCTTGAACTTTTGCTAGGAAATTTTGATTATAAAAAGTTAAACCATGTCTTTGAAGAACCGAGAAAAGTTGAAATAGCATGGATAGAGCTTATAAACCTTGATACGTTCAAAGTCGGAATTAAGTATCTATAATTCCATAAATTGCCCAAATTTATTGCTAATTCTTTGAAGTTATTTCAGAGACTTATGACAAAATTTTTCACTCAAATTATAAGTACCTGATTTGATTCCAATAATTTCTTTAGAAATCTTCTATTTATTCCGATTAATTAGCTATGTAAGTGCTCGGAATTTCGGCACTAATAAGAATGTGTTAATATGTTAGATGTACTAATAAACGATGGATTAATATGATTAAGTGCTTGGTTTTATACCTAACATTTATATTCCTATTTTCGGCATGTTCCAATGGCGCGGATTCGTCTTCCCTCGTTTCTTCACCTTCAACAGCAAATGTAAATAATGGGCCACAAGAGGTAGAAGAGATTGCTCCTGTTGAAGTCACCCTAAACTCTATCAACGTTTACTCAGATTTGGTTACTATTCCAGTCGAAGGTTTTGCGAATCTAATCGCAATAGGATTCTACTCAAATGGTTCTACTTCAATAATCACCAATGATGTTGTTTGGAGTTCTTCTAATACCTCAGCGATTTCCATTTCTGGAATTCAGGCGAGCGGGGTTGGTGCAGGATCTTCAAATATCACAGCAAGTCTAGACGGAAAAACAAGAGCTATTTCTTTATTTGGTTTTAATGCAACGATGGTGGGTATTGAAGTTAATTATCAAAGCTTAAACTTACCTACAGATGGAAAAGCAAACCTGGTTGTCACAGGGATTTATGATAATGGTCAGTCTATAGACATTACCCAGGGCTCAACGTTTACCTCTAATGATTCAGGAATAATAACTGTTAATGCAAGCGGAGTTGTAAGTGCGGTAGCTGCGGGAACAACTACAATTGAAATAGATTATGGAGGATTTAACCATTCCCTACCTTTAGAAATAACCAATAGTACGATAGATTCAATTCAAGTTTCTCCAATTATAGGAAGTAAGGCTCAGGGTGGGGAGCAACAGTTTATTGTAACAGCAAACTTAAGTGACGGTAGTACATTGGATATTACTGCTAATGCTGGATGGAATTCTGGTGATGAAAGTATTATTGATGTTAATTCTAGCGGTCTTGGAAGCCTTCTTAATAATGGAAGTACAACTATTACTGCGAGCTACGAAGGTTTTAGTAGTAATGTTAATTTCACAGTTTTAGATAAAAACTTAAGCTCAATTGCTATTAGTTTATCCGCAAATAGTTTATCTGTAGGAGTTGGAGGTCAAGTTACATGTATCGCAACTTATTCTGATGGCACTACAGAAGATATTACAAAGAGTGCTATGTACTCAGTAAGTGATAGCTCTGTTGCAATTATTTCAAATAATAATTTAGAGGAAGGTAGGATAAATACTATTGGGCAAGGAAGTGTTTTAATCACTGCCAGTTTCGGTGGGATGACTATCTCTGAGAATTTGATTGTTACTGGTGCCATTCTTCAAAGTATAACTATTGAAACAAAAAGCTCATTAATTTCAGAAGGTATAAATGCTTATTTTACGGCCATTGGAAATTATGATGATGCAACTTCAGTTGACATTACTAGTAGTGTTTCATGGTCCCTTTCAAACTTAAGCTATGGGGCAATTTCAAACTCTGGTCAAAATAAGGGGTTATTTTTCAACTCTTTTAATGAAGCCAGTACGAGTACACTCACAGTCTCTGCTGCGTTAAGTGGCGTCACTGGCAACTTTGATGTTCTGCTTGCTCCAGGAACTATAAGCTCAATTTCTATAAATCCCTCTAGTGCAATTCTTAACGAGAATGAGAACGTTGATTTTAAGGCCTATGCCCATTTCTCTGATGGAGCGAGTGTCGATATCACTGATATTAGTTCGTGGACGAGTGCAGACCAGTCCCTTGTAATGGTTAGTAGTGGTAAAGATGATTCAGGAAGAGTTTCTGCTATTAGTGAAGGTATGACCAACGTAAGGGTACAATATAATGGATTAACCTCAGGTGATTCAAGTATTAATGTAGACAATGGGCTTTCAAGCTCAACACCAGATGAAGGAACGGGTCTTCTAGCTAGTTATTTCTCAGGAACAAATTTTGATACATTAAAAGGCACAAGGATTGATTCAGTAATTAATTATAACTGGGCGGCCGGATTAGCACCATTGGGTGTTGGCGATAGTTTTAGTGTTAGGTGGACCGGTAAAATAAAAGGAAAGTATACTGGTGATTGTCAGGTGTCTTCAAGGTCTGATGATGGTTTCAGAATACTAATTGGCGGAACCTCAGTTATTGATGTGTGGTTTAATCATGCACCGAGGTGGGATCACAATTATTTAGTACCCTTTGTTGAAGGGGAAAAGCAAGATATAGTAGTTGAGTTTTATGAAAACAGTGGGCATGCTGTTGCAGAATTATATTGGCAATGTCCCGGTGATTCTGGTGTAGAAGTCATTCCTGTCGAAAACCTATTTCCCGAGTAATATCTGATTCACATCTTAAAAACGAAAGACTTTAGTTAAAGTATAAAGTGTCTAAAGTTTATACAGTCCTTTCTTTAAGAGTAAAAACTACATTGGCCATATAGAATAAAACTAATCTCCCCTAAACTTAATTAACATTAAAAACAGGAGTTCTATCTTGGTTAAACACGTAATTTTTATTTTAGTTTTTGTATTTTCTTTACAAGTAAGTAGCGAGGATAAAACTTGTCCAGACGATAGTTGTATGGATGAGCTCTCTTTGTTTCTTGCTGGAGAGCGTTTTGAACAGGCAAAGCGAGGTGAGACAGTTGCTCGATTCTCAACTTTAAATGATAGTGCTTATGGAGTCTATCAGTTAGCAACAGGCGATAAATTAGGTGATGATTTCGGAGAAACTCATGGTGTTATTCTTGAGATTGCTCATACAGATAGAGTTGGTGTTAACTATAAGTTGGTTTACTTTACAAATTTATATTCTGAGCAAATATCGGATGAATATAGAACTGATGAAAATGGTTCAACTTTTGATCAATACTTTACAGAAGAAAGTGTTCTGAAATTTATTATAAATAATAGAAGTCAAAATCAATCAGAATATTTTGAATACGGCGTTGGAATTATGGAATTAAATAGAGATAAAGTTGGTAGCTGGCTTTCGTCCTCAAAACAACAGGTTGTCTTTCATGATCTTATCGGCTCATTTCATCCAAATAATATTCCAAGTGCAAAAGGTAATCAAAGAGGTATTTTTGTAGAGGCCGAAGCAGGAAAAGATATTGTTTTATATAAGAATGAGAGTCAAACAATTCGTGTTGTTGGTAATATCGCTATAAGAAGTGTTGTTAATACGATTAAGGATGCAAGTAGTGTTAGTTTAGTAAATGGTATTAACTTTTATTCTCAAAAGGGGAAGAATACATTCGCTTATAAAGCCGGTGCTAAATTCGTATCCACGGCCCACCAAACGAGTTCAAACCCATCAAATAGCCTAGTCTTCTCTGTTGGGATCGCCAAGGGAGATTATAGTTTTGAATTATTGCTTCATAAAACAATTTCGGGCGATAGGCAAAATTACCAGAATTATAATCTTGATGATGATCCTGTTTTAACCCTTCAATTTACTGGGAAAATCAAACCTAATTAAAGTTGGATATTCAGTTTTTTATAAGCTTCTCTGATCTAGGTACTCGGATAACAATCTAATACCTAATGATTGCAAAAATGGCCCTATAGCCACTCTGGCCATATTTGGTAGTATATTTGTATTACAAATTTAAGGGGAAAAAATGGAAAAACTTTTTATAAGCTTAACTTTACTCGTTACTTGTTTTAATGCCTTCTCATATGACTGCGTTATAAAAACCGATAAAAATGGTGATGGTAATTTTGATCATACCTTGGCACAGGTACCTAGTGTTTTAGATGGTGATATGCTTTTTATTTTTAAAGATGACAGTGTGTTTAGACAAAGTGGATTTACTGTAAAGAACATTGATCCTCAATTTTTTGTTCCAGTGGATTCTTCTGTTTCTCCAACTAATATCGATGGAAGTCGTCTTGTTGTTTTTGGTACTAAAAATAGTAGGGTAATAGTTACAGCAAAACATGTTGTAGGAACAGCTTCTAGCTTTGAATCCCAAAGTGGGACGGCATATGATTCAAAATCAGCATATGGAATTTTACTAGATTATGCCAATAATCTAAATATTACTTGTGTAGAGTAATTTTTTTCTAGAGCTTCTGTTATGAAGCTCTTCTCATCTTTTGTGAAATTGTCTTTTGGCCACTTGAAGCTTTTGGTAGCTTTCAAGAAGTTTGAGATGTTTATCTAGACCGTCAAGTTTCATATTTGTTATTGGAATATCAAAAAATCTGATTTCTCCAGAAACGGAACCGATAGCATTATTTAAAGTTTCAGCTCCAAACATTCTTGTTAAGTTTGGTGTGAAGTTTGCTAATTCTAATTCGTCGTCTATTGTTATATCTAGTACAGTGTTGAGAGCTTGGTAATACCTTCTTCTTTCTGTCGAGCTTTCATTAAACGTCATTGTGATTTCACAAAAGTCTTTTGCCTCTTGTGTTTTTCCTATGGCCATAAAAATTAAGCATTTTAATTCGCCGACTGTAAGTTGCCCCCATACTGAGTTCTCGTCAAATGCAATGCCGATCAGTTCTGATATCATAGAATAATCATCCAATTCATTTTCTTCAAGTTTTTCTATTAGTAGATTGAGTTGCTTGTCATCTAAGGAGTGAATATTTAGAATATCAGATCTTAACCCAAGAGCTTTATTATTATTGTCCCATATCAAATCTTCCGGAAGATAAATTTCAGAATAGTTGGGTACGAGAATTCGACATGCACAAGCTCCTAATTCTTCGTAGTCTGCGATGTAAACTTCTTTCTCTAGTTGATTGAGTATATTCATTAAATAATTAAATTCTTCCTGGGTGGTTCCTGAGAAATCCCAATCCGAAAATTCAAAGTCGGATTTTTCTCCAAAAAATTTCCAACTTATAACTCCTGTTGAATCTATAAAATGCTCAACAATATTATTAGGCTCGGTTACAGCAAATTGGCTAAAGGTAGGGGGAGGAACATCATTTAGGCCTTCAAAACTTCTACCCTGCATAAGCTCTGTAAGGGTTCGTTCAAGGGCGACTTCAAATTTAGGGTGTGCACCAAATGAAGCAAAGACACCACCTGTCTTGGGATTCATAAGTGTTACGCAAATTACCGGATAGATTCCACCAAGAGATGCATCCTTAACAAGGACAGGAAAACCTTTTTCTTCGAGAGTTTTAATCCCTTCCAGGATTGTCGGAAACCTTTCGAGAACTTCTTTTGGAACATCAGGAAGAGCGAGTTCTTCAAGAATAATTTGATTTTTAACTGCCCTCTCAAAAATTTCAGAAAGTGATTGTACTCTGGCCTCGTACTTAGTATTTCCAGCACTCATTCCATTACTAACAAATAAGTTCCCAATTAAGCCTGCAGGAATATAAACGGTTTTGTTATCAGATTGCCTGATGTAGGGAAGTGCACAAATACCTCTTTCAGGATTACCCGAATTGGTATCAAATAGATGTGTTGCATTGAGTTCATCATCAGGATTATATATTTCCAAAAGATTTGAATCCATAAGATCTTCAGGGATAGTATTATCTGGATCTGGTTTAAACCACTTTTCATTTGGGTAGTGTACAAAGTCACCATTTGAAATATCTTCGCCAAGATAAAAATCATTGTAGAAATAATTATTACTTATACGTTCGAGATATTCACCAAGGGCGGAGCAAAGTGCTGCCTCTTTAGTTGCACCTTTACCATTAGTAAAGCACATAGGAGAGTCTGCATCCCTGATATGAACAGACCAAATATGAGGAACAATATTTCTCCAGGAGGCAATTTCTATTTTTATTCCTAGGGAATTCAGAAGGCCTGTCATGTTTGTAGTAGTCTCTTCTAGGGAACAGTCCTTACCTAATATCATTGTTTTTTTATTTGAATTACTTTCCTTTCCAAAATTATAATCTTGGTCTTTTCCTAGAATATTTTTTGTCTCAATTCTAAAGTCTGGAGATGCTTGAATTGTTTTCTTTACAGTACATCGGTCTATGGATCTCAGAATACCTTCTTTGTCTTTATCAGAGATACTCTCGGGAAGCTCAACCTCAATATGAAAAATTTGATTATATCTGTTTTCAGGATCAATGATATTGTTTTGAGATAAATGAATATCCTCTGTCGGAATCCCACGTGATTTACAATAGACCTTTACAAAGTAAGCTGCACAAAGCGCAGAAGATGCTAGAAAGTAATCAAATGGCCCTGGAGCAGTACCATCTCCCTTATATCTTATTGGTTGGTCAGTTATGATGCTAAAATCATCGAAGTTAGCTTCTAGTCTAAGGTTGTCTAGGAATTTTACGTTTATTTGCATAACTCTTTTTAGCTTTAATAGAGGAGTCTTTATAGTCGTTTCTTTCAAAATAGGTAAGAATTACAAGTAATTCCGGCTCTCTACCAAATTAGTGCATCTCTATGAAATCACTTAAAACCTTCAATATTCCTCTATTGATATGAAATCTGAGTTTAAATATCCACACACTTGCATGATTTTTA
>JBLIAG010000050.1:0-23987 GCA_047634375.1 Bacteriovoracaceae bacterium
TCATTTTTATAATCCTTTTAAATTAAATACTAATTTTTTGTCCGCGAGTTTTGTCCATGTAAAATTGAAATGCAATTCTTGTAACAAAGTATGCAGTATATACAGTACAAATAATCCCAATGATTAATGTAACTGCGAAACCTCTAATTGGACCTGTACCAAAGTTTAGAAGCATTAAACCTGCAACGGCCGTTGTTAAGTTTGCATCTAAGATAGTCCAGAACGCTCTAGAGAAACCAGTCTCAACTGCTTCCCTAACAGGTGTACCTGCTCGCATTTCCTCTTTTATTCTTTCGTAAATAATAATGTTTGCATCAATTGCCATACCGACAGTTAAGGCAATACCAGCAATACCTGGAAGAGTTAGAGTTGCCTCTAAACCAACAAGGCAAGCAAGGACAAAAATGATGTTTGCAATTAATGTTTTAACAGCAATCACACCTGATATCTTATAATAGATAACAATGAATAAAAGAACTAAGAATCCACCGATAAGACCAGCTTTCTTAGATTTTGCGATTGAATCGGCACCTAAACTTGGTCCAACAATTCTTTGCTCTTGAAACTCAAGCTCAACCGGTAATGCACCAGCTCTAAGAACTAAAGACAAGTCTCTAGCCTCTTTAATAAGGGTATTATAATCCCCCTGTCCAAGTGTAATTTGGGCGTTTCCACCTGCAATACGTTGTTGGATATTTGGAGCTGAGTAAACATTTCCATCTAGGATAATTGCTAATCTTCTATTTACATTATCTGCTGTAATTTGCTCAAAAAGGTTTGCTCCTTGAGACTTAAAAGTTAATGAAACATATGGTTGGTTATCTTCTTGGTTAATTCTAACCGTGGCATCCTGAAGTTGATCACCGTTTAATTTAGTTGCAGCTTCAACTACATATGGCAGTAAACTCTCGATTTCGTTTGTTACTGGATTTAGATTTTTTTCAAACACTAGCTCATGACCTTTTGGAAGGTCTTTATAGAATTCATTCATCTTAACTACGTACTCAGAAAATCGTTCACCTTTTTTGTAAACAATTCCAGCGGCCTCTGAGTCATCCATTAATTTTTGAAGTGTTGGAGGAACTTGAGCGGCGCTATAACTTGCGAGCTCATCGTGAACAATTTTAAATTCAAGCTTTGCAGTTTTACCGATAAGGGCCTTAGCTCTTTCAATATCTTTAACACCTGGAAGTTGAACAACAATTCTATCAGATCCCATTGAAACAATTTCTGGCTCTGTAACACCGAATTCATCGATTCTGTTTCTGATAACTTCAATAGATTTTTTAACTGAGTTCTCTTCAATCTCGATTCTAAATTCTCGACCTAAAGAGTAGTTTAATTCTGAACCTTCTTCCCCAGTAATTCTAATTGGGTAAGAAAAATATTTTTTGATAAGTTCTTTAGCTTCATCCATTTGGGCAGGATTCGTAATAACTATTGAATACATTGGATCCATAGGATCAATTGCCGAAGGCGAACCTAACGAAGTTTCAACACCCTCGTCTTTTAATGTTGTTTGAACTTTTGCCATGTAATTCTTTACTTCGTCGGCGTAAACCTTTTTGAAGTCGATACCAAGAACCATATAAAGCCCACCTTGGAGATCTAATCCAAGATTGATTTTAGACTTAACTGGAAAAGAACTATTTTCAGAGTCAAAATTAAAAACTGTAGGAATAATAGTTGTAATTGAAATTGCCATTACAACAAGGAAAAAACTAAAGCGATACCACCAACTGCGATTCATTAAACTAACCTTTTGAATTGATTGATTAACTGTTTAAAAACTGTTGTGAAAATTCTAAACGACTTTAAACATTTGAGCAATCAAGTTTAATGATTAATTTTATTTTTGATCATCGCCTTGCGTAATTTTTTCTTTTGGTTTTAAATCTTTTTCTGGAGATTCTTCGGTATCTACGCTTGCAACAGCTTCGTCACTCGGTAGGTTTTGTTCATGGGGAGGATCATCTTGAAATTGCTGATCATAAGGTACACGGTCCTTGGTATTATCTTGAGTGTTTGGATCAAGTGGGTTTTGAAAAGTATGATTAATACCGCGCATTGCATTTTGAAACTCTCTAAAACCCTTACCTAAACCCTTAGCGAGTTCTGGTAATTTTTTTGGTCCTATAAAGATTAGAGCAATAACTAGTACAACTAAAACTTCACCTACACCTAATCCAAACATTCTTTATCCTTAGCTTAGCAAATTTCTATTTTTTTGCTGGTACTGCGGCAGGCTGTTTTGTTTCAAAAATAGCTTTTGTTGAACCACCAACATAAGATTTAAGAACTTTTAGCTTCTGTCCATCACCAACGTCTAGAGTTACTATTTTATCAGTAACACCGTAGATCGTTCCAATTATACCAGATTTTGTATAAACTTCCTCACCTTTTTGAAGTGCTTCTACGTATTTTCTTTCTTCTTCCATTTTTTTCTTCTGTGGTCTTAGCATTAAAAAATAAAAAACCATGAATACAAGAACAAGTGGAATCATGCTCATGATTGGATTTTGTTGAGCCGGTGCAGCTCCTTCAGCGAAAGCGTTTGAAATTAGTAAATTAAACATTATATTATCTCCTTAATTAGATAGTCTGTTATTTGCTTATTTTATTTCCACATTTCTGAGGTGTAGTTTTTATAAAATTCTTTATAATAATCGTCAAATTTATCTTCAATTATTGCTTCTCTGGCCTCACGCACCATTGTTAGATAAAAATGAAGGTTATGAAAACTGATTAGCTGCCCTGCAAGGTATTCCCCTACATTATGAAGATGTCTAATATAACTTCGAGAATAACGCTTACAGACCTTACAGTCACAATGAGGATCTGGAGGTAGTCCATCTTCTAAGAATCTGGCCTTCTTGATATTTAAAGCCCCGTGCTTTGTTAAAAACTGACCATTTCTGGCATTTCTCGTCGGTAGAACGCAATCAAACATATCAATACCGGCACGAATACCATTAAGAATGTCGATTGGCTTCCCCACACCCATTAAATACCTTGGCTTTTGCTCCGGCATTTTTGGTGCAAATGAATCGAGAAAAGAAACCATCTCCGCATTCTTTTCACCAACACTAAGTCCACCGAGTGCATAACCTGGAAAATCAAGCTCCATTAGTCTTTCCATGCACTCTTGTCTTAAGTCTTCATGTAATCCACCTTGAATGATACTAAACAAGTGTTGATACTCTTGAAGCTCATAGTCTTTACATCTTTTTGCCCAACGTAGAGTTAGCTCCATAGATTCTCTAAGTCTATCTTTTGTTGCTGGAAGCTTAGGGCACTCATCAAAGATCATCACAATATCCGAACCTAATGCCTTTTGAATCTCCATAGATTTTTCAGGACTAAGCATATGATAAGTACCGTCAATATGAGAGTGAAAACGTACCCCCTCTTCAGTTACTTTATTACGATCACTTAATGAAAAAACTTGGAATCCGCCAGAGTCGGTTAGGATCGGTCTATCCCATGTCATCCACTTGTGAAGTCCACCCATTTTTTCAATAAGCTCATGTCCTGGTCTTAAAAATAAGTGGTACGTGTTTCCCAAAATAATATCAGCATCTAGTTCTTCTAAATCTTCTTGCCAAAGGGATTTAACAGTTCCCCTTGTTCCGACTGGCATAAAAATTGGAGTTTTAATAACACCATGAGCAGTGTGTACCTCACCTGCTCTTGCCTGACCTGACTTTGCCTGTAATTTAAAGATTTCCATATTTGTCCTAAAACTTTTTTACATTAACTATTATCTTAAAATGAGCATTGAATCTCCATAGGAGAAGAAGCGATAATCATTCAATTTTGCTATTTCATAAATTTCTAATGCTTTCTCTCTTCCAATCAAAGTACTTACTAGCATAAGTAATGTTGATTTTGGTAAATGAAAGTTTGTAATAAGCCCATCTATGGAATTAATTTCTTTACCTGGATGAAGAAATATATCAGTAGAATGTGGACCATCACCTTCTGGAAGTTGGATTTTTCCATCAATATAAGTTGACTCTAAAGTTCTAAGACTTGTTGTTCCAACCGCAATTCGCTTTTTTCCACTATTTATTTTTGCAAGGTTCTCTAAATCAATATTATAAAATTCACTATGCATTTTATGCTCAGATAAATCCGTTGCACTAACAGGTTTAAATGTACCAGCACCGACATGAAGAGTTACAAAGGATTTATCAATTCCTTTATCAAGAAGGTTTTTAAATAATTCATCTGTAAAGTGAAGTCCAGCAGTGGGTGCGGCCACCGAACCTAACTCCGCAGCATAGACAGTTTGATAATCAACCAAGTCTTGCTCATCTGCTTTTCCGTCACGTATATAAGGAGGTATCGGTATCTGGGCGAGCTTTTCTAGATACTCTAACAATTGGTTAGCATCTTTATTAAATGAAATTAAAAAGTCCCCCTCATCTGAGCGATCTACAATTTTTGCAATTAACTCTCCAAACCTATATTCATCCCCAATTCGTTTCTTACCATTTGCTCTAATCATCGCAGGATAAATTCCAGAATTATCAATTAGTGAAAGTAAAAAAACTTCAACTTTTCCGCCGCTAGATTTTTCACCTAGGAGACGACATGGGAAAACCTTTGATTGATTGAGTACTAGTAGGTGCTCGGCGTTGAGAAATTCAGAAAGGTTCTTGAAATTTGAATGGATGATTTCATTCGTTGCAACTTTATACACTAAAAGTTTGGAGTTATGCCTTCCGGCCACAGGTCTATCTGCAATAAAGCTTGCATCTAGCTCATAGTTGTATGACTCAGCGAGTAAGTCTATATTATTGTTTAAACTGTTATTTTCCATTTGATGCTATTTAGCATAAAATCTTAGTTATGAGAATTTTAATTTTTATCTTATTCATTCCTACGGCCTTCCCTTTCGACCAAAGTTTGCTCCAAAAAGAGAAAGAATTACTTAGAAAAGAATTTTTAATTAAGCGGGACAAATCTGATTTAGGTCAAGTTACAAATTCATCTAATAAATTGATAAGAAAAAGAGATGATTCCGGGATCGTTGATTTAGAGTCTATGTACTTTGATACTATAAAAACAAAAGCCGCTGCTCCACAAAAAATATTTAAAAAGAAAACAAGAAGTCGCTAGATCCGTGCCCTTTAAACGATTGAGTATTTCCTAAAAAGTTCAACTTTTGAGATAAAGAAATCTAGAAAATCTTGAACAACTAAAAAGGCTGAATAAGTCTTAACGTTTTCCAAAAGCATTTGTAAAATATTTCCAAGAATTTCAAAAAGCGGTGTTAAGTTAAATTTTTTAATGAGAAGGTCCATTAAGTTATCTGCTTGCTCAACATGATTATTTTTGACTACATATAATGGATTTTTTGCCCTGCTTTTCATTTTAATTTCCTAGTTGAACTTCTACGCTATTAACAACATCTAAAAACTGACCTTGAAGTTCTTTAAAGTCACTTGCTTCATAATCAAAAACCGATTTTTTTGAGGCCATAGATTTTGCAAAATTGGCCCTATTTAAAAATGGAGGAAAGATTTCACCATCAGTAAATTCATCTCTGATATGCTCAAAATCTTCTCGGCTTTTTTTCCTTCTACCTTCAAATAAATTTGGAATATAACCTAAAATCTTAGGTGTTTGAACAATTCCCATATCCTCTATATCAAGAAGAACATTTCTAATATTCTTAAGTCCCTGTTCACTAAAAGAATCAGGGATGAATGGAAACAAGACTCCATTACAGGCACACAATATATTAACGACAAGTAAGCCTAAAGTTGGAGGTCCATCAATGACAATATAATCGTACCTTTCGTTGAGCTGATTTTTTTCAATGAATTTTTTAAGAACGAGTTGCCTTGGAGCATTGATTCCTGCAATTGTTAATTCAAAACCTGATAGCTCTTGCCCTGCAGGTAGAATATCAATCCCTTTATCAGTTTTAATTAAAACATCCGATACAAGAGTGTCTGTATGAAAAGATTTTAATTCCTTAATTGAGTTAACTAATAAATGATAAATATTTTTACTATGATCATTAGGGTGAAACCCAAATAGTAAGGAGAAGTTAAACTGAGGATCCATATCGATACATAAAACTTTCTTGCCTTTCGACTTCAATGCATGGGCCACATTATAGGCCATGGTTGTTTTTCCAACTCCCCCTTTTTGATTCATGAGAGCAATTATCTTCCCAGATTCTTCAAGGCTTTGTGAGCCGTTTTTTTGTGATAAAAAGTTAAACATACCATTCTCCAAGTTTTCAGGTACTTAAACTTTAATAGCGCCTCAGATATGCGTCAAATAAATAAGGCACCCCCTAAAATTTAATGACAGAAGTACACCCCAAGTAGCTAGAATTACATAACAATGAAATACTGGCCACTTTTACACGTAAAATAGATTAAACCATCGGGTTTAAATTGCCGAAATGAGAGTGTGATGAATTATATTAGAGTCTTCGTACATTTAATTTTGATGCTGGCCATCTACAGTTGTAATACTGCTGAGCAAGAATCTGTCGAAAAACGTACAGAGTCTAACGCCATAAAAGCTGAAACATTCACATACAACAATCCAACTGTTGTACTTGTTCAAAACACATCTAGTGCTAGTTTAATTCCCAATGAGACTTTTTCATCAGTATTCTTTCAAGCTTTTCCTGACCTACCAAGTGGTTTAAAAATTAATACAAGTACAGGAGAAATATATGGAGTTCCAGCTGGGCTTTTAACGGAAACTGAATTTCTAATTGAAGCAAAAGGTTTTACTAGTTCGGAGTATGCAAAAGTTATTATCTCAGTAATTGAGGAAGCTCCTAAAACTCTAAATTTTCAATATCAAACTTTAGCATTCAACAAGGGTGTCGCGAATTCCTACAAGGCGATCACTACAGGTGGGACCATTACAGATTTTGTTGTAACTCCAACCCTACCTACAGGCCTAACCATAGATCCAACGACTGGTGATATTGGTGGAACAGCAGTTACTCCTAGCGGTGGTATGTATACAATCGTTGCTTCAAACTCCACTGGAAAAATAAGTAAATCTATTTTTATTAATATCGCAGATTCAGCACCTTCTGGTTTATCCTATGCAAACGATGGGCAAATTATAAATGTTGGAGATGCTTTTGTTACGATGGTTCCAAGTCTTTCAACTTCACCATCAACTGTGGCCTACACAGTGACTCCTAAATTACCGGCCGGAATTGTATTAAACTCTGACGGAAGTATTAGCGGTACGCCAACAGAAACAAAGGGTATTATTAATCATACGATCACAGCGATAAATAGTGCGGGCTCAACTTCACTGGTAATTTCCATTACTATAAATGATCCAGCTACCGGCCTTGTTTACCCTGCTAGTGCAGATGTACAACAAGGAGTACCAATGAAACCAATTGCCGTTACAAACTACGATGGCGGGACTCCTGTTACGTATTCTTGTGGTGCATGTCCTGCAGGAATAACTGTAAATAGTGTTACAGGTCTTATTTCAGGAACTACATCTGCAGCAATTGGAACCTATCCGCTCGCAATAACAGCGACACATGCGCCAACAGCGACGACAACTCCTCCAAATAATATTACATTAAATGTGGTAGAGAATTATCCAGAAGATCCAACCTTTATTGGATATGCAACAGAAAATTACTTCTATGAAGATCAGCCAGTGAGTTTTGTACCTAGTACTGCTGGTGGAATGCCTTCATTCTTTACTATTACTCCTGATATCTCTACGGCAATTCCAGGTCTCGCTTTTAACCCGCTGACAGGGGAAATATCCGGAACTCCAACATCTGCAATTGCCACTACGACTTTTACAGTTACTGGTCAAAACCTAGATGAAACATCAACTCTAGTTTTTAGGGCATCACAAAGTTTTAATATAACAGTAAGTACTTTAGCTCCAACCATGCTTGGATATATTCCAACCCTATCTCCCTTTTATAATTCGACGACTCAAATCTTTGAATTACAAGATGGAAATAATGTAGCTCTAGGAATTGAGCCCAATATTTCAGCAGGTGGAATACCAACCTCTTATTCAGTGTCACCTCCACTTCCAGATGGTTTATCACTTCACCCTACAACTGGTGTTATTAGTGGAACTCCTAATGAGATTAAAGCTGTTAAATACTATACGATTCAGGGTTCAAATTCGGCAGGTAGTTATAGCGAAACACTTGCTATAAGTTCAAATACAATTATTGCTCCCATCTCTCTATCTTATGGTAGTGGAACCAATGTCATTAATTATACTATTTTTACAAATGGAACAGAGTCCCCAACATATGCGGGATCTCAAGGAACATACACTGTTTCTCCAGATCTACCAGCAGGACTGACTATTAATCAGCATAGTGGAGTCATCGCGGGGACCCCAATTATCGCTTATAACGGTGTTCAAACTTTTAATATAACAATTACAAATATGAAAGGAAGCCTTACAACTCCGGTCGATATTTCTATTACTAATATCGCTCCAGCAGGTTTGGTGTATACGGATGCTGCAACACTTACAGACTTAGTTTTTACTCAAGACGATGTTGTAACAGCTGCGGATATACTTCATTCAAGTACCTATGATGTAAACTATGGTGCCGGCTTTATTACCAGTTACTCTCATACTGGTTTAAACGCATTATTTGGTTTAGCTCTTGATGCTACTAGTGGAGATATTACTGGGACGGCCGTGGCCACAGACCCATTAGAATTAAACCCGGCCAATGAACCAATTCAAATTACCGGGGCCAATGCTCTTGGAACATCGGTGGCAAACTTTAATTTGAAAATTATTGAGAAGGCCCCCGTTATATCCTATGAAGCTCAAACAAATATTGTCCTTATAAAAGGGACTCAAGAAAATATTGTTCAAACAATAACTCCTACAAATACTGGTGGGCTTATTGCCCAAACTAATGGTGGTGTTGCAGGTAATTTTTGTGCCTCTGTCAAAGGTACTTCCATTGAGACTTATGATATTGCCGCTGGTAATTTCACTTTTGACCCTACTGATTGTAGTTTCGAATTCGATGGGAATAAATGTTTTACAGAAGATACAGATGGAAACGGAAAAACTGGGGATACAATTTCTTTTGCAATTACTGCCCAAAACAGTGGAAATACTGCAGGGGTCGTGACTCCAATAACTGTTCGCTTTTTCGATGCTCCTAATTTTGAATATGAGCCTGACCCTCAATTTCCAGGGGAAACACGTCTTGTTCTAGATTCTACTTTGGCAACATCAAGCTCAAAAACTTTAGCTCTACCTTATGTAGCAACACCGAACGTTACCAATAAATGTCACTTAGGAGACTTCTCCCTCGATACTTTGGCAGATCTCCCAACTCCATTTACCTTTAATGCAACAGATGGAGATATTGTGAACCCTGGTAATAATATGCTTATCAGGACAGAGTTCAAATTAGAGTCTGTTGAGAGTAATTCAGGTTTAAGCTTAACTCAAAATGCTGACATTGTAGTTCAAGCAAATCATATTGAGGCCCATTCAAGTCCATTCCATCAACTAGAGTCCTTCACTTTTGATATAAATCTTGATGGCCTAGAAGACGTCTTTATTAGAAATGTCGAGTGTGATGATAAAGATGGTAATGGTTCAAGTGATGGAACATGTGCTGCCAATAGTGCATCAACAAGTATCTATCTACAAAGTGCTAGTTCAAAAGGTTTGCTAATGGGAACTTCCACAGCCATTCCATTTGCCAGTAATTTAAATGCGGTTGCTCTTACACCTATACAATATGATGCTGCAGAAGCAGGGATTCTATATGTTACAGACGGTAATACAACTGTCTCTGCTAGAAGTGCTACAAGTGTTCAAACTTCAGATACTGCTCTAGCAACTGCTGGCTTTGTCAGGGGTATTGTTCCCATAAATGCAGGAATTGCAACTAGCTTTGGTGTTGTTATAGATACTGGTACTGCAGTGGCCATAGATCAATTTGATATAACTACAAATGATATGTCCACAATAGTAGCTGCCCCTACTCCAACTATAAATGTTGCAAATAACGCTTCTGGCGGAATCGATCTCGGTGCCACTGGTGCCATCCAAGTCGTTACTTATAATGATACAAATGGTGATGGTAATATGGATGCAGTTATAGGTTATAAAGATTCGGTAGATGGAAATAAAACGAAAATATGTGTTCTACCAAGTGATGGTGTAAACTTTCAGACAACTTGTGCTCCTCGACTAGAAATTCCAAATGTTGGGGATATCAAGGATATTAAATTTGGAGATATCTCAAATGACACTTTGGATGAAATTGTTGTTCTAGCAAATAACGGAACTAATAATACAATTTACATTTATGAAAACCAAAATAATTCTTTTGTTGGTTTTTACTTAGCAGTAGACCTCATAACACTAGATACTAATTCCACTTTTACAAGTTTTGATTTAGCCGATGCAAATTTTGATGGCGGCCTTGATATAGTAACGAATGATTTAAAAAGTGATATAGATGGAGATTCTGTTTCCGATCCAATAGTAAGCGGCTTATCTGTTTATTATAATACTGGACTCGCCTCTAATCTATTTACACCAGTTGTGAAATCGGCCTTTGATGGAGTTTTGCATTACTCAAACTCTTCCGGAGATACAAATGATATCGAAATAATTAGCTCTGGTGGTGCCCTTCTCATTTTCCACTGTCAAATTGATACAGAAGCTGGTTTAGTTCCTTTCACTTCAAGCGGTTTGAATGGAACAACTTACAGAAACTCAAGTTGTGGACTTGTGGATGAATTCCTATAAGTTCAAATAATTACAAACACTTACATAATCTAAAAAGACCATTATTTGAGCCATTCAACCAACCTTTTAGAAGCTAAGTACCTGAAAACAAATAGCATTACCAACATCGTGAGATAATAGTTCGACTAAAGAAGAAATCTTTAAGTTTCTTTTTTATAAGTCCGATAGAGACTTAGGGAATTAGGGTATAAATGTGAAAAACTTAAAATTTGTATATTTATTTTTGGTCATCTTCTTAGCATCTTGTTTGCCACAGGAGAAAACGACTCAATGTAAGAGTAACGAAGCATATAATTCTTCTAAAAGAAAATGTGTTGCAACTCTAGGTGCTAGCAGTTCAACTGTTAACATAACAAATATAACTCCAGCTGGGTCTTATGCGATCTCTACAGCTGACCCTTCAAAATCTCATGCAGTAACAGTTGCTGATCCATATAATAATGGTTTTCAAATAAAATGGGTTCTAACCCTACCGAACGGAAATACAAGTCTTCTAGGTACAGGCCTTTCAATAACTTTTAATCATACATCATTTGCTCAGGGTAGTTATATTCTTGAAGTTCAATTATTAAATGCATCAGGAACAGAGGTCTTTGACTCTAGAAGTTGGACGGTAAATGTCATAACCGATACAACTCCAACAATCTCGGCCATAACAGCGTCTCCATTTTCGACAACAACAACAAGTGCTGCGACAAATATTAGTGCATCAGGAAATAATCCAGACGGTATTAATAATGTTAATTATCAATGGATGGTGAATGGCTCTCCAATAGCAGGTGAATCGGGAAGTTTCTCTTCGACTCTAGAAGCTTTGGCCTTTAGTTTTGATCCAACGAGTTCTTCATCGTACTATACAGGTTCAAACGTTTACACGGTTCAACTCGTATTAACTGAAAATCTTTCAAATGCAATTTATAATTCAGAAACTTGGATTATAAATAATACAACTCCAAATTATGCAAATGTAACTTTAGGAACATCTACTACGTTACTAACAACAACTCCCTCAACTGCATCTATTATTACAACTATTTCTGATACCGAAATAAGTAATAGTGGTTTTCTCTATGATATCGATGGCGATACAAATCTTGATGCTGTAGATTTCTGTGTTCAAGTAGATAATGTCAACGGTGTTGATGGTGATGGTGTATTTGTAGATTTTCTAATTGATGGAACAAATATTCCTGCAGCGACTAATCAAGTGATGGGCGCAGCTAATACATCCTACTGTCTTCTAGATTATAATGATTATAAATATACAATACCTCCAAGTATTGTAGCTGAATCTCACACGATAACTGCTGTTGTTTATGATAAGTATACAGGTTCAACTAATAAACCAGTCTATAATGGCTACTCTCAAGTGGATACGTTCACTTGGACAATTAGAGTTAGGCAACAAAATACTCCTCCTATTCTTGAGATTGATTCTGTTAATACAGGCCTAGGTGGAAATATTTCTTGTGCTGGTAAAACAACAACAACATACTCATCTTGTGAAGTCACTCACGCCACTTCATTTAAAGTTGCTTTAACAGTTACTGATGATGATTATAATCCAATTGACTTTACTTCTGAGTACGCAAAGTTCAGAGTTCAATTCTACTTAAACGGAAGCCTTTTAGACGGAACAGATGATATTTCAAGTTCAGATTGTTATGAAGACTTTAGTGAAACTAATACTGCTGATAGATATATATGTGACTTAACTTTAAATCCATATGATATAAACGGACCTATAGATGTAACTGGCCTCACTTACTCCATTACTGCAAAGGTTACCGATGAAGATAGTCCTTACCTAGTAAGTGCTACTGATTCAAATACTGTAACTTGGTTAGTCAGTAAGGTTAATGATTATAATAGTGGTACGGGAGTAAATCAATTTGCGACTACGGACGCTGATCATATTGCCAACCCAGAATACTCTTATATCTCAACTCAGGCAACTCCAGGTACGGCCATCACATTAAGTGCAGCTGCTGTAACTGAAAGTGAAATTATTCAATTCCATGTTTATGTCGATGATGAAGAAAGAGACAGTCATACTATAAAAATTGAAAGGTGTCTTGATCTAGGCTGTACTGGAGTTGTAGTTCCTGCAATCGCTACATCAACAACTAATAGTACCAATAATACCAACCCAAGATTAACTACAATCAATCATCAAATTGGTGAAGATGAAGTGACTGGGACAAATAATGATGATGTTACTTATAGAGTCACAGTAACAGATTCAGATGGAGCAACAGCTCAAACTTCTGTTACAGTTAATGTAAATAATAATAATCCAGACCCAGTATTTAATACGGCGAACTTTAATCCAACTGTTCCGTCTTCATTAATTGCATTTACGGGGTACCCTCTTTCTATTGACCCAGGAACAATAACTGATGCTTCTATTATTGATGGCGAAGTTGTTCTTTATCAATGGATGTACTCAACAGATGCTGGTACTAATTGGATTCCAATTTCTGGCGCAACTTCAAAGGTATTAACTTGGTCCCCAGGACAAGAATTAGATTTTACAAATCAGACTGGATCTGCAGTGAAACTAAAACTTTGCTTAGGAGATGAAGGTGTTGATGCCGCTGGAGCTAGCAAAACTGCACTTAATGGTGGAAATACCGATTGTAAGGCAAACTCACTAGATACTACTGGTGGTGTTGTGACAGCTGCATGGGACGTAACAGTTTTCTCTAATATGGCCCAAGGTAAAAGCTATGATGATAATACATTCGCGAATACATCTTTTGGAGAGGTAGCTGTTTGGATTGATCCAACGTCAGTTAATCCTGTTGTAAAATACATGGCCTATGTAAATATTGGTCGAGAAATTATTATCGAAAAAATTATTACTTCTTCAGATGGAACAAAGAGTGGTTCAATTGAGGCAATAGAAGAATTAGAATCAATAACATTTGATGCATCCACTGATATAAACTACTCAGTCAATGATGTCACTCACCTAACCATGGCGGGAGATACCGTAAACGGTGCATTGTACCTATCATATATGGCCCCTATTGCAGGTGTTGACCAAGTTCATGTAAGACGAATTGATATCAGCGGTGGGAAAACGATGTTAACCCATGATGGAAAGTTTGGCTTTGACTCTGGGTATGATGACTTAACTAATAATATTATCATTTCAAGTACTGGTATTGACCCAGAAACAATAAATACAAATGGTCTTGCTGAAATAAATTTCACTGATAGTGCAAATAATGTTGCGATGTCAGTAAACTTTAATGGTCTACATGGTGGAAGTACTGATATCAATGCTGGGACTCAATTTTGTAATCCAACAACAGCATGTACAACTATCGCAGCAACTGCTACCGCCTTTGCTACAGCAATTAATGAATCAACAGCAACTGAGCTTCAAGGTCTAACAGCAACAGCAGTTGGCCCTCTAGTAACTTTAGAAGGAATAGCTGAAGATGATTTTCTCCAAGCCGATGTCGGTGCAACTAAAATAGGTAGTATTATGGTTAACCAGACAACTGGAAAATGGCAACTACCACTTATTGATCACGACCTCGCTGGTGGAAATAAAAATAAAATTGCCCTACTCCAAGGTGACTTAAATGTAAGGCTGATTGATTCAAACATGGCAAAAACAAGTCTCATCGGGACAGTTCCTTCTCAGGAAATTGCTAACGATATTGATGCTAATGATGTCGTTATTCTAGCAACTAGAGGCTACTCCACTGGAGAAATCGCTGTATATGAAATGGATACATCTTATACATTAATTGACATTAATACAGACATATTTAACGATGGAAATATTGCGAATATTAAAGTCGCTGTAAGTAAAGAAACATCAGAGTTCACGCCTTCAGCATATATCACTGGAACAAATGCAAATAACCGATTGGCCTTTGCAAGAATCGACTCTTCAGGAGGAGATTATAATTTAGCGGCGGCGACAACATATGTTGATCTAGACTCTGGATTTAGTTTACTCTTCAATTTAGATAACTATGATATCACTGCAGGTAACAAGGAGAATCAGCTTCTTATTGGTGCAGTTGCAGATTCAGACTCAAATACTATTTATGAAGCTTACCTACTTCAAGTTTCAGGTACAGTTCCAAAAGTAACTTGTAGTTATGATGTTGCAGACACAACAAGTATTTCTAAGTGTATGAGGTTATTTACTCAAGCAACTGACCCAGTTTTTAACTTAAAAGTTGCCCTTGGTGATGTTCTTGAAGACGTTACCATTGGTTCTCCTGGTGCAACTGCAGGTGAAAATACAAACGATGTCATTCCATTTGCCTTTCATAAAGATGATGGTGGCGGTGCAATTGCAAGTGATGCTCTTCCAATACTTGGTCTAATCAATGTCTCGGGAACAACTCTTACAGTAGATGAAACGAATGCTGGAACTGGGTACGTTACACCATACGTAGCGCCATAACCTGAGACTAAAACTCAAGAATATCTGGCATAAATTTACACTTTCATAGTCTTAGCACATCTTATGATAAAATAAGAATATGAAAAATGCCCTACTTCTCACTCTATTAAGTCTTATTTACTCTGTAAGTTCATTAGCATTTGAATTAGTCGTGATTCAAGGTCTCTCAAAAGAGAAGCAAACATTTGTTACTCGTAATGATACAAATATAAAAACAAAGTCCGAAGTATTTAAGGGAAAAAAAGTTACCTTTACATCTGAGAATGTCTCAGTAATTGCAAGAGCAATTAAAACGACAAACGAATTCATTCAGTGGGAAATCTTAAATGATTATACAGATGTCCCCTTTAAGAGAGGTCAAATTGTAACAATGTATGACACGACTGAATACCTATGGGCGCTAACTCCAGAAACAATTAAGAGAAAGTACGTTAAGGATAATTTATATAAACCAAGAAGATCTATTGAGACACAATTATCTTTCACAAGGACACTTTCTGAATCTGTGACTGATACTCCCGCGCAAAATGTTGATCGTGGTGGAGTTCAATTTGATGCGACCTTTAGGAAAGAATTCAATATTAACTATGCCATTGCCTATGGTTTTAGTTACGCAAGAGAGGTCATCAATTTACCAGAGGCAAGTTTAATAAATACAAGATTCCTAGGAACAATTGAAGGGCGTTATTACTTTGATCCCATGGAAGATTTTTATAATGCACAAATTGGTCTTGGACTTGGATTTGGTTTTGGTCAATCAAGAACCCAGAACACAGGTCAAACCACCTTTGGCTCTGCAGTCCTAATGCCTGCTACAAAAATTAGCCTCATGATCCCTATTAATAAGGAGTATGATATGGAATTTCTTGGAGCTTTTGAATCTTTAAGGTTAGATGAATCAAACTCTGAAGCTGAAGATCAAACAACGAATCTAACAAACACAAAGTTTGGAGTCATGTTTAGAAAACATCTCTAAACTTGTGTCAATCCCCCATCGATACAAAGTTCAGTACCAGTAATAAATGAACTCTCATCAGACATAAGATATATAAAAGATTTGGCAACTTCCGAGACCGTTCCAATTCTTTTCATAGGTGTCAATGCCAAGGCCCCTTTCACATATGCATCACCAATAAAGTTAGAACAGTTCATTTTTTTAAACAAGTCTGTATCCACGATTCCAGGACTAATTACATTCACTCTAATGTTTCTGCTAACAAGCTCAGAACTTAGAGTTTTAGCAAGTGAAACGAGTGCAGCTTTGGACATACTGTAAGTACTTATTCCAGGATAACCTTTTTTTCTAGTTACGGACGAGTTGAATAAAACTGTTCCTCCATTACTTATTAATGAAGAAATTCTTTGAGTTAGAAAGTATGGTGATTTAACGTTAACCTGAAAGACACGATCAAAGTCTTCTTCTTTGACTTGATCTATAGGTGAATAATGAGCTACACCGGCATTTAAAATAAGGCAATCTATTTTTGTGGTTATCTTTCTAACCTCGGTATTAAAAGCCTCACAAGTTTTATCTTCAAGGAGATCAATACAAATGGTGTCAACTCTTTCTCCTAGCTCTTTTGCCATTTCTTTTAATAGGTCTTCTTGTCGACCATGAATAATAACATGGGCCCCTTCTTTATGTGATTCATAGGCGATCTCTTTGCCAATACCACTTGTTGCCCCAGTAATAAGAACAACTTTTCCATTCAGTTTCACTTAGATTAAACCAATATCTTTTAACCGTTCCATCAAGCTGTCATGAGCAGAGATTGGTGGAAATTTTTCACCATCTCCCTTACAGCTTGGAATACATTCAAGCATTGCCTCTGGATGTGGATGCACAAAAAATGGCATTGAGAATCTCGCAGTGTTTGACTCTTCTGGATTGATAACCCTATGAACTGTTGCTGGAATGACTTCATTTGTTATCCTAGACATCATGTCACCTGAATCTACAACTAGCTGACCTGGTTTAGTATTTACATCTAACCAAGTTCCGTCCTTATCTAATAATTGCAGACCAGAAGCAGTTGCCCCCATCAGGATCGTAATTAAGTTAATATCTCCATGAGCTGCAGCCCTTACTGAACCTGCTGGAGGAGCTTCTCCAACTGGTGGATAGTGAATTGCTCTTAAAATTGAATTTCCTGTCTCGATCATGTCATCAAAGTAGCTTTGAGGAACGTCTAAAGCCTTACCAAGCGCTTCTAATAAAATCTGTGAGGTCTTATCAAGCTCATCAAAAAGATTTTGTAAGTTAGGTTCAAACCCTGATACTTCTGAAGTTTTAGGCCAAATATTATCTGGATAATACTTTCTAAATTTATGATCAGCAGGAACTTGCCTTCCTACATGCCAAAATTCTTTAAGATCTTTATGAGGATTATCTTTTGCGTGCTCAGTTCCAAAAGGAGTATAACCTCTTTGTCCGCCACCTTCTTCACAAATATATGATCTTTTCGTTTCTTCTGGTAATGCAAAAAAATCTTCTACTGCTTTATACCCTTTCTTAATTACAGATTCTTGAACTGTATGATCGGTCAGAATAATAAAACCATAATCCTTAATTCCGCTAAATAAATCTGAAACAAACTTTGCTTGCTCAGTTTCATTGCCGTTTACATAACTTAAAAGGCTTAATTCAGGTACTTTTCTTTGGGTATCGCTCATAGAGTTCTCCAGATATTATTAAATATTTTTTATATAGTATTTCTAAAGTTTTATACTAGTAATTACAAAAAAAGTTTAGATCTCTGTAATTTTTTCAAATTCTTTTATTAAACTCTCTTTCCAAATATATCAGTACCGATTCGAATCCAATCACTACCATATTCCTGAGCAATTTCAAAGTCTTGGCTCATCCCCATAGATAATTCAAGGCTTAAACCATGAGTCCTATCAAGGGTGTCTTTGAGTTCCTTTAACATTGTAAAACTCTCTTTTGCACTGGCTTCAAAATCATCAGTTCTTATTTTCCCAATAGTCATTAGTCCTTGAAGAAAAAATGTATCATTCTTCTGAATATTTTCAACGGCTTCATCAAGTTGGGCTAAATCTGTAAGGCCACCCTTCTCTACTTCGCCGGAAGTATTTACTTGGAGGAAGATTCCAATTTTTGAATCAACTTTTTTACCTAATAATTTATTTAATAGTTTAAGACTATCAATGGAATGAATGGCCACAAGATTTGGAGTACCTAGAAGTTGATTTATTTTGTTAGATTGTAAGTGACCAATGAAGTGCCACTTAATATCAAGCTCAATTAAGCTATTAGATTTTTCAAAAAGGTCTTGGACCTTGTTTTCACCAAAGTGGCGTTGTCCCCATTCATAAGCAATCCGAATATCACCTTCTGGCCTTGTTTTAGACACGGCCAGAAGATTTGAACTTTTTTTTAATTGATTAGAAATTCGATCTAGATTTTTGGAAATCAAACTCATTTTTTCTTGGTAGTTTTTTTGGGTGTCAGCTTTATTTTAGCATTAACCTCAAAGTCATATTTTTCAATGATTCGGTCAACCTCTTTTGAGAGATCCACCTTATTTAGATATTCTTTTAACTCTCCTTTTACGGAAGTTATAAACTCGTCTTTTGTATTCTTAGCATTTTGAACTAACCCATTCGCTATTTCTTTTGGCAAAGGAAGGTCATTAATTATATTTTTAACTGCATCTTCAGTCATAAACGCAGCACTAATTCCCGTGTTTACAACTTTTTTAAATATGTCTGAAATATTTTTATGCTCTTTGTCTGATTTATTATCGTTATCATCCATAAAAACTCCTATAAGTTCTGGGCCCTTTTTTCAACGGACTTCATCATTGAAGGTAGAGATGTATTTACTAATTTTTTTGTAATCATCCCTGTTCCCATCATTTTTATTTTTATTTCAATATCAATATTGTAAACAACTTCTGTCGTCCCGTCGCCTAAGTCTTTTAAGTCCCATGAACCACTATTTATACTAAAAATATCTCCGTGATCAAATGTCCAAGAAAGTCCATCTTCAGTATCAGTAAGCTCTAGTGTATAAGAAAATGTTTTAATAACATTGAGATCGTACTTTGCTTTTGTCACATTACCATCACGGCTTTCAATTTGAACTTTTGAAACACCATCCATAAACTCTGAATAAGACTCATAGTCTTTTAAAACAGCTAAAATTTTATCTTTTGGTGCATTCATTACTAAAGTTTTTTCTGCTTTTGCCATTTCTAATCCTTTCTTATTTTTTTAACTCTTACTTAAACCAATTTTAGTATCTTGGTTTTTTATCAAAGTGATGCTCAGCTTCAATATGTCTAATTGTTCCTGATTCACTTCTCATAACTAATGAATGAGTTACTGCGCCCCAAGGTTTAAACTTTACACCTTCAAGTAATGAACCAGTTGTTACACCAGTCGCAACAAACATAACGTTACCACTTGCAAGGTCCTCCATTGAAAAAACCTTATTAATATCTTCGATTCCCATTTTACGGGCCCTAGTTGTTTCATCTTCATTTCTTGGCTTTAAAACACCCTGAAAATCTCCGCCCAAACATCTTAATGCAGCAGCTGAAATAACACCTTCAGGAGCTGCTCCGATTCCAAAAAGAACATCAATTCCAGAGTCTGGAAGTGCAGTTGCAATTGCAGCGGAAACATCTCCGTCCCCGATTAAACTAATACGACAGCCTGTTTTTCTAAGTTCAGCAATTAAATTTTCATGTCTGGGTCTTTCAAGAACCACTGCTGTTAAATCTTGAACTCTACACTTTTTTGCTTCGGCAATTCGTTTAAGATTTTCTGTTGCTGATTTAGTGATATCAATTAAACCCTTTGCTTCAGGTCCAACCGCAATTTTATCCATATATAAATCTGGTGCATGCATTAAGCAGCCCTTATTTCCAATCGCCATAACTGAAATAGAATTATAACCACCAGTCGCACAAATTGTTGTTCCTTCTAGAGGGTCCACAGCTATTTCTAACTCAGCACCATTTCCACTTCCAACTTTTTCGCCAATAAAAAGCATTGGAGCTTCATCTCTTTCACCTTCACCAATAACAACGGTCGCATCACACTCAACTGAGTCTAACATTGATCTCATAGCATCAACTGCTGCTTTATCAGCTGCTTTTTCATCTCCTCTTCCCATAAAACGGGCAGAAGCAATGGCGGCCATCTCAGTTACTCTTACAAATTCTAACGCTAAATTTCTATTCACTATTTTTTCCTTTTATTTAATATCAGATTGCCTCTATTCTAACTTGGTAGAAGGCGAACTTCAATAAAAAGTGGTTTTAATAAAAGATTATGATCTTAATTTCATTTTCATAAAATCAAGAGCATCTGGAGTAATTAAATCGGGATTGATATGATCCGCTAAAATAAAAGCACGCTCTATTTTTGAATCATCTAACGAATCATCAATTTTAAAAACAAATTCATCTTCTGTAATGAGTGGTGTGTCAATATCACGTTTTGACATTACACGAGCAGTTTTTAAGCCTTTTCCATCTTCCCATTCAACAAAGTTTTCCATTATTAGAATTTGAAACTTTGCTAATTCACCATCACTATGTTGCCATACAAATATTTCAACAGGCCCATCGGCCCTTAGCCAATATTTTAACTTTGCCGGTATCTCAATTCCATAGTCTAATTTATGAACAGGCTTCATGACCTTTGCAACTTCAATAATATCTAAAAAACCATCAACCTCTTGCCTTACCGAAGCTTGAGTTGAAAATTCAACACCTAATCTTAAATCCGTTTTCCATTTAACATTACCTGTTACTTCTAATTCCCTTCCTGCCCAGTGAAGGACTCCATGAATATTTTCTTCTTCTTTTAACGCATGTTCACCATTTTTTAGGCTTAGTTGCATTCCAGAATTAGATATATCTTTTACTTCAAATACATGGTTTGTTTCAGCAGAACATTTGAAGATTAAAAAGCAAAATGGAAAGCGAGGTAAAACTAATTTTTCTAAATGCTCAAAATCACTTTGCACTAAATTTAAATGGCGAGTCATGGAAATCCTTTTGGTTATAATTCTAGTATTATATGTCCTATTTAGTTTCACTATAAGTAGGAAAATAAATTTACAACAGTACGCAGCAATCCTTTTATTTATTTTGTGCAATAACCTATATTTATGATAGTGTTTTAGCATGCCTGAGCAATCTACATTAGACGATTTACAAATAAATAACCTACCAAATAGATTAACTATTTTCAGAGTCGCACTTATTCCAATTGTGCTTCTCCTACTTTATATTGGTGAGTCCGATCTGGAGGGTATTTTCGAGTACAAAAGTCTTCTAGGCTGGACAGCTGGTTGGATTTTCGCGCTTGCATCAATTACCGATTTTTTTGATGGATATATAGCAAGGAAAAGAAATATAGTAACCGTTTTTGGATCCTTTCTAGATCCTATCGCAGATAAGTTCTTAACTGTCTCTTCCTTAATAATGCTACAGTCCCTAGGACGAGTACCAACAATTGTTGTAATAGTGCTAGTATTAAGAGAAATGTATATGACTTCTTTAAGGTTGCTAGCAAATAATGAGGGAGTGTCTGTTCCAGTCAATGAAATGGGAAAATGGAAAACCGCTACACAAATGGTTGGTATCCCCCTACTTATGGCCAATGAAGACTGGATGAATATTCCTCTTCCATTATTAGGAAGTTCTTTAATCTATATAGCCTGTGTACTGTCATTGTGGTCAGCAATTCATTACACCTTTAATATGATTCAAAAGTTGAAACAAAAAAGGGTTTTAAAAAAGCAGGCTTAATTTTAGTTCAAGGATGAATTGATGAGTAAACAATCTATTTTAATAACAGTCAGTGGTCCAGATCATCCTGGTATTACGGCAGAATTAATGAAATCAATAATGCAATCTGATGCCGTCTTAGAAGACATGGGCCAATCAATTACCCACGGACTTTTATCTCTTAGTATATTATTTAAAATAAGCAATTTTAAAGCAGACTCTCCTCTCATAAAAGACCTATTGTTTAAGGCAAACCAAATGGGTACGCAACTAGATTTTAAAGTTGTAGAGGACATAAAAAAAATTCACCAACACGGAGACAAGTATATTTTAAGCTGTGTCTCTCTTACAGGTATAACTCCATCGTTCCTTCATGATATCGCTGCAACATTGGCCAATAACGATATCAATATTCAAAGAATAGATAACGTGACTAAAGGGAAACTCATCTCTCTTGATATTGCTACACTCGCTCAAACAAAATCTGTAAATTGGGAAAAAGTTAAAACTGATCTCCTTGCAATTTCGACGGGCCATAAAACTGATATGGCATTATTAAAAGATAATGTTTGGAGAAGAAATAAAAGGCTTATTGTATTTGATATGGACTCTACCCTTATCCAATCAGAAGTGATCGTTGAAATGGCAAAGGTCCACGGTGTTGGTGAAAAGGTTCATGAGATTACAGAGCTTGCTATGAATGGAAAAATCGATTTTGATGAATCCCTGACGCAGAGGGTGGCCTTACTGAATGGCTTAGAAGAAGAAAAACTAAGCTCTATTTTAAAAGATCTAAAACTCACAGAAGGTGTTGAAGCTTTTATCAGTACCGTAAAAGGTCTAGGATATAAAACTGCAATTATCTCAGGAGGCTTTAACTACTTCGCTAATTATTTTAAAGAACAACTCAAAATTGATTATGCTTTTGCAAATGAATTAGAAATTATCGATGGAAAGCTAACTGGTAAAGTAAAAGGCTCTATAGTAAATGCTGAAAAGAAGGCAATGCTAGTAGACCTTTTGGCTCAACAAGAGAGTATTAATCTTGAACAAGTTGTGGCAATCGGCGATGGAGCAAATGACCTGCAAATGTTAGCGAAGGCCGGTCTCGGGATTGCATTTCATGCAAAAGATATTGTAAAGGAAACCGCAGAACAACATATGAGTCATGGTCCAATGACGAGTATACTTTATTTTTTAGGAATACCTGAAAACTTAGGATAGTGATATGGCCATTTACAAAAATTTAAAAAAAGCACTTGAAGATATAGATAATGCGACTACTCTCAAGCTTACAGTAACTGAACAATCACTTCCTGATGATTTATTTAAACTAGAAAACCTTGAAACTATTTATATCCAATCAAAAAAACTCAATATAATTCATGCTGACATTAGATTTTTAATCAACTTGAAAACAGTTTATATCTCCTCGGAAGAGTTGAAAGAAATACCTTGGGAGCTTTTAAGTTTACCTAACCTTGAAACACTAAGCTTAACAAGTTCTTCAATTGAGAAGTTCAATATTAAAATTGGTCACACACTTAATTTTCACACCCTACTTTTAAATAAAAATAAACTAACTACAGTTCCCATAAATACTGAACACCTAGAAAATTTAAAATCTCTTAGCCTTAGTGATAATAAAATAGAAATGGTTAATGAAACCCTTTTTAACTTAGTTAATCTTAGAAAACTCTACCTTGATCGAAATAAGTTAACCGCCCTACCAATCGAAAAGATTAAAAATTGTACACAACTCAACCTCTTATCATTAGATGGAAACCCATTCGCCCCTGAAACAAAAGAGCTCATCCAAAACGAACTGAATTACTGGTTCGGTGATATATAACTAGTATTTTCAAGAACTTAACACTGTAAAATATACCCTTCGATATGAAATGGCGTTTTGCAGACATAAATAGTTGATTATTGACTAGAGACATAGGTCAGGCTCCAATTAAAGCTCACCAGCAAGTGAAGCAAAAAAAGGAGAATGACCTATG
>JBLIAG010000051.1:0-23943 GCA_047634375.1 Bacteriovoracaceae bacterium
TGAGGGTGAAGAATTTGAAGAATTAGAAGCTGAATCGGCTTCAGTTGAAGAAGTACCAAGTGAAGAAATTGATGTTGCTATTTCATCAGCAGCACTAGATTCTCTTAGAGAGTTAGGAATAACTGAGGGTGAAGAGTTTGAAGGATTAGAGTCAAAGCTAGCGGGTTTAGAGTTTAAAGGAATCAAAGAAAATGGATATTTAGATGTTTTCTCCTTGGAGCTCTTTGAAAAATCTAAATCTAATATTAAATCTTTGAGCAAAGGTTTTAACGAAGATACTCTCAAAGAGTTAAGTGACTTTATATCGAATTTATTATCAGCTTCTTCTAAGGAAGGTTATAAATTTAGTGAAAAGATATACAATTGTTATCAAAATTTATTTGTCTCTGTATTAGAAAAGAAAATAGATTTTACTACTATTAATTTTCTCGAATTTGCTACAAGCTCTAAAGAAGCTTTTAATCTTGCTTGGGAGTTAAAAGAAAACATTATTATAAATGGAAATGAAAAAGAACTTTTAAATAATCAAGATTGGAAGGCTCGGTATTTAAAAAACCTTAAGAGTGCTCTTTCTATAACTAAGAATAAGGATTAAAGATGAATGTACTTATTGTAGATGACTCGAAGCCAATATTGATGATGGTGTCAGAGATACTGGAGTCCCTTGGTCATAAACCATACACTGCAACAGATGGGGCTCACGCTTATAAAGTTATTGCAGAGAACCCTGAAATTGAATTGATTTTATTAGATTGGAATATGCCAGTGATGAATGGACTTGAGTTTCTACAAAAAAATAAAACCGAGCAAGTTTTTGATATACCAATCTTTATGATGACGACAGAAAAGAGTCCAGAGAAAATACAAACAGCACTAGAAAATGGTGTAGCTGATTATATTATGAAGCCCTTTACTCCAGATATTGTCGAAAATAAAATACAAATGTTAAAAGACTTAATGGAATAGCAAAGGGGAGTATTGTGGAAATTAGTGACGAAATTTATTCATTCTTTGCGACCTATGTTTTTAAACATACAGGAATTGAATACCAAAAACATGACTATTATCGGCTAGATTCAAGGATCAAATCCCTTATAGATCACTATAAATGTGAAACAGCTGAAGTCCTTTATAAGAAATGTAAGGCGGGAATTGATCAGAGTATGCATAATTATATGGTAGATCTTTTTACTAATAACGAAACATATTTTATGAGAGATATTAAGCCATTTAAGTCAATGGGGAAAGCTGTTATTCCAATGCTTAAAGAGCTATTTAAAAATCCTATGAGTATAAAAATTTGGAGCTGTGCAAGTTCAACTGGACAAGAAATTTATTCAATTCAGATGGCGGTTGATTCATTTGGGGACCCTGCTGATTCTAAGCTTTTGAGGATAGATGCTTCTGATATTTCTGACGATGCTTTGAGAAGAGCAAAGGAAGGAAGTTATTCTGCTCTAGAAGTTCAAAGAGGTTTACCTGCACCATTTCTAATAAAGTATTTTACAAAATTGCCAAATAGTGAAAATTGGGCCATCAAACCAGATTTAAAAACAAGAGCAAATTTTTTTAAGTTTAATCTATTATCGGGAATTTTTCCTGTAAATAAATACCATATTATTTTTTGTCGTAATGTATTGATTTATCAAAATCAAGAAAATAAAAGAAAAATCTTAACTGATATTACCCAAGCTTTAAAACCTGGTGGAATATTAGTCTTTGGAGCAGGTGAGAGTCTTATTGGAATGAAACTCCCTTTAAAACATATTGAAATTGAAGGTGCATGGTTTTATCAAAAAACTGAGTAGTTGATCTAAAGATTTTATGGATTTAACCGAAATGGCTTGTAGAGGTTCTATGAAAATTGACTTTAATACTGTATTAATCATTGCGAAATCTCCTGATATCTTGGATGTCATAGCGGATACCTTCTCTTCTAGTAATAGAGAATATGTTCTTATTTCTAATATCAAAGAAGGCTTGAGTTATTTAGAGACTCACCAACCAAACAATATTCTTATTGAAGAATCAATAACATTTCCGGCAGCTGAGCCTATAGCTGTTAGGTTTAGCGAGTTACTAATGTTTAACAGCTCGGCTATCTACATGATTACTTCTAAGGAAATTTCTAACTTTGAAATGTTCAAATTTAAAAGTCTAGGTTTTAATATGATTGTAAAGCATATTGATTTCTCAAAAGTTTTTCAAGCAATCCTTTCAGAAGAACAAAAATTAAGAGCTTAAAATCTTCTTAATGAATCTTTAGTCAATCTTTAGGCAATCTTTGTTTTAAATTTCAATTTTCACTCTAAAACTCCGATTAGAATGATGGGTATTCACTACAAGGGATTAGTATGAGCGGCTATAAAGTTGTATGCGTTGATGATGAACAAGACATTCTGGATTATCTAGAAATTACTTTGGCAGAGTATGGTTACGAGTCAGTAACTTTTACTGATCCATCTCAAGCTTTTGATTATGTTTTAGAAAATAAAAAAAATATTCTAATGATCTGTTCTGATTTTAAAATGCCTGAAATGACTGGTTTTGAATTTAGAGCAAAACTTTTAGAAAATGGCTTGGATCATCCATTTGTTATCCTTACTGGATTTTTTGATAAAGAACTTGCAGTTGATGCGATGAGATTGAATATTTCTGAATTTATATCCAAACCAATCATTGAAAATCAATTCAAACCAATAATTCTTAATTACGCCGAAAAAAGAAAAGCTTCTTTAGAAGAAGACCGTGAAATGGTTTGTGATTTTCTCGAAGAAACCTATCCAATGTTAGATGAAATTGAGGAATTGATTTTAGAGTTAGAAGAAAAGCCTGAAGATGAAAACGCGATTAATACATATTTTCGTTTATTACACACAATTAAAGGAACCTCTTCTTGCATCGGACTTGACGCTCTCGCAGCTTTTGCTCATAGGTATGAAGATTTAATAAATCTTGTAAAAGGAAAAAAACAAGAAGTAAATAGTTCTGTTATTAATGTTCTTCTAAAGGGCTCAGATTATCTTAAACAAATGTATGCTTGTGAGAAAGAGTTCAAAGCTTTTCCACATAAAATTGAAGATATAGTAAAAATATTTGACCAAGATTTTACTGTAGATAATGATGACGCTCTCGAGGTTGAACAGAAAAAAGATGTACAAAAATCATCTTCAGTAAAAGAAGAGAAAATAAGTATCTCTGTTGATATCTTGTCCGATTTTTTAGAAATGAGTGGTGAATTAACAGTATTAAAAAATACAATTTTTAAAATATTAATAAAAATGAATTCAAAATATAGTGGTGACCCTGATTTAGAGCAGTTATCAGCGAGTATGGCGGGGATGCATAAGATTAGTTCTCTTTTGCAAAATCAAGTTGCTGAGATGAAAAAAATTACTGTAGAAACAGTTTATAAACCTATGAAAAGGGTTGTTAGGGATTCAGCAAATATATGTAATAAAAAAGTACACTTAAATACAACTGGAGGAAATCTTAGGGTGGATACATCCGTAGGTAAACTTTTAAACAATGTACTTGTTCATATGCTTAGAAATAGTGTGGATCACGGAATCGAGAGTCCAGGTAGAAGAGAAGAAATTGGAAAGAATCCTGAAGGAGTTATAGATTTAAACTTGTCTGAAACAGGTGAGAGTATCATTGTTGAGATTATCGATGATGGTAATGGCATTGATGCAGAAAAGATTAAAGAGAAGGCACTTGAAAAAGAACTATATTCTTCAAGTGATCTTGAAAAAATGTCTAAGAGTCGAGTGTTTCAAATACTATTTGAGTCAGGGTTTTCTACTGCAGAGAAGATTACAGCTGTCTCGGGTCGTGGTGTCGGTATGGATATGGTAAAGAGTTCAATTGAAGAGTTTGGAGGCAGAATTTTTATTGATTCAGAATTAGGTAAAGGTTCTAAATTTGTAATAGATATCCCTATTCCAAGATCTGTATTGATCATCAAGTCCCTTATGGTTTTCTCAAAAGGATTACCATTCAATATTCCGCTAGATGATGTAGAAAAAGTAGTTTTGTATGAAGATGTTAAAGAAGAAGAAATGATGCAAGAAGTAGAAGGGAAATTAATCTTTCGCTACCATGATAGACTTATTCCTCTTTTAGAACTAAGAGATATTTTACAATTAGAACCAAGAGATAAAAAAGATATATTTAATATCGTAATCGTTCGCAGTGAACATTTTTGTTATGGTATTGTAGTTGATGAAATTGAGGATATAGAGGAAGTTGTCGTTAAGAAACTTTCTCACCCACTTGATAAAGCAGAGATCTTTCAAGGTGTAACTTTTGTTGGTGATGGTGAGCTTGGACTCATAATTAATGTAAAAGGAATTGCTAAAACATACGGAATAAGTGCTAAAGAAGAAGAGATTCTGGGCTTAATAGTTGAATGTAATGATGAAAAAGAATATATGCAATTCAACTTACTTGAGCATAAAAACTACTGCCTACCACTTGAGTATGTTTACCGCTTAGAGGTTTTTCAGGTTAGTAGCATTGAGTATAGTGGAGATCTTCCGTTGATTAAGTATCGTGAGGGAACACTTCCTCTCATGTTACCAGAAAATGAACTAGGATTAACAGACATATCAATGGTTGAACTTCTAGAAGACAAAGAAGAAATTGATATTATCGTAATCAATTATAAGGGGCATAAAAGAGGCCTCTTTATTAATGAAATTACGGATATTATAAAAACATCTGAAGTCGTAGATCACCAAATGAAAGATGATAACTTGATCTTAGGTACTATTTTCATGTCTGAGCATACAAATTCTGTTATTGATATCGAGAAAATGATGTCTAGGTATTTACCAAAAGCTATTGAATTGGAGATAGGGGAAGCCAAGCAAGATAATAAAGAAATTAAAGACCTTGATAACTTCCTAAAAGAAGCATCTTAATCATTGAAGAAGTAAACCAATTAAGTATGGAACCTTTTGTAATATTCTTTGCTGAATTATTAAAAACAGAAGAAACTCTTGGGAAGACAAAAGACTTCGTAAAGTAAACAAATACAAATAATTGTGATATTGTAACTTCCTCCTTTCTCATCATATACTTTATCTCTACTACATACGAACGGACTTAATAAGTTTTTTGAGAGAAAGAAATCGAAAGTATATAGTGCTTTATAATGATATTTTGTGCATGGTTTTAAGGTGTAAGTAGAGCATATGTGTAGTCTAGTCCTACCGTTAGTTTTTATACCTTTGATCAAACGTAATCTAATGTGTTCTAAAGAGTTCAGAGAATATTACAAAATTAGTAAGGGAAACAGTCCTATACTCAAGTATTAAAGTGTTTATTAATATTTTATATAGTGGTAATAATAAATATGTTTAAAACTGTTAAAAATGTCACTAATTTGGCCATTGAATCTTTGAAATTAAGAAGTACCGATAGTGATTTGTTAAAAAACAAATCCGTGGATGCTATTTTAAATTTACTCGCAGGGGAAAAAGGTATAGCTCTTAAGATTGCTCAAGTACTCGGTTCAAATAGTGATAACTTATCAGAACTTAGTGAAGTTGCTAAGGGAGTAAATCTGACTGCAATTCCACTTGAAGAAATTAAGACTGAAATTGAAAGCTCTCTAGGTAATGCTGTTAATGAATTATTTGATGAAATTGAAGAAGCTAAGTGGGTAGCATCTCTTGGGCAAATTCATCCTTGTACCTTGAAAGGAAAACTTGGAAATTACGTCATAAAAGTACAATACCCAGGGATTCAAGAAAAAATACAAGATCAACTAAAGTTGATGGGACTTTTTGGTAAACTTGGTGGGAAAACAAGGTTACGTAAGTGGGGATTTGATATAGGAGATTATTTAGATAACTTTGATTTATCTCTTAAGAATGAAATGAATTACCTACATGAGCTTAAAAATTTAAAGAAATTCAACCAATTTAACTTAAATAGAAATATTCTTTCTCCTGAACCCGTAGAGGTTTTAGCAAGAGAAAATATACTAGTCACTCGAATGATGCCAGGTGTATCCATAGATGAATTCGTTCAATCCTCTTCGATAGGAGAAAAAAAACGCATAGCTGAAGATCTCTTAATGGTTTATATGGAACAGTTGTTATTTGATGGATTTATTCAAGGGGACACGCATAAAGGTAATTTTTATATCCATAATTGTAAATTAGTTTTCTTAGACTTTGGTCACTTTATAACTTTAACGGAGACTGAAGTGAACGCGCTTCAAAATCTTCTTCAACAAATAGTTGATGGGCAAATCGTTAATCCTTTGGGGATATTGAAAGATGTTGGTTTTGATTTAGAAAAACTTAGATCAATTGAAGATAGTATTCCCCTAATATTAGAGAATCTATTTAAACCTTTTATTTATAATCAAACTTTTGATCTTAAAACATGGGATGCAAAAGCTGACATTGATAAAATTATTGGTGAGCAAAGATGGTGGTTTCGCTCAAGTGGAAATGCTCGTTTTTTTCAATTACTTCGCTCATTTTTAGGGCCATACTTAATTATTAAAGACCTCGGTATCCCAATCAATTGGCATCAATGTGCCAAAGAAGTCTTAAGTAAGTTAAATATAGTAGATGAGATTGAATTGATAGAACCTCTAAATATAAGTCCAACGGCCAAAAACTTGAGAATTGAAGTCTTTAGAGATGGTAATAAAACGGTGGATTTATTTCTTCCAGCCAGATCTACAATGAATCTTGAAAGCTTACTTGATGATAAAGTAAAGGCAAGTATTGAGAGCAAGGGCTATGATATTAAACATATTAAGGAACATGCTATGGCATGCAACTTAGCTCCCATGATTCTATTTGAACTTGAAGAGGACGAGAAGAAGTACCGAGTTTTCTTGGCATGAGTAATTTTATTATTTTTTCTTATGAAGTTTGATTATAGACGAGAATCTACCGAAATAAGCCTTCAATGCAGTGCCTTTGTATATTAAGGTAACTCTACTATTAAAGCTACGAAGCTTGTTAGTAAATCGGCACTCACAGTCAAACGACTCATGTTTTTATTATTTGGTCCATTGGGTGATAGTGATGAGATAAAAAAATAGGTTTAAAATTGTTCCTTAATTTGTATCCATTCAAACTGTAAATTATTCTAGAATCATTGGTCTTATGAGAAACATGGCCTCTACACATTAGATAAGTGTAGAGGTCATTATTAAAATTATTTAATTAACTGGTGGGGCGTAGCTAGTAAGGTTAATTCCTTTTACAGCTGCTTTGTACTCTTCCATATTTGGAGTTCTTCCAAGAATTGAAGAAAGAACAACAACTGGAGTAGAAGCGAGAAGAGATTCACCTTTTTTCTCTTTAGAGTCTTGAACAACTCTTCCCTCAAATAAACGAGTTGATGTTGCCATAACTGTATCACCTTTAGATGCTTTTTCTTGGTTACCCATACAAAGGTTACAACCAGGACGCTCAAGGTACATTATGTTTTCATATTCTGTACGAGATATAGCTTTTGGATTAGTATCATCAAATTCAAACCCAGAGTACTTTGTTAATGTTTCCCAGTCTCCTTCGGCCTTCAGTTCATCGATAATATTATATGTAGGAGGTGCTACAACTAGTGGAGCTTTGAATACTACGCTACCATTTTGCTTTTCAATATTTTGAAGCATCTTAGCAAGAATTTGAAGATCTCCTTTATGAACCATACAAGACCCAATAAATCCAAGATCAACTTTCTTCTCACCTTTGTAATAAGAAACAGGTCTGATTGTGTCATGTGTATATCTTTTTGATACATCTTCATTGTGAACATCTGGATCAGCTATCATAGGTTCAATGATTTGATCAAGATCAACAACAAACTCTGAAGAGTATTTAGCGTTATCATCAGGTGTTAGAGCTGTCTCTTTTCCTGATTTAATATCTGAAATTCTTGCATTAGCTTTATCAACTAAACCTTGAAGCATTTTTCCTTCGTTATCCATTCCTTTTTCAATCATTATAGAGATTCGCGATTTCGCAATTTCTAATGATTGAATTAAAGTCTCACCTGTAGAGATACAGATTGAAGCTTTAGCCTTCATCTCAGCGGTCCAGTCAGTAAATACAAAAGACTGATCAGCTAGAAGAGTTCCGATATGAACTTCGATTATTCTTCCTTGAAATACATTTTCTCCGTCAAACTTTTTAAGCATTTGTGCTTGTGTTGCATGAACTACGTCACGGAAATCCATATGATCTTTTAAAGTACCTTTGAAGGTAACTTTAACTGATTCAGGAATTGGCATTGTCGCTTCGCCAGTGGCAAGAGCTAGAGCAACTGTTCCAGAATCTGCACCGAAAGCAACACCTTTAGACATTCTTGTATGAGAATCTCCACCGATAGTAATATCCCAGTCATCAACGGTAATATCATTTAGTACTTTGTGAATAACGTCTGTCATTGGTGGATATTTCTTTTCAGGAGATCTCGCAGTAATCAGACCAAATTTACTCATGAAGCTCATTAGTTTTGGAATATTTGCTTGAGCTTTAGCATCCCATACAGAAGCTGTATGACATCCTGACTGATAACCAGCATCAACTGATGGTGCAATTATTGTTGCGGCCATAGACTCTAGTTCCTGTGAAGTCATAAGACCTGTAGTATCTTGAGATCCAACGATATTTACCTGAACTCTTGCGTTTGATCCTGCGTGAAGAACTTTACCTGATCCACCTAATAGATTTTTATTGAAAATTTTCTCAACAGCTGTAAGACCTTGACCGGCATGTGAAATCTCTTTTGATGGAGCATAAGATGATTTAACTTCAACTCCAAGAGCATCACAAGCAAAGGCTTGAAGCTTCTTACCAAAAACTACTGCGTAAGATCCACCAGCTTTGATGAACTCAAGTTTTTGTGGAGTCAAAGAAGATGAGATATCAATAAGTTCTTTATCACCGTTGTATAATTTTTTCTTTTTTGTATTCACTGTAAGAACTGTTCCAGTTGCTACAGAGTAAACTTCTTCAAGTTCAGTGTCACCATTTTCATCTAGAATAGGGTTTCCTGAAGAATCTAATTTTTTAGTCCAATTTTGAAGATCAATTCCAATACCACCAGTTACATCAACAGTAGTTAAGAAGATTGGAGCAATACCATTTGTTCCACCAACAATTGGAGCAAAATTTACGAAGGGTACGTATTTACTTGCTTGTTTTCCTGTCCAAAGAGCAACGTTGTTAACTCCTGACATTCTAGAAGAACCAACACCCATTGTTCCTTTATCGGCTACTAGCATGACTCTTTTATCTGGGTGAGCTTTTTGTAATTCTTTTATTTCATTTTGTGCTTTAGGAGTTATTAAACACTTCCCATGAAGTTCACGGTCTGAACGAGAATGGGCTTCACCACCTGGGGAGAGGAGATCTGTTGAAATATCTCCAGTTCCAGCTAGGTAAGTTACAACCTTGATCTCTTCGTCTACTGGAGGGAGCTTTGTGAAGAACTCAGCTTTAGCATAACTTTCAAGAACATCCTTAGCTAATTCATTTCCAGCGGTAAATGCATCTTTAAGTCTTGCAGTATCTGCATCGTATAGGAAAACCTGAGTCTTTAAAACGTCAGCAGCTTGTGTTGCTATTTTTGAATCCGTACCAAGAGTAAGGTCAATAAGAACTTTTACAGAAGGTCCACCTTTCATATGAGAAAGAAGTTCAAACGCAAAAGTAGGAGTGATCTCGGAAACTTTTGATTCACCAAGAATAATTTCTTTTAGGAATTTTGCCTTGGCCACAGCTGCACTAGTTGTCCCAGGTAGAGTGTTGTAAATAAAGAATTTTAAAGATTCCGTACGGTGCTCGTTTGATGTGTCTTTAATTTGAGAAATGATCTCCGTTGTAAGGTCCGCACCATCAATTGGAAGAGGGTTTAGTCCTTCAGTCTTTCTTTGTTCAATTTGTTCTAAGTACTCTGTGTATAAACTCATGAGGGGTCCTGTTGTTTGGCGCGGAGCGCTTTATTTTTTAATAATAAGATTAAGTATATATTGGAGATTTTACCATAATGAATACGTCTCATAAATAGGATTTTCTCGCGGCAATTATATCATATAAATTTCGGTAAAGCTTGATGGTTTAGCTCTTATTTGTCTGATAAAACTAAATCAATAATATAGATCGGTTAGTAGGAGAGTTTTTTTCATCTCTAGTCGTGTGATGCGTTGAGTTGTGATTAGCTTTTTTACAATTACTTGTTATTAATAATACCAAGACCATGTAATACACATTCATTTGAGCCAATAGCTGCAAGGCCTACGATAGCATAAACAGGAATAGTCACAGTTTGCTCTTCGCCATTTATTGTTCCAGTAACAGGAACTCTAAAGTCATAAACATCCATTGATGGGCCGTTATTAAGCTCATCAAAGCTATTAATTACAATTTCACTTTTCTTTACGTGACAATTTTTTATACGAGAGTCGCAGAGTTTAAGTTCAACAAGTCCAGTTGCCTTGTCTTTGGCAAAGTCTTGACATTCATGTGATGCATGAGCACCCGCCGTTCCTAAAAGTGCTAAAAAAAGCCATTTCATGTTGATTCTCCTCATAATTTTCTTACATATTATCAATACTGAACCTCTAAATACAGTGTTTGAATTCTCCTATGTAAAAATAACAATACTAAGTATTTCAACCATAGAGTGAGAGAGTACAAGTGCAATGTATCGTCGATTCTTTTTACTCCCATAATCTCTCTTCTTATCTCTATAATTATTTTGATTATCTACTAACAGGGTGAAGAACTTTATTTTTAATTTAGGCTTATATTAGTTATATTAGATAGAGTGTTGATTGTTTTTTTTTTTACATTAATAAATAGGGACTAAAGATGAAGTTAATTTTGATTTATATAGCAATATTTATAGCAAATGGATGTAGCACATTAAGTAAAAATGAATGTGAAAATAGGAATTGGTTTAATTTAGGAAAATCAGATGCGATGAATGGTGAGGTTGAGCCAAAGACGGCCGAGTATCGAAGGGATTGCTCAGAGTACGGTCTACAAATAAAGAGTATGGACTACTTGAAAGGATTTGAAAACGGACTGAAGAAGTATTGTACTTACAATAATGGATTGAATCGAGGTGAGGATGGAGAGGAGTCACATGCACTCTGTGAGGAAGAAAGTCCTAAATATAAAAAAGGTTATCTAACAGGTCTTAGAGAATTTAAGAAAAAGCAAAGTATTGTTGAGTTAAAGAAAATTCTTATCGAAGATAATGGTGGAAAAGAATGTAGTTTTTCCTCTGATTGTATGAAGGAGGGAATTTGTTCTTCTGGAAAATGTGAGAGATCTGGGAATGAATGTTCTTCTGACTCAGATTGCGAGTATGAAGGGAGTTGTGATTCCATTTCAGCTTGGACAGACTATAATGACAATGTAAGTGTGGATGTCTGTAACTAAGGAGATGTACCTCTAGATTTATCGCCAATGAGTTATAGGTCATGTTATAGTTTAATCATGGATAGAAAGAAGTTTAATAAAAAGAAAATTTTTGGAATGATCAAAACATACCATGCTAAACAAAGGCAGGTTGAAAGGATGATCACAGATGCCACACTTACAGAAGTACTTTTAAAAGGAGAACTTCTTGAAAGAGGTGAACATGATTTTCTAATTTCTTATGAAGGATATCATGTACATTTATCTTCTGACCTTGAGAAAATAATAACTGTTATTGCTCCTCAGAAAGCTGTCAAAGTTCCAGCGACAATTTCACCTAAGATCGGAAAAAAGATTAAGCAAAAGATAAATCTAGCTGTTGAAAAGGAAAAAGAACTAGGTGAAGAAGAAATGACCTTTGACGATTATATGAAAAATAGTTTCCCCCGTAAAAAGTAATTCGTAATAATAATGAGAGTTATATGTTTAAGATCGAATAATTAGAGTCTTGATTAAGAAAGGAAAGGGTTCTAACTGCATAAAACTCCTACGCAGTTAAAACCTATTTCTTTCTTAAATGCATCTGCTGATGTGATTTTATAATCAACTTTCTTTAATGCAGCATCAAAGATTTTTCCGATGAGCAGTATGCAACTTCGTCCTTCTTTTTGGGGAATAGATCGAGACTTGAAAAGTATTTTGGATGATATGGAAGGTGTTTGGGATGGTAATCATTTAAAAACTTCTCTTACTAACTTTCATGAAACTGATCAAGCTTATTTAGCAACTCTTGATATGCCAGGAATGAATAAGTCAAATCTCGATATCCAAATTGAAGAAAGCCAGGTTCGTATTGTAGGCACGAGAATTCACCAAAGAATTGAGGGCAAAAAACAAAATGAAGAAAAGGTTTCAAAGTTTGTCTCTATACCAAATGATGTGGATATTGATAAAATTCAAGCCCACTGTGAAGATGGGGTACTATATTTAGCCTTCCCTAAGATAGAAAAAATGAAACCTAAGAAACTTAAGGTTAGTACCGGCGATTTATCAGCAACATGGGACAAACTTTTGGCAGAAAAAAAAGAAAGTCATGGAAGTTAAAAACTTGTCTTAGCATTTTGAAGATTTTCTAAAAGGCCTGGGGGAATAAATTCTCTCAGGCTAATCCCGATTTGGTATAAGGGCGTACTTTGTCATTTCCCAAGATAGGGTTAAGAATCTACCCAATTGACGTCGTTTAAAGTTTTCTATACAATTCAAATATGGTGAAGCTAATTTCAACATTCTTTCTTATGGCACTCTTTAATAGGCACCTATAATGAAGCAGTTGATATGCATTTAGAGTATTCCCATGAAAACATCACATCTGGTCAGCAATTAAAAGCTGCATCATTACAGGCCAGTTACTCTGATTGTGATGATTGTGGAGAAGGCTGCCATAATGATGATAAATGTTGTCCTCTTGTTTGTAATGCAGGTTTAGCTATTTTAGTTAACCCAATATACAAATCATTAAATAAACAATTTGATATTTCAAAATCCATAAATTGGTACTTCTTTATTGGATACCATCCACCAAGTCTTGAACAAGATATAAAACCACCATTTCTTTCATAACCTGATTCTTAATTACGTATATTAATTTAAAGATAGAGTTATATTTATGATTGTTTTATTCAGTTTATTACTAGTTTTTACATCCCACGCTAATGAAGTCGAGCATACTCATGCCGAGATTGATCAGCATATTCATGGAAGCCATAGGGAGTGTCCTGTTCCCAAAAAATTAGGAGATATTGTCAGTTGCGCATTAGAATTTCATCCAAGTATTCAAAAAGGTAATTTGGAAGTTAATAGTTCAAAATTGTTAGAAGGTCGCGCATCCCAGCCGCTTAACCCCGTTCTAAGTTCTCGTTATGTAAAAGGTGAGGGGAATGGAGAAGACCTGAGTGAAATGGAAGTAAATCTTCAATTTAGGCTTGAACTTGGGGGAAAAAGAGACGCCAGAGTAAACCATGCTAAGTCCATTCTAGAGAGTTCAAAATTGAGCGTTGAACAGAGAAAAGTTGAAGTCAAACTAAAGACTGTAAAGGCACTCTATAGATTGAATCAAGCACTAGAAGAACAAAGGTTGGTTTCAGAGTCTTTGAGTGAGTACTCTAAAGTTATTAAAAAGCTTAAGGGAATTTCAAGGTTAACTTCGGAGCAAGAAGCTTCTTTAACGCTCTTTGAAATCGCGTATGAAGATACCAAAGTTGAATCATCCGAAATCTACCAGGAAATAAAACAATTAGAGCATTTCTTTCATATTGCTACCGGAAACTCTTTAGGAGAGATCGAAGGCCATTTACCTGACACCCCAATTAGTTGGCCCGTAAGTGAAGAACAAAAGCATAGTTTTAAATCCGCACATATAAAGAGTCTTTATGCTCAAAGTACCGTGGCAGAAAATGAGATCGAAATTGAAAACTCAAAAGCATACCCGACACTAAGTATTGGGCCATCTGTTTCCTTTGAGAATGGCGAGGATGGAAATACTGAAATGCTAGGAGTTAGCTTTAGTCTTCCTTTACCACTTTTCCAGGCAAATGGAGCAGGAAAGGCGTGGGCCCGAAGTAAGCATCAAAAATTTAAAAAGGTGGTCGAGTTAACTCATGCTTTTGAAAGCCATGAGAGATTTGAGCAGCTACAAACTTATTCAAATACTGTTCAAACTCTAAAGAGATCATTGTCTATAAGTAAACTTGTAAAGAAACATAAGCGAATTGAAAAACTTTTCAGTAGAGGTGTGGTATCTAACCAAGTTTATCTTGATTCGATGAAACAGAAAATAAATTATATTAAAAGAAGAAATCAACTGATTATGACTGCCATTTCAAGTTTATGGAATATTTATAAATTTGATGGAAAGGCCCTAGACAAGGAAATACTATGAAGTACTTATTAATTATATTTTTTTACTCATCAGCTTACGCCTCTGGAGATCATTCTGCTGGGGGAAAGGTGGACTTAAAACCATGGAGTGCGATTACAGAGCATAGTGAGCTCGATGGATTTAAAATGACCAAAAAAGCACAAGAGAATTTAGGTGTGACCTTTACAAGTCTAAGTGGCATTGGCCCATGGAAAATTCCTAAAACTTCTTTACTCAAAATAAAACATTCAAGTGCCGTCTTTAGAAGATGGGATGGATGGATTACGATTATCCTAGTTAAAGTTTTGGAAGAAGGGGAAGATTACTTTAAAATTTCCTCAGTTGATCTAGAGAGTAACGACGAAATTGCAGCTTCTGGTGTTCAATTCTTAAGGATGACCGAAGCTGATTTGAATTCTGATACTGTAGATGCCTGTTCACATTAAATTAAAAAGAGTTATATATGATTTCTAAATTAGTAAAATTTTCTATAGATTACCGTTGGGTTGTTATTGTTGCGACTCTTATGTTGGGCCTACTTGGTTGGGAGTCATTTAAAAAACTTCCCATTGATGCTGTTCCCGATATTACAAATGTTCAAGTACAAGTAAATACCCAAGTTGAAGGCCGAAGTCCTGATGAGATAGAGCGAATTGTTACCTACCCAATAGAGTCTGCTTTAAATGGTGTTCCTGGAGTAGAGCAAGTTAGGTCAATCACACGCTACGGGTTATCCCAAGTGACTGTTGTTTTTGAAGATGATCAAGATATCTATCTTGCGAGACAATTAGTAGGAGAGAGATTACAAAGTATCAAAGCTCAGCTTCCAAACTTTGTAGAACCAACACTTGGCCCTGTAAGCACGGGGCTTGGGGAAATCTATCACTATATTATCGAAGCAAAAGAAGTGAAAACTGGTGATGAAAGATTTAAGCAGTTAACCGAAATTAGGGCAATTCAAGATTGGTTTGTAAAGCCTCGTTTATTAAGTGTTAAGGGAATTGCTGAAGTCAATACTATTGGTGGATATGAGAGGCAATATCATATTGAGCCCAATTCAAAACTTATGTCTGAGTATGGACTTCATTTTGCTGATATTGAAAGTGCTATTGTAAAAGTTAATAGAAACGCTGGTGGTGGATACGTTGAACAGACTGCCGATCAATATATAATTCAGGCAAGTGCTCTTTTTGAAAACATAAAAGATATTGAAAATGTTCCAGTTAAAACTCTTGGTAATTTAAAAGTGATTACCATTGGCGATATAGCAAAAGTAAATATCGGTAAAGAACTGAGAACTGGGGCTGCTTTATATAATGGAGATGAAGTAGTTCTAGGAACGACTCTAATGCTTCTGGGTGAAAACTCAAGGGAAGTGAGTATTAGAGTTAGCGAGAAAATTAAAGAAATTAAAAAGGGATTACCAAAAGAGTATACAATTAAAACTCTCTATAACAGGTCTGATCTCGTTAATAAGACATTAGACACTGTCGAACATAACCTTATCACTGGTGCAGCGTTAGTTATTATCGTTTTGTTTTTATTAGTAGGAAATATTAGAGCGGCAATCATAACTGCTATTGTTATTCCAATATCACTATTAACGACTTTTATTTTAATGCGATATTACGGGTTCTCAGGAAACTTAGTAAGTCTTGGAGCTTTGGACTTCGGAATTATTGTAGATGGTGCTGTTATCGTTCTAGATAACTGTGTTAGGCATATTCACTCCAAAGCTCAAGGGTTGCAAAGAAGTCTTAATAGAAAAGAAATTAAACAAACAATTCATGAAGCAACAATGGAGATTAGAAAGTCCGCTGGATTTGGTGAACTCATTATTGTTGTCGTGTTCTTACCTGTATTTGCATTTGTAGGTATTGAAGGAAAAATGTTTGTTCCAATGGCCGCAACATTCATTTTTGCGATTGTTAGTGCACTTGTTTTATCTTTCACATTAGTACCGGCACTTGCTTCACTGATGCTAAAGGGAGATATTCAAGATAAAAAACCAATTTTAATGAGAGGAATTGAAAAACTTTATTTACCTCTTCTCAACTTTTCACTCAAGGCCAAGCGTTTTATTATCGCCGGAGCAATCATCGCTGTTGTTTTAGGTGGAGTAGGCTTTAATAAGCTAGGAGGAGAGTTTCTTCCTACGCTAAATGAGGGATCAATTGCTGTTCAACTCATTCGTCCAGTTAGTGTCGGGATTAGTCACTCTGTGGCATTAGAAGCAGTCTCTCAGCGAGTGATTAAGGGAGTACCTGAAGTTGAGCATGTATTTAGCCGAGTCGGGACAGCAGAGATATCGATGGATCCAATGGGACCAAATATTTCTGATGTTTACGTAATGCTTAAACCGAATATAAACCGTTCAAAAGAAGAAATAGTCGAAGATATTGTTAAACGCCTAGAGTCGACAACTCCAGGTCAGAGGATCTTAGTTAGTCAGCCTATTCAACTACGTTTTAATGAACTCATGGAAGGGACAAGATCTGATGTTTCTTTGAAAATTTTTGGAGAGAATCAGGACGTTTTAACTGAGGAAGGTCAAAAAATTGTAGAATTAATACAAAGTATTTCAGGAGCTGGTGATGTTGAGTTAGAAGCGAAAGGAAAAATGTCTATTCTTGATGTTGAACCAAAGAGTGAAGCTCTTAGAGAACTTGGAATCTCCAGTGCAGAGGTACTTGAGACAGTTGGAATCGCTGTTGGTGGTGAAAAAGTAGGTATCTTCTACGAGGGCATGAAGCGTTTTCCCATTATCATCCGACTTGGTGCTAATGAGCGAGATGATATAGATAAAATTAAAAAACTTCCTGTTGGTCTCAGTGGGGGGGCCACAATTCCACTTGAAGAGGTTGCCTCGATCAGGTTTAAAGAAACCTATAGTTCTTATTCTCGCGAGGAGACGAAAAGAAGAATCGCTATTCTTATTAATCCACGAGGAAGAGACACTGAATCATTTATTACTGATGCTAAAAAATTAGTAGAGGAAAAGATTAAACTTCCACCTGGTTATTATTTAGAATGGGGAGGAAACTTCAAAAATCTCGCACAAGCAAAGCAAAGGCTTTACGTCCTTGGGCCATTGGCGATGATTCTCATTTTAGTAATGATTTTTGCAGCCTTTAAAAATATGTATGAAACTTTACTTATATTTCTTTGTGTACCATTTGCATTAGTTGGAGGTGTTGTAGCTCTTCTAGTAACAGGAATACCTTTTAGTGTCTCTGCTGGCGTTGGCTTTATAGCACTCTCTGGTATTGCAGTACTCAATGGAGTCGTCTTGGTAAATAGCTTTAATAATCTGACTGAAGCTGGGCAATCAGGGGTATCTGTCGTAAAGGGAGGAGCTCTCTTAAGGTTAAGGCCTGTTATGATGACTGCTCTTACAGATGTTTTTGGTTTTCTTCCTATGGCCCTGGCTACGAGTTTGGGAGCTGAAGTTCAGAGACCACTTGCTACAGTTATTATCGGTGGAGTTATCTCCTCAACGATCTTAACATTAATTGTTTTACCTGTTTGTTATACCTATTTAGAAACAATAATATTAAAATATAAAGAAAAAACATCTAAGGAGAAAGTATGAGAAATTTATTAATGATTTCATTAATTGCAACTATGAGTTTATTTGCATCAAGCGGTTTTTCACAAGAGAGTTCTCAAGAAGCTGTGAAAACAGTTAAGGAGAATCAATCTAAGCCGACAAAAAATAGACGAAAAAAAGTAATGATGTGTCACGAGTGTGGAAAACCAGAAGTGGATTGTGAGTGTGAAGGTGAAGAGCACGGAGTGAAGGATGATCATGGTAAAGATCATAATGAAGATCATAAACACTAGAAAGAAAAGATAACTAAAAATAGAAATTATGGGGAGGTCAAACCCATAATTTCTTTTTTAAAAATAATGTCTGCTGGATTGATATACTTAATAACTAATCTAGTCGTTTTATTTTTTTATGGAATAAACATCATAGAGTGCTAAGTACATTCTTGAATGAAAATCACACCAAATACTAAAGTATTTAACGTTAGTCTTAAAGCAATCTAGGACAGCTGTTCGTTCTCCTTTTTAAATATCTATCTCAAGGCCATCCTCTAATTTATAAGTTTCTATTGCTTTTAACCCTCGAATTAATAACAAACAAAATCTAGATTTTACTCATAATAAAACCTAATATCAGTGAGTTAATGACGATTATGTGTAATTTTTATATGCGGCAAAACTTTGACCCCATAAAGATTTGTGCTATGCGTTATCTTGGTTCTAGAGAAAACATTACTTAAATGAGCACTGCTCAAAGGATCGTAAAATGAAAAAATCAATTTTAGCTTTAATTTTAATGACAATCGGACTTGCTCATGGAGCAGTACTTACACCTAATGCAAAAGTTGTTCCTCCTGGACCAGCGGGAATATTATTTAGTACATTTTCTTTTCCAACATTACTTGTTATGGATAAAGAGGTTCAACTTAGTTCAGAAGAAGCAGGTCTTATCATTTTATCAGAGGCAGTGAGTGACAGCGATAATGATCCTGTATCAAATGCACTAGCTAAGCACTTAGGAAAGGATGTTGCTGAAATACAAGCTGCAGCTATCGAACATTATCAAAATAGATAATAACAAAATACTTTTTAATAAAATGGCATTATGCAAAAGAATGCCATTTTCTCTTTAAAATATATACCTAGCTTTCGATTCTACAACTTTTAAACTTGATAGTTAATTGAATGATTTTAACAGGACGTACAGATGAATATTTCAATGATTTTTAAAATACTTTTCTTGTGGATTACAATGGCATTTTCTGGCATTTCATTCGGTGAAAGTTTGAAACTAACCCATCAATTAAGCATAAATACTGAGGTGAAGGACCTAAAATCTCAGTTAAATCAGCACATTAAAAATGATTTTCTAAAAAGTATTAAGGAAAGTTTTAAAAAGAGTAGTCCTTTTAAAAAATTAATTAAACCTAAAAACGTTAAATCAATCTCCTACCTTCTTGCTTCAGACAAAGGGTATGGACGATCAAGCTTTGGCCATGCTTACTTAAGAATTGGGTTAAAAGATCAGCTCAGTCAAGATGATATTACCTTAGAATTCGTTGCTGATGTTGAAGAGAATAATTTGAGTTATTTCAAGGCTATGGGGGCTGGTGAAAATTACGGCATTAGAGTTGTGAAAAGTAATTATAAAAAAATAAAAAGAGCTCATATAATGCAGGAAGACAGGGATCTTACTTCATATGTTTTAGATTTAACAAGGGAACAGATTGTAAAAATGGTTAACAGGATCAATGGTATTTTACTCTCGGGGGCAAATAAGAAGTACTCTTTTTTCACTAGTAACTGTGCAGATATTGTAACCGATATACTCAATTCAGGTTTAGATAGACCTATTAGCGGGATAAAGAGTGTAATCCCTAATCAGATACCGTCTATTCTTCAAAACCTTAAAATTATAAAAGACCAGGTGAATGACGATGGAAAGACGAAGCTTAGAGTTTCAAAAGTTAATGAACTTTTTCCTGAATTTTTAGAGAAATCCAATCTTCTTGAAGAGAAAAATCTTAAAGGTTTGCTCTCAAGCCCATCTCTTACTGATAGAACTCGGGCTTATTATAGAATTCTCCTTATCAGAGAAAATCAAAACTTAATTGATAGCCTTAAAATTACATCTCTGGTTACCAGTATGCTTGTTTTTGAAAGTCCAGCTGTAAAGTCACATCTCATCGAGCTATTCTCCACTAGAAAAAGTAAAGTGCAAGAATTCTCAAAAATTAGATTTAGATTTGCATCTAGAAAGAAGGTTAGAATCAAAAGAACGCGGTTTATAACTAAAGGCTCAAAGGTTTATATAGAAGTTGTTACGGAACAATCCTCAGAGAGAAAATATAGTTTTAAGTTAAATAACTTAAAATATAAAGATGGTAAAATTACTAATAAAAGTGGACAAGTAATTAGTTACAAATTTAATAAACATCTTTATAAAGATGAGTTCTATCATCCCTCGACCCTAATTATGACAAGTATTGTAAAAGAAAAAGGAAGAAACTATTTAACCTCTTTACTGTTAACAGAAAAGGATTCTTTTCGTACTAAAGCTATACCCGAATACGATGAAGAGGATGAGATTGCTTACAGGAATGGAGATTTCCCTAATGTGGGAATGGGAATGTGTTATGCTCATTCAGAGTTATCAAAAAAATTGAAGAGTAATGCCATTTATTTACCAAATGAATCACCTCTGTCAACAGACGAAGCTATCAAGCTGGTTGAGGGAGTTTATCAAGACAATATCGTTGTTATTCCTGGATACAAAAATACCAACGAATTTACTGCTTCTCTTCCTGTTGACCGACTAGGGGATGTTATGATGGCGAGACAAATGGATGCTTATTCCGGCTATAACAGATTTAAAGCATATTTTGGTGAAATTAATGTCAACGCTAAGAGTATATATAACTTAGAAAATCTATTAAATATTGGAGTCGCCCCAATAATTATATTTAAAGTAAGAGGGAATATTGGACATAGTGTTCTTGTAACAAAGGTAACTGAAGAAGAAGATTATTTTGTATTTAACATAATTGACCCAAATATGACTTATCAAAAGGGCGTATATAAATTAGACAAGAAAACCTCTAAGCTTGATACTGTGTTTTATGGTAAAGTAGATGCTCGTTTACCTAGCTTTAGTATAGAGAGAGAGCTTGAAGTTTCAAATCTTCTTATGATGAATAATGTGAAAGATCTAGCCATAAGAAGTGCTGAGAAACTTGGAAATTATATCCTAGCTCCTTCTGATTTTTATAAATGACTAGTTATCGATAAATAGTCTGATCGACAAAGTTCAGACTTGGAGTGAACCCTGTTGATTGGACAATCCTCCAGTTAATTTCTAAGCAAGCCTAACTAGCTCTATAAGTTAATTCTTTTTCATATGCCAAAGGAATCTTATAACCCAGTGATGAGTAGAGTCTTTTGGCGTTATATACTTCCTCAATAAAATTTGGAAGCTTTTTTATTACCCTGTATTGTTTTATATCCTCAAAAATATATCTGTTCATATTTCAAAGTCTTAAAAAATGTTTCAATGAAAGCATTCTGAGTCGGACATCCTTTATCTGACATGCTTACTCTAAACCTACATTCCTTAAGATACTTCACATACTCATGTGATCTATACTGAGAGCCTTGGTCACTACGATGAATACCAGATTCTCTTACTGATATCTGATACTTTGTAGCAGCTTGTCTGTAAGTCGTCTCTCTGGCCACAACAGCTTCAGCAATCACCTTTCTTACTTCATAGGGCAGCTTATGTGGTCTGCCTGCTGATTTCTTCATCTTTAACTCGTCATAGTTATTATAGCTGATAAGCTAACTTGGTCTTGTTCAGAAACTATTGCCTAGAGTGTCCTAACTTAAGGGTTCACTCCAATACTAGATTAAAAAAAACAGTCTGAGTTACAAATCTCAGACTTAAAAAACAAAACTTAAACTTGCTCATCAAACCTAGTTTTTTGAGCAAGAAATATTAAGACAAAGAATTAGTTTAAATAGATTGAAATAAAAACATTACTTTAAACTCGCTCATTACTTAAATCTAGTCTTGTGCCTGTCATGCCATTAGTGAATGACGTTAGTTTTGTGCTTCCTTGAGCTGCTTTTTTAGTCGTTGCAAGGTTTACTTCTCCTGCAAATAGAAGAATTGTTCCGCCAACAAAGGCGATGGCCACAAAATTATAAATCCCTGATGAGTATGAATTCAACTCGCAGCAGATTAACTTTGTTAATTAGGTTTACCTCTACTTCATTTTGATTACATTTTGAAAAGGCATTGTGTAATTTTTATATGCGGCAGAAATTAGCCCGCACAACTAATTTGATTTTACTGTACCCTTAGTTTAACAAAAAAATTGTAAACAACGGTTGAAATAAAACCATTACTTCAAAACCCGGAGAATTATTATGAAAAAAAGATATTGTCCCAAAACTGTAGTGCGCTCCTTTAAGAAATTCCTTCAAAACTTAACCTGATATTTCCTGATAATCTTAATTTTTGATCCCAAAAACTTTCCCAGGATTTTGGATCAGTAATTATTTTTAGAATTATTCTTGTCATCTTTGCACAGCCTTTTTCACTCCAATTAAATGCAAACTTCTTAATTCTTCGACCTACTTCTCTCATTAGTCGCTCTAATTTTGAAGTTACTTTTGGAGTTATGACCCCTGTCTTCATCCAATATCTCAGATAAGTAAAAAGACTCGATCTAGCGTTTGCAACATAGGTTGAAGCTTTGTCGTAACCCTTATGCTCTAAATATTCTGCCAATAGCTTCATTTGTAGTTCACAATCTGTTATTTTTTCATTTATTTCAACTTTTTCTTCTGTCGATACCTCTTCAAATTCCTTGTCTGGAATATCAATTTGAAAAATGGAGTGAACTTGATTTAGAGAATGCTTTATATCCTCTTCAGAAGCTTTCTCTTGATACTTCATTAAAGGTTTCAATTCATGTGGAATATGCCAGAGACAGCGTTGACGGTGGTGTGCCAGTATCCCGAGGCCATTGTTAAGGCCAATCTCACCATCTGCCACGAGAACATTTGCTAGCTTCTTTGGAGCTATCTTTTTATTGGGATTATTTAATTTATGAATCATTTTTCCAACAGTTTTCCAGGACTCACTCGTCCAAGCCCCTAATGGAACAATAGTTTTATCCTCTTTAATACCCATCAATATTTTAACTTCTCCTCGTTTTGTTCGCTCAATGGGTTTCTGTCCTGTCTTCTCTTTGATTTTATTTTCACGTTCCAGCTTAATTTGAGAAACAAATTTTTTATAGCCAGTTCCATCTCCAAGAACTACTTCCAGATCGCTGTATTTCGCTGTGATAGCGTCAGAATCTGTCTTCATAAACCACCTGTGAAGGCTTCTGTGATTGAAGTCCACTTTTTCATTATGTTTTTTAATTGTCATCGTTGATCTTCTAAAAGATTCATTAGCCACAGCTTCCATACATAGTTTTTCAAATTCATTTGAGTGCTTCTGATTTTTTTCAAGTCCAAAAAATTCTTTTAGTGGATTATGGGTTCGATTGCAATTTCTGCACTTTAGTATAGACCATTCAAAATCAATATTGCCCAGGGAGCAAACGATGGATTTAGATCTCTTTCCTGCACGATTCAAATGAGGCTCTGAGCAACATTTTGCCTCACCTGAGGATTTCCAATGATCTACAACCATATTGTCTATGAACGAGATGATGACCTTTAAAAAGCCTGGAATTCCCTCTATTTCAAAGAGATTTTTAGTCTCAAGAATAAGTTCATCAAAAGAAAATGATAATCCAGATAGACAAGTTTTGATATTTAGAGCTATATTTTTAGTGATCATGGCCTTTCCTTGGCTAAGTTTATATGAGTGAGATTATGTGAATTAAACCATTTAGGCCGTGATTTTTCAAAAATTCGTATATACCTTAGACAGCTCAGTTGAAAAAAATTCAAATTGATATTTTTGGATCTAGAAATCGCTTAGAATTTATTTATATTATTAATCAAGTCTTGAACTCAAGTGAAGAATAAACGCTACAGTTTTGGGACAATATC
>JBLIAG010000052.1:0-23333 GCA_047634375.1 Bacteriovoracaceae bacterium
AAATTTTTTTACAGCTGCTAGGCAAAATATTCCTACCAGACCCGTTAGGATAACGTACTCCATAACTCCCTGACCTTTTTGGTTTTTGATTAATTTAAATTTGAAATTCATTCCCGCTCCTTAACTTTATTAATATTTTGATGATTGAATATGGCCAAAGCCCTTATCATAAATGTTATTGGGGCTTTATGCATAACTCTTGCCAGAACTTAAGAGTATCAAAACGTAAGTATTTATAAATAGTTACAATTTCTGATGAAAAGAGTCGGTTTAAGGCTTTAACTTTTTTATCAAAAGTCGGTAAAGATATTGCACCAAATTCAGAGGAGTTATAAAATAGATGTATGGATGACAAAAACAAATTATTTGTATTTGAAAAAAAAGAAGTAATTCTAATTTTTCTTTTTATTATTTTAATCGCGGTAATATCGTTTACTCTTGGTGTGCGTACAGGGAAGGAACTATCACTTAAGCATGATAGCTATTCTGCTGAAGATATTAAAAGTATCGATCTAAAATCAGTTGAAGAAGAAGATGTAGAAAATGTTGTTACAGAAAAAGCAACTGATTTTGAAAAGTCCATGGATAAAGGGACATCTCCAGAAGAAGACTCTACTGAGAATATGGAAGATCGACTTCGAGAAGAAATGGAAAAATTAGCGAAAGAAGAAATCAAGATTGAACCTCAAAAAAAAAAAATAGCTCCGGAAGTAACTAAAGAAGATACTGAGGTTACTAATAGTGATACGGAAGAAGCTAAAAATGAATTCTCAGGTAAGTATACCATTCAGTTATTTTCTCATCAAAGTCAAGAAGCTGCTCATGAGTTTGCGGATGTCTTTAGATTAAAAGGTTATGATGTTCTGATTAACGAAGTTGTTATTCCTGGGAAAGGAAAGTGGTATAGAGTAAGTATAGGTATTTTTGGAAATATGAACGAAGCCAAAAATTATTTAGATAACGAAAAGAAATTATTCCAAAGTAATAAGTATATAATACAACAGATTTAAGAGTTAAATCTTAATATCATCCTTCGAATTAGATCCCTCGAGTTTATCTCGAGGGATCTTTTTTTTTACTTATATTGTTCTTTAGCTCGAGTGTATACTGAATCAATATGCTTTAAGTAGATATTTCTAATACTTGTAACATCCAAAGCTGCCAAGAAACTAAGATCTGTTTCACTTGTTAGTTTTGATTTCTCTAAAATTGATTTGAAGTCTTCAATTGTTTTTGACTCAAAAGATGCTTCTTGAACAAGTTGATAAAGATCTTCTCTAGTGTGCCTATTTTCTTCGATTAAGCGATGAAGTACATATGATGAAATATAGGAGTAATTTTTAAGGACTTTTTCTTGAATTCGATCTGTATTTATTACAAGATTATCTATTGTAGAGGTTAACCTTCTAATGGCATAAAAAGTTAATCCAAGATTGTCTGGTAGGAACATTCTTTCGGAACTTGAATGACTTATATCTCTCTCGTGCCAAAGGGCATTGTTTTCATGGGCAATAATCAAATGAGACCTGATCACTCTCGCAAGACCTGTTAGATTTTCTCCTGAAATAGGGTTTTTCTTATGGGGCATTGTTGAAGAACCTTTTTGGCCCTTAGCGAAGCCTTCATGAACTTCTCCAATGTCTGAGTGATGGAGGTGTCTTATCTCTGTTGAAATTCTTTCAATAGCACTAGCGATTGCAGCTGTAATAGAGATAAGTTTAATTATTCTATCTCTCGGAATTATTTGAGTCGAAACAGCTTCTACTTTTAAACCTAGACTTTCGAGTGCATCCTTTTCTATTTCTGGAGTGAGGACAGTATAATTACCAACGGCACCTGATAATTGTCCCGTAATATCATTATTTAGAAATGACTCTAGGTCTTCATATCTTCTCGAAAATTCTGAGTAGGCGGATAGAAACTTAACTCCGAAACTCATTGGCTCTGCATTCATTCCATGAGAACGTCCCATACAAATAGTGTGTTTTGTTTCATCTGCTTTTCTTAGTAAGCTATCATTTAATTTTTTTAATTGTTTTTGGATGAGCTCAACACTCTTCTTTATTTGAAGGTTAGTAGCAGTGTCAATAATGTCAGAAGATGTACAACCAAAGTGAAAATACTTTGAAATATCTTTAGGTAGTTTTTCAGTAATGGAAGTACAGAAGGCAATAACATCATGTTTCGTAGTTTTTTCAATTTCACTAATTCGTTCAGGATCAATACTGGCTTTTTCCCTTATGGTTAAAGACACACCTTTTGGTATTCTTCTACCCTCTAGGGCTTCAATGAGTGCTAACTCTACTTCAAGGTATGTACGAAACTTATTGAAGTCACTCCATATATCTGAAATTTCAGGGGAGTCATAACGGCTTATCATAATTAATCCTTATTTAAATGTTCTAAAAAATGTAACCAGCTTCAAAACCTATAGAAGTCCAACCAAAAACTAAAGATCTATCAATAAGGTCTTCTTCGTTCACCTGTGGTCTATCTAAGAGTGCCCAATTGTAGGAAATCTTTCCACCGTAAAATATACGCTCACTTGATCTATATGTTAAAGAATAGTCAGCCGTATAGCCAATACCTGAATATTTTTCATCATCAGTTTGGTCGTTATGAAAAATATAATTTGCATAAACAGATATGAATTCGAAAACTCTATCTGTTCCCCATGCTTCACTAAAGGTTTTAAACCTATGAGAAAGTCCAAAACCGAAAATAGATAACGTTTGGAGGTTATCGCGCCTTGCTGTATTGGCGACACTATCAGGACTTCCAGTATCACTAGACCTTTCATCTGCGATAGCATCGTATTGAGCAGAGGTTCTTAGGAAGTGAACTCCCCACCAAAGGTCTTTGTATGAGTTATCAAATTGGTTAGAGTAGACAGCATCAAAAGATTGAATCTTAGTTAAATCTTCATAATCAACCGAGAAGCTGAAGCTAAATGAAAGACGTGTAGAGTCTTGACGAGTGTAGTAAGGATCAGTGGATAGACCAGTTGAATTGATCCTTTCTTTTAAGACGGAGTCTTTCTGAAGGTAAATTTCGGGATAAGTACTAAGTTCACTTCCATGAATTTCCACATTTTTTCGACTTTTCAATAAAAGTTCTCTATCCCTTTCTTGGTTAATATCAGCTAGTGAATTAATGGATATTCCTAAAGCTAAAAGAAGAATTTCTATTTTCATTTTACCACCAGGTGATCGAATTTTTCCCCTGGAAAATCATCAACACCCATTAGTTTTGCTAGGGTTAATTTTTCCAAAAGATGTTCATATTTAGTATTTTCAAACGTTATTTGTGATGTGAGTAAGTTTTCAAGGATTTGCTGAACATTGGTCAGTCCTGTTTTACTGGATAAATAATTATCAATTGTTTTATCAAATGTCTTTCTTGCATTTTTACGTTCAGCTAAAGAAGCCTCATGTTTCTTTTCTAGGTGTAGAATTCTAGAGTGAGTCAGTCTATTCGATACTTTTGCATGGCGGTTTGCCTCTCTCAGTTTTAGTTCGGTAATTTTTTTAGCATAAAAGGATGATTCCGTAACTCTTGAATTGAAAAAGCCACCACTTCCATATATTCGCCAAGACATATTAACGGATGCAGCGAGCTCAATGTTTTTACTACCGGGAAAGGTTTCATAATCATCACTATAACCACCAGATGAGAAGCCTCGCTGGTAGGAGCCGAGCTTTAAGGAGAACTTTGGTAATGGTAGGTTTTCTTTTAGAACCTTTTGATATGATCGAGATGAATTTTCCATCTCTGTTCTTGCATCAAGTAAGTCTGGGTTAGTCTTTGTCACAAACCGGTAACTTTCTTTTGAACCAAATGCGATAGGTTTAAATTTTAAAATACTTAAAGGTTTATATATGGTTTTTAAATCATCACCAAGAAGTTGTGCTAAATTCTGTTGGATTTTGTAATAATTATAAAGAGAGTCATGATAATTCTTATGGGAATCAAGAAATAGTGACTTTGCATGGAAAAACTCTTGAGACGTTATTTTTCTAAGGGTGAGTTTCTCTTTTGCCAGTCTATAAACAAATGAAGTGTGACTCAATTGCTTTTTGTAAACTTTGACTATAGCATTTTGTCTCGAGAGGTTGAAATACTCAGCAATTATTTGGAGTCTTAACTCCCTCTTACTCTCTTTGAAGCTTTCTTTGGCCCTTTTATATGAGTGTTTGGCGTTGAGGTAATCCAAATAATCTTTTCCCCAGTTGAAGACGGTATAGTCTTCAATCTCTAGACCAATGGAGCCATTTGGTGTTTTTGGGGATTCAGCATTGGTATCATTATCTCGAAAGAGGTTTTCTGAAAAGTGATCAGCATTGGTTCCCATAGTAAGATTTAGCTTTGGAAAATAAAAATCGTCATGAGCGTCCTTGAAATAAAGTTCATTTAATTGAAACTCATATTTTCGAGTAAGTTCTTGGTAGTTTTTTCTTAGTCCATCTTCAATTGCATCTTGAAGAGTAATACCAATTGCCTGGTCATTTAAATTTTGAGTAATTTTGTTATCGTTAATATCTTTTTCTAATTGCTCCAGATCTGCAGTTTGTGCGTGGCCAATAGAGATATTTGTTATTAAAGTGAAAATTAATATTCTAAGCATTTCGTCCCTGAGTGAATATTGAATAATGTGTAGCTAAATTCTAGCATTCCATTTTTGGGTCGAAAAGAAAAAATAATTATGAAAATTTGTTATGAAATCAAGCTTTTTACAGAGTTATTCCAGGACACCCTTTGCGAACAATACTTTCTTCCATTGCCTGAACACGTATCTGAGTAAGTCTTAGATTGTTCTTGAGTTGAGTCTTGTTTAGGTTGAGCTTCTGTAGAGCGACTTTTTGCTGGGGTTTTAGTTGATCTTGCAGTTTTTTATTTCTTAGGATCATAGAGTTTAGGCGTTGTTGAACGCGAATCTTCTTGCTCCTTTCAGAAAGTAGAGCCTTGCATCGTCTAGAGATTACTGGATCCTTGATAATATCCTTTAAATCTTCTAGGGCACTGTAGCTGCATGGCGCAATAATGGAGAATGTCATTACAAGTAATAAAGTCTTCATATATATATTTTATCAAATATTTAAATAAATGATAGAGCGCAAATTCGTTGAAAAGTATGAACATAATACTTTGTCATATGGCCAAACGGGTTCAATCCGGGGTAATATTCTGTGTACTTACACAAAAATGGTTAGATATGTCGGATTTTTTAATTCTTGTCCCAGCTCGTTTCGGATCTACTAGATTCCCAGGTAAACCTCTCGCTAAAATTAACAATAAACCAATGATTCAGTATGTGGTTGAGAATTGTCAAAAATCAGGTTTTGACTACGCAATTGTCACCGATAATGATGAAATTGAAGCATGTGTTAAGTCATTTAGTGGTAACGTCGTTAGAGTTGATGATGACGTTTCGACAGGATCTGAGAGAATTGCATTGGCCTACCAGAGAAACTATTCTGATCAAGGCTATAAATATATTATAAATGTACAAGGTGATGAACCATTATTGTTGGGCGGTATCATTCAACAAATCGGCTTTGCGCACAAAGAGTCGGATTTCGACATTTATACTGCTGTTAAAAAAAGAAGTTCAAAAGAAGAAGAGTTTCTAAACTCTAATATTGTAAAGTGTATTAAATCCGATAAAACAAATCAGTGTTTATACTTTTCCAGGGAATCAATTCCTCATTCGAGGGAAGGTATTGAGTTTGATTGGTTTCAACATATAGGAGTTTATTCATACAAAGTTGATGCTTTAAATCGATTTGTTGAACTGAGCCCATCTAAGTTAGAAGAACTTGAGAAATTAGAACAATTAAGGGCGCTAGAAAATGGGCTTACAATTGGTGCAGAAGAAATAAAGTTAAATTTAATTGGTGTTGATGTGCCAGAAGATATAAAAAAAATTGAAGGAGTTCTAGGTGAGTAAAAGAACGAAAAAATACATTTTTATTACTGGTGGTGTAGCAAGCTCACTAGGTAAAGGCCTTGCTGCCGCAGGGATAGCGTCTTTAATAGAGAGACGTGGTTTGAAAATTAATATGCTTAAAATGGATCCCTATATTAATGTTGATCCAGGAACAATGAGTCCGACTCAACATGGGGAGGTTTTTGTAACAGATGATGGCGCAGAAACTGATCTAGACTTAGGGCACTACGAAAGATTCACAAGTTTAACTCTGAGTAAAAAAAATAATTTTACAACAGGCCAAGTTTACTTACAGGTTATTGAAAATGAACGAGAAGGAAAGTACCTAGGTAAAACGGTTCAAGTAGTTCCTCATATTACTAACGAGATTAAGCGTAGAATTGATGTTGCCGCAGAAGATTGTGATTTACTGATAGGTGAGATTGGTGGAACCGTTGGTGATATAGAATCTCTTCCATTTATGGAATCAATTAGACAGTTTGCACATGATGTTGGAAGTGAAAATGTTATTTTTCTTCATTTAGTTTTGATTCCATATCTAAAAACAGCGGGAGAGTTAAAATCTAAACCGGCTCAGCACTCTGTAAAAGAATTAAGAGAGATTGGCCTTTTTCCAAATATTGTTCTTTGTCGAGCAGATAGAGATATTGATCAAAGTATTTTAGATAAAATTTCACTTTTTTGTAATGTACCTAAGGACAATGTTTTTAAATCTCTGGACTTGGATTCAATTTATAAAGTTCCTCTTGAATTTTATAAACAAGGTTTAGATGCTAAAATCTGTGAAATATTAGGGATTTGGTCTACAAGACCGGATATAAAAGAGTTGGAACAAGTTGTATATAACGTTCAGAATCCTACAGATGTTGTTCGGATCGGAATTGTAGGAAAATACACTGAGTTAATTGAATCTTATAAATCTCTTGATGAGGCATTAAGACATGGTGCAATTTCAAATCAGGTTAAACTAGATATGGTTTATATTGATGCAGAAGACCTTGAAGCTGGAAATTTTGAACAACTCAAGAGTGTTGATGGAGTTCTTGTTCCTGGAGGCTTTGGAGAGAGAGGTACTGAGGGAAAAATAAAAGCCATTCAGTTTGCCCGTGAAAATAATGTTCCATTTTTTGGAATTTGCTTAGGGATGCAATTAGCAATTATTGAATTCGCAAGAAACATAGCTGGAATAAAAAATGCTACTTCCATGGAATTTGATAAAGCTGGAGAGTTTATTGTTCACTTTATGGAGGGGCAGTCGAAAGATGTCTCTAAAGGTGGAAGTATGCGACTAGGTGCTTATGACTGTTCTATTGAAAAGGGCTCATTGGCTTATGAAATATATGAGAAAGAAGAAATCTCCGAAAGACATAGACATAGATTAGAAGTTAATAATAATTTTGTATCTATATTAAAGGAGAAAGGAATGATTTTCTCTGGTATTAATAAAAAATTGAATCTTGTTGAAGTTGTAGAATTAAAAAATCACCCATTCTTCATCGCATGTCAGTACCACCCTGAATTTAAATCAAGACCTTTTAACCCGCATCCACTATTTAAAACATTTGTAGAGGCTTCGTTAAAAGTACATAAGGAAAAATAAATGGAAAAAATGGATTTTTTTATAGGACCATGTGTTCTAGAGAGTGAACAATTAGCATTAACTGTGGCCGAAAAATTAGTTAAAGATTTAGAGCCATTTAAAGATAAGATTACGCTTAACTTCAAAGGAAGCTTTGATAAAGCGAATCGAAGCTCTATTGATTCATATCGTGGGCCTGGTATTGATGAAGGCCTAAAGATTTTAGAAAGAATCAAGAAAGATTTTGGTCTTCCAACTATCACAGACTTTCATGATCCAACACAAGCTGAACTAGTTGCGAGTGTAGTCGATACATTACAAATCCCAGCATTCTTATGTCGACAAACTGATATGATTATCGCTGGAGCAAAAGCTTGTAGCCAATATGGTGGTCGTTTGAAAATTAAAAAAGGTCAATTTCTTGCACCTTCAGATACTAAAAATATTGTCGATAAAGCTGCTAACTTCTTAAGTAAAGATCAGATTCTACTGACTGAGCGAGGAACAAGTTTTGGATATAATAATCTTATTGTGGACATGGCCAGCTTCCAGATTATGAAAAGTTTCGGGGTTAAGACAATTCACGATGCTACACACTGTGTTCAGATGCCTGGAGGTTTAGGGAAATCTACTGGTGGAAAAAGAGAACAGATTTTTACTTTGGCTAAAGCGGCAGCAGCAGCCGGGGCTGATGGATTCTTTATGGAAGCCCATCCTGATCCTGAGAATGCACTCTCGGACGCAACAAGCCAATTACCAATTAACAAAATTAAAGAGTTAGTTGAAATCATTTTAAGAATAAAAGAAGCATCTCAATGAGCCATGAAAACTTAGATCTAAGAGAAATATCACAGAAATATTCAGAAAAATTAAAAGCAATTAAAATATGTCTTTTTGATGTTGATGGTATTTTAACAAATGGAAAAATATTTTGGGCATCAGAGGAAGTTGGATTCAATAGACAATTTCATACTCATGATGGTTATGGACTTAAAGTTCTAATGCGAGCCGGGATTAAAGTTGGAATTATAACTGGTGGGGATTCTATTGGTGTTAGGAAGCGTTTTGAAGGTCTTGGTGTTGATCATCTTTTTATGGGAAATGAAGATAAGAGACAATCTTTTGATGAAATCTTAAAAATAGAAAACTTAACGGACCAGGATGCACTTTATATGGGGGATGAGTTTTTTGACCTTCCAATTTTAAAGAGAGTAGGATTTTCTGCCACTGTTCCAAATGCTAGTATCGAAATTAGAGAATCGGTTGATTATGTAACTGTTCGTGAGAGTGGTAATGCATGCGTTAGGGAAGTTATTGATATGCTTAGGCATGCTCAAGGAATTGTTCCCGAAATAGAGTATTAAGCCATGAACTTAGGAAAGAAACTTTATCAATCAAGTGCTATGCCTTCCATCAAGGCAATGGCCCTTATGATTTCCATCGTACTTTTTCTAAATCTATATTTTCAAACTTTTAATGATCCAGTTTTTATAAAATCTGGTTTATACCTTTTTAAAGATGTTGTTAAATTTCACCTTTTTTACCCTGAAGAATTTATCATTTACGTCTTAACTATTTTACTGCCTGCAATATATTATGGGTTTATTCGGGGAGTAAGGTTTTACGAAAAGGGTATTATTATAAATAAAGGGCTACCATTTTTTAATATGACGGTACCTTTTGAACTAATCGAAAAGTTTGAAGTTATTAATCAAAAGCATTTTATGTCCATAACAAGAAAGGACACTGAAGATGATTATATGTTCTCAGTTAACCAGATAGACCGAGTACTTGCTATTTTAGATCAAAATCATATTACAGGTGACTTAGGTAGCGCTGCAAGGGGAGATCACTCTGCACATAAAAAACTAATCCTATTTTTTCTGGTCATTGGGATTCTTATTTCATTATTGCAATATTCAGGCTTTATTCGACAACTCTTTAGGTAGGGTGTAAGTCGCGGCCTTGATTAACCGGTTGAAAACCCCTTTGAAATTTTCAGAGTTAAGTTGCTCTTCGGTGACTTCGATCGTTATAGAGTTAGATTCTAAATTATCTAGAGAACGAAATTTTCCGTATAAGTCTCTTGCTGCTGTCGTTGCATTTGTGGGTAGGGTCCAAAGAGAGGTGTTTGTTAAAAGATTGGTTGGTATATGTGTAAGGTCTCTTTTATTTTGAGACAAAACATTTAAAATAATTGGTTTATTTGGCATATAGTGATGTTTCAAGTGACCAGGTGCCACAGGGCTTTCTTGGTACTGAACTTCAAAATCTAGACCTTCAAGCTTTAACACTTCTACTATTTGTTTTAATGTAATCATACCCGGTCTATATATAAGTATTAATTTTTCAAAAATACCAATAATTGTAGATTCGATTCCAACTTCACAATCTCCACCATCTAAAACCATAACATCTTCAAACTCTTCTCTTACATGTTGAGCCTTTGTTGGGGATGTCTTTTTGAACTTATTTGCACTAGGTGCTGCAACTGGATGACCTAATTCTTCAATAAGTGCCAGAGCTACAGGATGATTTGGCATCCTTATTCCAACAGTATCAAGGCCAGATGAAATTTTATCACTAACAAATTCACTTTTGGGTAAAATAAAAGTTAAAGGGCCTGGCCAAAAATGTTTTGCAAGAATATCACAAACCGATGGCCAATTTTTAACATATTTTTTAGCCTGTGCAACTGAGGATATATGAACAATTAGGGGATCAAAAAAAGGTCTTTCTTTGGTACTAAAAATACTATTAATGCCTGTTTCGGACTCTATTGATCCTGCAAGACCATATACTGTCTCCGTTGGTATTCCAACGACACCACCATCTTTAAGAATTTGACAAGCTTTTAGGATTTTGTTCATTTTTAATTTGCGTTAATAGGGGTTATTATATGCCCACGTTTAAACCTATCTATTACACCAAGTCCCTTAAATTGACCAGTTTTAAAGAAGGTTTGAAAGGCTCTTCCCTTGTCCGTTTCTGCTCGAAAATCTCCGTGAAGGAAAATATAGTCCTCACCAAAAAGCTTTGAAATATCTGAAATTGAATTTGATTTTGAGAAATAGTAACCAATAAATTTTTTGAATTTCATTAAGTCTATTTCTGAAAAATTAATGTATCTATACATATATTCTTGATATCTCGTGATGAGCTTTAAAGCACAATTTTGTGCGGGAGAGTAACTTCTAGTACTTGTTCTACCCCTGCGCTTATTCCTTTTTACAAACTGACCATTCCTAAACTCATGGCCACTTACTCCACATACTTGAAGAGCAGCTTGGGTAACATCTTCTTCCTCGAGCTGATTAAAGTAGGAGAGACCATCTGAGTCAATCTCTATTGTAGAGTTAATCACAATTGGGCCCCTTAGCTGCTTATTTTCTATTTTTTGTCGAATCTCTTTAGGAAGATTTGTTAATCTTGATACGTTTTTGACAGCCGACCTACGGTATTTCTTGTGGTACCACTTATGCGTATTTGATACTTGGTAGTAATGATTTAGTCTTATCGAAAATTTTTCTTCATCATCGACTATAGCTGCACCTAGTTCTTTAATATGTTCGTATTCGATAATAAGTTGCTTTTTAATTTCTGCTTTATTTGTAACTCTTGAATCAAAGTCAAAAATCTTTTTTACAACAGAGCTGAATAAGCGACTAAAGAAACTTTGTACATACTTGACTGACTCTGAGTAGTTTTTAAAGAATACTTTTTCAATCCCACCTTTGATAATACGTATTTGTTCTGTTGCCCTTTTTTTCATTGTTCCAAAAAGTAAAAAAGAAAATTTAGAATTCAAGTCCTCTCTTATCCTTTTTTCCATTGTTGTAATATTACTTTTCCAAAAACCTATATTATCATTTCCGCGAACTATATTGCTAAATTCAGTTCTGTGATTAGGTGAGTTGTTAATTTTCTCTTTATCATTTTGGTAAAATGTTAAAAATGATTTATTCGCTTCTCCATAAACATACTCTAGGTCATAGGAGAGGATTGTGAGCTTAAGTAAATTAAAAAAATCATATTGAAGGCTTAGATGGGCATTTGCACTTACATCAAATGATTTGTCTATAGAAACTCGTAGGAATTCATTCTCTGTTTTTCTGTCGGCTGGACCAACACCATGGAGCATAACTTCATTCTCATAGGCCGTTTTTACGAGGACTCCTGCCTGAAGATTCATACCATTCCCAACTGGAGCCTTTATGAGACCTCCGGCATTAAAGGAGAATTGGTCCTTCTTTTTTATGACCTCATAGTCATCAAGAGTTAGAGCACCTCGATGATTAAACTTTAAAAATGACATGAACAATTTGGAAAAGTCCGATGTTAAACCTTTTACGTAAGTATCTGCAAAGTGATAGTAGTGATAAGTTCTTGTGAAAGTAACACCCGCAAAAGCACCAATGGTAGAATCTGTAATGTTTATTAAGTTTTTTTCTTTTAAATTTGTTAGAAGGGTTGCTGCTTCAATGAAAATAGTGAATGAGTCATGAACAATCCACCTGCTCGAAAATAATTCAGGGGCCACTTCTCTATTCGCAGTAATATTATAGTTCAACATTGGTTTGTACCAAGTAAACCCGCTAAAGTTTAAAACTCCACCACCCATATCATGATTTTCAAGTAGTCTTCTGGTTTGGTCCATTCCAATATCTTCATACTGACCAGAAAGCATATCACTGATTTCAGAAAGGATGGGCGCCATTTCAACACTTCCGGGGTCAATTCCCTTAATACTTTCGTTTGCACTTTTGTTTTGAGAGCGTTCTTTTAGGGCCTGTATTTTTATTCTAGCGGATTGTTTGAGTTTACCTTTTAGCTCAAAATGGCTAAACTCGACTGCCCAAGTAGGGTTACTTAGTATAAATACAGTAGAAATATATATAAATTTGAGCCAATTTCTCATTTATCCCTTGAAAGTGCTGTGCGTCAAGTGTTATACAAACCAATCGGAATCAAAGAATCGAGACTTAAGGCAATTTTTGCCTAGAGGGAAATTAAAAAATGGATACAAACAAATTCAAGGCATTACTAGACGAACAAATTACTTGGCCAGATTACTACAGTTTTAAATTTATAACTAAGACTGAGCAAAAGACTTTGGTAATGGATCTTTTGAGCGATCACTCTATAGTTGAAAAGCCATCAAAGAACGGTAAATATACAAGTATAACAAGTAAAAAAATTCTTAATTCGTCAGACGAAGTAATTGCAGTTTATAATAGTATCAGCCATGTAAGTGGAGTGATAACCCTTTAAAAGGAAACTTTAATGTACGAATACGCAATAGTCGTAGGCGCAGGTGCTTTTGGAACAAGTATTGCTTCAGTCTTAAGTGAAAATTTTAAAACAGTTATAGTAAAGGTCCGCTCAGAAGATGTTTATGAATCTATAAAAAATGGGGAAAACTCTCTCTATCTTCCTGGACAAAAATTAGCAAAAAATATAATCCCAGCTTTAACCTGGGAAGAATTAGATGGAATTGTTAATAATGGAAAAGTTGAACTCTTAGTTAATGGCCTTCCAACTAGTGCAATCAATCCGTTTTATACTCAAAATAGAGACCGAATTGAAGGTTATTTTCAGAAGAATATCCCATTTGTGTCTATCTCCAAAGGGATTGATCCAGAAACGTTAGAAATGTCAGATGATTTATTTTTAGAACATTTTCCCCAACACCAAGACCTTATTACGTATTTATCGGGGCCATCATTCGCAAAAGAAATAATTGATAAGCAAGTAACTATTGTCGCTCTTGCTGGAAAAACCCCAGATACACTTTTAGACGTATGTAAAAAAACTGGAACCGATTATTTTCGATGTATTCCTACCTATGATGTAAAAGGTGTTCTTTTAGGGGGCGCACTAAAAAATATTCTCGCAATAGCCGGAGGGATTCTTGAGGGCCTCGGTTATAATCATAATACCCGAGCTGCAATGATCACTAGGGGAATTAATGAGATGCTTAGGTTTGGTAAAGTTTTTAATGGTAGACCTGAAACATTTTACTCATTTGCTGGAATGGGTGACTTGATTCTTACAACAACGTCCTCACTTTCAAGAAACAAAACATTTGGCCTTGATATTGCTACTAGTGGCAAGACACCAGAAGAGCTAATCAACTCACAGCGTTCAGTTGTTGAGGGTTACAAAACAACTCAAGCTGCGTACAACTTGGCCCAGAAATATAAAATAAGAGCACCATTATTTGATGGTGTTTATCAGATTCTCTATAATGGTGTAGAACCGGAAGATGTTCTTAAGCGTTTAATGAGAATGCCTGTCAATACTATCGAATAAAACCTCTTTTTGCCCTATAGCATTGCCTCTCGGAACATTGATATACTTTGAATGTAATCAAGAGAGGGAAATTCTATGCGTATTCTTTTAATTTTAATTCTAGTTGGGCTAATAGGCTGTGAAGATAAGGTAGATTCCTGTTCTGATGATATAATTTTAGCAAAGAAATCCCTTGAGGAAGGCTTTAAGGATATTAATACAGAAAACCCTAAACTAAATGAATTCAAAGTGAAATTAGAGTCGTATCTTTCAGCTTTTGAAGACAAGAAATGTATGAATGACGGAGAGGAGTTTCATCCTCACAAAGAAATAAAATCTCTTGTTAGTGAGATTAAAAATAATCTAAAACAAATACAAACAAAGGTCGTCTATGGAGATGATGATCGTGTGGATGTAGTTGATCATCCTAATAGTGATTTTCGAAATTATGCAAATAGTGTGGCAGCACTTATTAGTGAATCTCAAATTAGTCTTGAAGGAATTCTTTCTGGAGAAACTTTGGGGCAGAAATATAATCTGTGTTCAGGTGAGAATTTTTACGACCAAAAAGTGATTGCTTCATGTACTGGTTTTCTAGTTGATGATGATCTATTAGTGACTGCAGGGCATTGTGTGGGGAGTGCTGGAAAGTGCGACCCTGGTTCCAAATGGGTTTTTGGTTATAGTGGTACCTCTTACAAAGTAAATCCAGATGATATCTATAAATGTGGTGAAGTTGTTTCAAGCGAATGGAATGATTCGACTCAATTAGATTACGCATTGGTCAGATTAGATCGTAAGGTTGTTGGGAGAAAACCCTTAAACTTTAGACTAAGTGGAAGGGTGGATGATTCATCACCTTTAGTTGTTTTGGGACATCCTACAGGGCTTCCGTTGAAAATTGCTGATAACGCCAATGTGAGACAAAACAATTCTTCCAACTACTTTGTCGCAAACCTCGATACTTTTGGAGGGAACTCCGGATCACCCGTGATAAATGTTGATACTGGTGTCGTTGAGGGAATTCTTGTGAGGGGAGAAGAAGATTATGACTCTATACCTGATCCAAGGGGAGTTGGTTTTTGTCGTGTAACATATAAATGTGAAAACAATGAATGCGATGGAGAAGAATCAACTAGGATTACTTTGGTCGAAGGATTAGACCATTACAAACTTAATGGTATTGAGTTAGATTATAAAAAAATATTTTATGAAGCCGGGAAAATCCAAAGTCACTTCCCTCTAAGTGTCTCTACTAAGAAAGGCTTTAATTATAATTTATCCGGAAAGAAATTTTTAAATACTTGTATCTCTCAAATTTATGATAGACATACAAATCAATGGCAAGTCGCAAGCTCCTTCGATTGTAGCTCTGAGAACTTTGAATCGGCTTATCAGAACTATATTGATTTAAGTATAAATAGGTAACCTTCCATTTGCCAATAAACCTTGGCATTCACAAATTATTCATTCCCTCCAGATTATAAATATATATGTAAGTTACCCGAAATACGTATCAAACCTTTTGAAAAACTAAACGAAATTTAAGTCTGATAAACTAAAAACATGATGTTTCTCACCGAAAAGTATAGTGATTTTATATATGGAGCTTGTCAGAAAAATGCTTAGAATCTTTAGTTTGTTATTCAAATATATTGCTGTTTTCGGGATCGTAATTTCCTGCACAAGTGATGTTCAGGTTGAAATACTTCCTAAGACTGGGACAAGGTCTGATTTAGACGTATCAAATTTAGTCATCAAAGCAGTAACAAGTGATGGCTTCAGCGTGGCCATTAAAAGTTCTGGAGGCACAAGCTCAGCAGTCCATAAAGTTTACTTTTGTAATCGAACGGTCTCACCTGGATGTGACCCTCTTACTGGAAGCAGTGCCTTGATGAAAAAATTAGGGACTAATCAAGAAGCAATAATTAGTGGACTGTTAAATCCAGCTGATAATTATGCCATTGAAATTCTCTCAACTGACGTCGTTCCTGTCATTGGATTACCTCTTTCGGCGATCCAGGATCTGGACGGAACACCAATTTCACTATCTAATATGGTATTCTCAAGGCAAAATTTGAATGGTTTAGATATTAGTGTCGACTTTTCTGGAGACAATGAAAATAATGCAACGGTTAGAGCTTATTTCTGTAATAGTACGGATTCACCTGCATGTGATCCGTTATTAGGGGATTCAGTTTTGATGAGTAGGAACGCTTCAAATTACACGGTGAGAATTACTGGCTTAAATTCACCTAATGATGAAGGAGACGTTTTAAATTTTTCTGTTGTTGCCGTCGATCCTAATGGGACTGGTGGATCTCCTTTATTAGGGACTGATTACTTAGCCGATCTAAGGTTGAGTGGTCTTGTTAAGAGTAGTATTGTTTCAGATGGTTTTTCTGTAAGGGTGAATTTTTCAGAAATTAATTCCAATAGTACTGTTAATTTTTATTGGTGTAACGAAACAGATTCCCCTGGCTGTAATCCGCTTATTGGCAATGTTGTTCCAATGGTTCGTGGAGCTACTACCTTTGATGTAGATATATCTGGCCTGGTGGCTCCTAATAATCATGGAGACAATTTAAGTATCGCTATCGAGGGAATTGATCCCGATGGAGTTGTCCATACGACCTCTATGACCGATATTTTCCGTCTGACAGATATGGAATTGAGTGATCTGAATTTTTACGGAATCAGCCAAAGTGGTTTTTTTATAGATACTTTAATTTCTGATTATAACCTTGAGACAAACTCAAATCTCGATATTAAGGCCTACTGGTGTAATGATACTATTTCACCAGGCTGTGACCCATTAGTGAGTGGAAATGTTTATTCAACTGTTGGTGGGTGGCACTCTTATGGTTTTGAAATTACCGATCTTGTTTCAAGTCCTGGAGATACTATTTTGGTTGCAGTCGAAATAAACGATGTGGATGGCGTATACATTACAAGTTCAACAAATGCGAGTACTTCAGAAATTTTAACTGCCTCAATAATTACCCCAAATCCAAAAGATATTTTTAGGTCAGTAGGTCCAGGACAAACGAGCGTCTTGGCAAGTAATGGAACAGTTGGTGGCAATTTAACTATAGTAGGGGATACGGCCACCTTTGATAATAATTTATTAAGCTCAAATGGTGTCGGTGATATTATTTTTTACGGGACACCAGCAGGTGGTGGAAGTTACGATGCGATGGCCTTTATTCATAGCAGGACAGATAACAGGACTTTTACAATTAAAAACATTCTTGGGACCGCACCAACACCTACAGTTTCAACCTCTTTATGGAAAGTGTATAGAGCTTACACTTCTTTAGGGGATGCACTCATAGGTGAAGAAAACTCAGGAATCGTAAGCGATCCTGATCTAACTACTTTCTCTAATTTTGACAGTTGGGTTGATGGCAGAGATATAAGTGCTCAATCAGGTGCTGATGAGAATTGGAACTTTGCTCTTTATGCAGGAACGCAGCCTGATATTGTTCCAGCAGAAATAAAAACTCAATGGGTAAAAGATAAGGAAAACACCATCAAGGTATTTACAGTTAAAGACCCATCCCATGTCGGTATAAGTCAAAGGCATCAAGGGATCTGGAGTAATACAAAATATAGAATGGTAATCTCTGATGCAACTGCGCTTACTACGCATACAAATACAACAACAATCGAAGGTCTTCAAATTGAACTTACAGGAAGTTCTGGTGGGCTAACTGGTATCTACTCAAGAAATAACGCCGAGGGTTTTATTAGCCACAATATAATTAAAAGTACTAATACTGGAGATAATCTAAAAGCTCTTAGTTATTACGATTACTCCCAGAGAGGCGTGAATCACACGACAGTCTTTAATAATCTTTTATATGATTTTACTACAATTAATTCAATTGGTTTATACATAGAATGGCAATCACAAGGATCAAAGTCAATTAGAGTTTATAATAATACCTTTTATAATAACTTTATTGCTTTTTATAATAAAACTTACCGAGCTTCGTATTTAGTAAATAATATATTTTTAGATAGTGTCAGTTTAGATATTGATGCAGATGGTACCGGCGGTTTGTACATGGCGAATTATAATATTTGGGGGGATAGCTCAATTGATAATCATGCGACAACATCAGGGAATCCTAAGACTGGGAATCAGAAAAATGTTATAAGCACTAATTTGTTTTTTAATTTACCAGGACGAGATTTCTTCCCCATGAATTCTAATATTATAAATAGTGGCTTCGATTTAAGTTCAGAATTTACTGATGACATCGGTGGAACTCCAAGGGATTCCACTTATGATATCGGTGCTGTTGAAGCTGCTGGCTCTTAGGTTATTATTTTATATACTTCTCTATTTTTTTCATAGAAATTGTCTCACCCAGAGAAATGATGTCACCATTAGGCTTTTGTATAAAGTAAGCTGGAACACCGACAATACCATAACTCTGTAAGAACTTTGTAATATTATCATCCCTTTTGGTCCAATCCGCCTCAAGGAGGTTCATGTCATGCGCTTCCACAAGTTCTTTGAAGTCACTTGAGTTTAAAACTAGCTTTTTATTTACTTTACAGGTTAGACACCAGCTTGCGGTGAAGTTCATAAAAACATATTTCCCAGGGGCTTTGGATATTTTTTCAGGGCTCCAAGGTGCCCACACCATTGTACCTTTCTGAGAAGAGGTATCTGTTTTGGAAAGATTATCTTCAGCTATCTTTGTCATACTTAAAATTTGAAATATGAGTAAAACTGGAATTAAGAAAGCAATGAAATTTGAAAACTTTTTCTTACTTATTTTTTTTCTAAAAGAAAAGGCAAATACAATAGAAGTTAGTAGGAGGTTGACATAAATTCCGAGTGTACCAAAATCTACAATTGAAAAGTAAACATCAATAAGCCAAATGGCTGTTAAAATTAAAGTCACTCCTAAGATCTTTTTTAAATTGTCCATCCACAAACCTGGCTTTGGAAGGAATTTTATAAGTGCTGGAAAAAAGCCGGTTAAAATAAAAGGAAAAGATAAACCGACACCAACAAAGAAAAAAATAAGAAAGATATTAAAGTGTGATGTCGTAAAAGCAAAAGTAAGAGCAGTTCCTAGGAAGGGAGCTGAACATGGTGTCGATAGGATTGTCGCAAGAACTCCATTTACAAAATCTCCTACAAAACCTTTTTTTAGTTCGGTATTTCCTAGCTTTGATCCACCCGGTGTTACAAACTCAAATAGGCCCAACATATTTAAGGCCATAATAAAAATGATCAGTAACATTAGCAACACGAAAATTGGAGATTGAAGTTGGAAGCCCCAACCGATTTGATCTCCACTGGCCTTAATTAGCATAACAACCGTAGCGAGTACCATGAAGGTTGATATCACTCCCGCTGTGTAGGCGAGGTTGTGTTTTAATATTTGTTTTTTACTTTCTTTACTATGAATTATAAGACCAAATAATTTTAATGAAATAACAGGAAGCACACAAGGCATAAGGTTCAGAATTAAACCACCTAAGAATGCAAAAAGGATAAAGGATAGAATACCTTGATTCTCATTGTAAGGGGCAGGATCAACTTCTACTTTTGTCGTATTATTAATCTTTTTAAATGTCTTATATTGATCTGATAATTCCTTATCTCCATTTAGAGTAAATTGTTTAAACAATTTGGTTATGATTTTTGGGGGCTGATCTTTCGGGTATTGAACCAAAAACTTAGCTTCTAGTGCTTCCTTAAAAACACCATCCTTTGGTAAAGGCATTTCAGGGTCTTCAAAAAGGCCATCCCACTCAAGATAAATTCTTCCATATATAGTATTTGTTTGTTTATCTAAATAAACTTCTTCATGTTTATAATCAAACAGTGGTCTTAAATAAGGAGTCACAATACTTGCTGATTTTTTTATTTTCGAGAAATCAGCATTTTCAATTAAGTAATGAAGTGCTAATTGATTTTGACTTTGTCCCTTTGTAAGAAAAACAGTCATTCCTTTGGGGGAACCATTCCTTGGTAGGTTTCGAAAAATCTTTTGTAGTTTAGGCTCTTTGATTAGGGGATTAGTTGACCCTTTTAGACTTTCGTTTACAGATAAATTAATTGTCCTTGTTCCAGGAATACAAATATCTTTGCAAACAAGCCATTCTCCAATAATTTTTATTTTCTTATTTTTAAATTTTTCAGGAAGCTCAAAGAAGTGAGCATATTGATCTGAATAACCAAATGCCCACATATTCCCCTGCTCAATATATCTTGTAGGTGCGGGCCATGGATAATCCTTTAGCTCTATATCTTTATTTCCATCTACAAACATCTTTAACTTTATTTCTAAACCGGCGTCTCCCGGGTTTTTCCAGTAGGTGTGCCATTTCTTTTCGTTCTGAAATGTAACTGCTAGGATACTTTTACCTTGTATTTGTAATGCCTGAGCACCCATGTCTACATACTGGGTTTGCTGTGCATATCCGGCTAGACTTACAAGAAAAAGAAAAATTGATAAAAAATATTTGATAAACACTTTTAACTCCTGATTTAAAATCTTATACTGAGTGCATGGAATTTAATTTAAATTACAACTATCCTCAAAAAATTATATGTCTAACTGAAGAGTCCGTCGAGACGCTATATTTACTTGGCAAAGAAGAACTCATTTCTGGTGTTTCGGCTTTTGTGAAGCGCCCTGTCGAGGCACAAAAGTTACCCAAAGTGTCTTTCTTTACTAGTTCTAATTATAAGAAGATATTAGAAATAAGGCCAGACCTAGTAATAGGGCACTCTGACATTCAAAAGGATATTGCCCGTGATTTAATTGAACAAGGTTTGAATGTTTTTATAGCAAATCATAGGTCCCTTCATGAGATTCTGCAGTATATTCAAATGCTTTCAAGGCTTGTAAAGGCTGAAGACGAAGGTGATAAACTAATAACACGACTCCTTCAGAAGATAGCTTACGCAAAAGAGTTTACAAAGAGTTTGCAATACAGACCAAAAATTTACTTCGAAGAATGGGATGAGCCTATGATATCGGCTATTAAATGGGTCAGTGAGCTAATAGAACTTTGCGGAGGGGTTGATATTAATAAGCAAAAATCAACTGGAACTTTAGCCAAAGACCGTTTTGTTAGTCATGAAGATATTATTAGCGCAAATCCTGATATTATTTTTGGTTGCTGGTGTGGCAAGAAAGTCAAAATTGAATCAATAAAAACTCGTGAAGGATATTCACAAATCAAAGCTGTAAAAAATAATCAGGTTTTTGAGTTAAGCCCAGAAATATTTTTACAACCAGGACCGGCACCTATATTAGATGGTATTGATATACTCATAAAGTACTTTAAAGAACTTAACAAAGGAGTCATTAGATGAAGTTGTTTATTCCCTTATTTATATTTCTGTTTTCATCTGTCGCATCTTCTCAAACTAGAGAGGAAGTTCTAGAACAATTTATGAAAGAAAGAAAGCAGATGATGGAACAGATGATTCAAATGTTTCAGGATGATTTCGATAACGATAATTTTTTTAAGGATAATTTAGATCCTTTTAGTGGATATAATTCCTTTAAAGGGGCGAGCTCTAACGTTTCCATAGAGGAGAGATATGAAAAAGATGGAAGTATAGCAATTATTATTACTCCTACCACCGAAAATATGTCCCTGGATATTCAGACAAAGGATTCCATGATTATCATAAAAACAGAACTTAGTATTGAGGAGAGTAAGGATCAACAAAGTCAAAAATCACATTCTTTCTCCAAGAGTACTTCTACAAAATCAATAAGTATTCCTCAGGGCTATAAACCAAAATCCCCGATTGCTGAGGGCAAAGGAATTAAAATTTTACTTGTACCAGATAAAGATATGAGAGATAGGATAAAACCCAAGAAAAAGTACCATAAGAAAATGATACCAATTGGAAAGCAGCCTGGTGAAGATACACTTTAGGCATTAAAAAAGGCCAGTTATATAAACTGGCCAATTCTAAAATATTAATTGAAGTTCTTATTCTGCTGTTGCAGAAGATGAACTTTTCTTAGGTTGAGAACTGATTGATCTCGAGTCATAGAATTTATTTGAAACGTCTGTACCGTCATTTACAAATTCTTTTGTATTAAACGCTGTACCCGTACACATAGCACCTGGATTATTAGCTACAGTACACATATCTTCTCTTAGTTGATCCATCATATGTCCTAGGATTGTTCCCTTTAACTTGGACTTTGAGTCTTCACTAATACCTGATAGTGCAGCAATTCTTTCTTCTGCAGTTAAGCCTTTAAGGTTTAATTTAAGGCTTAAGAAATCAAGGCCACTTGAATTTCTTATATCATCTTTTAGATTTGAAATATTATCTCTTAGAGATGAAATTCTTCCGGCCTCGTCTTTAATTTGGTCACATGTACTGATTACTGAGCTGTCGGCTTTCGTTCTTGAAGCCTTGTCCTTAGATGACCTTTCTTTACATAATGCTTCGATTGAAGAATTAGGGTCTCTTAATTGACCTTTTAGAGAGGGATCCGCCTTAACTAACTTCTTTAGTGCTAGCTTCTTAAATTCTCCATTACCGTAAGATTTATCAATATCTTTTGCAATACGATCAAGAGTTGCACCACTTTGTCTGATTTCTTTGGCAGCAAAATCGCGATCACCAGCAATTTTAGCAGTCCTTTTAGTATCGTATTTCCCAAACTCTTCGAATGTTTTTAAACAATCTGGATCTTGTGAACACCTTGGGCTCATTAATTTATTGTAAGGAATATTTGATTTTGTTTTACCCGCAAATTCTGCGTAAACAGCTTCTGGTGATACATCAAGTGCTGCATTTGCAACCTCTAGTTTGGTCTCTACATTTTTTAGTGCAACTTGTGTATCATCAACTGTTGTTACAAGTTCTGTAAATCGATTTGCATTTTTTGTATTACTTTGGAGTCCTAAGTTTTTAGTTGCAACTTGATCCTTAAAGTTTTGAATCAAACCTTCTTGACAGTCACTTCCACACCAGAATTTATCATTGTAAAATAATTCTTTAGCTGATTTATTAGTTACCGCTGCTAAATCACCCAAGGTTTTTTCGTTCATTTTGTATCTATACCTTGTTCTACCATCACGTTTGTATGGCTCAGCAATACAATACTCATTGTTAACATCAATATCTTCTCTAAAGTCTGAATTCTCACAGATATGCTGTGCAGAAAATGCGTTTGACGCCATTCCGAGCGCTAAATAAAAAATCACTAACTTCATATGTTTCTCCTCATTTAAGTTTAGGATAGTTTTTCATCGGATTTTATTTGATTTTACTTGAGTAAAAAAGAACGTTTAGTTGGTAAAACAGGTGTTTAGGCTACTTTTTTGTTGTGGAATAGATGTTTTATTTGTTTTTTTACGCACAGAAATTTGGCAAAAAGAGGGGCATTATGTGAGAGTTGGGCGATTATGACATGTTCTTTTGCAAGGGATAATGACCAAACTGTCATTTTACATTGTTAATCAAGTCCTTCTTATTTATGTTTCGGTAATTTTTCCTTTTTATTT
>JBLIAG010000053.1:0-21787 GCA_047634375.1 Bacteriovoracaceae bacterium
GTGGGAGTAACTGGACTGGTGAAAATCGTGCACCAGACCCGGACCGACAAGTTGAAAATACAAAATTTAAGCAAGAAATGAGTTTTAAACCCATTGGTGATATCAAGAATCATGAACAACTTCTCTATGCCCTAGAATATAAAACAAAGGCTTGGGAGGAAGGTTTCAGCGAAGATCCTTTTCACGAAGAAGTAGGGTACTTTATTTGGGATAAGGCTAATCAGCAAGTCATGAAAAGCTTTATTGTTCCTAGAGGTATCTCTGTTAATGCGGGGGCCACTGTTGAATTGGAAGATAAGAAGTTTATGCTTGAAGCTGTGCTTGGTTCTGATACTTATGGTCTTTGTTCAAATAAATTTTTGAATGAAGAATTTAAAACAGTTCGATATACAATAGAATTTTTAAAGATTGATGAAAATACCTTTTCATATGATGAAGATACAGAAATTAAAATTAAAAACCAGCCTGAGATCTTTCACCATACTGAAAAAAATACTATGAAGAGAAAGTAATAACAAAAGTTTTTGGTGGGGGGAATTAAATACCCTCAACAAACTCCAAGAAAACCTTTTTATGAAGTTCAATATCCATATTGGGAGAAGTGGATACACGAACGATATAGTCCTTATCTCCCTCTTTTGTTGTTCCCTGAGTGGATGTCGCCGGTATAGTCCAGTAACAGCCATTTAATTGTCCATAACTTACACAGAATTTACTCTCATTTGGGATTTTTTCAATCATCAAATTAATAAGTTTATAATTCAACTCTCTTTTATAGGCCTCTTTTTCTGCATGAGTACTTCCTTTAGTTGGAAGATCTAGAGAAAAGACAGAGGGAGTAAAATCTTCTTTTGCTAATTCTTCCGATACGAAATTAATTTTTGCAGCAGGTAGAGTTTTTTGAATGTAGTTTACAAACTCTCTAGTATTTTTATAAGCATCGTTTATTCTTTTATTCATTGAAGGCATTTGTTTGGCCAGAATTTCAATTTGAAAATTAGTGGCCTCATTTCCGCATAGCTTTAAGTGCTGATCAATTTTACTAATTAAATTCTCTGCTTTCTTATTTGCCACACAATATCCAGCGGTACATAAACCACCACTTGGAAACTTAGAACCACTCACATAAGAAATTGTTCTTACACTGGAGAGGATCTCTCCTTCCCCTAAAAAATGAACATTGGGACAAAAGGTTTGGTCTAAAATAAAAACAGGATCTATCGCAATCTCTCCATCAGCTGTTTTACGTACTTTACCTAAAGCATCTTTTAATTTAATGAGTTCAGGGACTTCAACTCTTGGGTTTGTTGGTATTTCAGCAATGATAAATGGGACAGCATTGATCTTTGCTATTTGTTCTAAGATGGTATCAATACTTTGAACCATGTCATTTCCACCGTCTACTGCAAGATCTACGACTTCTACATTTGGAAGGCAAGCAGCAACTCGTCTTGCTTGATCATTGGTACCGCCATAACAATTTGGTGGAACTATAATTTTAACTTCCTTACCTGGATGATTTTCTTGAGCATCGTGAATAAGACCCATCATAATGGCGTATTGAATTGAGAGACCACTAGAGGCAAGTAAAGGACGTGTATCCGTTCCAGTTATTTCTTTAATTGAAGTTAGTACCTGTGAATTATTATCTATGATCGTACTTTTATTCTTTTTTATTAGAGCATTTTTTGTAAGGGATTCCAGAGCATCCAGACAATCATTTGGTGTCATGGCAATTGTTTCTCGTCTTCTTACGTGTTGGATTTCAGGAATATAATTTTCATTTTGTTCACCATTGACAAGAAGTGTTGAGCCCATTTGGGAATGGATATTTAAGAAAAAATCAATGTTTGATTCAAGTTCAGTATTAGAAAAATCTTCCTTATCTGAAACTAAAATTGTAGATCCATCAAAAGGGGATAATTCATCAAGAGATATGATTTTTTTTAATTCAAACTTATAACCGTAAACAGTTTTAAGGATTTCTAAATCAAAATGATCAGGCAGCTCTTTAGTATGAATAATCTGAGTGTTTTTGTTTTTTAATAAGTTTTTTCTTAGTACTGCCAGTATAGAAATTGTTTTTGATGAAAAACTGATGACATTATTTGATGGAAGATTACTTAACTTTGCAATGGTCCATTCAAGTAAACAGGATAGTGGATGGCCAAGTCTTATATAATCAAAGGCCGTAGGAAGTTCACTTAGTGTTTGTACATTGCAGTTATTTTCTTTTGATAAAACTTCAAGTTTCTCTAGGAATTCTACCTTTGCCAACTTTTCATTATAAATATCAAGTCTGTGGGTAGTTAGAGTAAGCCATGACTTTGGCATATTCTCTAGAACTTGTTTTACAAAATTTAATGTTTCATCATTTTTCATTGTTTCACCTTTAAGTTGGATTGCAATATACACTTCTTGGGATTATTAGAAAAGTGTTAGTGCTAGATATATTTAACTTGCGCGATGGGCCAGAATTATGCTTTTGGAAGCTATTTCCAAGTGATAATAAATCAAACTCATGTATAATATAGTCATGGCCAGAGAAAAATTAACTTTTAAAGGTGCCCTTGGTGAGAACCTATGTGGCAGACTCGATATTCCCGATGACAGAGAGCCCCGTGCTTATGTCTTATTTGCCCACTGCTTTACCGGTTCAAAGGATGTGCTAGCGGCAAAGCGAATTGCTAGATCATTATGGCTTAGAGGATTTGCAGTCTTTCGTTTTGACTTTACCGGTTTGGGGGATAGTGAGGGAGATTTTGCGAATACGACTTTCTCTTCAAATGTTGAAGACCTGGTCGCCGCAGCAAAGTATTTAAGGGAAAATAAAAAGGCTCCTGCAGTTCTGATTGGGCATAGCCTTGGAGGTGCAGCCGTTTTGGCAGCCGCAAAAGATATTCCTGAGGTTAAGGGAGTTTGTACTATTGGTGCCCCAGCAGACCCAGCACACGTGACTCATCACTTTGGTGATGCGCTAACACAACTTGAACATATTGGTGAAGCCGAAGTTAATATTGGTGGTCGACCATTTCATATGAAAAAATCTTTTATTGAAGATTTGAAATGGGTAAGGCAAGAACATAGTATTCAAAATTTAGGTAAAGCACTTCTCATTTTTCATAGTCAAATTGATGATATTGTCGGTATTGAAAATGCAGGGCAAATTTATCAAACAGCAAAACATCCTAAAAGCTTTATTAGTTTAGACGGAGCAGATCATATGCTGACAAATAAAGAAGATTCTTGTTATGTGGCCGAGGTTATTAGTGCTTGGGTTCATCGTTATGGTTTTTGTAAGATTGATGAAAAAAAAGACTGATGAAAAATATACCTGAGATTCAAAATAGATTTAACTATTCATCATCCCAGGCCCTTTAATTCTTTATAAACTTTTTTGGAAAATTTTTATGAATTTATCATATGCTTCAAAGTGTGGCATGTGTCCAACACCTTCAAGTTCGTAGAGCTTTGCCTTAGGAAAAGCTTTTGCTGTTTGTTTTCCTAGCTTTTGGTATTGTCCTAACTTATGAGTAACGCCTTCTTTTTTCCAACCTCTTCCTGGTCCTGTTCTGTCTCTCGTTCCTATAATAAGAACAGTTGGAGTTTTGATAGAAGAGAACATCGCTGTTACATCTTCTGCAAAAATTGGAGAATAAGTAAGTGCATTATTCCAAGCTACTACCGCCCAATCAGAACCATTTAATTGTCCTTCATGAGGCAATAAAAGTTTTTCATACTCTGGTGACCATTTACCATCGTAGTAAAATTTCTTTTGGTAATTTCTAATTTTATCGAGCGTTTTTCCTAGTTCATTTTTATAGAAGAAATTTGTATCTTTATAGTAAGCATACTTTCCATATGGCTCAAGACCAATTGGATTAATTAGAACTAGTTTACTGATTTTTGAAGAATAATTATAGGCATAAGTTGTAGCAAGCATACCGCCCATTGAGTGACCTACGATTATTGATTTTTTTACTTCCAGGGATTCAAGTAAAAGTTGAGTGTTCAGTGCAAGTTGTGAAAAATTGTACTGATAACTTTGTGGTTTGCTACTTTTTCCGAAACCTATTTGATCAGGCATGATAACTCTGTAACCTTTTTTTAGTAGATCATTAGTAACTGTTTCCCAGTAGTAACTTGAAAAGTTTTTACCATGAAGAAGAACAACAACTTTTTTGGCGTCTTTTGAACCAACGTCCATGTACGTCATCTGTAAATCTTGATTTTGCGAGTTAAATTTAAATTGCTTTGCTTCAAATGGATAATTGAAGGTATCAAGTGTTTTATTATACTGAACTTTTTTAGAAGTAGAGCAAGATAAGAGGGACAATAGTATGACAATAGGCAGTAAGATTTTCATTAGTTCTCCTTATTAATTTGGTGGTTGAATTTTAACTAGAGAATATTCTTATGGCCATGGTTAGATTGCAGTTAATAGTGAGTAGTCATGTTTACATCCGTATATTGAATCGTTAGTATAGTCGCGTAAAGACAAATCTAAGGAATTGAGGGTAGATCACTATGAAGAAGTTTTTTATTGATAAAATTTATAACGAAGACCAAAGTATTACGATTAAAGAGTTTAAAGGTCTTAGTAGTGAACTTTTCGAAAAAGAAGTTGATATGACGCCTGATTATGGAATCTGTGCGATTCTTGATACTGAGACAACTGGACTTGATCACCATAAAGATGAAATTATCGAAATCGCTATTAGACAATGGGTATATCATAAAAAAGAACACTACCTTGTAAAGCCACTTGATGAATATTCTGCTTTACAACAACCAAAGAAAAATCAAATTTCTGAAATGATAACTGAGATAACAGGAATTACTGCCGAAGACGTTCAAGGTCAAGAAATTGATTGGATGATTGTCTCTGATATTCTTACGGAGTCAGATTTTATTTTAGCTCATAATGCAGGTTTTGATAGACCAATGATTGAAGCCGTTAGTGAAGTCAGAGATATTTCAGCTTCGAAGTTTTGGACTTGCTCGTTAAAACAAGTTGATTGGGCGAAAATGGGCTTCTTGTCAGCTAAACAAGAGCTTCTAAGTGTGTTTCATGGTTTTCACTACTCAGGACATAGAGCCCTTACCGATATCGATGCTCTGGCCAATCTTATGCTTCAAGGCGACTACTTAAAAGATATTCTTGGAAATGCGAAAGTAAAACAAGTGAGTGTTGACTGTGTAAAAGCACCGTTCGATTCTAAAGATTTATTAAAGGCCAGAGGGTTTTCTTGGAATGCAGCTAATAAATTTTGGACCAAACTGGTTTCAGAATCTGAACTCGATGAAATGAAAACTTTTTTAAACGATGATGTATATCCAGCTGGGCGAATGAGTGCTCAATTCAAAACTATCGAATTACGTGATAGATTTAAAGCCAACTCAATTGGATCATAAATCTCTAAATACATATTCTGTTCTTGAAGAAAAAATAAATGTTTACTCACATCGGCTAGGCGCATATCTTGCATTTTTTGCTCTTCTTCTTTTTGCTGTAAAAGGAATTGAAGAAGGGACAGCTTTAGACATCATCAGTAATTGTATTTTTAGTATTAGTATGATCATTCTCTATACAGTCTCTGCAAAGTATCATAGCGAGACTGATCCTCAAAAAAGATTTCAATTAAAAGTATTTGATCATAGTGCAATCTATATACTTATTGCTGGAACTTATACTCCCTATGCATTAAGTGTTATTAAGGGAAGTGATGGCTGGATTTTATTTAGTGGTGCATGGGTACTTGGGCTCATAGGGATCACTCTTAAAGTTTTTTTTACGGGGAGATTTAAAATTATTTCAACGTTGATGTATATCTTTATGGGCTGGGCCATCGTTTTTTACATTAAATCTATAATCGCTGGAATGTCCGAAGAAGGCTTTAACTGGCTTTTATATGGTGGAATATCCTACACTGTGGGAGCTCTGATTTATTCAATTAAATTTATACCTTTAAACCATGCTATTTTTCATGTCTTTGTTTTACTTGGTAGTCTATGTCATTTTATTTCTATCTTTTTCTATGTTTAAAATTGTTTGGTCTACTAATGAGTAGGTTTTTGTTCTAATTTAATAGTGCTTCCTATAATTAAAGCTGCTCCAACTAAGGTTAGTTCTTTAATGAGGTATTGTCCTTGAATGGTTGGGATAAAGTATGATCCAGAGAAACACTCATCAAAATGGTAAATTAGGGCCAAAAAACTACCTGGTAATCTAAGGAGTAACAGTAGGACCGCAAGACGAAGTGGAGTCTTTAAAATAAGAAACACTCCAATTAATATTTCCCATACTCCAAGTATTGGGACAACAAAATCTGGTTCCATCCAATAAATACTTTTTGCTACAATTGAAGTAGCTGACTTTTCTCCTAAGAGTTTTAATAAACCAAACCAAATAAAGACTATCGCTAAAAGATACCTTTCGATTTTATGTCCGAGTAAATTCATGATTGATATCAGCTTTTTATCAATTCGTTTTAAATATTTATCCATTTGATTTTCTCTCTTCATAAAAGCGTGCATAGTCATTATGAAATACTATATAATAAATTGTAAAATTTTATAAAACTTGGCCATAAAAATCAATGAACAGATTAAGTAGGTTTTCACGTGTTACTCGATTCAAAAATTCCAAAAGGAAAAATCCAAGAAAAATGGACTAATTATCAGTTTTCTTCAAAACTTGTGAGTCCAGGAAATAAAAATAAATTTAATATTATTGTCGTTGGTTCTGGTTTAGCGGGATCTGGTGCAGCAGCAACTTTAGCAGAACAGGGCTATAATGTTCAGTGCTTTTGCTTTCAAGACTCTATCCGAAGAGCACATTCTGTTGCTGCTCAAGGTGGAATTAATGCATCTAAGAACTACCAAAATGATGGTGATAGTATTTGGAGAATGTTTTATGACACCTTGAAAGGCGGAGACTTTAGATCTAGGGAAGCTAACGTTTATAGATTAGCCGAGTTAAGCACAAAAGTAATAGATCACTTTTCAGCATTAGGAGTTCCTTTTGCTAGAGAGTATGGGGGATCTCTTGCCAATAGAAGCTTCGGAGGTGTTCAGGTTGAAAGAACCTTTTATTCCCGAGGTCAAACTGGACAACAATTAATGATTGGCGCATATTCTCAACTTTTGAAAATGATTCATAAGAAAAAAGTCACTATGTTTCCTAGGCATGACATGCTTGATATTGTCTTAGTTGATGGAAAGGCCAAGGGAATAATAACAAGAGATTTAGAAACTGGTGAAATTAAAAGATTTGCCGCGGATGCAGTCGTACTGGCCACAGGTGGGTATTCTCGTGTTTTTAGATTATCAACTCTGGCCTTAGGCTGTAATGCTACTGCAATTTGGAAGGCTTTTAAAAAAGGTGCTTGTTTTGCAAATCCTAGTTTTACCCAAATTCATCCAACAGCACTACCTCAGTCTGGAGAGTTTCAATCCAAATTAACTTTAATGTCCGAGTCCCTTAGAAATGATGGGCGTATATGGGTTCCACTAAGAAAGGATGATCAAAGGGATCCTAATTCAATTCCTGAGGAAGAACGAGACTATTATTTGGAAAGAAAATATCCAAGTTTCGGTAACCTCGCTCCAAGAGACATCGCTTCAAGATCTGCTAAAGAGAGGGTAGATGCAGGTTTTGGTATTGGAAATTTAAAGAATGCAGTCTACTTAGATTTTAAGGATGCAATAAATAGGCTAGGTAAAGAGACAATCAAAAGTAAGTATGGAAACCTTTTTGATATGTATAAAAATATTAAAGGTGATGATGCTTATGAAACTCCTATGCGAATTTCGCCAGCGGCTCATTTCTCAATGGGAGGTCTTTGGGTTGATTACGAGCTTATGACTTCAATACCAGGGCTTTATGCAATTGGTGAATGTAATTTTGCTGATCACGGTGCAAATAGGTTAGGTGCAAATTCATTACTTCAAGCAAGTGTTGATGGGTACTTGATACTCCCAAGTACTATTAGTAATTATTTAGCTGACAACTTTCCAAGGGAAGAATCTATTATTACTAATTCCGCTTTTGAGCAAGCGGAAAGTAATATTAAAAAAAATATTGAAAAACTATTCTCTATCAATGGAAATAAAACAGTAAGTGAATTCCATATAGATTTAGGTAAGATTATGTGGCAAGAATGTGCCATGTCGAGAAATAAAGTCGGCCTAGAAAACGCGATTAAAAAAATCATTAAAATTAAAAAGGAGTTTTGGATTAATCTTAAACTCTCTGGGCATCAAAACGAATTGAATCAAGAACTCGAGAATGCGATTAGACTAGCTGACTTCATAGAGCTTGCAGAATTGATGTGTCTTGATGCACTTACAAGGGAGGAATCTTGTGGTGCACACTTTAGGGAAGAGTATCAAACTGATGAGGGCGAAGCGAGACGAGTAGATAGTGGTTTTTCCTTTGTCTCCGCTTGGGAATTTAATAATGGCGATTATAAACTGAATAAAGAAGAGCTTTTATTTGAAAATATCAAGTTGTCTTCAAGAAGTTATAAGTGATATTTATATAGAGTCAGCTAGTTTCTTAGAACTACTAAAAATAATACCTCTGTGATTCATAAAAGTTGAATCTTCTCTGTTGAGGTCTAGCGAAGCCCCGTGATAGTCAGAATTAAAGCCACCAGCTTCAGATTGAATGACTGAGCTGGCTGCGAAATCCCAAAGACTTCCACCGCCAATTGCCTTCTTAGGGTGTTTGTAATAAATCGCTGGTGCAAATTCAATTGTACTAATACCATTCATAACTGCACCACCAAGTGGATGAAGCTTCACACCTGATAACCCTAACTCACTAGCTTTTCTTTTTAGTTTCTCCATCTCCTCCTTGTGATTTGAAATATTTAAAAAACTTTGATCAAATAGCAAAGTTAGGTGTGTGTTTTTATCATTAGCGAGTAGTGGTGAACCATCCTTATAAGCTCCTTGGCCTTTGATCGCTGTGTAGAGACTGTTTGATCTTGGATTGTATACAACACCTATTACTGGAGAGCCATCCTTTGAAATGAGTGCAATTGAAGTACTATAGCCATCCTCATTTCTACTAAAAGCTAAAGTTCCATCTAAAGGATCAATGCACCAAAAGTAATCTTTTTTAAATCTCGAATCATCATCAGTGCTTTCCTCTGCAAGAAGACCTAGGTCATAGTCCTCTAGAGTAGATGCTAACGTTTCTATGATGATGTCTTGAGCCTTCAAGTCTATTTCCGTAACAACGCAAGAGGCAAGATTTTCACCGCCTATTTTTCTATTCAATGAAATACTATTTCCCTGATCTTTTGAAATAATTTCTCCAGCTTTTAATGCCGCTTTCTTAGCAATTTCTAATAGTTTTTCTAATTCATTTTTGTCTAATAGCATTAAGGACTCTCTCTTTCATTTGTTCTGAATAAGTATTTATTTTAAAGTGCGCAGGTGACCAGCCTTTGAGAAAGCGATAGAAATCACACCATGCGTATGGATAAAGTTCTCTCCATTCTTGTTCAATTAGTTTGGCATCTATATGTTTGTTGAACTGTTTCATTGCATTTTTAAACTCAAAAAAGTAATTATCCAGACATCGTTTCTCGTTCTTTATAAGCTCATTTTCGTTATAAATACTACTTAGAAAATAGGCTAAATCTTTTACTCCAACACCGCCTCCGACATACTGAAAATCGACAGCACTTACTTCACTTTCGTTGAATAAGAAGTTAGCTAATTTTGCATCGCCATGAACAATTGTTTTAAATCTTGCATTATTTAGTTTCTCATCTATCACTGGTGCTGCAGTAATCAGTTCGTTATCGTTCAATGCTTGTAATTCATCAGGTCGGGTATCAAGGTGCCAATATGTACCAATTTTCCAGAGTTCATTTGCTTTATTGTCCAAATTCTTTGCATGGAAGTAAGCTAGCCATTTTAAACAAAGACTAATTTGTGACCACTGAATTGATACTTGAGGTTTGAAGCCTTTTTCTTGTAGATCTTCTAGAATAAGGTATTTGGTATTACTTATTTCGCCGCTGGAAATATATTTAGGAAAGTAAGCATTCTCTATTTCATGATTATAGTTTTTGTACCACGTAGTCTCAATTTGATAAGATTTAACCTTTCTTTCATGGGACAAATTTGAATTCCATCCTCTAGGATGGTCAACTTGTTCTGGAAATTTAATTAACTTTATAATAATGGATTGGTTATTAAGTGTTACTCGAGTTAATTGACCGTAACCACTCCAGAGTTCTTGGATTAATTCTTCATTTAAAACCTCGTTAGAGTCGGTTAAGGAGAATAGAAGGGCCTGAAAATTTTTGTTCATAGTTAAGCTTATGGAAATACTTCCATATGTACAAGTCTGTAAGAATTAGGTTTATATGGCATACTAACCTGATTTTCATAAAGTTGATTTATTTACTGCGGAATTTTTTGTCATTAAAATTAACATATTATCTATTCTTTTACTTCAATCTTTTTTATCCGAAGAGTTTTCATTATGAAAAAATATAGATTAAAGAGTATATACCTATTGTTTGTAATCTGTTTTCTAACGGAAGCTTTAATCATGTTAGGCTTTGAGAGCCTCGAGATGAATAGGTTTTCGCAGTTAGAAGTGGCCTTAATTGATAGTTTTGTTCTGAGTCTGATAGTTTCAATTATTTTTAGCATCATTTCCGAAATAAACATAGGTAAGCCAGATGATGTGTCTGAAAGTAAAGAGTATAAGGGCATCCAAAGAAGTGCCATGGTTATTCCATTCCTTTTATCTATGGCCTTAATTATAGTGTCTGCAGTTCAGTTTTTACAGTTAAGGCACGTTAAAGGTGAACTTAATATAAAACTTTTGGAATTAAATAATCGAAAAGACAATATAAGTAATATATATGACTCTTTTGGGTATGGTGGTTTTATTCATAATTTTAAAAATTATGTTTTAAGGGCAGATGAGAAGTATTTAGATCGATTAGAGAAAAATAAAAATTACGCTCTCGATACTTTAAATAAATATGAATCCCATACCAAGATAACTAAGAGTGAAAAGAAGCATTTAGATGAGATTCGAGATGCAGTTGAGGCTTATAGTATTAATGCTAGAAAGGCTAAAGAGCTTCATAAACAAAAAGTTGGCATTGATAAAATTGATTCTATTATTCAAATAGATGATACTAGGTACTTTAAGGCATTTACTGATTTAAGAATGGTTATCAACGCAGAAAAGAAACAAATTATCAAAGAAATGAATACGACTTTTGATAACTTATTAACTTCTTTTATCTTAAGTCTTCTATCATCAGTTTCTTTTATTTTCTTGATATCTTATTTTTCTAATCGAAAATTGATGAGCTCCAAAAGAGATGCTTTAAAAATGGCGAGAGTGAAATCTGAATTTCTTGCTAATATGTCCCATGAGATAAGAACCCCAATGAATGGGATTTTAGGAATGATTGAGTTATTAAAAGAATCAGAACTTAGTCAGAATCAAAGAGAAATGCTTAATACTGCTAGTTCAAGTGGGGAGAGTCTCCTTATTGTATTAAATGATGTTTTAGATATATCTAAAATTGACTCTGGTAAGCTTGAACTTGAAATTAAAAATTTTAATGTCTCCGACTGTATCAGTGGGGCCATGTTCCTTCTTGATTCCACAGCTTCGCAAAAAAGAATTATTCTTAATTACGAAGAACCTAAAAATACAAATTTGTGGTTTATGGGTGACGTAACTAGAATTAGACAGGTCCTAATAAATTTTCTATCTAATGGGATTAAATTTACTAATGAAGGTAGTGTTCATATTAAGTTAGATATTACTAAATGTAGTGATCATGAATCAAATATTGTTATTTCGGTTATTGATTCAGGAATTGGTATAAGTGTTGAAAATCAATCGAAGTTATTCAAGGACTTTTCCCAAGCAGATTCATCTACAACCCGAAATTTTGGTGGAACTGGATTGGGTTTATCTATTAGTAAAAAGCTTATTTCTTTGATGGGTGGAGAGGTTTTTGTCGAAAGTAGTCCTGGTAAAGGGTCAACATTTGGACTTCAAATTAGGTTGAAAAATGGTGAAGAACAAACGGAACTTATCAAAGAAAAATCTGGAGTTGTTGGAAAGCTAGCTAAAAAATATAGTCATAAGATATTATTAGTCGAAGATAATATTGTTAATCAGAAACTTGCAAGTATGATGTTTGAAATTATGGGGTATGAATGTGATATAGCTAATAATGGCGTTGAGGCCCTTGAAGCATTTAAGGAAAATCAAAATGGATATACTATTGTTTTTATGGATATGCAGATGCCAATTATGGATGGAATTGAGGCCACAAGAAGGTTAATTAAGACCTATGGCGATAGCTGTCCCCCGATTATAGCGATGACAGCGAATGCTTTCCCTGAAGATAAGGAAATCTGTTTTGAAGCGGGAATGGTAGATTTTATTTCAAAACCTATAAAAAAGGGGAATCTCCAGAGAGTTTTAAAATCATTTTCTGAAAACGACGAAAATAACTGATTTTTTCATAAAAGTTGTAATAAATAATCTAGGTTTTTCACTTATTGTATATTTTTAACTATATTAAGGAGTTTATGAAGCTATTACTATTATTTTCTATTTTACTTTCTTTAAATGTATTTGCGGAATTTGACCAAAACCATACTAAATTTAGTGAGGTTTTAAGTGAGTTTTCAAAACAAATTGAAAAACAAACACTTGTAAATTATAAAGGTTTAAAGGCTCAAAATGGAAAGTTAAAGGAATATCTAAAACAAGTTCAAGCAATTACCATACAAGAGTTTAAATCATTTTCTTCAGATCAAAAATTAGTTTTTTGGATAAATATTTATAATGCGTATACTTTAGAGTTAATTGTTACACATTACCCAATCAAAAGTATCAAAAATATAGGTTCTTTTTTTAGTGGCCCTTGGAGCCAAAAGATTGTGAAAGTATTCGGAAAAAAAATGACCCTCGATCAAGTAGAACACAAGACTATTCGAAAACAATTTAAAGAACCTAGAATTCATTTCGCTGTGAATTGTGCTTCAATAGGTTGTCCATCTCTTCTTCCTGAAGCATTTACAGCAGATAAACTAGAGGAACAACTAGATAAATCAACTAAGAACTTCTTAAATAATAAAACTAAAAACTATGAGAAGAATGGTACTCTTTACTTATCAAAGATATTTGATTGGTACGGAGATGATTTTATAGAAAAGTATGGAAGCTATAAAAATTTTGTGAAGAAATACTATGGTCTCTCAGGAGAATATAAGGTTGAGTTTCTCGAGTATGATTGGAAGTTAAATCAACTGTAGCCTTTAGCGAAGTTCCATTGTCGAATCAGGAAACTAAAATTTAATAAAGAAAATACAATATAAAATAAAGAGGTCAGATGAAACGTTCACCATTCGAGAAAGCATTTATTGCACTTGTTTTTCCAGTCATTATAGCCTTCTATTTTATCTATAAGTATCCAACATGGTTTGTTTCCGAAGATCAAGTTGTCTCCACTTTTTATTGGTTTGGAAAGTCTACCGGTTTTTGGTACGCAACTATTTATTCAGGATTAGTCTGTAGTATCGCTTTTAAAGTTTTCATGAGTGGTAAAACACCTTATGGAAAAAATAAAAAGAAGCCAATAAGTAAATATCAGAGAAATAAATTTATTAGTATTTTTCTTAGTCAGTTAATCCTTTTTTATCTTGTGCCTTATATCTTCCCTTATTTTATACAAGGTGGTGAATTTTTTAATGATCAATATAAACCAGTAAACAAAAATGCCTATGTATACATTTATAACGGTTTTACCTCGATTGGGGGATTTGTTTATTTATTTGTTCTTGTTCCTTTAGTTGTTTGGTTTGTAGGGAAAAGGTATTGTTCATGGTTCTGTGCATGTGGAAATTTATCTGAAACTATTGGTGTTACCGAATTAGGTAATAAATGGGTAACAATGATGACACCTAGAGGGGAGACTTCCAGAAAACTCGAAAGTATACAATATGTATTTCTCGCCTTTGGTATCGTTTTTGGAATTCTCTTGTTTTTAGATGCTTGGAATATTTTTGCAAGTGGTGAATTATTACAGTCTATGCGAGGAGCTCAAGATCTTGTTGTTGACTTTATTTTTGGAGCCCTAATAGGAGTCGGAGCGTATCCATTCCTAGGTACTAGAATTTGGTGTCGTTACGGTTGTCCACTTGCCGCGAGTATGCGTTTATTTGGTAAGTTTACAAAAAGTAAATTTAAGGTTGCAGCGAGCGATAAATGTAAAGGACTTGATCTTTGTACTACACAATGTCCCATGGGAATTGATGTCGCTAGTTACGCACATAAAGACGGAGTGCCTATTAAGGGTAGTTTTAGTTTAGAGACAACTCCATGTATTGGTTGTGGTGGTTGTATTGATATTTGCCCAGTAAAAGCTCTGACTTTTGAGCAAGTTTTAGGAGGTAAGTAATGAGTATTTATCAGGGATTATTTTATCTCTCTTCTGGAATTGGAATTTATTTTATTTTACTTTTGAGTTTAAGAATAATTTCAGACTCTAAAGAATCTAGAGTTGATAGTACGGACGATCATGATAATTGGCATAATAAAGAAGAGTTAACTATTGTTGATATTATTGATGAAAGCCGTGATGTAAAAACCTTTAGGTTTAAAAGATTGAATGAAGCAATATTCCCAATCTTTGCTCCTGGGCAGTTTTTAAGTTTTCAAATAAAAGAAGACTCTAAAACATTAAGGTCTTATTCCATTTCTGGAAGTTGTGAAAATACAAGTACACTACAAGTTTCTATAAAACTTTTAAAGGATGGAGTAGGTTCAGGCTGGTTTCATTCCTTAAAAATTGGAGATACTGTTTGGGCATACCCTCCTGGTGGACTATTTACTGACCAGGAATTGGAAAACACGACCCCACGTATCTACGTTGGAGGAGGAATTGGTATTACACCACTAATTTCTATGGTCAAGACAGCTATTGATCGCTCAACGAAGTCACCCATGGTTTTATTTTATGGAATGAATTCAGTGAAGGATTTAGTTTTTCATAAAGAACTCTTAAATCTATCGAACTCTTATTCTCATTTTAGGTATTTTCCAATCCTATCACCTGGCGCAGAAGATTGGGATGGCGAGACTGGTTATATTTCGTACGACTATATTCAATCTAAAATAACGATTGATACTGCAGCTAATTTTTATTTTTGTGGGCCTCCAATAATGACGGATGGAATAACGGAAGCATTGATAAGTAATGGCCATGAAGAAGAAAAAATTCATGGTGAGAAATTTGCCTCTCCAGCTGCATTCGATCTCGATAAAATTCCTAAACGGAGCGTAAAGGTGGAAGTTGCTTCTAGTAGCTTAGCTTATGATGGAAAGGAATCACTTCTTGAATTTTTAGAAGATCAAAATATAGCTATTCCCTTTGCATGTCGTTCAGGGGTTTGTGGTGAATGTAAGTGTAAATTGATAGAGGGAGAAGTTGATTCTTTTACAGACTCTGGGCTTACATCTCAAGAGAAAAAGAGTGGTCATATTCTGACTTGTGTTTCAAGGCCAAAAACTAATATTAAAATTGAAATTGTTTAAAGAAGAGACCAATCATTTTCATAGAGAAATAATTGTTCACACTACGAACCCAAAATTATTATAAAATAAGTCCTTTTGTTGGTAACAAAAGGATTTAGTCGACTATGTACATCATGGCCTAAGGAATTATTAATTATATTTTAATAAAATTAAGCCGATAGGTCTTAAATGAAAAACATATATCTCATTTTTATTTTATCTTTATTTGTCTCTTGTGAACCATGGAATATTTTTGGCAGTAATACAGGAGGACCTCGAGACTCTAGTGATGCAAGCTTTGTAGATAAGCCTACAGGTATTACGCTTTTAGCTCCAACTGGAAGCCCAACCCTTGATATGACTCCGGAATTAACCGTTTCAGGTGTGGAATCTGGAGATACAGTCAAAGTATATTCCGATACGGCCTGCACCACAGAAGTTGGATCTGGAGTTGCTACAGGAACATCTGTAAATATCATATTGAATTCTCAAAATCCTGGGAGTTATAGTTTTTATTCAAAACGAATTAAAGAGGATAATAGTTCAGTTTGCTCCACAGCAAGTGTTGATCTTGTTATAAGTGCATGCCCCACGAACTTTATCCCAGTACCTCATAATACAGAATATACTAGTGATGATTTTTGTGTCGCAAAGTATGAAATGAAAGATGTTACTGGAACTGCAACATCTCAAATTTCTGGTGATCCAGAAGTGAGTATCAATTTAGCTGATGCAACAACCAGTTGCAGTAATTTAGGAGCTGGCTATACTTTAATTTCAAATTCTCAGTGGCAAACTATTGCTCGAGATATTGAGCTTGTTTCTTCGAATTGGGATGGAGGAGTAGTTGGGACTGGTAATTTAAATACTGGTCACTCAGATAATGATCCATCTGTGATTTGTGATGCTAGTCAAGAGTATGTCAAAACTGATTGTAACAACTCAGGAACAGAGCCAAACTTCAAACAAAAAAGAACTCATAGACTCTCAAATACAGAAGTGATTTGGGACTTTTCTGGAAACGTTTCTGAATGGGTTATTGATCCAAATACAGGTAGTACAGATTATGGTACGACAGCTTATATTAATGCTATTACGTCGGCTTCTCATACTGCTACTGGTTCCCTTTCAGATAGTGTTAATAGGTCTGCTAAGGACCAATTTGGACCGATTGGAGACTATTCTGCACTTGCTTCTCCCCATGGTGGCATGGGTTATGGTGAATTTGGTGCGAATGTGGCCATTTATAGGGGAAGTAGTAAAGGCTCTGGGTTTCAAGCATCAGGTATTTTCACCGTTAAGGTGACAGGAAATACTTCGGCATTCACAAATCTTGGCTACCGCTGCGTTTACTCACTTTAAAATTTTTTATGTGTGTCTATAGTTTTGACACCCTCTGAAAATACTTCAATTTGGAGTTTGAAAACCCTCTTTTGAGTTATTCTAAAGCCGATGATATTTCTTCAGCTCCTAATATTTATTTTATCCTTAAATACCTTTTCTGCTCAGGCAGGAATCGAACAAGCACCACCATCATTTTACTCTGGAACTAAGAAAGCGGTATGGACAGACTTTATTGAAGCCAAGTACGAATTATCATTTGATAGCGAAAATGAGGTAGCAATTTCAGTTTCTACTATTGAGTTTGAAGTTATAGAGTCCGGTTTTCCCATTTTTGATGTTGTTGGTTTTCCAATTCGAATTTCTATGAACGGAGATATATATGCTCAGCAAGAGATTCGAACACCAGATAGAGAAAGTATAGTGCGAATTATCGATAGGGAGTTAAGTCCTGGAAGATATACTGTTGAAATTGAAAGTATCATAGCACACGGTGTAGTTTACGGGAATGATTCTGTATCCGTTGGTTTCTTTATGAAAGATATGAGGGATAGACAATTTCTAGAAAGGTATATTCCGAGTAACTATGAATATGATCAATATAAAATGGAAGTCTCACTTCGTATTCTTGGTGCAAAGAAAGAGCATCGATTATTTACTAATGGCAAACTAGTGGAATCATCACATAATTATTTTAAATACTCATATCCAGATTATTTTACTTCTTCCTCATTATACATTCATATGGTTCCAGTGGAAAAATTCAAAGTTCAAGAATTTACCTATAAATCAAAACTCTCAAATGGGAGAGATTTTCCGGTAACAATTTACTCAAAAAACTATAGCTTAACAAAAAGAACTAAACGGGAAGTTATTAAGGTTTTAAAAGAGCTTGAAACAGATTATGGTCCATGGCCACACCCAGGATTGGTTTTCTATAGTGATGGTAAATGGAGAGGTGGAATGGAGTATGCAGGGGCCGGAACATCTGGATGGTTCGCAATAGGACATGAATTACAACATAATTACTTTGCAAGAGGCGTAATGCCAGCAAATGGTGATGCTGGTTGGATAGATGAAGCAGTTGCTAGTTGGAGAGATTTTTCAACGATTCATAAATTTACTCACTTTGGATCCGAAGAACCTAACTTTTCTTCAATGAATCTTGGAAATCAAAGTGTATTCAATAGAAAAACTGATAAACGCTCATACGAAGATGGAAGGGCCTTTATGTTTTATCTCGATTCTATTTTGAAAGAAAGGCCAGAGAAAAGTTTAAAGAAATTTCTAAGGATATACTATAATAAAAGAAAGTTCTCTACAGTTGACCAAGAAGACTTTAGAAAAGATCTAGAGGAGTATTACGGAGGTAGCTTACGAGATATCTTTAATCAATATATATATGGCCTTGGTGATCACTCTGATTCAGAGGGGCCTAACCCATTTCATAGTTCAATTAGTGATGACGAATTAGGAGAACTTATTTAAAAATTACAGGCGTTCTTTAATGAGCGCTTTTTTTGTCCCTAAAACTAGTCTTGTTCAACATGTCTTTTCATTCGAATCGGTTTGGAATTCGCTGGGTCGTCTGGCCAGTAATGTCTAGGGTATCGTGGACGTAGATCACTTCGGAGAAGTTCCCATGATGGACCCCAAAGAGAAACCAAATTATTAGCATTTTGAATGACTTTATTTGCAGGGGAAAGAAGTTTAAATAATAGTGGGATTTTATTATTTGCTATACTTGGGTGTTCATGAATTCCAAAGAGGTCTTGAACCCGAGCTTGAATAAATGGAATCTCTTCAAGGTATTCAATGTTAAATGTCTTTCCATTACTAAGTGTGACTTTTAAAGGGGTCTCTATATCAAGAACATATTTATCTTGGGGGGAGAGTTGATCGTTAATTAATTTTTTCAAACCATGTTTTTGAAGATCTTGATAACCTGTTTCAGTTTCGATACTGGCATCAATAAACAATTCAAACATCTCTCCTACAAACTCTGGGCAGTTATGCTCAATGTTAGCTTGGTTTAACAAATGTACTCTTTTATTGTATTCTTGAAATACAAGATCATCTTCAAAGGGCCATGGCCAATTTGAATGCATTAACCTCGCCAGAACCTCGCCTTGGGGAATAACTGGTGGGTGAGTTGTAGTTCCAATATTAATATTGCCATACTTTCGATGTGAGCTAAGAGTTAGGGTTCCCTTCTTTTCATTAAAAATACTTTCGTTTGATGTTGTTAAAAATGTAGAGTTGGTCTTCTCTAATTCTTTGGCAGTGATTTTTGAAGCAGTAGTAATACTGGTTCCGATTGCAGCATTTGCCTTTGGGTTTTCAAGTGCATCGAGAACTATTATAAAATCTGGGAGACTTGTGGATAATGCCGAATTTGCAGTAAGTTTGCCACCCCGTCCCATGCAAAAATTATAACTATCTTGGGACTTGATTTTTTTAGACCCCTTTTTATTTTCAATCTTTCGTTTTGCCGCTATACGATCAGGATAACCTGCTAAGAGCGCTGAGCTTATATCTGAAAAAGTTGTTTTTATTTTTGATGGTTCTCTTATTAATCCCAATCTTTTACTTAGACTCTGATAGAGTTCAATGACTCTTTTATATGCTCTCATATCACTTAGATGCGATTGATAATCACTTAGACTATCTAGTTTCCAAAAATATGCCTTTAAAAGATTTGATTGTAGGGATATATCACAAAATTCTTCCTCATCACCGGGATAAAACTTTGCTTGCTTAGAAAGTATCATCCCTTCACTTAGAATACACACTGCAAGGAGTGTATCACTAAAATTGTTAGTATCTTTTGATTTAAAGAGCATGGCCCCAAGCCGTGGGTGGAGAGGTAGTTTTGCCAAGTACTTCCCAAGTTGTGTGATCTTACCTTCTTTAAGTGCTCCAAGTATGTTTAAAAGCTCGAGAGCTTTATCTAGGTTTTTTTCTTGAGGTAACTCGAACCAATTAAGTTCTTCTGGGTTGTGTCCTAAATCAATAAGATCCAACATGTAATGAGAAAGTTCTACCCGAGTAATTTCAGGAGGAGTAAATTCTGAGCGCAAAGAAAAATCATTTAAAGGGTAGGTTCTAAATACCAAACCATTCTGAACTCGTCCTGCACGACCTGCCCTTTGAGTTGCACTTGCCTTTGATATCTTTTCTAGTTGCAACAAGGGCATTCCACTCCAAGGTGCAAAACTGGCCCTCCTTTCGGTTCCAGTATCAACAACACCAGTAATATTAGGTATGGTCAAAGAAGTTTCTGCAATATTTGTAGAAAGAATAATTTTTCTTTTCAGGCCCGTGAAAGCCTTATTCTGGTCTTTTTTATTAAGAGTAGAGTGGAGTGGAATAATTTCCACATCTTCGGGAACAAGTCCTTTCAATTGATCTTGTAACTTTTTAATAGCTCCCATTCCAGGTAGAAATACGAGTATGTTTTTAGGGCAACGAGGGTCATGAAGCATATCAAGTATGGCCTCTTGTGTTTCTATTTGGTGGTTTTCTATTTCTATGGGAAAGACTCTGCCGGGGATATTAAAAAGTTTTGCTCCGGCCAGGTAATATTCTAATTGTGCTGTATCAAGGGTCGCAGACATGACAATTAATTTTAAGTCTGGTCTAGTTGTTGCTTGTAGTTTTCTAATCAAACATAATGCTGTGTCGGTGTGGATACTTCGTTCGTGAAACTCATCCAAAATTATAGTACTGTACTTGCTAAGAGTAGGATCTTCTCGTAGATAAGAAAGGAAAAGCCCTTCAGTAATAAAGAGAAGCCTCGTATCTGAGCTTGTTATTTTATCGAATCTAATATGGTGGCCAACAATATTTCCAACGGGAGTTCCTAGGATCTGTGCACACCTTTCTGCTGATAATTTCGCAGCTAATCGTCTTGGCTCTAAAACTAAAATATTTCCAGAAGTTTTTGTTACTAAATACGGGGGAAGTCTAGTGGTTTTTCCTGCACCAGTTTCAGCTTTTAGTAGAAGGCATGAATTCTTTTTTAGAGACTCGGTAATCGTTTCAAGTTGTTCGTCTATAGGAAATATATTGGGTTCTAGTATCACAAGATATTTTATTGAAGATTAACGTATCTGTAAACACTACTTATTGATGAGAAAACTTAATTACCTTAGTAGTGTTTTTGCATCTCTACTATAAGCGAAAATTTCATTTTCAATTTTTGTCGCTCTATTCATTTCGACTCTCATTCTACCTAATAAAATTTTTGTTTGATCTGGGCTTTTAAGGCTTGATTGTAGTGTATCAAACTCTTCCATACATCCTCTCGCGATCTTTAAGACTTCCGGCATGGCCCTTGGGATTTTTGCATTGCCACACTTTCTGGTGATATTTCTAACAACTCCTAGGTACTCACCAAGTTCAATAAAACCCATGGTAGTTGCCGTTCCATAAATACGATCAATTACTTGTGAAAAGGTTAAAAAGAGTTCTGGCTGTTGGGGGTTCGCGTTAAGACTAACAAGTGTTGGAGTTAATTCTAGTTTAAGCTCTCCAACTTCCTCAACAAAAATATCTAGTAGTTCGTTATCTATTTCCATCTCTGAAGTATACGCTGATCTAAAAAATTAACAAGCCTTCATGTTTCTTAAGTTTGGAAAAGACTCTTTTTTACATAATTTCAGTAGTTTATATTTATTTAATATTCTTAATAAATGATTAAATAAGTTTGTTTTTAGTTGATTGTCAGTTTTTAGAGGCTATTAAGAAAATTTTTTGTGAGAGTTGGGCGATTATGACATGTTCTTTTGCAAGGGATAATGACCAAACTGTCATTTTACATTGTTAATCAAGTCCTTCTTATTTATGTTTCGGTAATTT
>JBLIAG010000054.1:0-21068 GCA_047634375.1 Bacteriovoracaceae bacterium
GAAAAGAGCATATGGATACAGAAATATGGCATATTTTAAACTTAAAATCCTTCAAGTTTGTGGATTTTTAAATTCGAAGTGGGTGCCTATGAATTATCAATAACTTCAACTTAAATGATATAGAGGCACAAAACTGTCTAAAGTTTATACAAAAGAGGCTATTTCTTTAGAAAATCCCGGTTGATTGGTAAAAAAATCAACATATTTTAACCAAAGTGTAAAAATTTCTTGCAGCGGTGCGTTATTCTTGGTATATTCTTTGTACATAGTTAAAAGAGTAAGAGCAACGGATTGCACATTACTGAAATTCTTAACATCAGAGGTGCAAACGTGAAAAAAACAGGTAAGAGCCAAAAGAACAAGTACAATCCAAACGTAGGTTTTATCGGAAGTGCAGAGGTAAAGGTATCAAATTATATCTTTTCAGCTAAAAAACTAAGAACAGCTTATCAGCACGCTAAGCCAATTGCCGACAGGTTAATGAACAATGAAGTTTCAAATCATTACACTGAAAGTAAGAAGGTTACTAAGTTCTTAAAAAGTAGAGACCTTACCTTTTCTAAAAAGCTTTCAACAGGTGAACATAAAACTTTCACAGTTCCATGTACAACTACTGTTGTCCCAATGGAGAAGTCACTGTTTGATGAAGTTGAAGTAGCTGCTCAAAAGCTAATGATCTCACTAAGAGGTGTTATCCAGGATATCTACGGTTCAAAAGATTTGAACTCGTCAAAATTTGTTAAGAGTTTACCAGAGAATGTGCGTGAAATTTTTGTTGAAGCTATCGAGTCATCAGCTAATTACTTTCCACAATTACATCATCCTAATATGAAGACATACCCATTCTTAGATAACGTTGGTCTGGATTTAGTGTTAGTAGAAGATTACCTACAAAAGACTGATAAATTTCCTGCTTTAATTTCAAAAAATAAGGAAGAAGAGTTACCGGGTCTTCCATTCAGAATTTTAGAAATAAACGCTGGCTCTCCGTCAGGTGCATCAAATAATATGAATGTTCTTGAAGGTATCTATGATCAAGCTCCAGAAATTCTAGACTCACTTGGAAAACTAATGCCAAATGACCACTTCAAAATACTTGGCGAAACATATAAATCTCTTGGCGAAAGCTGGACTAAAAGAAAAGATGGAGTACAAATACTTCTTCCACCTGGTGGACAGAATGGTGCATCCCCAGAGATTCATCAACTAGCGGCTTTTTCAGGGTTACTATATGCTGATGCTGACCAGCTATTCCAAGATGAAGATGGATATATTAGGCTAAGAACAGTTAGTAAAGAAAATCCAATCGTTACTTCTATCTACTCAAGAATTAATGCTGACTCTGCACTTTTTGATCCAAAAAAGGGTCTTTATATGAAGGATCCAGATTCTGCAGAGCCACAATACTTAAGGGATAATCTTATTAAGGATGAAGAAGACGAAGGTCAAATCATGCTTGATGAAAAAGGCAATCCAATTCCACAACAATCAGCATACGCGATTCCTGGAATTATTGATGCAATCATCGATAGAAAAGTATACATGGGCGGATTAAATAGAATTTTAGATAATAAAATAATCTTAGCGACATTAACTCACTACGCTCCTAAGTATTATTCTAAGAGAATTACAAGCGCAGGTTTTAAATTGGGTGGAGCTAAAATAATGCCACCTCAAACATTACCACCAACAATGAAATCAGTTGAGATAATCCTTTCAAACCCGGATGACTGGGTTGTTAAGGCTCCTTCCCTAGCAGGTGGACAAGGTGTTTACATTTTAAAAACTATGCCCAAAGCAGAAAAAGAAGCCGTTCTTAAAATGATTCAGAAAAGACCGAGCGAATTTGCCTACCAACAATTAGTAAAGATTGCGAGAATCCCTGTAGCTGTTCAAAGGAAAGCTGAAGGATATAAATTTGCAAACCTTGCTGCAGATATTAGAACATGGGTTTTCTTTGGTGGCGGTAAGAACGCAGTTCCTAGAATGTCTCACAACGCTCTCGTTAGATACGCGCCTCAAGAAAAAGGAAAAATGAGTTCAATTGTTAACACATCAGCAGGTGGTGGATACGCTCCTTTTGTGATCGTTGACGACATAAACCATAAAGACGCTGTTGAAGCAAAAGACCTTGTTAAGTCTAAAGAGCCTATTTTTCAAAATACGCACTTACCAGTGTTTGTTGCAGCACAAATTGTACAAATCTCAAGAATGCTTAAAGAAGCAAACAAGATGCTTAATGAAGAAAGAACATATGCTTTTGAACTATTAAATTTAGCACATGGGATGAAAAATCAATTAAAAGAAGTTCTATCTTACTTACACCCAAGAGCAATCGGTCATATCTATAAAGTTATAGACATGCTTGAAACAAGAGTCAGTAAAACAGAAACTAAAGAACACGACAATTACATAAACGATAATCAGTTAAAACTAGTTTCCATTTTAAAGGATCACGATGGACACCCTAAGTTTAAATCAGTTAGGGATATCCTAGATAATATTAGGGCCCTAAATACTGATAAAATTAACTTATCCTACACTCCAGAAGATAAGGCGCTAGACTTAGTACTAATTGATGAGCTTATTTCAACAGGTGAAGAACTAAAGGATGAGAATTTTCAAGCAGCTGTTTATAGGATTGCGAATATTGTTAAAACATCAATCTCAAAAGATATGCCAAACGTAGTTCTTGGTCCAATTAGTAAAAAGACTATCAGAAAGCACTTTGAAAACTTTTGTAGACAATCAGCAAAAGGCTTAAGAGCTGTTCCAAAAAGAGCAGAATTTGCAGAGCTTTTTAAAATGGAAGCAGATGTTACTCAACTAAGATATGAAACTCTCTACCTTGGAACAAGAGATTCAGATAAAGAAATTAAGGTTGGTACACAATCTGAAATGAGAACTCAAACTTCACTTGTAAGTGATGAAGTTATCGCTGACGACCTTCGTAGAGCAAGAACTGAGTGGAAAAGAACTATCGCTCTAGCAAACACGATGACTGGCGAAAAGAAAACCAATTTCTTAGCAACAAAACGAGAAGAACACCTAGGAAACTTTCCAAGACTAAGACGTTTTCAAAATATTATTAATCAAACAAGTCCTTCAAAAGAAGACTTAATTGAGTTAATGGAAGTTGTTCCATATGCTAAATTCAACATCGAAAGCTTTGCTAAAGAGCAAGGAATTTCAGTAGATAAAGTGTTTACAAGTAGAATGACAGAAGACCGAATTTCGGTTCTTTCTTCAAATCAACTTAAAAAGCTCAAACTAACAAATAGGGACTTTGCAGGAGAATGTTTTGCAAAGAAAAGATCATCACATGGTCTTTACTCTGACAGTGGAATCTATGTTTGGATTAGAAAAGAACTTAACCCATTTGTTATGCTTTATACTGCGGGACATGAGTTAATTCACTACCAACAAATAAAGCATTCTATGGCAGCTGAAAAGAGAGCACTTAAAGGTGGTGGCTTATCAATTGCAAAATTCTTAAACTACTACGGAAACTTCCTTGGTGCTAATCATAGATCAATTGATAAAATTGAATTTGATATGCAAGCAGAAAGGACTCCACTTTACGGGTACGCGGATAGAGTTGAAAATAGAGATATTGATAAGGTTGTTATGAAAGAACTAGATCAATCTATTAGAACAAGCAACGAAGCATGGGATAGCTCAATAAAAGAATATGGTTCCCTGTTTGGCTATATGATGCCTAATTCAACAGGTACACGCGTTAAAGCTTTACAAGAGGTTCTTCCAGCATTAGAAAATGCAAAAAATATTCTTTTTGCAGAAGAATTAGGACTAGAAGTTGGACTAGATGCCATTTCAGCTGCTCTTCCTTCAGCAAGTAAGAACCAAGTTAAGTATTATACTGAGGATGTTTTGGCCGCTTGTAAATCGACAACTCCAATTTGGGAATCGCTAAGAATTATTGCTTCTCACCAATACCATGGAGTTTCATTTTACAGAGCAGATCATGATAAAAACAGCCTGGTTCTTATACCAACTGTTGGTGCTGTTGCAGTAGGAAGCAGTTATAACCAAACACAACAACAGTAAAAAAGTTTAACTAAATAACGTTAAGAGATGTAAAAGGATTAGGTATAGCAATGATTGATTCAAACGCGAAAGCTTCTGTATCAAAACTCGTGATGTCAAAGACAATGACTCTAGAAGAGCGATTGACTGCAACACTAAAAAACAATGGTGGTAGAGATACCCTCAGTACTAGTGTTAAAGTAGATGATGTCCACGCCTTTGGTGGCATGAGTGGTTATAATTATTGGATTGGTGATGATTTAGTTGGCCAACTTTATATGGGAACACTTCTAAGTGGTACCTATGTCATTTATAAAAGAACATTTATTGATGGTGATTTAACCGAAATGTATGATTACTACGACGCTCAAGGTAATTTTTTCTACCAATCAGAGACTTTAGATGGACAGTGCTTTACCTACAGTTCAATTAGTATGGATAAAACGAATCCATTCATTAATCATATTTACAATATTTTACATGCTGAGTATGAAGGCACAACTTTCAACTATGGAAATACCGGTAAGATAAAGTTCTTGGAAGATGTTCTTAATCGATTTTATGAGAATAAAGATTTTAATTTATCAGTAAATGCTGGTTTAAAAGATCCAGCAATAAAAGCTATTGCTAACGAAATACTAGGAATTGAGAATGACAGCGTTCTAAAATGGTCTGAAAGACAAACTATTTTCAAACAACTGAAAGAAGTTCGTTCTAAAATCCTATCAACCAAAAGACGTGCACACGGATTTCAATATTTACTATATGATTTCATTATTATGATAACGGATTTGAAACTTAAATTTAAAACCTTTAAGCAAAGACCTTTAAATAATTTTATAGGATCTCTTTATCGTCATACACTTGGAAATCTATTCTGGTTTGTAAATACCGTTCAAAAGAACCTTGGTTACTCAGTGGCCATGGCAATTTATGGACCATTTACTTTTTACTTTGTAACTCAACCTATGAACCCTCATGCTATGTGGGCCGTTGGAAAAGTAAGAAACACCTATATATCAGCAACAAAAGTATTTGAGCCAAAAAAACACGAAGATTCATTAATCGCTGAAAATGCTGAAGGCGAAGATTCAGTCTCAACAGCATCTGCAGCCCCTGCTAGAAGAGGTCCCGTCAAGGCGAATAGAAAGATATCTTGGGGTCAAAGAATGGATAACTTTAAAGCAATGCAAATTGCTTACGAAGAATCCATGGTCTTTTCAGAAAGAATGGGCCGAGTTGAACAATTTGAAACAATCTTTAACTTCCCTCTTACTGCCGAAGCCGCATGGATGGAAATGGAACTATACCTTACAGATGTAGAGAATAATAAAAAGTTTTATAAAAACTTAGATCCTAAATTTACTAAATTTTTAAACAACGAAAAAGAAAGAACTTTAGAATTGCAATTTTATATTTGGCAAAAGGTTGGCCAATTTTTCTTAGACCATCCTTATATTGTTGTTGATCAAGATAAAGAACAAACTGAAAGAAACTACTACTTAGGTAGACAGTTTATCTTTTTTAAGAAGATGACCGAAAAACTAGTAGGACTAGGGATTGCAAATACCCCTATTACTCATAAAAATGTTACAAAACTTGCTGAACATTTTGCTGATATGAAAATTGAAGGAAATAGTGTTTTAGATACTTTAAAAAAGAACTCAAAATTATTTAAACAAAAAGACGTATTAAGTTCTGTTGAACATAGAAAGTATATGAAGAGGCAATGGGAAGTATTATTCATGCAACAAAATAAAAAACAAGAGGCATCCTCTTTCTCATTACAAACTTATACTTGGTCAATCAAGAACGCGATTTGGTTATTACAGACAGTTTACTCAGCAAAACGAAGTGAGCTGGCAACTATGACTTACAAGTACAATCAAGATAATATGGGAACTCACGAAACAAAAGCGAACCCAATGATGAATGCTTACCTTGAGAATATGTTTAACAACCTGACGATGGAATTTGTTTCCATCAAAAAAGAAATGGTTGAAAATCTTCCTGGTGATAACGAAGCTCATTTGAGAGAAAATGTTATCAACAATATAAAAAATTATTTAATCGAAAGAGATAAATTATTTAACACTGGTATTTATGCATCCAAAGGGTCGGACTCGACTACGATATAGGACTAAATGATGAAAAGAATGACAGCAATTATCATGACTAGTTTTCCTTTAATGGCCTTCGCAGGTGCAGATTTAACTTTAAATCAAAACATCCTTGCGCAAACTTCACTTAAGGCCATTAAGAATCTTAAAGCGAAAGCTAGTTTTAGTTATGGGATTCAGTACTTAGGACCAAGCCTTTCTGATAGCTATCAAGATGGTGCAACTTATAATCGATTTAACTCTGGTCAGGATTGGCAAGGAGTTGATACTGATTCAACAGGCTCAGTTCAACTCTATCATTCATTCTCACTTGGTTACCAAGTACAAAAAAACATAAAGCTAAGTTATAGTGCTACTTTCCAGGAAGATTTAGAAAAGGACATAACATACAATAATTATAATAAAGATGGTTCTGTCTGGGGTACTGGCTCCAGAAAACAAGGTGTGTCTCATAATAACCATAGAGTGAATGCTATGGTTACAAATATGTATGGAAATCAGTACTTTTTTCTCATGTCTAACTTTTATTATGAGCTTCCTACAACCAAGGCTTCTAAGGATAGTGAAATGACTTATGGCCTTGGGATTCAACCGGTAATAGGAATCTATTCCAAAGTAACTGGCTTATACCATGGTATTAAAGCATCTTTGGAAAGAGATTATTATAAAAGACAAGAGTATACCTATAATTGTGGAGGTTATACTTGCTCTACATCCAATCAAACTTTAAGAGCAAGTGTCACAGGATATATTGGTTACAATGTCTCAGACAAGGTGAATTGGAACGCAGAGCTTACATATGATTGGGACCAAGACGGTGATCAAGTTGATAACCATATTATATATAATAATAATATGGATAATATACTTGAAGTTGGGCCAAATTATCGTGTTAACAATAATCTAACGATTGGTGGAAGGTTTCAACAGGCAATTAATCGGCCCTCTATTGAAAAATCTGCTATCCTCGGAAAGCTAAACCTAAGTATATAATTAAGCGGGAGAAGTTATTCGCTTCCCTCCACTTTTCTTTTTCAATAAATTCTACATAAAATATTAGGCTTATATTAATAATTAACTATTTATATCTAAATTTTCATAAAAAACTACATAAAATCAAAAATTAAGTCGATAGAAGAAACAGGAAGGGAAATTTTATGGCGGATATCGCATATATTGATGATAACAGAGATTGTTTATTAGTTGTTCAAACAGCTTTTAAAGACATAGGACTGAATGTAGATATTTATGATGACCCCATTCAGTTTTATAATAAAAACGTTGAGTATAAATTGATAATTTCCGATTTTGATATGCCTAATTTAAATGGACAAGAGTTCATTCAGTTAGTTAAAGAGAAAATGCCTAAAGTTAAAACAATTATTTACTCTGGAATGATGAACGAAATTAAGGAATTAAATCTCGAAATTGATTCATTCTTATTCAAACCATTAGAATTTGACTCTCTTTTGAAAGTTGTACGATTTCTGTTATTTGAATATGATGGTGAAAATATAAAGCAGGCGTAAGTTTACTAACAAGGTTTAGAGCAGTCCTCTTCACCTTCTTCACAAATTTCACGTCCAGAGCTATCACATTCAGCTTTCTTTTCACACATATCACAACCGGCTTTACCCATTAATGCGCCAATACCACCACAAGAACCTTTAATTCTTTTGTCGGCAATAATGACACCTACGGCCATCCCCATAAATGCTACTAGAAAAACCCCTATCGTTATAAAAAATGTATCCATAATGAAATTCCTTTCCAACAGATTTACAAAATACCATTATTAAAGTCAATGACCTAAAGCAGACTATCTAGTTTTTTAGCTGGAAACCTTTTTAGTAATTCGCTGTTTAATGATTTTATCTTAATAATATGCTCTTCAGATAGCCCTTTTCTTACGAAAATTGAATTTTGCTTGAAGTTTATAAACACTTGATTGTAGTTAATCTGATTTAGTTTCATTTGTTTTAAATAATACTTCCAAGCAGCTGACGAAATGATAATTCCATCAACACGCTGACTTCTTAAGAGTTTCATAGCCTGCTTATAGTTCAGAACATTTAGTCTTTTAAGGCTAATTTTTTCAAATTCAACTCCATAATTAGCCCCCTGAATCGCTCCAATTTTTCTCCCATCAATATCTTCCAAATTCAAGATTCCCGCACTCTTTAAACTTACAAGAATATTATCATTTCCTAAGGTCATCGCTATTTGTTTACTTCCTGATAAAATTTTTGGGTTTGGATACATTATTGTTAGGTCTATTGTTCCAAGTCTAATAGATTCGATAATTCTTGAGTAAGGATAGACAACATATTTTATGTCAAAATCTTTCAAGAAAAGCTGATCAGCTAAATCTTTGGTTATTCCTTTGATTTTTTTATTTAATTTAAAGGCGAATGGAGCAGCATCAAAAAGTCCAATCGTTAACTTCTTTTTATCCCCCGCAATAGTAGGTTGCATAAAGAAGAAAAAAACAATTAAGTAAATTGGTATAGACTTAAGCATTAACCATTCCTAGAAAGAAGATTTCTTTCACCCATTATAACCTAGAAATTTTAAGATTTTCTTTAAATTTTGACCAAAATGGTATTTACACGTCTATTTTGTCGTTTCATTTACTTTTTCAAGAAAGGCTGTAAACATTTTTGATTGATAAATTTTAATATCTTTTCCTTCTTTAACTTGAAAAAGTACTTTTAATCTCTGTTTATCAGCAAGATCTAAACCTTTAACATGTCCCATGCTCATAAAAGCCGTTGCCCACGCATCAGCATCTGCACAGTATTCAGATACAACGGTGGCAGAAATTGTTTTATGATTTACGGGATAGCCTGTCTTAGGATTTATAGTATGATTAAAAACTGTATCACCATATTTTAAGTAGTTTCGGTAGCTACCACTTGTGGCCATACTCATATTTTCTAGGCCCATTACTTTAATAATCTTGGCACCTAGATTCTCACCTGGCCCTTCAATTCCCACTCTCCAGCTTGAGCCATCTAGCTTTGTACCACGGGATCTTACTTCTCCACCGATTTCAACTATCATTTTTTGATAACCACGATATTCAAGGAACTTTGTTAACTCATCAACTCCAAACCCTTTTGCAATCGCTGAAAGATCGATGCGCATTGCTGTTGGCATATGAAGTCTTTTATCTTTAACTTTGATCCTTTCATGACCAACGATTTTAAGTAACTCTAAAATTTCATTTTCACTAGGTTTTTTTTGCTTACCATCTGGTCCAAAGCCCCAAGCATTAACCAAAGGAGCTACGGTTATATCAAAGTACCCAGAAGATTTCCTAGCAATTATATTTGAAAGTTCTAGTACTTTATTTAAAGTATCAGTAACCTTATTAATTTCAAATTTTGAATCATTAACTTTAGAAATTTCAGAGGTAGGAATATATGTCGAAAAGACTTGATTGAAAAATGTTAAAAACTTATCAATTTCCATCTTTAAATTTGCAGGAGACTCTGATCCGTAGGTGGTAACTTTATAATATGTTCCCATTGTTTTGCCCTCAATTTGAATTGGCTTTGAAGGCGAGCTACAACTAATAATTAGGCATAATAGGGTAATACATTTCAGAATTTTCATAAAACCAATATAGATCAAAAGCTCCGAAAGTAGAATTAAAAAAGGAGGACTAAAAAGTCCCCCCTTATGTATTCAATAATTTTTTATAACCGTTAACCGAAGTCATCTAACATAATATCTTCTGGCTCAACACCTAAGTCGATAAGCATATCAGTAACACACTTATTCATGATTGGTGGACCACATAAGTAGTATTCACAATCTTCAGGAGCTGGATGATCTTTAAGGTACTCTTCAAAAAGAACATTATGAATAAATCCAGTGTACCCTTCCCAGTTATCTTCAGGAAGCGCATCTGAAAGTGCACAATGCCATGTAAAGTTATCATTCTCTTTTTGAAGACCATCAAAATCTTCAATATAGAACATCTCTCTTTTCGATCTTGCTCCATACCAGAAAGTCGCCTTTCTATCTGTCTTAAGTCTTTTAAATTGATCAAAGATATGTGATCTCATTGGCGCCATACCAGCACCACCACCAACAAATACCATTTCTTTCTTAGTATCTCTTGCGAAGAATTCTCCGAAAGGTCCTGAGATAGTACAGTCGTCACCAGGAACAAGACTGTAGATGTATGAGCTCATTTTTCCAGGGGGAACATGAGGCATACTTGGAGGTGGAGAAGCGATACGAACATTTAACATGATCATCCCTTCTTCCTCTGGATAATTTGCCATTGAGTATGCTCTAACTGTTTCGTCAGGAACATTCGATTTAAACTGCCATAAGTTAAACTTATCCCAGTCGCTTCTATATTCGTCTTCAACTACAAAGTCTTTATAATCAATATTAAGACCAGCTGGTCTCTCGATTTGAATAAATCCACCAGCTCTAAATGGAACTGACTCACCATCTGGTAAATCTAGAACAAGTTCTTTAATGAAAGTTGCAACTGAATCATTTGATCTAACTTTACATAGCCACTTCTTAACACCAAAAACTTCGTCGTGAACATGAACTTTCATGTTTTGCTTACATGTAACCTGACACGCAAGCCTCCATCCTTCCTTAGCTTCACCCTTTGAAATATGTGAAAGCTCAGTTGGAAGAATATCTCCCCCCCCCTCAGTTACTTTAGCTAAACACTGTCCACATGTTCCACCACCACCACAAGCTGATGATAAGAATAGTTTTTCAGCTGCTAGCGCACCTAAAAGTTTTTGACCTGGAGAAATTGTTAAATTTTTCTCTCCATTTACTTCTATATTGATATCCCCTTGAGGAACCAATTTTGATCTTGCAACGAGAATTAATGCGACTAAAAAGAGGATAACCCCCGTAAACATTGCAACACCTAAAATTACTACATCCATTTTATATTCCTTTCGTGTCTAAAGCTTCGAGACTATAACGAGATTCCGGCAAATGCCATGAATACGATTGCTAATAATCCACAAGTCATAAAAGTCATTCCTAGACCTCTTAATCCTTTAGGCGCATCTGAGTAATCCATTTTTTCAGTAATACCAGCAAGGATAGCAATAGCTAATGCCCAACCAACACTTGAACCAAAGCCGTAAGCTACTGATTCACCGAAATTATAATCTCTCTCTACCATGAATAATGACCCACCAAGAATTGCACAGTTAACTGTGATCAAAGGAAGGAAAATACCTAATGAGTTATAAAGAGCTGGAAAAAATTTATCCAAGGCCATCTCTAAGATCTGAACCATTGCTGCGATTACACCAATATAAGAAATTAATCCTAAGAAGGATAAATCCACATCTGGATAACCGGCCCATGAAAGAGCTCCAGCTTTTAAAAAATATGTGTATAAAAGATTGTTCGCAGGAATCGTAATAACTTGTACAACGATAACCGCAACACCTAAACCTAAAGACGTTGATACTTTCTTTGAAACAGCTAAGAACGTACACATTCCTAAGAAGAATGATAACGCTAAATTTTCAATGAAAATCGCTTTAATAATTAAACTTACGTAATGTTCTAACATAATAGTCTCCTACCCCTCTACCTGTGATGGATCTTTAGTTCTGATCAACCAGATAACAATACCGATTAAAAAGAAAGCACTTGGAGGAAGAAGCATTAAACCATTTGGTTGATACCATCCACCGTCTTTTGTTAATTCAAAAATAGTATGGCCCATAAGCTTACCAGATCCGAATAACTCTCTAAAAAATCCAACTATAATAAGGATAAAAGAATAACCTAAACCATTTCCAATTCCGTCAAAGAAAGATTCAATTGGTCCGTTCTTCATACCAAAAGCCTCAGTACGCCCCATAACAATACAGTTTGTAATGATAAGTCCAACGTATACGGCCATTGTTTTCCATTGGTCATATAAATAAGCTTTTAGAAATTGTTCCGCTACGATAACCAGTGAGGCAATAATAGTCATTTGAACAATAATTCTAATTGAACTTGGTACATGGTTTCTTATTAATGAAACACCCATATTTGCAAAAGCAACAACTAATGTAACAGCTGCACACATAACAAATACATTTTTTAATTGAACCGTAACAGCAAGTGCTGAACAGATTCCTAAAATTTGTAAAGCAATTGGATTATCTGAAATGATTGGTTCTAAAACTAATTTTTTAATATTCATATTAATTTGCCCCCATCTTTAGGTTTTGAATAAGTTTCGCATATCCATGCTCGCCAAACCAATACTTAATTGAGCTTGTAACTCCGTTAGCAGTGATTGTTGCCCCAGATAAACCATCAACTTGGCTTTCACCTTTACCAACACCCTTAGCAACTTTGAATGCAATATTACCTTCGGCATCAAAGAGTTTTTTACCAACCCATTGAGCTTTCCAGTTCGGATTATCTACTTCTCCACCAAGACCAGGAGTCTCACCCTGGGAGTAATAACCAAACCCTTTAATTGTATTAAAGTCAGGTCCAAGAGCGATAAATCCGTACATTGTTGACCATAACCCCTTACCCCAGTGGCTAAGAATGACAGTTTCATAAGTACCAGCTTCGTCTTTCTTAACAAATGCTTTTGCATATTTAGACCTAAGTCCTAAGGCTGCAATATCTTTATCAGCTGGAATTTCAACAACATATTCAGAACTTTTTACAGCTGCGATTTGATCATAAGTTTTAGCATCAATATCTGATACAACTGAACCTGTTTCGATATCAAAGATGACTGTGTCTAAAGTATTAAATACTGTATTAACATCATCCCCTGCGTTTAATAAACCAGCACTCATTAGAATGTTTTTCTTCATATCAAGGTCAGCGTTAATTGCTTGTTGTGGTCTTAAAGTCACAACAATTACTGAAACGATAATAGAACAAACAAAACATAAAAGTCCGGCGACCATTACTGTTTTTAATGTTTCATTTTTCTTAGACATCTCTCGCCATCCTTCTTTTAATGTTTTTCTCAACAATAAAATGATCAATAAGTGGAGCACATGCATTTAGAAATAAAATCGCTAACATCCATCCCTCAGGATATGCAGGGTTAACAACTCTAATCAATACACCAAGTACACCAATTAAGAATCCATAAATATATCTACCTGTTTCTGTAATCGTAGCACTAACTGGGTCAGTGGCCATGAATACACAAGCAAATGCAAATCCACCAAGAACTAAATGCCATTGTGGAGTTAAAGAAAACATTGGATTTGTATCACTACCAATTACATTTAAAAGAAGACTCATACCAACCATACCAACAAGCATAGAAAGCATTATTCTCCAAGAACCAATTCCCATTGTAATCAATAGACCAGCCCCCATTAAACATAATAAAGTTGAAGTCTCACCCATTGAACCTGGGATAAAACCGATAAAAGCATCGTTCCATGCAATTGAGATAGCATCAACACCACCTGCAGCAACTTGCGCTAAAGGTGTTGCTCCTGTAAATCCATCAACTGCAGTCCAAACAGCGTCCCCTGAAATTTGTGCAGGATAAGCAAAAAATAAAAAGGCTCTTGCAGTAAGTGCAGGGTTAAAAATATTTTTCCCAGTACCACCAAAGATCTCTTTACCAATAACAACACCAAAGATGATTCCGATAGCAACTTGCCATAGCGGAATTGTTGGTGGAAGAATTAATGGGTAAAGTAAACCTGTTACTAAAAATCCCTCATTAATCTCATGTTTTCTAATAACAGAAAAAATAAGTTCACAAAAACCACCGGCCATTTGAGTCACTAAGAATACTGGAAAAAACCACATAAACCCGTGAATAAAATTATGAAGTATATTAGAAGGATCAAAACCAAATCCAATCATTCTAATAAAATCTGCTCTCCAACCAGTTGCTTCCATTCCAGCAGATGCTAAAGCACTATTTGCCTGCATCCCTGTATTATATAATGCCATTAAAACGATAGGTCCTAATGCCATTGCAACAGTTATCATAGTTCTCTTAAGATCAATTCCATCTCTTACATGTGTATTACCACTTGTTTTCTCACCAGGAGTATAAACAAAAGTGTCAATCGCTTCATATAATGGATACATTATTTCAAGTTTTCCACCTTTGTGGAAGTTTGGCTCAATTTTGTCCAAAGCGTCTCTTAAAAATTTCATTACCCTTCCTTCTCAATAGTAGTTAGGTGTTGTCTTAACTTAACTGCAAAATCATTTTTACATGGGTCAACAAAATTGATTAGTGCTAGATCTTCTTCATCTAATTCAAGACCACCAAGTCTAACAATATTATCAGTATTTCCACTCATTAATGATTTCATTAAAAATGTTGGCAAAATATCAAGTGGCATTACTTTCTCGTAAGATCCAATTGGAACAATCGATCTTAAAGAACCATTAGTATCAGTATCAAAACCAAACTTCTTAGACATTAATTTAGATACGTAGATATTTTTTACTGAGAACTTATCAAATCCAGGACTATGCCATCCCATAAATTCTCTATTTCCGCCCTCTTTAAGGATTGAAATTTGATTATGAAATCTACCTAGGTAACACTTATTACCAGTAGCATGTCTACCACCAAATACAGAACCAGATATAAGTCTTACATTTTCAGATTTTGTTTCATCTTTTGTAAATTCAGTAACACAAGCACCCATTCTTGTTCTAAGAAGTCTTGGGTTCTTAGCTTCTGGCCCAGCAACCGAAATAACTCTTTCAGTGAAAAGTTTTCCAGTTTCTAATAATTTACCAATAGCAATAACGTCTTGATATCCAACATGCCAAACAAACTTATTTTCTCCAACAGCATCTAACATATGAATATGAGTTCCAACAAGTCCCGCAGGATGTGGTCCATCAAATTCTTCTTTAGTTATACCGTCAGTAGCTTTTACAGTTGAGTTAGCCTTAGTACATAAATAAACTTTGCCTGATAATTTACCAATCGCTTTTAAGCCATTTGCAAAAGCAGATTCATTTTCTTTTACGATAAGATCAACATCAGCTGCTAATGGATTTGTATCCATAGCTGTAACGAAGATTGCTCTAGGTTTTTCAGTTGGGTTTGCAACTTTAGAGAATGGTCTTCTTCTAATTGCTGGCCACATTCCAGATTCGATAAGCAAGTCTTTAATTGATTGCTCATCATAAGCTGAAGCGTCTGCACCCTTATGAGAATTAAAAGTTACGTGATCATCACCTTCAACTTTAATAACAATGGATTCAAAAACCCTTTTGTCACCTCTGTTAATTGAGATTATTTCACCACTAGCAGGAGATGTGTAATTAACACCCTCGGTTTTTTTGTCAGTGTAAACTAGTTGACCAGTTTTAACTTTATCACCAACGTTAACCATCATAGAGGGTTTCATACCAACAACATCGTCACCAACCAATGCAACATGCGATACTTGTGGGCCATTTTCTATTTTTTGCTGAGGTGCACCCTCAATTGGCAAATCAAGACCCTTTTTTACTTTAATCATTGCTACAAAATCCTTTGTAAAAAATTAAATTTAATTGGATATGCGTTATGAATACCATATTCTCAAGAAGGACACAATTATTTTACTCGGGCAATTTAAACCATTCGAAGAAATTTATAGAGATTTTCATTCGGAACAGGTAGAATTTTGTAATGAGCGTTAAAGAGAAAATTTTAGAAGGTAAATATAATTATTTTAGTGGTGGTTCGATTTACACCGAAGAAAATTTTCGCGTTGAACGTGAAGGTAGTCGAAAAGGAAATTTAACATTTTACTCTGAAGTTTTGAGCCGTGTCAAAACTGGTGAATTCCTAAAAATTTATATTGAATATGAGGTCACTTCATCTTTCGATCCCGTAAACGTCAGTGTAGTAAGGCAACTCGGTCCTAAAGAAAGTAAAGAAAACTTTCAATACGATCACAAATCTAAAGCCATTACTTATATTTTTGAAACAGAGGGTAAGAAAAAAATTTTTGAAAAAATAATTACGGCCCTACCCCATGTTGCAGCACCTTGCTTTTTAACAACAATGATTATGGTTAATCAAAAGAAGATAGACCCTGTGCAGCGAACTTCATACACAGTTTTAACTTCCAAAAATATTTGGAATTACGAATCTGAGTTCACTGAGGGCGAAGTTTATATTGAATTACAAGACTTAGAACCTCAAACAATAATTATTGATGACAATAAATTAAAGGCAACTCACTGCAAAATCCTACAAGTTGATGGAAACGGTACAATTAAAGATTTGGACCATACAGTTTACCTAAGCAGACATTTTTATATACCCTACCTGGCTAAATTTGGAGACGATATAAAAATTGAAGTGGATTTTCTCAAGCACTACGAGACAAGGGCCGAGAAATTTACTTAATTAAAAAATCTCGGGTGCTTTCACAAGCATCATCTAGTTTTGTTATATTAATATCATAAGGTTTCATCATACTTTTAAACGTTTCAAGAGTTCTTCCCTTCCAACGAGCTAATCTTGAATCCGTAATAATGACACATCCCTTATCAGACTCTCTTCGAATAAGTCGTCCTAGCTTTTGATGAAGTGACCTTGTTCTATGGGCCAAGAAATAATCATTAAACTCATTTCCGAAATTTGCATCATAGAAATCTCTTCGTTTTTGAATAACAAAATCTTGTCTTAGGTCTGGAACTTTATCAATATAAACAAACTCTAAATTGTCTCCGGGAATATCAATCCCCTCCCCAAATGATTCCATTCCAATTAGGATGCCATTATTTGATTTCTTAAACTCTTCAACGACATTATTTCCTAGTCCTTGAATGAATAATGGAATTTCTCCTTCAAAAGCTTGTAAAAGTAATTCGCACGCTTTATCAAAACGTACTCTTGCAGAGAATAATAAAAGGGATCTACCGCCTAGGTCCCTAATTAATGGAGTAAGACTTTCCAAGACATGACTTACAAAATTTCTGTCATAAAGTGATGGAGTATCAGTACAAAGATAAACCTTGGCGTTATTTTTATAATCATAATTATTTTCTAAAAAGAGCCCCGTTCGGAATCTTTTCTCAGCATCTAATAAATTATATCCTGTCATCCACTCAACTTGTGCCATTCCTTGGGAACCATCATGATTCGCAAGGGTTGCCGAAGTAAAAACCACGGATTCAGTATCTGCAAGTACTTGCTTATGAAAAATTTCCCCCACATTAATCGGAGCAGAAGTTAAACTATAGCCTTGTTCTTCATGAAATTTAATCGAACCGGCCCTCGCTTCAGTATTGTCCAATAAATTACAAAAAGCATTTAAAGTATCCTCTATATTAGAGGCAAAGGACTCAAATAATGTATAAGCGGTTATTTGGTTATCGTCATTGAGCGTATTAACATCCCATCTTCCCACTAAAGGAAAAATAACATCATTTATCCCTTGAAAAATATATCTAAGAGAATCAATATGGTTAAAAATACTAACCTCTAGAGTAGAATTCATCTTCCCTTCCATAATCATAGGAAATTCATTCCAATAAATATCGGTGTATCTAGGTAGCTTTTTTGAATATCTTTCAATAAATTCTTCAAGACCTACAATATTTTCTTGAATTATTTTTGCGCTTGAAGCGATCTCTTGCTTTATTCTTTTTGTTGTCGCAATACCATTATCATCCTCACCGAGTAAGTAATAAACAGGTGCCACCATAGAGTTTAAATTTTTCGCAAAATTCTCTAAGTCTTTTTTTGTAATTTCTTGAGTAAATGCCTGAGTCGACTCCCCTTCAATTTTATGAGCTTCATCAATGACAATATAATTTGGTTTATCCATGGCCCTTGGCCAAGATAGTAAAAGAGAATGATTTCCGATAATAATATCGGCTTCTTTGGAGTTTCTTAACCCCTGCATATAAGTACAATTTCCCTTAAAAGGACATTTATTCCCAGTACATGCTCTGTAATCAACCTGAATATCTTTATCTAAATCGGCAAATTCTGGAAACTTTCTTTTCAGAACAAATGGTATTGAATCACGAGTAATAATATTAGAATAATCTTTTACTCTTTGGTTAAAGAAAAAAAGAATTTCAAAGTACACATGACCAAGTCTATTACCAAACGAGCGTAGATCAAGCATTGTATCTTGTGTTTGTATCTCATTTCTATAAAGAAGCTCACAGTAATGATTTTTTGAGCCAACAAGCCGTAAAACATTTAAATCGTGCTTTCCAAGACCCAACATTTTAAACGCAAGTGGTATGTCTTTAGTCATGGCCTGGTTTTGCAGCGCTTTCGTTCCAGTAGAGATCATGACCTGCTCTTTCTTCGATTTCGCTAAAAGGATCGCCGGTAGTAAATACCCGAGAGTCTTTCCCGTTCCGGTTGGAGCTTGAATAAGTGAATGGATACCGTTCATAAAAGATTGACCAATTCGAAGAGATAATTTTTCCTGAGACTCACGAAATTTATAGCCTTCCAAGTTTTCTTTTAATGCATCTTCATCCCTTAAGATTTTCTTTATGTTTTCACCAGAAAACTCAAGACTTTGTTGGTTCAGCTGACCTTCAGCATATGGTTTTTCAGAGATCTTTTCTTTATATTTCTTAAATGCTTGATCGAGATCGAATTCTATCTGTTCCGCGATTTCAAAAAGTTGGGAAATATCCAATTTTATGAATTTTTTAAACCAAAATTCTTCAATAGAAAAGTCCTTAAAAACTTCAATAAGAAATGCTTCAAACTCTTGATCTTTTTTTGCCAAAAAGGTTGAAAGCAGCATAACTTTTAAAAGATCTATTGAATCAGAAAGTCCTCGGTGTTCTTCTTTATCTGCAATACCAAGGTCTATTAAAAAACTTTCTAAATTTAAAGAGCTTCTCTCTGGGAATAATAGGGATAAGTAATATATTGAATCTTGATAGAATTCTCTATCACGATCTTCACCTAGGTCTTCAAAGTAACGTCCCAAAAACATTTCTTCAAAACTAGCGTTATGAGCAATTAAATGATGCCCTTCAAGATCTAGTAAGTCCTGTTCAACTTTTTTCCATGGAGGAGCATTTCGAATATCTTTTTCTCTAATTCCAGTTAATTTTTGAATAAATTGAGATAGTTTTACTTCCGACTTAACAAGGGAGGAATATTCTCTAACAAGCTTGGTTCCTTCGAACTGCAAGTAACCTAAATCAATCACTTGGTCATAAGTTCGATCAATTCCACTGGTTTCAATGTCTATTACTGCCCAACGCCCTAGGTCAATCATATTGCCTTCCTATTATTTATCTGCAAAAATGTTCGTTCAATTTAGGTAAAGGATTATAAAATGTCATCAATCATCTTCCAAGTTCAGTCGTTTCTTATAGTAGGTCTACTGTTGTATGGTGTTTACAATCGAAAAATCAAATACAAACACATGAAAATTATGAAAGCGGCCATAATTTGGGACCTTATTTTAGTTGCGCAGATTGAATTAAATCGCGGTGCTATTATGAAAGCAAGCAAGGTCGTTTCCAATCCAACCATCCTTAACATCCACGTATCATTAGCAGTTAGCTCAGTGCTTCTTTATGGAATTGTATACTATACTGGAACAAAACTGAGTAAAGGTGACGAAAAGATCAGAAAATGGCATAAAGGCTTAGGTATTGTGACATTGACTACGCGTATCCTAACTCTTATAACTAGCAACTTAATATAATAGAGGTAAATATGAATCCATTAGAAGAAATTAAAAACTTGATTGAGGCTCAATTAGCAGGTTCGACAGCTGAAGTTGGCGACATGACTGGGACTGGTGATCACCTTGAAATTTTAGTTATCAGTGATGATTTTAAAGGAAAATTACTACTAGACCAGCATCAAATGGTAATGGACGTTTTAAAAGAATCTTTAAAAGAAAAAGTTCATGCTGTTAAAATTAAAACAATTACAAAAGAAAAATATAACCAACAAGGATAATGACTATGGAAAATAATGAAAACCCATTTAAAATCTTAAATGAAGACATTTCAACAACTACTGAGTTTAGACCTTCACAGGCATCTGGGGAACTAAAAGAAAGAATTGAGAAAGTTATTGGTAGTGATAAAATTGTTCTTTTCATGAAAGGTAACTCTGACTTTCCTCAGTGTGGATTCTCAGCTAATACAACAGCTATCTTAAAGCACCTTGGAAAATCCTTCACAACCTTTGATATCTTACAAGATCCAGAGATCAGACAAGGGTTAAAAGAATTTTCAAACTGGCCAACTTTCCCACAACTTTTTGTTAACGGGAAAATGATTGGTGGAAATGATATCATTACAGAAATGTATGAAAATGGTGAGTTAAAAGAGTACTTTGACGCAAACTTATAATGATTAAATCCCATGGGCCCATTGGAACATTAGTTCCCAACAAATCGATTACAATTGTTGGTGCTGGTATCAGTGGTCTGCTCATGGGTTATTACCTCAAAAAAGAAAATATCCCTTTTAAAATTTTAGAAAAAGAAAGTACTGTCGGCGGTAAAATTGGAACTAGCTCCAATGAATTTGGTGTCGCAGAAAAGTCAGCAAATGCAGTTTTCTCAAATGACGATGTCATTGATCTATTAGATGACTTAAAAATTTCATACTTTCAAGCTGATAGAAAACTTAAAAAGATTGTTTGGAGACAAGGAGCAGCTTATTCTCCCCCGTTAAAGAAATGGGAAATCCTATGCGTTCTTTTTTCTCTTTTCAAAAAAGTTCCGAAATTGAATAACATTTCTGTTAAAGACTTCTTCAAACCATTACTAGGTGAGAAAATTTGCAGTGAAGTACTTGCTCCTGCACTGGGTGGAGTTTACGCATATGATATAGAAGATCTCCATTTTGAAAGTATTTTTAAAAATGTGGATACTCAAAAAAATTATCTATCCTTTCTCTTACAACTTAAAAGAAAAAACAAAGGACAAAAAAATA
>JBLIAG010000055.1:0-20824 GCA_047634375.1 Bacteriovoracaceae bacterium
ATGCAAGTTGGAAATATTGCTAAATTATTTACTGGTGTCCCAAAAATTGCTTTAACAGCTACTGCAGGAGAGGCAACCAGAAAAGACATGGTGGAGAGTCTCCATATTGAAAAGGCTCAAGTTTATGTTTCTAAATTTGATCGTCCAAATATTGAATATAATATTCAAAAAAAGACAACGAAAGAGAATGATTTTAAAAAACTCATTGATTTTATAAATAGAGAATACCCTAAAGACTCTGGAATTGTTTATTGCCTTTCAAGAAAAAAAACAGAAGAGGTTTCTAAATTCTTAAATCGTAATGGCCTTAAAAGCTATCCTTATCATGCAGGACTCAAGCAAAGTTTGAGAGAAGAAGTTCTCGAGAATTTTACTAAGGGTGATCGAATCATCGTAGTTGCCACCATTGCTTTTGGTATGGGGATAGATAAACCTGATGTTAGATTTGTGGCCCATATGGACTTACCCAAATGTATGGAATCCTATTACCAAGAAACAGGGCGAGCTGGAAGGGATGGTTTACCATCTAAAGCTTGGATGGTTTATGGAGCACAAGAAATAGTTATGCTCAAGCGAATGATGGGAAAGGGGCGCCCTGGGGTAAAAAGGAAGCGGGTTAATGAACAAAAACTAGACGCCATGCTAGGACTTGCAGAAAGTACAGTCTGTAGAAGGGAAGTTCTCCTTAACTATTTCGATGATGCTTATAGTGGTCCTTGTCATAGTTGTGATATCTGCCTATCAAGTAATTTAGATAAAGTTAACTCAACAGCAGATGCTATATTGGCACTAAAATCTTCTTATGAGACAAATCAAAAGTACGATATACCCTATTTAGTAAATATCCTTACAGGACTTGAGGAAGATATCATCCTTAGCAGGAAGCAAAATGAACTAAGTTCTTTTGGTTCAGGTAGAGATAAGGACAGTAGTTATTGGTTCTCTATATTTAGACAACTCGTATCCGCAGGAATGTTAAAAGTTACGATGGATGGTACAACTGAAGTCAGGCTTACCGAAAACGCCCTGTTGGTTATTCGCGGTGAAAAAGAGGTTTGGTTAAGAAAGGCCACTAGTAAAGTCCAAGTAAGTAGTAAGTCTAAAAAAACAAAGGCGAAGGTCACCAAGAAAAAAACGAGAACAAAAAGATCGAAGGTAGCACCGAGTGCTCAGTTAAGTTTTATATCAGCAAGTCAGCAAGAAATATTTGAATACCTTAAGTCATTTAGGCGAGAGCTCGCAAGATCAAGAAAAACAAAACCGTATCGTATCTTTCATGACAAGACCCTTTTAGAAATGGCATCAGTGAGACCAACAGAGCTTCATGAAATGGAAGAAATTCATGGTGTTGGTCCTAAAAAAATAAAAAAATTTGGAAAAATCTTCTTAAAGGCACTTACTGATATGGCCTAAAGCAGCAATACCTGCTAAAAAGTCTAAAAAGGAAGTCATTATGGAAGAATTTGAATTAGGTAAACACGAATACATTGAACTATGTAATTTACTAAAAATTATGGGGTTTTGTGAAAGCGGTGGTTTTGCCAAGAATGTTATCGCCCAAGGTGAAGTTACTGTTGATGGTGAAGTTGAGACAAGAAAAACTTGTAAGATCAAAACCGGAAAGGTTGTTGAATATAACGCTCAAAAAGTTAAGGTCGTTTAAAAAATGAGTATAAATTCTTTTGATAATTTAATTTTAGGTCCAGAAGTTGTAGAGCATTTAAACCATATCGGTTATACAGAAATGACGACTATTCAGGCCGAGAGTTTACCCCATATTTTAGAGGGGAAGGATGTTCTCGCTAAATCTAAAACTGGTAGTGGAAAAACAGCTGCCTTTGGACTTGGTGTTTTAAAGAATATCCACCTTGAGGACATGTTTCCTCAGGCACTTATTCTATGTCCTACGAGAGAACTTGCAGAGCAAGTGACCGTGGAGATTAGAAAACTTGGACGTTACCTTCAAAATCTAAAAATCCTTTCGGTTTGTGGGGGGACCTCTGAGGAACATCAAGTAAAATCACTTTCGTATGGTGTTCACATTATTGTAGGAACACCTGGTAGGGTAATGCGGCTTATAAAAAATAAGGCATTACATGTTGATGAAGTGAGTACATTTGTTCTTGATGAAGCTGATAGAATGCTAGATATGGGATTTTTTGATGATATCGACTGGATTGAATCACAGACATTAGAGAGAAAGCAAACTCTACTGTTCTCTGCCACATATACAGATGAGATAATTGACCTATCTAAAGATTTTCAAAATGATGCCATAGAAGTTTCTGTTGATGAAACCCATGAAGATGAAGTGATTAAAGAATATTTTTTCTCTGCTATTAAGGGCCAACAACAAGAAGCCCTGGTTCAGCTCTTTAAACATTTTCAACCCCAATCAAGCTTAATTTTTTGTAAAACTAAAATTCAATGTGAGGAAATTGCTAAGGTCCTCAATAAAGCAGGAATTAAATCACTCGCGATTCACGGTGACCTTGATCAAAATAAGCGTACCAACGTTTTAACTCAATTTGAAAACAATAGTTCTCTTACCTTAGTTGCTACTGATGTCGCAGCTAGAGGGCTTGATATTACTAATCTTGATGCTGTTATTAATTATGGCCTGCCTAACAATCCAGAAACCTACACCCACAGAATTGGTAGAACAGGGAGAGCTGGGAAGAAAGGTATTGCCCTTAATATCTTTACTGAACGAGATCATTATAAATTAGATGAAATCGAAGAGGGCTTAAACCAAATAATTGAAATTCTCGATTTAGAAAACTTTCCTGAATCAGAGTTAACAATATCTCCTCTCACAACCACGTACTTTATTAGCGGTGGTAGAAAAGATAAAATTAGACCAGGTGATATCCTTGGTGCACTTGTTGGTGAAGTTGGAGTAGATGGTAAAGCAGTTGGAAACATCAATATTCAGAATGTTTTTAGTTATGTCGCTATAAACTCTGAAGTTAGTAATGACTACCTAAGTGGATTTCAAAAAATAAAAATTAAAAAACGTAATTTTAAAATTGGACCGGCATAATTTTTTTAAATAACTAGATTAATACTGGAACGAATGTTTAAATAGTCTTCTAATCAAAAAATAGGAGTCTAAATGTTTTTTAAATCCATTCTAATTTCTTTTTTTATTTCCAACTTCTGTATTGCAGCAACTTTGCAATGGGAAACGACACAAGGAATTTCAAATCCAGAGTCTGTTTTATATGATCAAGTAAATAAAGTTCTTTATGTATCTAATATTGACGGTGCAGGTGATAAGAAGGATGGTAAAGGACATATTTCAATTCTTTCTGAATCGGGAAATGTTCTTAAAGAGAAATGGATCAAAGGCTTAAATGCTCCAAAGGGAATGCGCAAAAGAGGAAATCTTTTATGGGTTACCGATATCGACGAAGTTATCAAAATAAGTGTTGAAGAAAGTAAGATTCTAAGAAGAATTAAATTCAAAGGTGCAAAATTTTTAAATGATATAGCTATCGACTCAAATGGTGAAGTTTATGTATCAGATACCATTGCTAATAAAATCTATATAATTAGTAATAATAAGCCTTCGATTTTTGCAGAGGGAAATAAGTATGATTCCCCAAATGGATTACTCGTTTCAAATGGTCTATTGTATGTCGCATCATGGGGACTTACAAAAGATTGGACTACTAAAGTTCCTGGTAAACTTTACTCTATTTCACTTGATGATAGGGAAATAAAACAAATAACAAAAATTCCTTTAGGTAATCTTGATGGTCTGGAACTAGATAAGTCAGGAAATTTTATTGTCTCAGACTGGGTTGCCGGAAAGATTTTCAAAATATCTCCTAAAGGAAAAGTTGAAACTCTCTATACTGGGAAAAAAGGTCTTGCTGATATTGGGATTAATCCTGAGACAGGTTTAATTTTTGCTCCGATGATGCAAGACAGTAAAATATTAGGAATTAAGTAAGAGTAATTTTAAGAAGACTAAATATTTGACCGCAGTTCAATGGCCAGGTAAGATTCCATACAAATAGGGAGAATATATGAAAGTACTATTAGCATTAACAATAGCTCTTGTTTCAATTAATTCAATTGCAGCAACCAATTATATTACAGGTGTTCAGAAAGTAACTTTTAGAACTGGGCCTGGAACTGATAATAAAATAATCAGAATGCTAGAAACTGACTCTAAAGTTGAAACTATGGAAGTAGGAGAAACTTGGACAAAAGTAAAAGACGCTAATGGAGATGAGGGATTTGTATTAAGTAGATTTTTAGTAAAAGATACTCCTTATAAATTCCGCTATGAATGGCTAAAAAACCAACATGAAAAATTAAAAGAAAAGTACGCCGAAGTTAGTAAGCGAAACGGAGAGTATGATAAAGAGCTTACGGGCTTAAAGACTGAACTAGACACGGCAAAGGGTGAATTAAGTTCAACTGCCCAATCTTATACAGAACTCAAGGAAGGCTCAACTGACTTTATTGGCCTTAAGAAAAAATATGATTCTACGTTGAAAAATCTAAATGCACAGACTGCAAAAGTTGAAGACTTAGAATCAAAAATATCTATTTACTATATTAAGTGGTTTCTTGCTGGTGGAGGTGTTTTATTTCTTGGTTGGTTAATTGGATTAATGAGTCGTAAGAAAAAATCATACTCTGGACTAAGCTTATAGTTAATTATTTAGAGAGCTTTTCTTAAGAATTTGTAAGCGTTATTCCAACGAATATCATCTATGGAATGGGGAAGCTCATCTACAATATTTCCAATATCAAAAATTGATTTAATCGTTTCATGTGTTTTTATAGGTGCACCAAAGTCAGTGCCAATGCAGAGTGACTTTTCTAATCCGTGATCTAGACCATACTTAAATGTATTATAGAGTGAATCCTGAGTGTCACCTATGAGATGACACCATGGAGTAATACCAATTAGGCCACCTTTTTTGGATAACTTCGTATAGAAATCAATAGATTTATTTCTCTTTCTATTTATTGTATCTCTAATTCCTATATGAGATACCATGCAGTAATTAGCGAGTTCTAATATTTCATCGGCGGTTTTATCTGTTGTATGAGTCAGATCTAGCCAGATTTTTAATTGGTTACATTTCTCTACAAACTCTCGTCCATAGGTGGATAGACCTTTATCTTTTAAATCGAATCCAACCCTTCTTAATGGGTGATCACAGGATGTGCCAATCATATTGTCTTTAAAGTGAATTGGGATGATTCCTCTTACCCCTAAGGCATAAAGCTCTTCTAATTGAGAATTCGCATCATTTAAAACTCGTCCCGATTCTACATGAAGGATAATGCCAACTTTGAAGTCTTTATCTAAATCCTCAGGACTAAGAATTAATTGAACTTTTTCGAGTGAAGAAATTTCAGTTTTATAATTCTTAATGAGTTTTATAAGTGAATTATAATCTTGGTATATTTGAACATACATAGCGACGCTTAAAATAACTTTGTAGTCATGCTTAATATGAGAAACGGTGGTATTGGGGTGAGATTGAAATTTCGTTCGAAGTTGAAAGAATTCATCTAGAGTATTAAGGTGGGTGTGAAGATCAATAATTTTTTTCATAATTCTTTTCAAAAAAAAAAGCCCATTATAAAAATGGGCCATTAGTATAAATTAAAAAACTAGTTTTTTGGTTTGTACCAACAAAGAGGTCTTACTCCATCAGTATAGCCCTGGTCTCTGTTACAAGTTCCTGCTTTAGGATCTTTATTACTTAATTCGTCAGAAATTCTTTTATCACAAAGAGCACCTTGGAAGTAAGTATCTAGTCTACATTGTGCAGCTGGATGCTTGTTATCAGTTGTAGCTACAACATTTGTGTCAGGTGTATCAAACTTGATGTCTGAAGTTCCTCTTAGTGATCCAAGAAGTGCTGCTAGGCTTTTTCCACCCATTGCAATTCTTTTACATAAAGCTCTGTCATTTGAATCTGTATAGCTAGCGTCACATTTTGTTTCAACCACTGCTGGTATTGTCATTTTGTTAACAATTTCTACATTATTATCTGATTCGAAAGCTCTTCTAAAACATTTGAGAGATGCGAAATAATCTGATTGACCCTCGTTAGAAGCCCATTTCATCATGAATCCACCTACTTTTGGTGCTCCTGCAAGGTGATGTCCCATCTCGTGACAAACAACCATAGCAAATGCATCATCTGTAACTAATTCATGTCTTGCTAAACCACCATACATATTAACAGTATAAGTTTTAAACATCCTTTGAGCAGATGCGTTCACAGTTCCGTCAGACCACTTTCTGTTCCATTTAAGTTTTCCACCTAAATCTTTAACAATAGGACGGTAGTGTTTATCTACACGATCAATGATCTCGTTAAATCTTGCTTCAGTCATATCAGTTCTGAATTTTGCATTTACATCAATATAAAGGTCATTTTCAGGTAAAAAACCTGTATTTCCGTTAATATCACATGCTTGACTTGATCCCACAAATAGGAAACTTGTTGCTAATAATAAGCTTATTTTTTTAAACATATTCTCCTCCCTGAAAATTTTTTTGCTTAATAAATTATTTCATACATTGTCTTATTAATTGAAAGGGTTCTTCAAGTAGAATTTTCTTAAAGCTTATTACACTTGTGGTGTCTGATTATAATAGTCTGATATTTGTGGGTTTAGATACATGAGATGGAATAGCTAGTTACTCTTGGGAGGCCTGAAATAAAGTTTCAACGACTCAATTCCGAAAAGGGTTTAAGGACAAAATTTGAAAAAACTACTGATTTTAAATTTATTTTTAATGCTAAACACTTCTTTTGGAAAAGTTGATTTAAAATCTGTTGAATCTGCTTTAACTTACAGAATCATGCATTTCACTGAAATTAACTCAAAGTCCGGAACTTATAATTTATGTGTTGATGGTGATGATGAAATCTTTATGCTCCTTAGGAAGCAGATGAAAGGAAAAAAATTTAAAGGTGAGGACATATTAGTCTTTGAAGTCGAAAGTAAAAATCTTGAAGAATGTAGTCTTATTTATCTTGGTGCAAAAGCAACAAATGATGATTCAAGTATTAATGAAGAAATAAAAAAAAATAAGTTAGTCGTTTTTTCAGCTCAAAAAAATAAAAAGTGGATTTCTGCAATTCTATTTAAACGAATTGAAAATAAAGTAGTCTTTAAGGTAAATAAAACTTTACTTGATAGTTATAATATAAAAATCAGTTCAAAGGTTTTAAGACTAGCTACGGAGGTTTATTAATGAAAACTCTGAAAAGTATATTGAACGAAAGATTTTCATATTTAGCCTTTGGTATAATATTAATCTTTGTATGCATGCAATATTTTAGTATTCGTTCAACGTATGAATTCCATAAAAACAATGCAATCGATTCTACTAAAATTCTTGCGGATTACTTCGAACCAACTATTATCTTTGAATCGGTTCCGGATTTTAATGCTCTTGCAGAAAAATTAGATTTTAAAGACAGATACAGAGGAATTACTCTATATGATAAAAGTGGCAAATTGTTTGCATCTAGAGGGGAATTAGTTGAGAAGAGAGACATCTCTGAAATAGTTCTTAGAGAGAGAAGACTATTTACTAAAGAATCAATTTTCCAAGACGGAGATATTGTTGGAACGCTTTATATTAGTTTTACTGTTAATAAGTTAGAAAATGATCTTATCTTTAATATTCTTTTAATTTTACTTATACTGTTATTTGTTTCAGTAGGTTTTTATCTCTATGTAAAGCAGCTTAATCAATTAGTTATTTCACCGATAAATCAAATAATCACTGCAATTCATAGATTTGGTGGACCAGAGGAGCTTCATATGGGCTCTATTAAGAGTGAAATAACAGAGATACATGAGCTTAAAGAAAATTTTTCAAACCTCATTTCACAACTAAACTTTTCCAAAAATCAACTAGAACATTGGAATAAAAACCTAGAGGAAACAGTTGAAGATAAAACTAAGAAATTGACTGAGGCTTTGGAGGAAACTAAGAAATATCAAAGAAAGATTATTGCGCAAGAAAAATTAGCATCTCTTGGTGGATTAAGTGCAGGAATTGCACACGAAATAAAAAACCCTTTAAACTTAATTATTAACTCAAGTCAGTTAGTAACAATGAAGCTGGAGACCTTGACTAAAATAATTAGGGACACATCCGAAACAGCAATAACGTCAAAAAATGAAGATATCGATGAGGAAATTCTAGAGATAAACGAAATTTGTGACATTATAAATTCAAGTGGAAAAAGAGCCGATCGGATTATAAAGGGAATGCTTTCCCAGGCCAGATCTCAAAGCTCTAGGAAAGAGAGGCAAAATCTTACTGAGATTTGTAGGCAAGGGTTAAACTTAGCTTATCATGCAATGAGAGCAAAGGATGATGTCATAAATATTACGGTTATAGATAGGATTAAGGAGGGCGTTTTCCATGTTTGTTATGGAGAAGAAATTGAAAGGGCATTAATAAATCTTTTAGATAATGCGTTTGATTCTTTGAAGGAGAAAAAGGACAAGTGTCCTGAATTTGTACCAGAAGTAACAGTATCTTTATTTATTAAGGAGAATGATATTATAATAACCGTGGAGGATAATGGAGTTGGTATCCCTCAAGACATAATTGAGAAGGTTAAAGAGCCATTCTTTACTACTAAGCCAACAGGCAAGGGGACAGGTCTAGGAATATCTATGATTAATGATATTGTCACTTCACAAAGTGGAGAATTAATCATTTTATCAAAGCTTGGAAAATATACAAAAATGGTCATTAAGTTTCCGTGCTTAACTGATGTTGATGAAGTTGCTAGTTAGAATGGGCCGAGAGTCTGATAATTTGAAATAGAAAATAGGTGGTTTATGAATCAAGAATATTGGAGAAAGTGCATTGTTTGTAAAAAAGAAATAAAATTTTCTAGCAAGTACTTTAAATGCTCAGTTACTTCCTGCGATAAAAAAAGATCGCCTGCTCAGTTTTGTTCTGTAGATTGTTGGGATGTTCATAGATCAATTATGAGTCATAAGTCTGCTGGGGCAGATGAGTACCATTCACCTACGAAAGAAGAATGGGAACTTTTAGAAAATAATAATTCCAAAGTTAGAATGATCAGTTCAGTAAAAAAAAGCGAAATAACTCACTCTGGGAATGCTAATACTGAAGATGTTTTAGTCGTGGTTTCAAAATTAAAAAACTTTGTAAAAGAGTCATCTGGGATGAATACCTCTGGTGATGTCATGCCGGCTCTCTCTGATATTTTAAGGAAGGTTTGCTCTAGAGCTGTAGAAAATGCTCAAAGAGATGGACGCAAAACTTTAATGGCGAGAGATTTTGAAGATAGTTAAAATTTTACCCAGAATAAAAATAATAAAATAAAAATTACCTAGGTATTGACAATAAATTTATATCGGGTAACTTAGCTTTTAAGAACAAATAACATCTCAGAGGAGGTAGTAATGCAAAAATTCAATTCAAAGTTCATGTCTTGCAATAGAAATGCAATTACCGAATCTATCTTTAACCCCTTTTTGGGAACATCTAGAGTCGTCGATTGTAACTAGCAATAGACCGAATTACGAAAACTGGTTTACTTAAAACCAACCACAGCCACAAAAAAAATGAAAATTAATTTGATTGCATGAGACAATGGAGTTTGTCTTTTTGGATCCGCAAGACATTCTCTTATTAGACATGCATTTTTGTATATTTAAGGAGAATAAAATGCAAACAAAATATAATTATCAACGTATTTTTCTTGAGATTAGCTTGGTGAAATCGCCAAAGTTTAGGTTTAAGAAAAAGGTAAGAAAGCGAATACTTATGATTATTTGGGAGGCATTTAGGAGTTTATTTATTGCTCCTAAAATGGTCCGAATGATTGGCCCAGATAGGTGGGAACACATACCTAGGCATGAATTAGAAACACATAGAATAATGTGATGAGGAGAAGAAAAAATGGAAAAATTATATTTTAGTAAATATTTAAAACAAAAAGATGGTCTGCCAACAAAGGTTAGGCAGATCATTGAAATAGAATTTAAAGACACTGTACTGTTTTATGCAATGGCCGATCTCGACGAAGATCTTATGATCTCAGAGTTTTGGATTATTTTAGGGCGTGAATCGATGTATACATCAAATGGATCAGGAGTTAATAAAATTTACTGTAAAAAAGGTTCAAAGGTTGTTGAACAACTTGGTACGGTTGCAAATACACTTTCTATTTGCCATGAAAAAGAGATTAGCGTTTGTTTCTGGTACTCACAAAAACAGAATGTTTTGTTTGCACAGCTAAAGTACCTCCTAGAGGAAAGATTAAAAGGAAGTGAAGTATGTATCAGTAGTGATGCAGACAGTATTTACCAACAAAGTATTTTGAAGCCTCTTATGAAGAATCAATCTAGTTCTGACGTAAAAAAGAATAAAGTTGTTTGGAGGTTATTGGGCTATTTACTTCCATATAAAAGGGAATTGATATTAGGTAGTTTAGGGGCAATTTGTACTACAATTGTAAGTTTGCTACCTGCTTATATATCAGGAAGACTTATTGATGATATTATTAAGCCCGTTCAGGATGGTAATTTGGGAGCTAATGAAGCATTACAAATAGGTTGGGTCTTAATCATAGGACTAACGGTGACTTACTTTTTAAAAGAATTCTTTATTTGGGTTAGATTAAAAAAAATGTCTATCCTTGGTGAAAAGGTTGCTAGGGACTTAAGAACTGAACTGTTTAATCACATTCAACGTCTCGATATGAGCTTTTTTGCTAATAAACAGACGGGAAGTATTATCAGTAGAGTGAGCTCTGATACAGATCGGATTTGGGACTTTGTTGCCTTTGGAATTGTAGAAGTTTCTATATCACTTATTACTTTAACTAGTTTAGCTCTGGTACTAATCAGTTTGGATATGCAACTTGGATTAATCATGACCATTCCTGTACCTCTCATGATTTTCTCTATCTTTAAGCATGGCCAGCGTATGCAAAAAATGTTTTTACGCTGTTGGAGAAAATGGGCGGAGTTAACAGGTGTGTTAAGCGATGCAATTCCTGGTATTCAAGTTGTAAAGTCTTTCAATCAAGAGGATAGGGAGATTAAACGATTCGGAGAAAAAAATGAGGCGACTGTAGAAGAATTTAATAATGTTCACGAAGCCTGGACTTCATTTTGGCCCCTGCTTATGGCCTCTATCCACATAGTAATGATTTCTGTTTGGGTGGTTGCGATGCCTAGATTAGTTGGGACTCCCGGAGGATTAGGTTATATCTCGGCGGGTACCTTTGTTTCTTTTATGCTGTATATGACAATGTTCTCTCAACCAATTGAAGTGATTGGGCAAATGGCAAGAATGCTTAATAGGGCCACAAGTAGCGCTTATAGGATTTTTGAAATTTTAGACACAAAATCCGCAATGGATGAAAGTACGAGTGTAGAGCATCATAAATTGGAAGGGGAAATCGAATTTAAGAATGTTATTTTTAGCTATGATGGAGTTCGAAATGTATTAAAAGGAATTAATTTTTCAATTAAGAAAGGTGAGATGATAGGGTTAGTCGGGCCAAGTGGAAGTGGTAAATCAACCATCACTAAGCTTATAAACCGTTTCTATGATGTATCAAGTGGAAATATTTTAATCGACGGAAAAGAGTTAAAAAATCTAGAAGTGGGCTTTTTGAGAAAACAGATTGCTGTTGTACATCAGGATCCTTATCTTTTCCATGGAAGTTTGATTGATAATATTAGATACGGAAATGAAAAGGCTGACTTGATTGAAGTTATTAATGCCGCGAAAATAGCGAATGCTCATGAGTTTATTATGGGATTTAAAGATGCATACGACACTGTGGTAGGAGAGAGGGGACAAACTCTCTCTGGTGGTGAAAGGCAAAGGATTAGTATTGCTAGGGCCATCCTAAATAATCCTAAGTTACTTATTCTAGATGAGGCTACAAGTGCGGTAGATACGGAAACAGAGAGAAAGATACAAGATTCGCTTGATAAACTTATTGAAGGTCGAACAGTTATAGCTATTGCGCATCGGTTGTCCACTCTTAGAAAGGCCAATAGAATTTTTGTAATTAAAGCAGGAGAAATTGCTGAAGAGGGAACTCACCATGAGTTAATGGAAACAAAAGGTGAATATCGAAAGTTGCAAGATATGCAAACTGAAATGTTTAATCTCATGCATGGAAAAGAAGAGAAAGGAGTAACAGATGTTGTTTAAGATTGCCAAGAATATGGAGTTATATTTTTTTCAAAATCAATCATGGGCGCCAGTGGATTTAAAACCATGTTTCCCTAATAGTTTTAAAGATAAATATTTTTCTATCAGAGATAAAGATGGAAAAGAAGTTTATCTAATTGAAAGTTTAGCTCAACTTGAAGAAATTAACCGAAAAACAATTATTGAATATCTTAAGTTTAAAACATTTCGATTTGAAATAGTTGGAATTCACCGAATAGAAGAAGATTTTGGTGTGCGCCACTTTGAAGTTAAGACGAATAAAGGTGATAGAAATTTTCAGACTAACTTAGACGATTGGCCAACAATTCAAAAAGACGGAAGTATTTTAATAGATGACTTATTTGGTGATCAGTACTGTATTTACAATCTTAAGTTTGGACAAAAACTAATTAGTGATTATATAAGCTAAATTGAAAAGGCCGGTGTTAAAAAATGTATTTTATTTAAGGCTGGCCTTTATCATCTTAGTTACCTAATTTGGCACCGACCATTTTAGTTTAATCAAAACTACCCCAGTAAATTGTATTGTGCTAAGCGTCTTGTCCTTCTAATCTCGAAATATGTCATGGCATCTAAATTGCTTAACTATAACTACACAACAACCAAAAGGATTTTGGTGTCAAATTGATTGCAGGATGCAAAGTTCCAAGGGGAATAAAATGAAAAAATTTGTATTACTGACAGCATTAGGACTTATAGCGACAACGCAATCTTTCTCACAGGTTCGTGGAGGATTTGGTGGAACAGTTGAACCTCGTAATCAAGGTGGTTGGGATGAAGCAAGTGATAATTATAATAGTGTAAACACATGGGATAGAAGATCGGTAAGGGAGCAAAGAATTCAAATCCCTCTAAATGATCATTTGCGGGGACAAAATAAAATTAAACTCAAACAAGAGATTAAACTATTGAATCCGTATTTAGACTTAAGACAATCAGAAATTGTCGGAGTTATCCTTGTTGCGAAATCAAAGCAAGGAAGGGGGAAGGCTAACCTAATCATTGGAGGGCATATTTCTTCTACGAGTATTATTGGTGGCTACCCTGAGGATTTTCATTACAATGAAAACTACACTTACTCTAAAGTAAAAATTCAGAATTCAAGTTTAAGTTCTCAAGGAAAATGGCAACTAGACTTACAGGGAAATATCAAAGTTAAAAAAGTGGTTGTGATTTTAAAAGAAAAACAAATCCATGAACAACAGAGAGTTGTGAAAATTGATATGTATGACCAACACCTTAGAGGATTAAATACTTTAAAGATTAAGCAACTTTTAAAGCAACAAAATCATAGGCTTGATCTATCAAAATTTAGCATAAAAGATGTTACATTGATTGCTAAATCAAAAAAAGGGAACGGAGAAGCAGTATTAATTGTAGATGGTAGACAAGGATACCCACAAACTATTCGAGGAGGAGTAAGAGAATTTGATTCAAATGCACCAAGAACTTACTCTCAGATAAGACTTGTTAATGGTAACTCAATTGGCGGTGGCAGAGTACAAGTTGAATTAAAAGGTAATATTAAAGTTAAGGAAATCATGGTTAAGCTTAAAAAATTAGGACAAAGAGGTGGAAGAATTGATCTACCTACAAATCCACGAAGAAGAACCGGAACAAGAGCAATGAATTAGATTGGAACTTTTTATAAATATCTATCCATTAGGGTTCTGCATTTGCAGGACCCTTTTTTTTGGGCATAATATAGATATGAACATTTTTAAATCCATAATTACATACCTACCAATTCTTGCATACTGTGAAACTAGTTATGGGAAGATAGACTTTAGACATAATATTAAGATCAAAAACCCTTTTATCAATGCTCATACATGCTCTGAAGGGGAGTTCAAATCAGTCCTTAATAAAGAACCATTACTTTTTAAAAGTAAAGATCTCATATACGAAGGCCACTGCCCAACAATTGCTGAGGACAGGCTAGAGATAGAAGTTCTTGAAAATAAAGATTTAAAGGTTAGCCTGGAAACAAACTTTTTTAATGGACATCAATGTTCACTGGTTGAAGAAATTTTTAAGAAAATTGGTAAAAAATTCATTTTTCAAAAGAATGAGCTTGGGACAAAATATAAAAGAGACTTTTGTACTATTGAACTTCGGATTGAAGGAAATAATTTAAAGTTTCAGGTTCAAAACAAATTTCAAGAAGGCGGATGTAATTTATTTTGTGGTGCGAGAGGCTCCCTTGATAATACAACATTTGTATATAATAATTAAAAAAAAAAAATTTTAATTTAATAATTTGAGAAGTAAAAAACCTGATGCATATCATTAAAATTTTACTTAAGTGGATACTTGTTATATTCGATTAGGAATTATAACAAGGATCAAATAATGAAAACTTTAATGAAATTAAAATTAGAAATCTGTTTTTTAGTTATCTCAAATGTCGTTTGTGTACTTCTTCTTTTTCAAAGTGTGTATACAGTACCAATGAAAGTTATCGGAACTATTTCTTTTTTAGTTTTTTCATTTGTATTGATGCGAAATACGATTAAACGAGAGGGAATTATTTCCAAACTGTTAGTAGAGACTCAATCATTTCTTAATGGTCTTGGCGGTACAAGTGAGCAGATATTTAGTTCGTGTTATCAAATTAATGAAACAACTGTAGAGCAGTCAAGTGCTGTGGTCCAAACAAGTACGGCCAGTGATGAAATAAGTGCAATGATAGATAAAAATAATGATAATATCGGCATTGTAAATGAATCAGTACAATCAATTAATAAAATGGTTCAGCTTAGTTCACAATCATCATATGAACTTGAAAGAAATATGAAAGAAAACTCTAAAGCAAATACCCATGTTTCCCAGATGATGAATGAAACATCAATTATGTTAGAAGAATTAACTATTCTTTTCGGACAAGTTGTAGAGAAGACCGCAGTTATTAATGATATTGTTTTTCAAACTAAACTCCTATCTTTTAATGCATCCGTTGAAGCGGCGAGAGCCGGTGAACATGGTAAGGGGTTTTCAGTTGTTGCAGAAGAAATCGGAAATTTAGCAGCTATGAGTGGGGAAAGTGCTGGAAGTATTCAACAGACCCTAGAAAAGACAGATCAAAAAGTAAAAAAAATCATTTCAGATATTAAAAATGGAAGTGGAGATTTATCAAAACAGTTAGAAGAACAAAGTGCAGCAGGTGAAAGAATATTCAAAGAATTTAATAAGAATTTTGAAGGTACAACTAAAAGTATTGAAGAAATAGTCATACAAATCGAAGAGGTCAACACTGCTTCAGTCGAGCAAAATAAGGGCGTGAAAGAGATGCGTGATGCTATCTATCTTGTGAATCAATCTATTCAAAGAAATTCTTTAGTCGTTGGGCAGACTAGGAATTTAGCAGGACTTCTCAATAAAGAAGTAGAGGGATTCAAAGAAGTCGTAGGAATATTAAAAGTAAATTTAAACTCAATATCCGAAATAGAAATTGAAAAGATCCCTTGGGAAGAACAATATTCAATTGGTATTGAGAGAATCGATAATGAGCATCAAGGATTATTATTAAGAATCAATAATTTGATTGAAGCGATGAACGGATCTAACAAAGAAAAGATGATTATGTGCTATGAAGACCTAAGGGATGTTACTGTAGAACATTTTTCATATGAAGAAAGTTACATGGAATCTTTTGGTTATGATGCATTAGAATCTCATAAAAGGGTACATAAAAATCTTCTAGACGTGGTTCTAAGGTTCGGTGTAGATCTCAAAGAGGACAGGTTAGATAAGACCAAACTTGCAAGCTTTCTCAAGAATTGGCTTTTTACCCACATTATGGGAGTGGATACTAAGTACGCAGAGGTCCAGAAAAATACTAATAATTCTCGGAACTACGCGGCTTAACTGCGCGTAATCACGATTAGAGAGTCTTGGTCAAACTTATTTTTACTCATTAAAGTTTATTTAAAAATTTACCGATATAGTAACTGCAACTACTAATGAGGAGTACAGTGTGGGATTTCCAAACAAGAAAAATGACAAAAAATTCGTTTTTAATAAGGGGAGCTATAAAAGTCAATGTGCATTTATGCTCATGCTTATTAAGCAAAAAGATCCACATGCTTGGATGTCACTAAAAGAAGAGTTTGGCCATATTGATGATGAAAAATCTTTTGAGTTTTATGAAAAATTAGTGGCATTTTACAGAGGTGAAAAGCCAGTAGTTAAGGTTCAAAAAGTCGTTACGGATAATGTTCTACCTCTAAAGAAACCGGTTAAAAAAGTTGCAAAGAAGTCAGATGATAAGAAAAAGAAAACTACAAAAAAAGTAGCGAAGAAAACTGAGAAGAAAAAAGTAGCTAAGAAAGTTGCTAAAAAAACGGCAAAGAAGAAAGTTGCTAAAAAAGCTTCCACAAAGAAAACTACCGCTAAAAAAACTACCGCTAAAAAATCCGTTACAAAGAAAGCAACAGCTACAAAAAAGACTTCCCCCCAAAAAACTGTAAAAAAAGTAGCTAAAAAAGTAGCTAAGAAGCGTACAGTAAAAAAAGCGGCATAAATAATAGAAACTAATATTGTTAATTTCATGAATTACATTATATAAACAATCAAATGGAGGTCTTGTAACCTCCATTTTTGTTGGGTAAGATAGGAAAAAGGGAAAGTATGAGTAGATGTAGATATTGTGATAAAGAAATTACTTGGCTAAAAGAAGGTCGAAAAAATGTACCCGTAGAAAATGACGGTGGTAAGCATGAATGTGAGAACTTTAAAAATGCTCGAAACTCTTACCGTAAAATAGAACCAAGTGAATTGGATCCAGAAATACTTAAGCAGTATGAGGAAAATATGAAAAATGCGCCTAAAGGTAGAAAAAAGTAAACACTTTTTAATCATTCCAGGGAATCCACCCATTAAACACTTTTATGATGAGTGGATTGCAGAATTGAAATCTATCTTTCCTGAATCTAAGTTCGAATTACTTGAATATCCTCTTTTTGAAAACAAGAACTTTAAAAAAGACTACCTCCAAAGTGTTTCTGATCACTTTGAAGAAATTATTAAATCTAGGAAAACCTCTGTTACACTCATTGGACACTCAATTGGTGGTAAGTTTGCTTTTGATTTGACTCAAAGGTTACCTCTCCTTATTGACAAGTGCCTCCTAATATTTCCATTTTTTGGAAAACCGAGCCTAAAGGGGAAAATTCTTTTAGATATCTCATCAGTTGTGGATCGAAAGCAGCTTTTGTCTAAATTGATTTGTAATAATATCACTTTGCTTAGAAAGATTATTCCTGAGACAAAGTTTATTGTACCAAGAGAACTACAAATTGGAATTCGCTTAGGCCGTTTTGAGAAAGAGAGTATGCGTAATGAGCGGCAGGAAATTTGCTCTCAATTTGATAGGAAAAATAGAGTTCAATTTTACTATAATATGCAGGATGACTGGTGTACTCGTGAGACGATTGAAATCTTCAAAGACATTGTCACGTCTCATCGAGTTGAAGCCAAACATGATTTTGTCACTTGCCCTGCAGACAGAAAAAAACTAAATCAATTACTAAAGACTAATCTATTTTTTGAATAAGAAACATTCCATCTCTAACTGGTAGTAAAGTTCCATATAGGTTAGGACTATTCTTTACAAAATTATTTAGTTCTTGAATCGCTTTAGTTGAAGTTTCTTGAGATTCATGTAGAACCTTTCCACTCCATAAAACGTTATCTACGACTATCAATCCACCTTTGTTAAGTTTAGATAATGATAGTTTTAAATAATTTGAATAGTTTTCTTTATCAGCGTCAATAAAGGCTAGATCTATTTGTTCATTGATAGTTTTGAAGCTATTAATGGCAGGACCAACTAGGGACTTTATTTTGTTTCCATGAGGCGATTTGTCCCAATATGATTGTGCCAATTTTGTTGTCTCTAGGTTTATGTCTAAGGTGTAAATTGACCCGTCGCTTGGAAGTTGTTCCGCCATAGATAAAGCGCTATATCCTGTATATGTTCCGAATTCGACAATCGTTTTAACTCCATGAGAACGAATTAAAAAACCAAGTAAGGAGGCTTCAAGTTTTCCAACAAGCATCATAGACATGTCTATATTTTCTCTTGTGTAAGTTTCTAATTCATTGCAAGTAGAGGACGGGGTATTACTTTTTTGAATACAATATTCTTCAATTTCTTTATTCGTAAAATTCATTATGATTCCTTTGTTTTAAAACAGAGTAGCTCATAAATGTATAAAAACAAAATAAAGCTTTGTAATCGACATAATAGAAAAATGTTATCGAGAGGCCTAGCGCTAAGTTAGTTTGGAATACCTTTGTCACAAAGATATCTGATGTCTTCATTTAAGTTCTTTTTACTACAATGAATTGTGACTAGGGCAGCAATTCTTCGTTTTTGCAATGAAGTAGGAGAAATGCACTTATAAGTTTGATTTACAGTTTTGTGGTCACTAAGACTTTTTGGTGTAATCTGTCTTTTGGTAATTGTGGGAACACTACCATCAATTGATTTACATTTTTCAATGGCATAAAGATCAGCTGCAATCACAGCTTCTGCTGAATTGTTTGATGATAAAGATTTAATTATAAGATTGTGTTGGTTGTTTGTTATACCTTCTTGATAATTTAACCTCATTTGGTTGTTGTACTCCATTAAAGGAGAACAGCCGACAAGAAAGAATGTAAAATATAAGGTTATCCATTTCATAGATACATTTTATTTCACTTCTTTCTAATCACCTAAATTAAGTATAATTCAGCTACAGAGACTCAAATACTGGCAGATATATAAGTCAGTTTTAATGCTTGGCTATTTTAATGCTGCTTGTACCATTTGAGAGGCTTTCTTGCCGTCAAATTGGCCTTTTATTTTGGGGGATAACTCTTTCATTACTGCACCCATATTTGGTGTACCTAATGATGATTTTATCTCAGAAATAAATGCACTAACTTCCTCTTCAGAAAGCTGTTTTGGAAGAAACTCCTCCAATACCTTTAGCTCTGCAAGAATTTCATTTCTTTGATCACTTCCTTCAGGATAGAGGGCAACAGAGTCCTTCGTTTTCTTAGCATAGGAGATAACAATATCTTCAGCAGGAACCGGCTTGTTAGAGGTGTTGTTCTCAATGAATAGCTTTTTTAAATACCTCAGAACATTAAGTCTTGTTTTGTCTCTGGCCTTCATTGCTAATTTGATTTCATCACTAATAGTATCTTGTAAGCTCATTGATTCTCCGAGGTTGTATATTTACTAAAGTTATTCTAGTGATATTAAATAGCTATGGCATATGGCAGTGCATTTTAAATGATTCTGTGGTGCGCTTGGGGACATTTTAGTGTGGCCATTATGCTCCAGAAACATTCTGCACCTAGTTGTTAACTTGTGAAAACAGGTAGTTAGGAAAATGAGAAGTTGGCACACTTCATGCAATATATACCAGTAAGTTGATTGGGAGAGTTTCTTTCCTACCTTAAATCACTTCACCGATTCATTATGAATATATTGAATCTCCCACATCAAGTCTTAAAATTCTTATTTTTCCAATCAACTTCAAAGAAACTTTGTAAAGCAAGGCTCTCTTTTTCGTTTCTTAATAAGTAAATTTTCCTATAATTTCTGCGTGGTTTTTAAATTCTTGAATTAAGTTTTTTCTATTGGCGAGTTCAAAGTCTCTAAAATCAAAACCCGGAGAAACACTACAGCCAACAAGCGAATAGTCTCCAAGCGTATGAGAAGCGAACCAATGCCCAGCTGCAACTGTATATTGTAATTTATCGCCATTTAAAAAATCACTTCCAATTACTGTTCTAATAAGTTTTCCCATTAAATCAATTTCTATCACTTCTAGCTGATCACCGAGGTGGTAACTCCAAGTTTCATCTGACTTAATTCTATGGAAAGCTGATATCTCACCCTTTTGTAATAGGAAGAGAATATTTGTTGAAATTGATCTCTCGCCATTAAAACCAATAAACTCTTGGGCCGATTGACTTCTGTATGTTTCAAGAAAAGCTCCGCCCTCTGGATGTTTTTGCATTTTGAAATGTTTCATTATTTTTTCTGGATTCATCTCATTAGAATAACGAAATTTTTTATTTAAGCAATACTTCAAAAGTATCAAATTTCAGCTAGATAGTTGTATAGAATGCCTTCATTTTTTGCCACTTCCTCTTATTTTATTTGTTATGTTTTTTTTTATGTTGTGGAATTATAGGAGGTTACGTTTATAACTCTTAGGTTAAGTGGTTTCCTGCTATAATCAATTTGGGCTAGAGTTTGATTGATAAAATAAGGAGGCCCGTCATGGGAAAAAAAGGTAATCAAAAAGAAAGTAAGAAAAAGATGACTAAGAAAGAAAAGAAACAAGCGAATCACTTAAAGTTGATTCATGGAAAGAAAGGTAGTTCTGCTCCTGCTGAGGAATGGAATAAAAAAGATGACTATAAAAAATCTGCATAAAAAGGTAATAAATAATAGAGCCTCCTAATGATCTGTACCCCTTAATTGGGACACTTAAATAAAAAGCCCCATCCGTGGTAAGATGGGGTTTGTTATTTTAGGAGTACAGAATGCAAGAATTATCCGACTATCAAAGAAGGCTA
>JBLIAG010000056.1:0-19410 GCA_047634375.1 Bacteriovoracaceae bacterium
TATATGTCTTTATTTGTAGGGTTTAACTGTTTTAATACTTTTTCAGTATTGGAAAAAGAACCAAATGCTCCCAAGGAAATAAATAGAAAAATAATAAGTAAATATTGAAATATTTCATAGAAATGTCCCGTACCACTAATTTGATTTAAACCAATATTACCTGTCGCTAAGACAGAGAAAATCATAACTATAAACCCTAAAACGCACATTGAAAGAATATGACTAGATTCATACTGTATTAGCTTTTTATTATTAAAAGCTTTCTCTTCTCCAATACTAAAGGCCACTAGGTTTATTCCGACTATAAAAAATGTTAAATCCAACAATGAATGCATTTGGCAAAAAAGCACAATACACCATGGGCTAAAGATCAAAACCTGTTTTAGGCCGTGTGTAATTTTATTTGTCTTTATTAGATAAAAGGTCAAGGTTATTAGGGTAGGAACCAAAATAGAAATCAATTCAGGACTAAGTATTTCACTTTTTATTACCAAGTAGACTAACAGCGGGACATAAGAAAGTAGAACACAGTTTTTATTACTAACTTTACTCCAAACTAAAGATACGATAATGGATGTTAAACAGAAAACTAATAGTGTCATATGAACATCACTCCTGTCCCGATAATCACTAAGACTCCCAAGATTGTTTTAGAAAGACAATATTCTTGAATATCTGCTCCAGCAAAAAAAATATCTCTAAGCATCATCATTGCAACGGGTATTGAACATAGTAATAAGTAAAAATTATTAAATACTGTAGTTATAAACATTATTGTAAATAGTGTTATTCCGAAATACATAAAACTATTAATTAGTGGAGCAAGAGCTTTTCTTTTGAATGTGAGAACCCTTGTATAATTTAGCATAAAAAACATATATACAGCACAAAGAACCAATAACGGATAAAAGGTACCAACATTCGTACTAATCATAGTACACATAAGGAATAATAGAGAATTGTACCTTGTTTTTAACTCTTTATTTGATGTAAGAAGATAAAGAATAACGGCTACCATCACATTCACACTAATACCCAAAGCATTCACGCTAAACAGCGTACTTCCAAAAGCCAGCCCCATACTTGTCGTAAAAAAGAAAAGTTCGTCCCTTTCAGAATAGCCTCTTAAAATTTTCTCAGAAAGGCTTGTTATCAAGAACATTATAATGATCAAGGATGCAAAAATAGCATTGGTATTCTCAAAAGTAATTAGTAGTGAGGATTCATTTAATGAAGTCGCCAACATTGTTATCGCTAAACCAACTAAAATCCAATTACTTCTTGGTTGAATTAAGAAATATAAAACTAAAAATATGGACTTAATTAAAACGTCATCAACACAAAACATAACAGGCGCCAAGAATGTGCTAATTGGCCATGCTGGCTTTTCAAAATTAGATGATACTCGCATTATAAAATATATTGAAAATAAAAATAATAACACTCCATAGTGATTCATATCAACAGAAGGTAATGCTAGCGCCCAAGAAAACTCATAAAAAGTATGAAAGAAGTTACTAAAAATCATAAATAATATTACAACTAGGTACTTAAATCTGTTTTTGTGGAAAATGAAGTCTGCACCAAACATTACAATAAGCTGTGAGTACAATAACAAAAGATTCATATGTATAACCCCAAGAAAATCGCGATTGATACAAAAAATAGCATAAGGATAAATGCTAAATTCGAGTCATTTAAATGTGCTATCACTTCATTTTTAGTTTTTATAATTTCAATTGATTTTTTAGAAAAAGTTTTCTTTTTTAGATTAAATAAGTTTTTGTTTGAAATTTCGATCTTAACCAATAATTTACTTATAAATTTGGTGTCGTTCATAAAATCTATAATCTTTTCTTTATGTTCTACTTTTAATTCATATTTTAAATAAGCTAGGATCATAAAAATCGTTAAAAAAGAGTATAAGAGAATCCCTTCAGGATACTTAACACTAACAAAGCTTAGTAACAGGTATGATGTTGCAATATGTAGCTCAGTGCTATTTCTTAGAATTAATTTGACCACAATTAAGCTTAATAATATCTGAGTTCCGAAAAATGCTGTTGAATTTGTTACAAACATAACTAAAGTAATCAACGGAAACATTAAAATTGTTTCAGCGGTAAACTTCAGAGGCAATTTCTTAAAATCTATTAAATGGTAAAATATTAATCCTAGAACAAAAAAACACTTAAATAACAAATTATTAATTAGGACCATACTTATACATAATAAAGCTAATTCATTTCGGCCTTTAATTTTGTATTTGCTACCTGTCACCAGGAACAAGACATAAAGGGCATTCAAAAAGTAGAATCCAATGGCACTATATTTATCAAAACTTTGTGAATTCAGAGAGTTAAAATTAAATTTGTAATCAATTAGCAGTAAGCTTGGAGACAAAAGTCCAAAAACAAGGTAAATGAAAACGTTATTGTTTTTATCTAAAAATATCTTATTTAGATAAATTAAAAGAAATACTGTTAGAAAATATAAAATTATCAAATTTCCTTCCTATTTCTGCTATAAATATTATATAAACGCATGAAAACAGGGAATGTAAAAAGAACTAGCCCAATACTTAAATACAAATTGTTCATATTATTAATTGCGATTTTATTAATATAGGCTACGCCCACTGCAAATGTTAATAATAATGAATAGCAACCCCGTAAGGATTCAATATCATTTTTACTCGATACTTGAAAAAGTGAAAGGATTGCCAATGCTATAAAGGTTATTTCCATGGTTTTACTTTTGTTAACGTTAAAAATGTAAAAACAAGAAAGATAATTAAACCTGTCACTGCTTTTTCAGATTGATCTAACTTGAAACTATTTTCTATTCTTATTCCTGTTACCGTATAATATTTCATATAAATTAAAGAACAAAAAAGAACGACAACGATTGTCGCCAACAGCCTTATTGCTCTTAAATGAAACTTAGTCTCATTAGAAACCGTGATATATCTAGAGTGGTTTGTCTTAACAACAAACTCCATCACCACAAAAGTTATTAATGATAGAAAAAGGAGAAAGGGGTTTCCTATCACTATAAATTGAATAGAAACTGATAGCACGATTCCATACAACGACAGATCTTTTATAAATTCCTTTTTACTTAATATTGATATAGCAACACAACCTGAAATTACTAACCCAATGATCAAATCTAGTACTTCCATAAAACCATCCTTATTAAGCACAGTATTATTACCTTAGTAAGTTCTGAGCCGACAATTGTATCGAATCTTCTCTTTTCAGTTTGAATCGAGCGCTGACGACGCAGAATTGTTAAAATACTTAGTAAGCCTAGTGAGATCACTGCTTCAGTAATCAATGGTAGTCCTACTACATAGTAATTCGTTAATTTCACATAAAAACCTGTTATTAAAAAACTAGCACCTATTAACCAAATAAACCTTAAACTTTCATCCAATAAGTTTTCTTTAGATGTACTAGAGGTTCCTGAACTATTAAAAGTCGTTCGTATAGAAATGAGAATGAAAACTATATTAAAGAACATGTTTAAATTTACATTTGTAATTGTGAACTTTTGAGCCACTAACATTAGGAGAAATATTGTAAATAAGTTTATAAAATTATTTTTTAAAAAAGCGTCTTGGTCAAAAATCACATGTGTTTCAAGTAAATAACGTAAATAAACTAAAAAGTTTAAAACAATCATTCCCAAATAAATCCAGAATAAATTTACAATGCCTGCCAGTGGAGGTGTTAATATCATAAATATTGCGGTCACTGAATTAAACATAATTAGAAAGGTCGTAGCTGATTCCACCAAAGTCGAAGAGCTATACTTTCTAATTTTTATCAACTCTAAGCTTCCTAGAATTTGATTTATAAATGATCTTGCAGAAATTTGAAATATATTCTCGGAAGTTAATTTTTTATTGTAGAATATTGATGTAACAATCTTTAAATACATTAAAGAAAATACAAAAACAAAAAACGCAATAAGGGAGTTTGTTATATCAATCATTTTTTCTAAATATGCCTTTAATTGTTAGATAAATTATTATTAACAGAAGAAAACAAATTATTGGCATTTCAATATTCGTACTACTAGTCCATTCTTTTATTGTTAAAAGTAAAATAAAGACTACAAATATACTTAAAAGGTAATTATATTTATATTTGTAAGTTTGAATTCTTTTTGCAACTTTCATTTTTAATTTTATATTTGAAAACATAAAAAAATTAATCGCTGTTAGTAAAAAGATGACTAGAATGTTTATAAAGAAATTTTCCATGTACAACCGTTATTTATTTTAGGTATATAGGTTATCTAATTTTTTTAAAAATTAAAAACTTAACGCAAAGCAAACGACTTGAATTATGAAAGAATTATCACTTAGTTCCAAACTTAATCAATCAGATAAGAATTTTGTAATAAATGGACTTAATCCAAATCAGTGGTCCATATTGTTTAAAGATTTTTTTTTACCTTCTGAAAAGTTAAGTTTTAAACAAAACCTTTTTGTATTTCCAGACGAAGACTCTGCAGAAGCCTTCTATAACTCAATCAAAAGTCGAACTAAAACACTCTACTATCCGGACCTTGGTTCCGATATTTATAGTTCAATTGTTCCATCAGAGTTTAATCTTGTTAAAAGGTTTTCAATTCTCAATAAATTAGCAAATTTGAACCAAAAAGAGGAAATATCTGTAATCACCACTATTTCAGGATTAAATTTACTTTGTCCTAAAAAAGAATTTTTTCAACAAGATAATCTCAAGATTGAGGTGAGTGATATTTATGAACCTGCAAAACTTGCAGAAATTTTAATAAATAATGGACATAAAAGAACGCCCACAACTGAAGAGCCAGGAACTTTTGCAATAAAAGGAGAGATATTTGATATTTATCCAATTGGTTCAAGACCTATTAGATTACATTTTTTTGATGATATGATTGAGGAGATTTTTGAAATTGACCCCGATACACTTATCACCAAGAGGGATAGTCCTCTAGAATCATTCACGATTTCTAATACTCAATTTTCGCTTTTAAATAAGGTCTTTCTAAATAATTTTAGAAACAACCTACCAAGACCTCAGTTAAGTCAAAAAGAGAAAGTTCACTATCGTGAAACAATTTTTAAGAAGTTAAATAAGGGTGAGTTTTTTGATGATTACCCATTATTTCTATCATATTTTTTTGAGGAAAATTCTACTCTCAGAGAGTTTGTAGATAACTTTAATGTTCAAATATTTAATAAATTTGAATCAATTGAAGTTTATGAAGGTTTAAAATCTCAACTTAGTTCAGATTATGAAAGTTTTGAAAAATACAGTGAAGATGTCATAAAGCCAGAACCAGAAAGGGTTTACGATTACACGCTTGCTCTTCCAGAAAAACATCTTACTATTAATCATATAGATATTAGCTTTTCCATTGAGGAAGATTCGTCGAATCTGATAAATATTAAGACAACCTCTATTCAAAATTGTATTCAAAAATTCCTTTTAAAAGAAGGTATGGAAAACAGATTGATCGCTATTTGCCAAATGATCAAAGAAAAAGTTCAATTTGAAAACCAAGTCTATATTTACACTACAAATGAAAATTCAAAAAAAGAGATCGAGTACCTTTTGAATGTTCATATTAATAATAGTGTTATTATTTCCCGAATTATTTTTGTTCGTGAATTCCTTGAAGCAGGTTTTTTATATGATTTTGAAAAAATTCTTTTTCTATCAGACTCAGATTTTTTTCAAAAGAAAGTAAATAAAGCCAAAACAAAAAACCTTAATGTAGATGAAGACCTTTTCGCAGAGCAGCTTTCAACCCTTAAGATTGATGACCATGTCATTCATAAAGATTTTGGAATAGGTAAGTATAAAGGAATTGAAACACTTAATTTATCTGGTTCGACGTCTGATTTTATTGTTTTACAATACCAAGATAGCGATAAGGTTTATGTTCCTGTTTATAAATTAAATCTTTTACAAAAGCATTCCTCAAATGAAGCTAAAGTTAGTCTTGCAAACTTAAAAACTAAAAAGTTTGAGCAAGCAAAGGCCAAAGCGAAAGGTGCCGTAAAAAAACTAGCTTTTGATCTTCTTGAATTACAGGCCAAAAGGAAGTTAAGGAAAGGTTACGCTTTTTCTGAGCCAGATCATACTTTTAATGAATTTTCGCTTTCCTTTAAATTTAAAGAAACGCCTGATCAAACAAAGGCTATTGAAAACGTTATAAGTGATATGGTCTCTGATCGACCGATGGATCGTCTAGTATGTGGCGATGTTGGTTTTGGAAAGACGGAAGTTGCTATGAGAGCAGCTTTTAAAGCCGTCTTAGATAATAAGCAAGTAGGTATTCTTGTTCCAACAACTGTCTTGGCATTCCAACATTATAATAGCTTTGTAGAACGTTTCAAAGGTGTACCTGTACAGATTGAATTTATATCTCGTTTTAAAACCGCTAAACAAGTAAATGAAATCCTTATTAAATTAGCCGAGGGGAAAATTGATATCCTCATTGGTACACATAAAATTTTATCTGAAAAAGTTAAATTTAAAGATATTGGACTTTTAGTTATAGATGAGGAACAACGTTTTGGGGTAGCACATAAAGAGAAGTTAAAACTCTTTAAAGAAACTGTTGATACTTTAACTCTTACTGCAACACCAATTCCTAGAACACTTCAAATGTCGTTTTTAGGAATAAAGGAATTGTCTCTTATAAAGACGCCACCTCCGCGTAGACAAACAATTAAAACTTACATTATTAAAGAGGATAATCATACTCTTAAGCTTGCAATAGAAAAAGAGCTAGGTAGGGGTGGGCAGGTTTTTATTGTACATAATCGTGTTAATGATATTGAAGTTTACACTGCAAAAATTAGAGCCTTAGTTCAAAACGCAAGAATTATTTTTGCTCATGGCCAAATGGCCGAGAAAGAGCTCGAAAAAAGGATTACAGATTTTTATAATTATAAATACGATATTTTAATTTCCACAACAATAATTGAATCTGGAATTGATATACCGAGAGCCAATACAATGATAATTGATAGGGCCGATACTTATGGACTTTCTCAATTACACCAACTAAGGGGTCGTATTGGACGATCCGATAGAAAAGCATATGCTTTTTTTATAGTTCCTGGGAATAAAAAGATTTCAGATGTTGCTTCCAAAAGACTTAGGGCGCTCCAGACTTATGCTGATCTTGGTGCGGGATTTTCTCTTGCAACAAGTGATCTAGAAATAAGAGGTTCTGGTGATATTTTAGGTGCAGAACAATCAGGCCATATAGGTACTATCGGACTTGAGCTTTATATGGATCTACTTAAAGAATGTATACAAGAGCTCAAGGGTGAAGTTGTTGTTCAAAGTAAAACTATAGAAATTCAAACTCCATTTGATGCATATATACCGAAATCATTTATAGAAAATCATGGGATTAGACTTAAGTATTATAAAAGAATTTCAAATTCAAATTCTATTGAGTTACTTGACGAAATTTCTTACGAGATTGGAGATCAATTTGGTAAGCGTCCTACAGAAGTGGAAAATTTAATTAATATAATTAAAAGTAGAGTTTTCTTTAAGAACCTTGCTCTTAAAAGTATTAGAGTTAAAACATCAAGTATTCAACTCGCATTTAATCAACAAACCATTGAAAATGACAAGCAGCTCCAAGAAAAAGTAATTAACTTTTTTATGCAACGACCTAAAATTTATAAAATTAATCCAGATTACTCGATTAATTGTCTATTTAAGGATAAAATAACAGTTAATACGTTATTAGAATTTGCTCAATACATATCTGAGCAACTTAAGTAGTATATTGTTAAACTAATTAAATAGGATATTTTTATGAAATGGATTTTTTTTCTTACAGTTTTAGGTTTATCGTCTAGTTTGTTCGCAAACAATTCTGACCCAGTAGTTGCGGAAGTTAATGGAACAACGATTAAAAAATCGACTCTTTTAAGTTACCACAAACAAAACTTAAACTTTGTTCAAAGCAGTAAAGTTGTAACAATGGAAACTTCTCTAAATGATTTAATAGATAGGATCATTGGTGTTGGTGCTGCTAAAAAAGTTAACTTACACAAAAGACCTGATGTTGTTAAAAAAATGAACGACATAGTTTACCATGCTTTTATTTCTGACGAACTTACTCCTGAGTTAAATAAAATCAAAATAACTGATTCTCAGATCGATACTTATTATAAAAAGTTTCCAGAGTATAAAACATCACAAATTCTTTTAAGACTTAGAACTCTACCTTCTGAAGATGAAGTTGCTAACGCACTCGAAACAGCGGTTAATATTTATAACGAAGCTGTTAAAAATCCAAAGACTTTCCCAAAATTAGCTCACCAATATAGTCAAACAACGACATCTACTACAGGTGGAGACATGGGCTACCAACCAAGAGTTAGACTTTCTTCTGAATATTATGAAGCTATTAAAGGAAAGAGAGAAGGGTATGTTACAAAGCCATTTAGAACTCAATATGGTATTCATATTGTCCTCGTAACAGGAGAAAAAGAATTAAAACAAATTGATAGAGAATTATATAAAAAAATATTGTATGACGTACAAAGAGATCAAATTCTAGCTAATTACTTTGCTAAGAAAAGAAAAACTGCAAAAATTAAAATTAACAAACAAGAGCTCGTAAATGAATAAAATTATATTATTAGTATTAATGGCATTGTCTGCACAGGCCAACGCAACTCTTATCGATAAGGTTGCTGGGGTTATAAATGACAATGTTTATACTTTATCTGAAGTTACTAGAGTACAGAATACTCTAGATATCCGAAAAGAAATTGCTCCATTTATCTATAAGGATAAGTCTTCATCACAAGGTGATATTCTAAGGCTTATGCAAAACAAATTTATTATCAAAGATAAACTATCTGAACTTGGATTTGTTATTAGTGACGATGCTGTTGAATCAAGAATTAAAGAAACTGAAAAATCATTAAGACTAAATAGACCGGAGCTCTTACAATTTTTAAAATCTAAAGGTATTTCCTTTAACGAGTATTTTGAACTTTTAAGAGAGGCCATGGAATATAGTGTTTTTCAAAGAAGAATTATTGCTCCTCTTGTAACTATTACTGATCAGGAACTTAAAAACTTTTACTACAATATGAATAGCTCAAACAAAGCACTTTCTTTTAAGTACAAGGTCGTTGATTTTACACTTCCTGAGAACAAAGTATTAAAGTCAGATCTTGATCGGTTACCAGCAATTTTGGAAACTTATAAGAAAACTGGAAATATTCCTCAAATATATGCAGATATTTCAACTAATGATTTAGGAAATGTTTCAGATGAGGATCTTCCAAAAGACTTATCTAAGCTTTTAAAATCAACAGACGAAAACAGGTTCTCAAAACTTTATATAAAAGGTGGAGTTATTCATAGCTTCTACCTTGTAAGCAAAGACCTTGCAGAATCTTCTGATTTTATTCAAAAAAGAAACCTTATCTACAATCAAATCTTCTTGAAAAGATCTTCTAAGATTGCTCAAAATTGGTTCAGTAGGGAATCACTAAGTTACTATTTATTAACTAATTTATGATTTACGTCTCCCAAGGTCATGAAAAGGGGATAGGAATTGAAGTCTTCATTAAGGCATTTCTTTGCTTATCCTCAGATTACCAAAGCCAATTCAAAATAATTATTAATCAAAACGATTTAAAAAATAACTTAGAAGCTCTAAGAGTTCCTTATACTTTTGAGAATAGCTCATTAATTCTTGGAAAAAGCTCCCTAAATTGCATATTTTTTGACACGCAACTAAATAGCTTTAATTCCACGACATCACTAGATTTAGCTGTGGGATTATGTAAACCAAATGATATTTTGCTTACTCTTCCAACCTCTAAGGATCAATTATTTTTTAAGGATTCTCAAGTTAACGGGCACACAGAATACTTTAGAAAAATGTTCAATCGTGAAGAAATTGCTATGAGTTTTTTGGGAGAGAATTCTAATTTTCTCCTTCTATCTGATCATATTGCTATCAACGAAGTTATTGATTATTTGAACCCACAGTTTATTGTAAAAAAAGTATCAATCGTTTTACAGGAGATGATTAAGGCAAGGGAGATTAAGGAAGTATTTTTTGCTGGAATTAATCCCCACTGCGGCGAAGATGGAAATATTTCTAGTGCCGATAAGATGATTGATGAATCGATTTTAATTCTAAAAGATAATTTTACAGATATTCTCTTCCATGATCAACTTCCTGGCGACACAATACACTTCAATTTAAAGCACAAGAACCAACTGTTTATTTATCCCTATCACGACCAAGGATTAGCTCCATTTAAGCTTAAATACGGCCTTACAGGCATTAATTTTAGTATGGGATTACCTTTCAAAAGAGTAAGTGTAGATCACGGTACAGCCTTTAGTCTATGGGGTAAAAACCAGGCAAACTATATTGGAATGATTTATTTATTAAACGAAATAGAAAACTGGGCATAAAAAAACCCCGACGAATCGGGGTCTTTCTTATCTATATTTAAAATTATTTAAATTAGATTTTACCTTGAATCATGAATGCAATTACAAATCCTAGAATTACTAGTGACTCGATAAGTGCCATACCAAGAATCATTGGTGTAAAGATTTTACCTTGAGCTTCTGGGTTTCTTGCAATACCTTCAAGAGCTGCTGATGCTGCTTTACCTTGAGCCATTGTTCCACCAAGTGCTGCCATTCCAATTGCGATTGCCGCTGCGATAGCGATCATTCCGTTTGCTTCCATTTTAATTCTCCTTAAAAGTTTTATCTAATGAGCGTGTTCTTCATGATCGTGAGTCTCAACGGCCATAGATATATAAATCATTGTTAATAATGTGAAAACGAATGCTTGCATAAAACAAACAAAAATACCTAAACAGTAAAACGGTAGAGGTACTATATAAGGAACTAAGTCAGAAAAAATCGCAAGTACTGTGTGATCTCCTAACATGTTTCCTCTAATTCTTAATCCTAGAGTCAAAGGTCTCATTGCATGAGAAATAACTTCAAGGATAAAAATTAATGGCGCCATATAAATCATAGGTCCCATAAAGTGTTTGATATGTCCCCAAAGACCTTGAACCTTAATACCTTGAGCGTTGTAATACATAAAGATCCATACACCTAGTGCAAGGCCTGTATTAAAGTTCTCGGTAGGAGGTAAAAAACCTGGTATTAAACCAATTAAGTTATTTAAAAAAATAAAACCAAAATAGAAAATTAGAAGAGGGTAGTATGTTTTTGCATCTTTATTACCCATAGTATTTTTAGATAGGGTGTAAATAAAGTCACCAATAAACTCTACGAAATTTCTAAATGTAATCCCCTTATCAGGAACAACACTTTCTTCAATTCTTTTTGTTTTAGCTCTATAAATAAGACCACCGACAAGAAAAATAATTGAAGTTAATAGAAAAGTTACAACATGCTCTTTCAAGTGAAGTGAGTGAGAAAAGTCATGTAACCACGTAAAACCACCTGCAGCTAATGCTGATTTGCTGGCCAAAAATAAAACTAATGAAATTAGGTACTTCATATATATAATCCTTAATTTTTTTTAACTACTCTTTTAGTACTTATAACAAGAATAATCAATTGAAATATGTATATTAGCACTAGAAAATGCTCCATATTCACCGTATATTTCATCGCTACAAAGAAGCCCATGACTAAAACCATTAATTTTAGCGCACCACACAACCATGTTGGCAATAAAGAAGTGTTTACGTCAATCCCTGTTAAGTCTGAAACCACAATTGCTAAAAAATATTGATTCAACAATATACAAAACATAAACGTTAAAACCAGAGGAGATGAAGCTAGTCCAAAAACAACTATCGACCAAGAAAGATTAAGGATAGTACCAAATACGTATCTTTTTATATAAAGTTTATTTTTTATTTGCATATTTTAGCATTAGGAAAAAAGTATAAGCAATAATTGTGATTATGAGCAAGAGCCCAAACACTGGTGAAATAAAATCCTTGTGAATTAAAAAATAAACGAATGCAAACACACCAAGAATTGAAGAGGGTAGACCTACAGCAAGGCCCACAACTTTTATAATGTTTGGTTTATTATCATTCATCTTTTTCTTGCAATTCTTCTTTTATAAAGAGAGTTGAGTCTATTTTTTATAACTTTTGGATTAGGGTATTCTCCGAGGATTGAATAATAAATATTATACGCTTCCTTTAATTTTTCGGAGCTTTCATAAGCATTGGCTATTAGGAATTTTGTTTTTACAATTCTGTCTTTTCTTGTTTCTCTTTTGAGATATTCAAACCAGTTTTTATTTGCATTTATCCAGTCCTGTTTATAAAAATACGCAAGCCCTAAATAATAATATGACTGAACTGATGATACTGTTTTTTCACCTGCAATTATTTCATTAAATGCACCAATGGCCTCTGTATAATTTTTTAATTGAAAGACACTTAGGGCGTACCTAAATTTATAAAAACTTTGTCCTTCTAGTACGGGAATAAAATTTATTAGTTTATAATATGACATTTTTGCTTTCTTGAAGTCATTTAAGTTTTCGTAATAAATATTACCCATTTTTTCTAATGACTTTACCTGCCAAACAGGTTCATTAGAGTCGAAAACAATCGAGTTATAGTTTCTTAAACTATTAGAATAATCATTCAAATATATTGAATAGATTTCTCCTAATTGAAACTTGATTTTAATTTGAATATTTTTTGATGGTTTTTTTAGAAGAATAGATTCATAAACATTTACTGCTTTTTTGAATTTTCTTTCTGTTATTAAGTCCTGAGCCTTAATAATGTCCTTATAAAGACCGGATGAGAAACCACATCCGGTCATATAAAGTAATATAAATAAGCTTAGTAGTTTATTCCTCATCATCAGTTTCAGCAATTTTTTCAACCGCTACAACAGATTCTCCATCTTTAAGATTTATAAGTCTTACACCCTGTGTATTTCTACCAAGTAGTGAAATTCCTGAAATCTTAGTTCTAATTACCTGGCCATTATTAGTAATGATCATTAAATCATCACTATCTGTAACTGGTTTAATTTGAGTAATATTTCCTGTTTTCTCAGTAAGCTTCATTGCGATAATACCTTTACCACCACGAGTTTGCTTACGATATTCTTTAGTTTGTGAACGTTTACCGTAACCTCTTTCAGTTACAGATAATAATTCCATTCCATCATCAATGATAGCCATTCCAATTGCTTTTTCAGTTTCACTTAATGTAATTGATTTAACACCTTGAGAAACACGGCCCATCGGACGACAGTCTGATTCAGCGAAACGAATTATTTTTCCTGAGTCTGCACAGATTAAAATGTCTTTTTTACCATCTGTAACCCTTACACCAAGGACAGAATCACCTTCATTAATTTTGATTGCTCTAATACCAGATTGCTTAACATTCTTATACTCTTCTAGCTTAGTCTTTTTAATCAGACCTTGCTCCGTTGCAATTACTAAGTAGTAACCTTCATATGTTTTAGGTACTGGAATTATCTCGGTAACTTTTTCATCTGCTTTTAGAGGAAGTAGGTTAACAATATTTCTACCTTTAGACGTCCTTGATCCCTCAGGAATTTCATATACTTTTAAAGTAAATACCGAACCTTTATTTGTGAAGAACATTAACTTATCATGAGTTTCCGCAGTAAAGATTGTTGTAAAGAAATCGTCTTCACTTGAAGCGCCTTTAACACCTTTACCACCACGTTTTTGTGACTTATAAGTGTCAGTTGGCATACGCTTTAAATAACCTTTATGAGTAATTGTAACAATATTTTCTTCATTTTTAATAAGGTCTTCAATTTGTATTTCATCAGTTCTTGCAACAATTTCAGTTCTTCTTTCATCACCAAAATTTTCAAGAACTTCTTCAAACTCTTCTCCGATAATTCCTTTAATAAGATCTTCCGAAGATAGAATAGATTCTAGGCGAGCAATTTCTTTCATTATTGCTTCATAATCAGCAATGATCTTATCTCTCTCAAGTCCTGTAAGCCTTTGGAGACGCATATCTAGAACAGCTTGTGCCTGAATATCTGATAAAGCGTAATTACTCATTAGCTTAGCTTTAGCTTGTGCTGGTCCCTCCGATTTTTTGATCATCTCAACTAATTCGTCGATATTATCAACTGCAATCTTTAGACCTTCTAAGATATGTGCTCTTGCTTTTGCTTTCTTTAATTCATACATCGTTCTTCTGATCACAACTTCTCTTCTGTGGTCAATAAAACATTGTAATTGTTCTTTAATGGTCATTACTTTTGGTTGACCATTTTTAATTGATAAAAAGATTATCCCAAAAGAGACTTGCATCTGTGTCATTTTATATAATTTATTTAAAATGATATTTGCTGGTTCTCCACGTTTGATATCTATGGCAATTCTAATACCTAGCTTATTTGATTCATCCCTAATATCTGAAATTCCGACAAGTATTTTATCTGAAGCTAATTTTGCAATTTTTTCGATTAATTTTGCTTTGTTAACTTGATATGGAATTTCACTTACGACGATTCTTTCTCTTTCTTGTTTTCCATGAATTTCGATTTCAGCTTTCGCTCGAACTTGAATAATTCCCTTACCAGTATGATAAGCTTGCTTAATACCACTAGTACCTTGAATACTACCCGCAGTAGGAAAATCTGGACCTGGAATAATTTGAAGTAGTTCATCAATTGTAATATCTGGGTTTGCAATTAAAGCTTTTAGTCCACCCATTATCTCAGTTAAGTTATGAGGTGGAATATTCGTTGCCATACCAACTGCAATACCTGATGAGCCATTAATTAAAAGATTAGGCACTTTTGTTGGAAGAACTGTTGGTTCGTTTAAAGAATCATCATAGTTTGGCTGCCATTCAACAGTTTCTTTATCAATGTCTTTTAACATTTCTTCTGCAAGTTTTTTCATTCTTACTTCGGTATATCTCATCGCGGCGGCGTTATCACCATCAATAGAACCAAAGTTTCCTTGACCGTCTACAACAGGATATCTCATGGAGAAGTCTTGAGCTAATCTTACGATTGCTTGATAAACGGAAGAATCACCATGTGGGTGGTATTTACCGATTACATCACCAACAACTCTTGCTGATTTTAGAAACGGTTTATTGTGATAGTTATTCAATACGTGCATTGCAAATAATACACGTCTATGTACTGGCTTTAATCCATCTCGTACGTCAGGAAGTGCTCGACTTACGATTACGCTCATGGCGTAGTCTAAAAAACACTCCTTCATCTCATCTTGAATCAGAAGGGGAGCGATGTTTCCGTGATTATGATCGGATGGGTTACTTGTTTCGTCACTCATATATAATTTTCCTTAATTAAAAATCTAAGTTTTTCACATTTAATGCGTTAGTTTCAACAAACTCTCTTCTTGGCTCAACTTGGTCACCCATTAGAACTGAGAATACTTGGTCGGCATCAATGGTATCTTCGATTTTAACTTGTAATAAAGTTCTGTTTTCAGGATTCATCGTAGTTTCCCAAAGTTGATCAGGGTTCATCTCGCCTAATCCCTTATAACGTTGTACGTATGCGCCTTGCTTACCAGTTCCAATAACAAATTCTGCAAATTCCTCAAGAGAAGTAAATTTTTCTTCAACTTTGTCATTTTTAAAAACAAAGTCAGAATTAAAATATGCCTTAATACCTTCATAATGATTATGGAGATCTTGATACTCTGTTGAGTCTACAAAATGTGTCGATAATTTAAATTTTTTGGTTCTTAAAGTAGAATCAATCTCAATATTTAAAAGATGTGATTCGTGTGTTGGATCTTCTTTTATGGTTATTGAATATTTTTTTAATGATTCTAACTCAAGTGGCTTAAAGTGATTAATAAGTTCTGTAACAATGCCCTCTAAAATATTTTTAGCTTTTAGATTGGAAATATCCAGTTTACCTTGCTCTATTACTTTTCTAATTAATGCCTTATCGTAATGTCTGTCATAAGAGTTTAATAGATTATTAAAAGCTTTATATTTATTAAGTAATGAATTAACTTCATCACCTTCTATAACGTTACCATCTACTGTAATTGTCGATCCACTTAGTGCGGTACTGATTAAGAATTTCTCTAAAGATTTTTCATCTTTTAAATACTTTTCAACTTTACCTTTTTTATATTTATAAAGTGGTGGCTGAGCTATATATAAATGTCCTCTTTCAATTAATTCAGGAAACTGTCTATAGTACAATGTAAGAAGTAGAGTACGAATATGTGCTCCATCGACATCGGCATCCGTCATGATAACAATTTTGTGATATCTCAATTTAGTCACATCAAAATTATCTTTACCAATACTTGTTCCCATAGCTTGAACTAAATATTTTATTTCATCACTTGCTAGAACTCTATCGTATCTTGCTTTTTCAACATTTAGAATCTTACCTTTAAGTGGTAAAATTGCTTGATGTTTTCTATCTCTACCTTGTTTTGCAGAACCACCGGCCGAGTCACCCTCAACAATATAAATCTCACATAACTCCGGATTTTTTTCCTGACAATCTGCCATTTTTCCTGGAAGTCCAGCAAAGTCCATTGCAGACTTTCTTCTTGTGAGTTCTCTTGCTCTTCTTGCTGCATCTCTTGCAGAGGCTGCATCTAAAGATTTTCTTATAACCGTTTTACCAACTGTAGGATTTTCTTCCAAAAATTGTTTAAATTTTTCACCAACTAATGAATTAACAATCCCTTCTACTTCTGAAGAACCAAGTTTATCTTTAGTTTGGCCTTCAAATTGTGGGTTAGCTAATTTTGCAGATACGATAGCTGTTAAGCCTTCTCTCATATCATCGCCGGTAAGATTAATTTTACCTTTTATCAAATTATTATCTTTAGCATAGTTATTTAAAACTCTTGTTAAAGCCGTTTTAAATCCTGAAATATGAGTTCCACCACCTGGAGTATTTATATTGTTTGCATAGCCGGTAAGTGTTTCAGAGTATGAATCCGTCCACTGCATAGCTATTTCTATTTCGTAATCATCTCTTGAGTGATGGAAATAAACTGGTGTTTTATGAACTGCTGTTTTAGCTCTATTTAGATATAGAACGAATTCTGCTAATCCACCTTCATAATGGAAAACTTCTTTCTTATCTGTTCTTTCATCTTTAAGAGCAATTTTTAAACCTTTATTTAAAAATGCCATTTCTCTAAATCTATTAGCAAGTCTATCGTAGTCAAATTCATGTATTTCAAATAGCTTGTTATCTAGTTTAAATGTGACAGCTGTTCCATTTTGCTCTGGGTCGCATTCCCCAACTATTTTTAAAGGACCTTTTGCAACTCCATGAGCAAATTCTAACTTATGAACTTTACCATCTTTTTTAATTTCTAATTTTAAAGAGCTACTTAAAGCATTTACAACTGCTGCACCAACACCGTGGAGACCACCAGAAACCTTATATGCTCCGTCGTCTTCATTAAATTTTCCACCAGCATGTAGCTTCGTAAAAACGATTTCAGCGGCAGATATTCCTTCACCTGTGTGAATACCTACTGGAATCCCTCTACCGTCATCAACGACAGTAATTGAATTATCAATGTGAATAATAACCTTAATTTCAGAACAGTAACCCGCAAGGGCTTCATCAACTGAATTATCTACAATCTCATAAACACAATGATGGAAACCACGCATACCGGTATCACCAATATACATACCTGGTCTCTTTCTAACAGCTTCTAAACCTTCTAATACTTTGATTTTGTCAGCCGTGTACTCTGTGTTGACTTTGGAAATTGAATCAGTGTTTTGATCCATAAACAACTTCTCCTATAATTACAAAAAAACTATGTTTTATTTTATTACACCATCGTTAATAAATATTTTTTTAGCTTCCTCTATTTTTTCAAGTTCCTTCTTAAAATTTTCATTCGCCGTGGTAATCAAAACCTGAAATTTCTTAGCTTGTAAGTAAGCAATTAAGTTATTCCAGCGACGACCATCTAATTCACCAGAAACGTCGTCGATTAATACCATTGGGTAGGAGTTAAATTTATACCGAAAAAGCTCTATATAGGCAAATAAGAGGCTCAGAAAGCTCATCTTTTGTTGTCCTAAGGAACAATATTCATAGGAGTTGTATCCATCAAAATGAAACACATAGTCATCTCGATGAATTCCTGTTCGAGTATGGCCGATAATTTCGTCTTTTTGGACACTATTTTTGTAATATTCGAGTATTTGATCCTGAGAATGCCCATTAAAATTTGAATCAAGCTCAATGCTAAGTTCATGCGACTCGTCAAAAATTATTTTGAAGGTCAACATGCAATATTCTTTCAATTCCTCTAAGAAAGCTTTCCTCATTTGAATTATCTTAAAGGAATACTCTGAGAACTGAGGATCAATCGCTTCTATTTGTTGTCTGTAATTTGTGGGTCTTTTTTTTAGTAAGTTATTTCGAAAACGAAGAGAAGTATTAAATTTTGTTAAAACTGTTTTATATTCTTTTGATAAATATGAAAGGTGAGTATCAATCCAATTCCTTCTAAAGGAAGAAGTTGTATGAAATGAAAAAGAATCAAAAGGATTTATAAAAATTGTTTTTAAATCTATTTTTTTCTTTACTGATTTATTATTTAAGAACCATTCAGATTTTAAATTATCTACTTTTCCAGAAAACGATATTAAATTTTGATCTCTTTCGAAAATTGATGAAAATATTATTTCTGGTTTCTCACATTCAACACTGATTATTTGTTGAAAACTTGTATTTTTACGAAATGATTTTCTATTAGCTAAAAAATAAATTGCTTCTAAAAGATTTGTTTTACCATTTCCATTATCACCAAATATACAATTTATACCTTTTGAGAATTCTACTACGTCTTTGCCTAAATTTCTGAAATTAACTAATTGTAGTTTTTTAAGAAAAAGTTGGTCCATTAAATTTTAAGTGGCATTATAATTCCGAGAAAATTTTCCTCTTCATCAGAACGTACGATTACCGGACTTAGCTCATTATTAAATTCATAGATAACCTCTGATACATCTAAAACACTTAGTGAGTCCAACATGTATTTAGCATTAAAACCTATCTCCATCTCTTTACCATCATATTCGATAGGAAGTATTTCTACTGCATGCCCTAAGGATGGATGATCGGCAGAAATTTTTAATTCAGTTTTACCAATCGAAATTTTAACACCGTTAGTTTTTTCATTTGATAATAATCTGATTCTTTTAACTGCATTTAAAAGTGCGTTTCTATCAAGACTGATTGCGAACGAAGTTTTAGATGGAATAACTGTTTGGTATTTAGGATATTCTCTAGCTATTAATCTGATTGATAAAAAGTATTCTTCGTTTGCCGACGCATACATGAAAGATTCATCTAAATTAATCGAGAAATCCGAATCGATATATGC
>JBLIAG010000057.1:0-19258 GCA_047634375.1 Bacteriovoracaceae bacterium
CTAAATAATGCCGTCTTTATTTAAGAACTCTTCAGCCTGTAAGGTTAGTGAGATGTTTTCACGAGTTATCTTGTAAAAGAAATTTTGATCTCGGTAATTATTCTCCGTCCAAGTTGTAACGTAGTCATTCCAATCACTCGATGAGAAAACATCATCAAAAATCACACCAGATAAATCTACCAAGTTTTTAAGAACAGTTTTGAATTTCTTTGAATCCTCTACAACATCATGAGAAATGAAAAGAGTGATAGGGGATGCTAGGTGGTCATCGTGATGAAGATAAGAAACGATAACTACAAATTCTTTTTCATAGATTTCTCCGTATACATGAAAAAATCTGTGATCTTTTTCTGACTGTTGAAAATAGGTATCAGTTAAAACTCTTGTAAGCTCTTCAGTCCACTCAGCTGGTAGTGGTGAACTTTTGGTCTTGTCTTCTACTTCGAATCGTCCGAATTGCATTATAGCTCCTTTGAATTAACGCAAAATAACAAAAAATAAGGTCTTAAACAAGTCTTTTAGATGGAAAAATGATGCTTGATCTCATAGAATCAACCTCATAGAATGAGATTGATTTTAGCAAAAGGATAGAAGTATGAGCGTTTATATTTTAGGAGGATCGAGAACTCCACAGGGAAGTTTCTTGGGATCTTTATCTAGTGTTTCTGCACCTAAGTTAGGGGCTATAGCCATTGAAGGTGCATTAGAGAAAGCCAATATTAAAAAAGATAATATCGATGAAGTCTTCATGGGAAATGTTATTCAAGCAGGTGTTGGACAAGCGCCAGCGAGACAGGCAGCTATTTTTGCTGGATTAAGCAAAGCAACTCCATGTACTACCATTAATAAGGTTTGTGGTTCAGGTATGCAGTCTGTAATTTTAGGAGCAAAGTCTATTTTAACTGATGATGCTGAAATTGTTGTTGCTGGTGGTATGGAAAATATGTCCTTAGCTCCACATTTGTTACCAAACTCTAGAAACGGTTTTAAATTTGGTGCGACTGAAATGAAAGATGCTATGGCATGGGACGGTCTATGGGATGTTTATTCTGATCGCCCTATGGGGAACTGTGCTGAAGAGTGTACTAAGAAATATGATCTTACTCGTGAAGCTCAAGATAACTTTTCAATTAATTCATTTAAGCGAGCTCAAGCAGCTCAGGCCGATGGTATTTTTGCCTCAGAAATTACTCCTGTAACAATTAGCTCGAGAAGAGGGGATACTGTTATAAAAGATGATGAAGGTCCTGGAAAAGTTAAATTTGATAAAATTGCTACATTAAGACCAGCTTTTGAAAAAGATGGAACGATTACTGCTGCAAATGCCTCAACAATTAATGATGGAGCCTGTGCTTTAGTTCTTGGCGGGGAAAAGTACAAAGAGCAAGCGAAGTTTAAAATTTTGGGTTGGGCAAGTCATGCTCAGGAACCAACTTGGTTTACTACTGCTCCAGTTGAAGCAGTGAAGAAAAATCTAGAGAAATTAAATTTAAAAACTGATGATATTGATTTATGGGAAATAAATGAAGCTTTTGCCGCTGTTACCATGGTTGCTATGAAAGAGTTACAATTGGATAGTGAAAAAGTAAATATATTCGGTGGTGGGGTAAGTTTAGGCCATCCTATTGGTACTAGTGGTGCTCGAATTATTTTAACACTGACAAATGCAATGGAAAGAAAGAACGCTAAACTTGGCTGTGCTGCTATCTGTATCGGTGGTGGTGAAGCTCTAAGCTTGGTTATAGAAAGGCTATAGATTGACGGCGAATGCGAAAGCAAATTCAAAATCGGGATTAAGAAGATTAAAACCCGGAGAAGTACTTTTCAATGACGGAGAGAAGGCTAACTCTTTGTACATTATTCAAAATGGACAGATTAGACTTTTTAAACCTAAAGGAAAGGGATTTGTTGAAATTGCAGTTCTACGCGCCGGTGAAGTTATTGGTGAGATGGCTTATTTTGATGATGATGGCGGTGGTAAACGATCTTGTTCGGCCTCTGCTATGGTTTCTTGTGATGTAATTGAAATATCATTTACAGCTTTTTCAAAGACCATGTCGGGATTAAACCCTTGGTTCAAGACAATCATTAATACACTTGCAAATAGACTAAGAGGCGCAAACGCCAGAATAAAAGAACTTGAATCAAATTCCGCATCGGTTAATTATGGAACAGGAAAGCATAACGGATATGAATTTTATAAAACAGCTGATGTTATTAAAATTCTTGGAATGCTTTTCCTTGTTTATAAATCTCATGGAGAAAAACATGAGCAAGGTGCGGCTCTACATAAGAAAACCCTAGATTTATACTCTCATGAAATTTTTGGTATTATTGAATCTAAAATGGGGGAGATGGTGATCATCTTAGAAAGTCTTGGTTTAATGTCAGTTGAAAATGATAAGGACGGCTTACCTAAAATTCTTGTTTTGAGGGAATTAGATAGAATCAGATCTCTCTTTATTTTTTATAATACTGAAAAGCATTTAACAGAAGATAAAAAATTAAAAATTAGTAAGAAGTGTCAGACGTTCCTAGAAAACATTTGGAAAGTTCTCCAGTCCCAACCAAACACAGATTCTGCCATGACCCTTGTACCAATAAGTGATCTTTTAAATTATTGGAAAGAAAAAAAGATGTTTATTACAATTGATAATTTAGATGATGCTAGAGATCACGGTATTATTGGAGAGGCCATAATTGCTGGTGACGGTAACGGACAATCATTATCAGTTGAAGTGAATTACTTAAAGCTGAAAAAACTATTACCTAATATTCAGTTCATGAATAGAGTCCTAGAGTCAAACCAACAAAAATCATCGATGGCATAAAGCTAAGGAATAGATTTGAAGTCTATTTACCCTTAGGTTTATAATAAACCTTTATAGTATCACCATTTGTAAAAATCGCATCACCATGGAGTTGTAACATATAACCAGATTTATTTAATTCTGGAGTCACGGCTACGTTTGTAGATCCTGGAACTTTTATATTTAAAGTATCTCTCCAACCAAGATAGGTCCAACCATTACCAGTTGATTGAGGCTGTGGCTGTCCATTCACTTCTACTTTTACAGATGTTAAATCTGGCTCTCTTGGTATTGCAAAATAACCAAAGTACTCTGTAGGTGTTCTTGTCTTCGCAATTATACAGTCTGGATATTCAACTCGGGCATTACCATTTAATTTAATCACTAAACCAGTGGCTGTTTCGTTTGAATCAGCTGGTGCATAGTTAAGTTTTTGATCTGTTTTATGTCCTAAATATTCAAAACCGTTTGTTGTGTCAGGTAGGATATTCTCTTTTGTTCCATCTTTTTTTAGTTTTGAAACAGTAATGTCATCAGTTTGAATTCCAGATTCACTAGATGAGCTGATTTTCCAATGATCATACTTATGACCCTCTACAACTGCTTGAATACTATTGTTTACAGCAGAAAATACTTCACTGTAATTTTGACTACAAAGATCGACACTATCTTTTCCTGAACTATTATCAGAAAAGCTTTGATACTCATACAGATCTTTAGACATCATTTGGTATGTTGTACCTTTTTGCCAATTGTTACAATTTGAATGTGCTACGAGTGAGATAAATCTAAATGCTTGTGCATTCAGTGGATTGGTAACAGTATTCGCTTGGGCATAAGATTTTGTGAATTTCTTTAACTCTTCTCTTATTTGAGAATATTTTCCAGAATCAAAAACTTTATTACCTTGAATCGTTGTTTGCGCTTCGGTGTCATCACCATTTGAGATCATAACAACAATTGTATTAGATTCATTTCTAAATATTCCATTTGATCTATTATACTGAATTAAATTTTTAGCTCGCTCAAAACCATATTCTTCATTATTTCCACTCGCCTGGGCAAACATACTTATATTGTCAGACGTTGTTAAGTTAACAGATGCAATACTTGTAATAGTATCTGGGTCACTCACCATTACTGGATAACCTTGAATACTGTCACTTGGTGCTGGGTGAAGAGGTGCGAAGTAAATATGATAATCAAACTCATTAGAGATATTATTAATAGTTTGTTGAATTTGATATTTTATAGATTGAAAACTACTGGCCAAAGTACTTCCAGAGTTATCTATAACATAGAGTATATCTACCGGAGGCTTCCTAAAAGTCATCTGTGAACATGTACTGACTTCAAAAGCCTCCAGGTTCTGTGACGTGAAGGATTCATCTTGATCTTTGGTGATCAAAGCTTCCTCTCCACAAGAGAATAAGAAGGTTAAGCTCATAAAATTGAATAATAATTTTTTCATATTAACGCCTAGTTAAATTACTTGTCTAAATACTTGTCGGTTTCTATCAAGGAAACTTTAGTTAGATGAGGGAAATTCTTTCCTGAGCCATTGTAGACCACTGATTTCATGTAAAATTATAAGTAATTATCTATGTAAAATTTTTGTTTTAAGGAGTCATTTAATGGAAGATCAGTGGTACTACGTCGAAGCCGGAGAGAGGAAAGGTCCTGTGGATATTGCTACAGTAAATGAGCTAATTGCAAATTCTAGCTTAGGTGATGATGACTATGTTTGGAAAAAAGGCTTTGAAAATTGGGCCAAAATAAAGGATAGGGAAGAGTTTCAAGAAACTGTTGCTATCGAAGAAGTTACAGATGAGTTACCAAGCGTTATTAGCGCGGAGGAAACGTCTCTTACAAAACTTGCCCTTGATCAAAATAGCATATTTATAAAAATTGGTGCTGACCGAGGGAAGAATGAAGTTGAGTATGGTCCTTATTCTCTTGATGTCATAAGAAAGCTATTTAAAGAACATAGAATTAACGGCAAGACTTATATTTTTGTTCGTGGAATGAGTGATTGGAAAATGTTAGCTGAAGTTTCAGACTTCACTGAGATTTTTGAAGATTCACCTCCATCAATTGATGACGCAGATAAAAGACTAAATCTAAGAAAACCTTTTATTGCAAGAATGTATATTGAAAGTAATAAACAAGTTTATGTTGGTGTTTGTAGAGATATTTCTGTTGGTGGAATGCAAGTTCTGGTTGATCATATCCCAGCAAATATAGGAGAAGATATTTCTATAAATGTTCACCCTGAAAATACTGAACATCATTTTGTTGCAGGTGGGAGAGTTGTAAGGCTTTTAGATGGTGGGCAAGGTTTTTCTTTTCGATTTACAGAGTTAGGGGAAGAAGCAAAAGAAGCTATCCAACACTATCTCGCTAATGGGTAAACATACAGAACTACATTACGAAGAAGAAGGTAACTTTCTTTCACATTTTGGTGAGAGGGCCCATATATTCTTTAAACATTACTTTCCTAATAAAACAAAAAATCATCCTAAAAATGTAATCCATGTGATATTTCAACACGGAATGATTGAATACCACAAAAGGCACGAAGAATTATTTGATACCCTTCGTTTAAAGTTCGGTAAAAAAATTATTATCTCAACCATGGATATTCTTGGACATGGACTAAGTGGTGGACATAGAGCCTATGTAGATCAATTTGAAACTTTTCAAAAAGATATGAATAAGTTTTTTGAAATTTGTCATGAAAGAATTTCACCTGAATATAATACTAAAACTTTTTTGATTTCCCATAGCCTTGGTGGATTAATTTCATTAAGAACTCTTACAGATGAAAATTTAAAATTACCCTTTCCAATTGATGGACTTATATTTTGTAATCCATGTATTAGCCCAAAATTGGAGCTACCGTCAATTGCGGTAAAGACTATGGATCATATTCCTAGTACGTTAAACAGAGTAAGAGTTCCGCTAATTTATGATGCGTATGATTTAAGTCATGATGAGGAAAAAGCTATCTCTTTTATGCACGATCACCTTATTTCCAAATCAATTACCATTAAGTTAGGGATTGAAACATTACGAGCGTGCAAACATGTGAACTCTTTGAGTTATTTCTTAACCATACCGTGCTTCTTTATCTTATCCGGAGATGATAGGGTAGTAGATAACGAAAAAGCTCAACTTTTTATTACTGGAATGGATAAGAATCTTGTTAAAGTAAAATATTATCCCAATATGAGACATGATATTTTGAATGAAACTTGTCGAAATGATGTCTTTGGGGAGATAATAAATTACATCGAATCATTTAGGAAATAGCTATGTTTAATAAATTATTGATTTCACTTATTTCACTTATTTTAGTTTTTGTAACAGTTTCTTGTTCAACTAATACAACGAGAAGACCCATTTTTAAGTCAGAAATCACAATTAGTGGTGGGAATTATGATGGAGAAAGTTGGGATGAAAAGATAAAATTCAATCGAACTTCATGGTTCAAAGATGCAAGTGTCTCACATGAAATTCTCATAGCAAAATTAACTGGTGACTCAAAATTTTCTAATTGGATGGGAACAGATAAATTACAGTTAAGTAGTTGCCAAGAGTTTCAAGTTGCCTTGTTGTATGCTGATTCAAGCTCAAGCCAGGGAACTGGATATCTATTGGCCCAGCTAACAAGTGGAGGATATCAGCAAGTTTCTATCCTGGATTTTTCTCAAGAAATAAAAGCTCACCAAAACTTTAAGGACTGGAAGCTAGTCCGTCATAAAGTTTATGGCCTTTGCTTAAAAGATGGCAAAGGAAATAATGCCATTGAAGTTAGCATTCCTGGATTCAAAAAAGTCAAAGTGCTTTAGTCCAGTAAGTCCTTATAATCAGCCAAACTATCCCTATTTATTAATAATAATGTAAAGCCTCGCTTAACTTAGCCGATAAGTAACTGAGGTAATTAATGAGTAGTGAGAAGTTCCAACGATTTGGAAAGTATTTAATTTTAGACCATCTAGTTGATGGTGGTATGGCCAAAATTTGTAGGGCCAACTATCTTGGTGAGCAAGCTAACAAAATTGTAGCTATTAAGATGGTACAACCTCAGTATTCAAAAAACCCTTCATTTGTTCAAATGTTCGAAGACGAGCTCAAAGTAACTTTTGGTTTACTGCATCCAAATATCGCACAAGTGTACGACTATGGGATGGTAGATGAACAACTTTATTCGGCAATGGAATATGTAGATGGTGCTAACTTAAAGCAATTTTTAGATAGATTAAAGCAAAAGAAGTTTGTTTTCCCCGTCGAGATTTCTACTTATATTATTTCCCAAGTTTCACAGGCACTTCATTATGCCCATACATTTCAAGATAAACTAACAGGTAAGCCATTTAATATTATTCACAGAGATATTTCTCCTCATAATATTATGCTTACATATGATGGCTCAGTTAAGGTTATCGATTTTGGTATTGCAAAGGCAGATTCAAATAGTGAATCAACTCAAGCAGGAACAATTAAAGGAAAACTATCCTACCTTGCTCCTGAGTATTTAGAGGGACTAGAGCTTGATCATCGTTATGACCAATTTGCTGTAGGGATTACCCTTTGGGAAATGCTTTGTTCTCGTAAGTTGTTTACTGCGAAAAATGATCTGGCAGTCTTAAAACAAATTCAAAGTTGTAAGGTTCCAAAGCCTTCATCTATAAATCCTAATGTTCCCGCAGAACTTGATGATATAGTTCTTAGGGCCTTATCAAAAGATCGTTCAAAACGCTTTGAGAATATGGATAAACTAAATAGGGCGCTTGTAAAGTTTCTCTATTCCAATTACCCTGAGTTTAATGCAACAGATTTAAGTTATTTTGCAAAACAGTTATTTAAAGAAGAAATAGCTTTAGATAAAAAGAAGTTTGTAGATTTTGGAAAGATTGACCTAAAACCATACTTACAAGCACTACAGAATACTGAAAACGGTGGCCAGGTCAATAGTAATCCAGCTAGGGAAAAAGCTCCAGATGGATCATTTATTTCCGAAGAACAGAGAACAGGAAAAATTGAACTAGATTTAGGTACTTTTGATGAAAAAGAAGGATCAATCCCTAATCTAGATTTAGATTTCTCTGAAACAACTGCTATCGGTATTAAATCCAAAGCTACAAGTAACGCTACAAAGAAAATTAAAAAGAAAACCCCAGCAACAAGGGGAGATAAAACGAACTTACGTAATGTAAGAAATAGTTCAGGATCAAATAAAACCTCTCGAACTAGAATTCGTTCAGGTCACGGTTCTCGGGGAAAAAAGAACACAGTACTCGCAACAGACAAAGGCGGAGGGAGTAGTATTCTTCCAACATTAGTAGTTGCATCTCTAGTTATGTTCGCTGTTTTTAACCCGGCTTTAGTTAAAAAATATACGGGTTTTGGAAGCACTGATAAAGGGGAACGTGATCCTGCTGCTAAGAATGGAGTCATCACGACTGAAGGGGAGTCTAAGAAATTAGGTACCTTGACCATAACAAACTTAGAGACAGATATGCAGGTCTTGCTCAATGGATCCCCCGCAAGTTTTAATGGTATTAGTACTAAAATAAGTCTGGATGAAGTATATACTTTAACTGTTTCAAAAACCGGTTTTAAGAAATGGACTTATGATGAGGAGATTACTCTCTCAAAGGGAAATGTATTCATTAGTATTCAAGTGCCAGAACTAATGAAAGACTCCGTCGGATTCTTAACATCTTCTCAAAACTTTTCACCCGGGTCGAAGATCAAATTTTCAATAGATGGTGAAGAAGTTGTAAAAGATTTACCATTAACTAATGAACGTGTACCAGCAGGAACTTATGATGGTGTTATTACAAATACTGTATTAGGAACTGAAAGAAATATTCGTTTTACGGTTGAGGAAAATAAAAGAAATTTCTTAAAGTAAGAAGAGTCTTATTGTTTTTGTTCATTCTCTTCAAATCTCTTTTTTTGCTTGAATCTATTTCTACTTCTCATATTTATAAGCTTAATGATTTCCGCTGCTGTTTCCTCTAGCGCTTTATTCGTTACATTAAATACTGGCCATCTTCTATTGACTTCAAAAAGTTGATTGGCCCACTCGATTTCTTCGCTTACTTTTTTCGAGTTTGCATAATCTCCAGTTGCTGATGAACCGAGCTTGCTAAGTCTGTTTTGTCTGATTTCTCTTAGAGCATCAGGATCAATGGTAAGTGCAAAAATTTTTCTTTGATCAATTGCAAAAATATTTTCTGGTAGTGGTATTCCCGAGATAATAGGAATGTTTACAACTTTTAAGCCTTCCATAGATAAATAAATTGAAAGTGGTGTTTTCGATGTTCTCGAAATTCCAACCAAAACAACATCACATTCATCTAGGGTCTTTAAGTTTTTTCCATCATCGTGATTAAGGGTAAACTCTACAGCAGCTACCTTTTCAAAATAACGATCGTTTACCGCATGTAAAAGTCCTGGTTGATAATCAGGTTCCATTTCGAATACGTTGGCCAAGTTTGTTAAAAGGGGCCCAAGGAGGTCAACAGAGCGAACATGCTCTTTTTTACTTACTTCATGAACATATTTTCTAAGCTCTGGAGATACAATTGTAAAAACGACCATATCATGGTGAATGGAAGCCTCTTGAAAGATTGCATCGATATGCTCTTCAGTTCGTACATTTTTATATCTTGTAAAAAATATTTCTTTTGAAGGAAACTGGGTAATAGCTGCTCTTGTCATGGCCTTTGCTGTTTCACCAGTACCATCAGAAAGAATTATTACTTTAAGGTTTTTCTTTTCTTTAACTTCCATATTTATTACTCGCAATAAAGTCTTGGCAAGCCTGTTCAATTTGCTCGCTATCTGTCAGGGCATTATAGCAGAGTTTTTCCTGCTTTTTAAACCATGTTCTTTGAGATTTTGCTAAACGCCTAGTATTAATAGCTAGCCGCTCTTTATAGGAGTCTACTGACTCGAAATCACCATTAATATAACCAATTGTTTCCTTATAGCCGATAGACTTAAGTGGCTTTTCATTGCCTGTTGCGCCATTTTGTAAAAGGTTTTTAACTTCATCTATGAGTCCGTCATTTATCATTTGAGAGACTCTTTTTTGTATGATTTCAAAATGCTGATCTTTTGGAAGATCTAAGTAGATATGAAGAACCTTCCACCCATAAATTTCTACAGGAGAGTTATCCATACTTTCACTCATTTTTAATCTTGAGTCAGAAAATTTTATCCCCGTCATCCAATAGTGTTCTACTGCCCTTCTAATACGATAGTGATCATTCTCATGATAGAGGTCAAATGAAATAGGGTCATTAAGCTTAAGGATATCTCTAAAAGGTAAAATGCCTTCTCTTTCATATAACTCTTTTGAGCGAATGAGAATTTCATCACTTGTTGTTTCTGATTTATACATCCCTTTTATTGTCGCCTGAAGATAGAATCCGCTGCCTCCCACAAGGAAAACAGTTTTATTTCTTTTATGACATTCATTTATAATTGGAATAGCTTCTTGAATATAATCAGCAGCATTTATGGGGGATTTAATACTATGACCACTTACCATATGGTGTTTGATTGACTGTTGTTCTTCCGAATTTGGTTTTGCCGTTCCAATATTGAGTTCATTATAGAAAAGTAAGGAATCGAAATTAACAATTTCTCCATCAAATTTCTTGGCAAGATTAATAGATGTCGAAGTTTTTCCAGTTGCCGTCGGTCCAGAGATAATAATTACAACTTTATTTTCCATAAAACTTCGCCATATCTTTTTGTTCCAATTGAATGAATGCTTTGTTTTCTAATAATCTCGAAAAGGGGTACTTCATTATTATGTCATTAAGAAATGCTTCGTTATAATCATCGAAATTAAAATTGGAAAAATCGATTTCCTCTTTATTTGTAAATCTTTGATTAATTATATATTCCGCAATTTTTAAATACGGAAAACGTTGTAACTCTTTTGGAAAAGATCGAATAACCAAAGTTTTGTTGTCTAGATGATCCAACTCATAACCGAGTTTACCAAAAAGCGAAAGTTGATCACGATTCAATTTTTTTTCTGTTTTAATTGGCCGACTTACTAGGAGAGGGATAATTTCCTCTGTTAAAGCTCGTGACTGAATGATCTGATGAAGATCAAAATTGATTAAACTATTTTTTTTAAGTAAGTAGAGCTGATTATTAAAGTTATAAAGCGAATAATCAGGAAATGTGAATAAAGATTTTAATTGATCTGAATCTTGCGTTTTATTGCTACTATGAAGGTCTTCAAAATAGTTTGAGACTTTATGTGATTGTGTGAAATCGACTTGGTGATATTCAATATCTTTAAATTCAGGACTTTGTGTCTCAAGTGGTAATTCATTAGTGTATTGAATCTCTTGGCTAACACGCGTATTAATATTATGTTTTTGAAAAGAATTCTTGATAGAACCTGAAACAACAGAGAATACTTTTGGCGCCCTAAATAATTTGATTACAGTCTTATTTGGATGGATATTTACATCAATTTCATCTGCAGGTAAGTCAAGGAAAGCCACGTAGTGTCCACTTTCACCTTCTGGCCAAATATGTGAAGCGGAATTAAGAATAATTTTGTGTATTTGGAAATCTTGAACATATCTATCATTAATAAAAAGAAAATGGCTTTTATGTGCATTTCCTCTCGTTGATTGATGAGTAAGGAGAACTTTAAAATTGACACCGTCATATGAATTTTCTACTTCATGAAAGTGAATTTCTTTACTTTTAAAAAGAACGTCTTTTACACGATCTTTGATATCATTTTTGATTGGATAGAAATCTTTTTCTTTATCATCCCATTTAACTGAAAATTCAATTTCAGGGTGGGTAAGGAGAAAAGCATTAATAATTTTTTTGAGTTGATTCTTTTCGGATGTTTTTGATTGAATGAATTTCATTCGAACAGGAGTATTATAAAAGAGATCCCTTATAAAAAGTTTGGTTCCAGTTTTTTTAGATCTTGAATCTTCCTCTTGGTGAGTGAGAGTTTCTCCACCTTCTATTTTTATTAAACCAAGATGAGTACTTGTCTGAGTTTCACAAGAGACCTTACTAATACTTGCAATACTTGCAAGTGCTTCTCCTCGGAAGCCATAAGAATGAAGATGGTATATATCTTCAAAGCGATCAATCTTACTTGTGGCGTGCCGGCAAAAAGCTAGAGGTAGATCTACTGCGCTTATTCCCTTTCCATTATCAATAAGGCTAATCAGCTCTAGGCCATTATCAATTAGATGAAGCTCTATTTTAGTCGAGCCAGCATCAATTGAATTCTCTATGATTTCTTTGATTAGGGTCGAAGGCCTTTCGATGACTTCGCCCGCTTTAATTTGATCGATGATATGTTCTGGTAGTAGTTGTATTCTATTTTTTTGAACAATATCCATTAGGCTTTGTAGAAGTTCACCTGGTTTCTTCCGCCTTCTTTAGATTTATAAACAGCTGAGTCAGCACGTTTAAATAAATCGGTTCCAGTTTCAACACCTTGTCGGTAATCAGCTACTCCAATAGAGGCAAGGACAGGAAGTCTTTTTCCATCATAAGTAAACTCATGAGTTTCAACTAACTTTCTAAGTCTTTCAGATATTTCGAATGCTTGTTTTAAGTTTGTTTTAGGAAGTAAAACAACAAATTCTTCGCCACCATAACGAGCGAATACATCATCTTTCCTGATTCCATTATCTCTTAATAATTCAGCCATTTCTTTGAGAACATAATCTCCAGCATCATGGCCATAATTATCATTTAGATTCTTAAAGTGATCTAAGTCAAAAATAACAAGTGATAAAGGTGTCCCAGTTACTTTTGATTTTTTTACTTCAAGATCAAGCTTGTTGTTGAAATACATTTTATTGTAACACTTGGTTAATCCATCAGTGTTCGCTTCTTCATGTAATTTATCGTAAGTTAGTCTTTCAGTATCTCCTTTAGGAAGATACTTAAGAGCAATACTACCTAGCTTTACGAGGTCGCCTTTATTAACAACAATACTGCCATCTATTTTTGTATTATTGAGAAAAGTTCCATTGCTTGAGCCCATGTCATGAACTTCACAGTGATCATTTTTTACAACTGCTTTAAAATGTTTTCTAGAAATACCTTGAAATTCAAGGGGGATTGTACAATCAGGATTTCTTCCGACAATAGTTTCTCCGTCTAAAAGATCAAAAATTGTTCCGTTAAGATCCCCACCGACAACAAGAAAACAAGCTGGCTTTTCAGCTGCTTCATTATCGGCACTTTGAAGTGCTGCGTGGATATCTGTAATGACTAATGTTGCGTTATCATCACTCATGTAATTTAACTCCGATTGTTTCACTATGTATTTTAATTGATTCTTATCATAATTCCAATATGCTATGGGATATTTATCGGATTATTTTCTCAAAGAATTAAGATATTCAAAGGCATATTTTTTGCCCTTCTCAACTCCTGGTTGATTAAAAGCATCAACTTTTAGGTAAGAGCCCATTATAGCTGTCAAAGACTCAAAGAACATAATTAATTGACCAACGGTGGATTCATTTAGTCGGTCAATATTGATACTAGCAAAATTTCTTTTATTTTCTTTTAGTGCTGTCAAGCTTCCATTAAATTCCGCTTCAATAAGTTGATTCATCGAGTACGGGGCCAGTTTCTTTGCACTTTCCAATTCCAAACTAGACTCTAAATCAAAGTTCGTCTCTTTTTGATCTATATGAAGCATGAAAAGAAATTTATTATTCGGACCTTCCATAAATAATTGAACTTGAGAGTGTTGGTCTGTGGCTCCATACGCCGGAATTGGGGTGAAGCCAACAGCTTTTCCAGAGGCTTCGCTATATTTGCCAAGACTTTCTGCCCATAATTGAACAAACCAAAAAGAAAGATCTTTTAGTTTTGATGAGTAGGGCATTAGAACTGTTTCAGAAATAGCGGGATCAACTTCATCATATAAATGAAATAGTTGAGAAGCTGTTCTAAGTAGTAAGTTTTCTTCAATATTTTCGGATAGTATTTCTTCTTTTATTTTATTAGCACCTGCTAGTAATTGATCAATATCTACTCCCATAAAAAGGGCAGGGAGTAGACCGACATGGGTCAGAACAGAAAAACGACCTCCAACATTTGAGGGGACAATCAAAGAGGTGTAGTTATGTGCATCTACATGTGCTCTGAGTTGACCTTCTGATTTATCCGTGCAGAAAACAAAGTACTTATTTAAGTCTTCAACTTTTATTCCTGTGGATAAAAGCATCTCTCTTACAATTGCATAACAAGCAATTGTTTCTGCTGTACCACCTGATTTTGATACAACATAAAAAAGTGAGTCTTGTATATCGATTTTTCTCAGTTCGTCAGTTATGTAGTCTGAGTCTGTATTATCCAGTAGAGTAAAAGTTTTATCCCAGTTCTTTCTTAATGCTGATACCAGCATTTGCGGGCCAAGAGCACTTCCACCAATTCCAATTTGTACGAAATGTTTTTTATTTTGAAAGTTTTTATAAACCTCTTTAACGTCTTTTGTTAGTTCTTGGTCATCAGTTAAGTGAAAGAAACCATTTTTATCATCGTTAATTATATCTTTAAACTTTGCAAACATCTCAGTTAAATGAGAGTTACTAAATAAAACTGAGTTCTTATCAATGTAAGTGTTAAAGTTAAAATTCATAATTTACCTTGTATACTCTTTCTTTAGAGATCTAGCGATGACAATTTTTTGAACTTGATTGGTGCCCTCTACAATTTGTAGAACTTTTGCATCCCTCATATAACGCTCAACTGGATACTCTTGTGTATAACCAACACCACCATGAATTTGAACAGCATCAGTTGTCACTTTCATGGCCGTATCTGTTGATTTCATTTTTGCCATGGAAGCAAGTTTTACATTATTAGTTCCGTTATCAAAGGCTTGAGCTGCTGCCGAGACAAGTAGTCTTGAAGCTTCCACTTCACAGGCCATATCGGCCATCATCCACTGAAGTCCTTGAAAATCAAAAATGGGTTGATTAAATTGCTTTCTTTCCAGAGAATACTTGATTGCTTCATCTAGAGCGCGTTGACTAAGACCAACTGCAATTGACCCGATAGTAATTCTTCCGCGGTCAAGTGCACTCATTGCAATTTTAAATCCCATTCCTTCTGTTGCTAGTAAGTTCTCTGCTGGTACAAAACAGTTATCAAAAACAAGCTCTCTTGTAGGACTTACTTTCCAACCCATTTTTTGTTCTTTTTTTCCATAAGAAAAACCTTCAGCACCATCTCTTAAAATAAATGCTGAGATACCTTTGCTTCCAGGTTCACCTGTTCTGGCCATAACAATATAAATCTTTGCAATACCACCAGAGGTAATCCACATTTTTGAACCATTGAGTATGTATCCGCCTTCAACTTTTTTTGCAGTAGTGGTTAGGGCCGCTGCATCTGAACCTGAATGAGATTCGGAAAGACAAAAGGCTCCTATTTCTTGACCTGCTGTTAGAGCTGGAAGATATTTTTGTTTTTGTTCATCATTTCCATAAAGATTTAAAATGGACTGAACCATTGTTGAAACAGAAACAGTCACGGCATAAGAAACTGAAGACTTTGCAATTTCCTCAAGAATGACACAGAGATCTTGATAAGATAAATCAGCTCCTCCGTATTGTTCAGGCAAGGTAACACCTGTTAATCCCATTTCACCAAGTTGATGAAAGATATCCATATTAAAATGGCTATTATGATCATCGGCCTCCATATGGGGCTCAATCTGATTTAGTCTGAATTTTTCAACGCTAAGTTGAAGCTCTTTTTGTAATTCGTTCATGTCTAACTCCTGGCCAAAAAATATAGCATGAGGAACCAAAAGGTACTAGGGCCTTTTTTCAATATCAGCGCGTCATTTACCTAGGCAATGACGCACTGTAAGTACCAAAAAGCTCCTGGCACTTTTAGAATAATGGAGATCATATTTATAAGGAGATTTTATGTTATTTGATGGAAAGGCGATTCAATGTACGCTAGAGAACTCTGGGATAATCAAAGTTACATTTGATATCAAAGACTCTGGTGCGAATGTCATTGGAAAACTAATGATGGAAGAACTACCAAAAGTTGTTGATAGTATTGAAAACTGTAAAGAAAAGAAAGGTGTTATCCTTAGGTCAAATAAGGAACATTTTATTTTTGGTGCAGATATTACAGAATTTGTAACTCATTTCAAGGCTTCAGCAAAAGAAGTCAAGAATTGGATTAATCCAATGAATACTATTCTTAATAGATTCGAAGATCTAGATGTACCAACGGTTTCTCTAATTAATGGATATGCTCTAGGTGGCGGGTTTGAAGTTTGCCTTATGGCCGATTATAGAATCGCTGTACCTAAGGCAAAAATTGGCTTACCTGAAACTAAACTAGGAATTATGCCTGGCTGGGGTGGCTCTGTTAGATTATCAAGAATTTGTGGAGCAGACCATGCAATAGAATGGATCACTTCTGGGAATCAATATAGTGCTGAAGCAGGAATGAAGGTTGGGGCGATTGATGCAGTAGTCGCTCCTGATAAACTGGATGAACTTGGTGAAAAATTTCTTATGTCTTGTATTGATGGATCAATGGATTGGAAATCAAGAAAGATCGAGAAAAAATCTCCTCTTAGATTAAATAGAACTGAAGCAACAATGGTTTTTGAAACAGCGAAAGGTTTTGTCGCTGGAGTTGCTGGGCCTCATTACCCTGCACCAGTTAGGGCAATCGAAGTTATGCAAGCGGGGTGTGTTCTTGAAAGAGATGCTGCCCTTGAAATTGAAGCAGATGCATTTGCAGAACTTGCAACAACGGATGTTTCGCATAGTTTAGTTCAAGTCTTTATGGGTGATCAGTACCTTAAAAGAGTATCAAAAAAATTAACCAAAAATACCGAAAAAATTAAGCAAGCGGCGGTTTTAGGTGCAGGAATCATGGGAGGGGGAGTAGCTTATCAATCAGCTAGTAAAGGTACACCAATTATTATGAAAGATATTAATCAAGCTGCAATTGAGCTTGGGCTATCTGAAGCGACGAAACTACTTGGGAAACAAGTTAAAAGAAAGAAGATAGATACAACACAAATGGCACATACATTAAATATTATCCAACCAACTTTAAGCTATGGTGATTTTAATAATGTAAACCTAGTCGTTGAAGCTGTTGTTGAGAATGTAAATGTTAAAAAATCGGTACTTGCAGAATTGGAAACTAAAGTTGCTGAAGGAACTATTTTAACTTCAAATACATCTACTATTTCAATTACGGAACTCGCAAAAGGATTGAAAAAACCTGAGAACTTTTGCGGAATGCATTTCTTTAATCCAGTTCATAGAATGCCCCTTGTTGAAGTTATTCGTGGCGAGAAATCTAGTGATGAAGCCATTGCTAAAACTGTAGCTTACGCAGTCCAAATGGGAAAAACTCCAATTGTTGTTAATGACTGTGCAGGTTTCTTAGTCAATAGAGTTTTATTTCCTTACTTTAATGGGTTTGCAAAATTAATTGAAGATGGTGTTGATTACCAACGTATTGATAAAGTTATGGAGAAGTTTGGATGGCCAATGGGTCCAGCTTATCTTTTAGATGTAGTTGGGATAGATACGGGGGCACATGCAGCTAAAATTATGGCCGATGCCTTTCCTGATAGAATGAATATGAATGGCGAAACTATAATTGATGCTATGTACGCTGAAAATAGATTTGGTCAAAAAAATGGTGTTGGATTTTATAAGTATGAAATAGATAGAAGAGGACGTCCTAAAAAGATAGTGGATGAAGCAACAAATAGTATCATTAAGAAAATTGTTAAACGTGATCTCGAAGTTACAGATGAAGAGATTGTTCAAAGAATGATGCTTCCAATGATTTTTGAGTGTGCACGATGCTTAGAAGAAAAAATTGTTGAAACACCACAAGAAGTGGATATGGGATTATTACTTGGTTTAGGTTTTCCTCCTTTTAGAGCTGGAGCTTTAAAGTATGCAGACGCCATTGGCGCTCAGAACTTAATTGAACTTTCAGGGAAGTATATTGAGCTTGGAAACATGTATCAAGCAACTGAGGGAATTAAAACTTTAGCAACCGAAAACAAAACTTATTACTAGGCAGGTACCAAATGAAAAAAGTTGTAGTCGTAGATGCAGTAAGATCTGCAATGGGAAGATCAAAAAATGGATCTTTTAGAAATGTTAGAGCTGAAGAATTATCAGCGAGATTAATGGATGCCCTCCTAGAGAGAAATCCAAAAGTGAAACCAGAAGAAATAGAAGACATTATTTGGGGATGTGTTCAGCAGACACTTGAACAAGGTTATAATATTGCAAGAAATGCACAACTTATGACAAGAATCCCTAAGCATGTTCCAGCACAAACAGTAAATCGTTTATGTGGGTCTTCTATGACAGCACTTCATATGGCGACTCAAGGGATTATGGCAGATCAAGGAGATATCTATCTTGTTGGTGGGGTTGAGCATATGGGACATGTTCCAATGACTCATGGAGTGGATTTTAACCCGGAGTCTTCTAAGGTTATGGCCAAAGCGGCTGGAAATATGGGAATAACTGCAGAACTTCTTGGAAGAATGCATAAGATCGATCGTAAAGCACAAGATGAGTTTGCATTAAGATCTCATCAAAATGCAAAACGCGCGACTGAAGAAGGAAGATTTAAAGATGAAATCATTCCAATCGAAGGACATGATGCTGATGGAGTTCCTTACATGGTAGCAAATGACGAAGTCTATAGACCTGATGCAAATATTGCGGCATTAAATAGTTTGAAACCTATTTTTGACCCTAGAGGAGGAAGTGTTACAGCAGGAAATGCTTCAGCACTAAGCGATGGAGCATCAGCATTACTTGTAATGAGCGAAGAGAAGGCAAAAGAGCTTGGGCTCGAACCTTTGGCGTATGTTAAATCATTTGCTTCAGCTGGGTGTGATCCATCAATCATGGGATATGGACCTGTGCCAGCAACAAATAAAGCATTGGCAAAAGCTGGACTTAAGTCAGAAGACATCCAGTTATGGGAACTTAATGAAGCCTTCGCGGCACAATCTCTACCTGTTCTTAAAGATTTAGGACTGGCGGACAAAGCGCAAGAAATAGTCAATGTAAATGGTGGGGCAATCGCACTTGGACACCCACTTGGATGTAGTGGAGCTAGAATTTGTGGAACTCTTTTACATGAAATGAAGAAGCGTAATCTTAAATATGGTGTAGCGACAATGTGTATTGGTTTAGGCCAAGGTGTTGCAACAGTTTTTGAAAGACCATAAACTAATTTGAATACAGGCCCTCTAGTTTTGATCTGTACCCCTTAATTGGGACACTTAAATAAAAAGCCCCATCCGTGGTAAGATGGGGTTTGTTATTTTAGGAGTACAGAATGCAAGAATTATCCGACTATCAAAGAAGGCTATTACTCAAAAG
>JBLIAG010000058.1:0-17449 GCA_047634375.1 Bacteriovoracaceae bacterium
TTCAGCAGGTCAAATTTACAACTGATCTATCAGAAAATTCAAGAATCACTTAGAATTTATTTATATTACAAACAACATTTCAGGCTTCGTGAGAACTGGTTTTCACTACAGTTTTGGGACAATATCGAAATCTTTATACTTAAATATTATGTAATCTTTACATAGATTCGCATCCACACATCTTTATATGGTACTTTTGAAAAATAATTCATGAGCTGAAGGATGATCTACTTTTACTTAAAGGTTTTTTCAATTTTAATTGCATCTGGTTTTGTATGTGGTCTCCTATTTCGTATTTATGATTATGCTTACTCTCGTATATTTGTTGAATGTTTACACGATAATGATTTATATGTAAGACTAAGCTGTATTGTTGATGATTTCTTAGATTTTCTAGCTAAAGCTGTTGGCATGTTTTTCCATGGTGTATATTATTTAATAATTTTTTATTTTATATTGCAGTTCTCACCGTTGATAGATTCGTATTCTGGTTGGTAACAAAAAGTCTTACTTTCTTGATATCTGCATAGCTCCGTCCATAAAAAATTACTGTTATTGGCTTTACAAAGTTTGTGGCAAGATTGTGGCAAATGATAACAATATAGGCTAATTTCCGCATTCTTTGAAAGTTCTAGACAACAAAGCAACTAAGCTCCAAGTTAATATTCTTTAGTGTTTATCGCTGTTTTGAGCGATTGTTAGTTTTTTGTTTTGGTTTTCATCTTTAACCTTTTAAAATCCGACCACCTCCACCATTCGAGCAGTTGAGAGAAAAGAGGCGTCTGGCCTTTATTTCTTTTATCAAAGTTCAATCTTAATATTACAAACCGTAGGTTAACGTCTTTTCAGTTACTTAACAGTTAAATAGTAATTATATTACTTATAAAAGTAAAAAAGTTATTGATAAAAGTAATATTATTACCGATAATATATCTATGCTTGATAAATTATTTGGAAATGAAACATTAGCAATGATCTTTTTAAACCTCTTCCACTATGAAGAGGTTTACTCAGGTCTTATTGAAAAGAATACTGGAACTGGAAGTAGAGCAGTACTGAATCAATTGAATAAAATGGAAGAGGCTGGCATTTTAGTTTCAAGAGAAGTAGGAAGAACAAGGCTTTATCAATTCAATCCAAAAAGTCCGTTTATAAAACCAATAAAAGAAATAATTAATATTACTTATTCGAATATGAGTATCAAACTAAAAGAGAAGATGTTCAAAGAAAGAATGAGGCCAAGAGCAAAAGGTAAAGAGGTCATTAAGTGAAAATTGATCTAAAAACTTGTACTGAAGAGGAACTATGGAAATACATAGCGTCAGAGTTAGCTAGACATGACGTTGATGTTATTTTAGTTGGAGGGGCAGTTGTCTCAATATATTCTGAAGGAGCATACCGTTCTGGAGATTTAGATTTTGTAATAAATGATTTCAGTAGAGAGAAACTGAACGAAGTTTTAGTTTCTTTAAATTTTCATCAGAAAGGAAGACATTATAGACATAAAGATTGTTCACACTTATTTATAGAGTTTGCAACTTTTCCTGCGAGCATAGGAGCAGATTATGATATCACTCCTAATGAAGTTGAAAATGAAGGGCAAATTATAAAAATATTTTCACCTACTGACTGTGTGAGAGATAGGCTCGCTAGTTATGCTTTTTTCAATGCAAGAGAGTGTTTAGATCAAGCTATTTTGGTTGCAAGAAAGCACGCTGTAAATTTTGAGAAGATAAACAACTGGTGTGTGGCAGAAAGAATCGAAAAAGAGTTTGATGATTTTTTAATCGAACTTAAAAAGTAACTGTTACATATTTAAAAACAACAAGACTCTAGAAAATACAAACCTGTCTCCACCTGTCTGGGCCAGCCTAGAGAAAAGAGTGGTTACGATGCTTGATCAAACTCTTTTTCAGCAATCCATAAATCAAGTGAAGTTTGTAGATTCATCCACATCTTAGGATTCGTATCAAGTAGCTTTGAAACTAATACTGCAAACTCTGCACTCATGGATCTTTTTTCTTTGATAACTTCACTTAGTTTTGTCTTCATTGTTGATACTTTTATTTTATTATTTGTCAGCTTTGATAGATCTGCAGCGAAGCTAGCTTGAGTAATACCATTACCATCAAGAAAAATTTCTTTTAGTATTTCGCCTGGTGCAGAAGGTCTGCGGTTTAATTTTTTTCTTTTTATTGTCTTCATATCTATCCTTTATGATAATTTTCAATGATTACTCTATGAAATTTATTATCATGAAATTCAAATGTTATTCTCCAGCCATCAATTTTGTTAATATCAATGGCATAACGACCTTTATATTCTCCTTTAAGAGAGTGAAGCCGTATATCTGGTGGAAAACCTTTAGTCTTTAAATCATTAAGTGAGTCAACATTTTCCATGATATCTAATAATTGAATGGCCCTTTTTAATAGTGCCTTCGGAAGCTTTTTTACTTTACCATCTTCAAATATTCTTTGCGCTTCAGCATTGCCGTAGGACTCAATCATTTGACCATCATACTGTATTACCGTAATCTAGTCAATGGTAATAACCGTTAAGTGTAATAAGTAAATGGATTACGGTTAAGGATGTGCTATAGATAGGAAGACTCTAGAAAATTAAACCTATACTGACCTGTATGGGCCAGTCTAGAGAAAAGAGAGCTGTGGCCATTTTGGCTACACTTGAGAACTTGAAGTAAATTATTTCAAAGACTTGAGTACCAACAAGCCAACTCCACCATTTCAGTAAATACAAAGTCATTTTTATTAAAAACGTACTCGCCTTGAAGTAGTCGAGTAGAATATATATCAAACAAATTACTGAATCTATTCATCATTTACTGTAATCACCGATTTTACTCTTAATTTTTCTTTAGTGAATGAGTGATTATATTTTTAAATATTAAATATTATATACCGATATTAATATATCAATATGTTCCATAGGTATGAATGAAAAATAGTAAAATATATCGATTTTATTATCTGCTTGCGAGTATAAATATATTTACTATATTTATCACTTTTATTTTGGGTTTAACTAGCCACCAAATTTATGAACAATCTTTTAATGGAAATGAAAAGTGGTTTAATAGAATCGATTTATGCGACGAGACAACTCGTTTGATCATCGAGGCCAATGGTCCAGGTAATTATGTGTTTGAAACTAAAAAAGTGGAAATAGAACAGACTCGCTTTAAAGAAATAATTATACATTTAAATCAAAACCTTAGTGAACTCTCAAGAGACCTTAGTGATAATTTAAAAGATAACTTATCAATTAAATCTAGTATTGAAAGTGTTAAAAAAAACCTTAAACTAGGGACAGAGAATACTTATATTCTATTTTCACATATTCGTTTAAATAATTTGGATAAAGCTTCAAATTATATGTCAAAAATGGATAGAAATTTTCATTCTGCGATGACTGGGATGTCCTCATTAAGGGCGAAGCTAAGAAAACTTCAGAGGTTAGATTTAGAGATAGATCATGACGCTGCGTCTGATTTTTTTAGAATAGAATTACTTATTAGTATCATTTCAATAATAATCATTTTATTTGTTTTAATTTATGGGAAAAGAATCAAGAAAAAAATTGAAGTATTTGAAAACGAAATCATAAAAAGTCATGCACAGTTACAATCTTATGAAATAGGACTTAATGAGCATTCAATCGTTGCAAAAACTGATTCTATGGGGAGGATTACCTATGTAAATGAAGCGTTTTGCAATATCTCAGGATATAGCCAAGATGAACTCATAGGCTCTAATCATAGAATAATTAATAGTGAACACCATTCAAAAGATTTTTTTGAAAAACTCTGGAAAACAATTCTTTCTGGACAAAAATGGCGTGGAGATATTAAAAATCAAGCGAAAGATGGTACATACTACTGGGTAGATACCTCAATTACTCCAATTAAAGATACTGAGGGTAATATAAAAGAATTCCTATCGATCAGAACAGAAATCACAAAACAAAAAGAAACTCAAATTATTTCAAATGAAATCCAAAGTATTGCTCATATTGGTGGCTGGGAATTAAACATTAAAACAATGAAAACTTCGTGGACAGATGAAACTTACCGAATCCACGAATTAGAAATTGGAGCACCAACAAATACGGAAGATGGTATTAATTTTTACGCAGAACATGAGAGAGCTAGAATCGCGAATCTTGTCAATAATTGTATCCAAAATGGTACACCATTTGAATCAGACTTCGATTTTGTTACAGAAAAAGGTAATCATCGTCGCGTTCTTGTAAAAGGTATCCCCCAGATGGATCCTGAAGGTAAACTTTCACACATAGTTGGAATATTTCAAGATATTACTTTGCAACATAAAAGTGCAAGACGTATTAAAGAGAATGAGGCTAAATTACGTCAATTATTTATGCAGTCAAAAGATTCTGTTATGACACTTTCACCACCAACATGGAATTTTACAAGTTGTAACCCTTCGGCACTCGCTTTATTTAATATTGCTAGTGAGAAAGAATTTAGAAAATTAGGACCATGGGATGTTGCTCCAGAATTTCAACCTGATGGTGAAGCATCAGCAGATAAGGCAGAACTCGTTATAAATCTTGCAATGGAAAATGGAAGTCATTTTTTTGAATGGACTCATGAAACATTAGACGGGAAAGAGATCCCTTGTACTGTGTTACTCAGTCGAATAGAGGAAGGTGAAAGTAAATACCTTCATGCAGTCGTACGTGATATTACTGTTAACAAAGAACTAGATAAACAAATCAAAATATCATTTCATCAATCGAAACTTGCTTCGATAGGTGAGCTTGCTGCAGGTGTAGGGCATGAGATAAATAATCCAATTGCCATTATACAGGGATATATTTCTGCCATTCATAAGAAGTTTGAACAAAATCCTGACACGAGTTATGACAACCTAAAAAAAGATTTAGATAGAGTTAGTATTGCAGCAAAGAGGATTTCAAATATCGTTGAAGGACTAAGAACATACTCTAGATCTGATTCCATAGAAAAAAATGAATATGACCCCATTTTAGCAATTCAAGAATCATTTGATTTGGTTTCTGAAATCTACGAACATGATGGTATCGATATATCTTTAAAATTTATACCCAGTGAAACGAATGTTGTTATTAACGGCAATAGAGGTAAGTTTCAACAAGTTTTAATGAATATTATGTCCAATGCAAAAGATGCAGTCTCAAATAACGACAAGAAAGAAATTAAAATATGTTGTGTGATCAATAAAAATGAAGTGTCCTTAGAGGTACAAGATAATGGGCATGGTATTCCAACCTCATTACAAGAAAAAATATTTGAACCTTTCTTCACAACGAAAGAACTACATAAAGGGACTGGATTAGGTCTTTCGCTTGTTCACAATCTCATTAAGGAAATGGATGGAACCCTTACTGTTAACAGTGAGGAGAATGAGGGAAGTACTTTTTTTATAAAACTACCTATATACCAAGCTTCTTTAAAAGAAAAAGAAAAAGAAAAAGAAAAAGAAAAAGAAAAAGAAAAAGAAAAAGAAAAAGAAAAAGAAAAAGAAAAAAGGAAGTTAGTAGGAAATATAATGGTCGTAGATGATGAAGAAGACATTCGAGAATTGCTTTGTGATATCTTAGAAGAGACTGGGGTAAATGTGACAAGTGCAAGTAACGGTAAGATAGCTTTTGATCTATACAGTCATAATCCTGAAAAATATGATTTGATTATTTCAGATATGAAAATGCCAGAAATGGATGGGGTGGCACTCTTAAGAAAAATAAGAAATGATGATGAAATAAAACAGCCAAGTTTTATTTTTATTACTGGTGGCATAAACACTAATTTGGATGACAAAACTAATGAACTTGGCAGGATGAGCGACGGCTTTATAACAAAACCATTTAAGGACTTTGAGATTTTTGAGATAATTTCAAAATTTCTTTAAGGTTAAGGTGTTTTAAATGAAAAATGAAATATTAAAGAATAAAACACTATTCATAGTGGATGATAGCAAAGTGACTTTAGCAGTCTTTTCTGACCTTCTAAAAGACAAAGGTTGTACAGTTATCACTTGTCATTCACCTGCTTTAGCTATGAATATGATAAATGAAAATAATGTTGATTGTATTATTTCTGGTCTTGAGATGCCCGAAATGAATGGTAGGGAATTTTGTAAATTAATTAAACAGGATAAAAACTTAAAAGAGATTCCTTTTGTTATGTTAACGAGTAGACAGAAAGACGGAGACATTATTGAATGTATCGATTTAGGTGCCGATGATTATTTATTTAAAACAGCATCTACTGGAGTAATACTGGCAAAGATTATAGCGATGCTTAGATTGAAGGCCATGAGAGATGAGATTATACAACTAAGACAACTATCTGCTGTACAAGGTATAATAGTTACTCTAAGTCATGAATTTAATAATGTAGTATTCATATGTAATATACAATTAACAAGAGTGGAAAAATTATTAAATAAAATCCCTAAAGATTTTTCTGATGAGCTTAAGCATATCAATAAACTAACCACAGGGCTAACAAGATTAACCGATCTTATTTCGAAAGTTAAAACTATTAAGGAATATAAAGAAGATACCTATGCTGATAATACAAGTATGGTTAACATTGACTCTGAGGAAAAAGATTAAAAGCAAAAAAACACAAATCTTTCCTTAATTTTAACTCTCGGTTTTTACCTTTTTTTGTATTTCCCTAATAGAATTTCGTTCTTCAATAAGATTTTCCATTTCGGTTCTAATTGTTTCAATGATGTTTTCTTTACCAGCTGAAGTTAGAAATTCATTAAGGTCAGAAAATTGATACATTAACAGCTTAATAGATCTACCAATAAGCCTAGAGTATCTAACGGAATTTAGTGCATTGGTAAGAGTAGAGTGCATAATGCCAAAATTAATTGGCTTTTCTAAAAGGGCAAAGGCTCCATTGTTGACCGCTTTTATGCAATCCTTTTGTTCTAGGAATCCACTTAAAAGTATTGTTGGAATATCAGGATCAATTTTTTTCACAGCTCTGAGAACTTCATTCCCATCCATGGTAGGCATCCTAAAGTCTGAAATTACAATATCTACTTCCCCTGGTTTTAAACATTTAAGCATTTCTTGTCCAGAGAGAAAAGATGTTACCTGATGTCCATCAGTTTCCAGCATAAGTTTTATCATTTCACAAATTCCAACTTCATCATCCACATGAAATATTCTTGCACTCGTGCTTGATGTACTGTTTTTTTTCGTTTTAACATTTCTCTCGGTGGTGGTTCCAGTTTTTTTTGATGAATTTTTGTCGTCAAAGGGAGATTTAAATTCAAAACAATGATCTTCACCAATTAATGCTTTTTTAGTGCTATCAATTCCCTGCAAGAAGAAGTCAATAAGATGAGGATTCATTTCTTTTTCTTTGTCTGCTTCGGTAAGTATATCTTCAAGAAAATGGACTACTTTATTTGTCTCGTCCATACCAAGCATTCCAGCCCCACCTTTCACGCTGTGAAAAGCGCGGAATACACTTTTAAAGTTAGAATGATAGTCGCCACCATCTTCAATATTTAAAAGACCCTGCTCTGCTTCTTCTAGCAACTCAGTCGCTTCTAAGACAAATTCTTGTATACTTTCATCATCAAAATCCATAAGTATCCTTTCGGCAATTTTAGCATAAATCTTAGACAAAAAGGCAGATCTTGAAGAAAATATTGCTTTCTCTTCACATTAATTCATGAAATAGTGGGAGATGTGTTTAAGCAGATTTTTTGTAGTTGAATGGTTTAGGGAAATCCATAATCTCATCAGTTTTAAATCTTTTTTCGCATTCAGTTAGTGATTTTTTTACAATTTTTGCTTTGAATGCTTGATCAATTTTTCTCCAACGAGTGATAAGTTCCTGGCATGCCTTTGCTTCTATAAATGCCTGGTCAAGAAGATTTTCTCTCAGAACAAATAATTCATCAGAGATCATCATATGTTTATGTGCAGGAACAGGAAGCTTTCCCAAGTAAACCTTAGGCCCTCCGAGGGCCATCGACATAAAATCTACTTGTTGTTCTTCTATAATCTTTTGATCTACATCTTTAAAGTACTCACCAATCCAAGTGTCTTCATATACTTTGTCATAAAAGATTTTGGCCACTTTCTCCAGCATTGGTCTTCCACCAAGTTCTTCAAAAGTTTTGTTAATTGGAATAAGATTATCGGCCATTATAACTCCATTAATTCTTTTATAATTTACTTAATTCTTATCGGTATAAAGATCTAAATATTAAATTTTTTAAGTAACTGATTAGTTGATTAATATCACTTTTTTTTTTATTATAAAAATTTAGTAATAAACCGTTACGTATTAAACTAGTAATGAAATAAAAGGTAGTTAATATGATAAGTGAATTTTTGTATAACGCTGATAAAATAGGGGCAGGATGCCATTCTGGGTGCTTAGAAGAGCATAATGGAACTGTCTATGCCACTTGGTATGGATATAAAGATAAAGAATACGATAATGGTCAAATTTGTCTTAGCCAATATGATAAGCTCAGGCGCACTTGGACTAAGGCAAAAAATCTTTTTCCAAATTTATCAAACAGTAGTTGTGGGAATCCTGTTTTATTCTCAGACCCAAGTGATAAGAGCCTGCACATCTATTTTGTCATCTTACAAAGACATTATTGGGATAGTGCCCAAATATATCATTCCGTCTTGGAAGACGGTGAAACGCAGTGGTCTCCACCTGATATGTTAAAACTACCAATGGGGATGATGGTTAGGCATCGACCTATTATTAAATCTCCTGGAGTTATACTCATTCCAGCTTATGATGAAATAACGAATAGATCTATAATTTTTGAATCACAAAATCCTTACAGTAATTGGACTGAAGTTTCCACCATTGATGGTGACTTAATTCAAGGTGATCTAGTTAGGTATAGTGAAAAAGAATGGCAAATTTTTTTAAGGCCTGCAGGAGATTCAGGGCATTTTATTTTTAGGGCCTTGAGTCCTGATAATGGACGAAGTTTTAATACAGTTTTAAGAACTCAACTAGCTTGCCCACTTACTGGGATAGCAGCTATAAAACTAATTTCAGGTCATACTCTAGTTTGTCATAATCAAACAGAAAAGTTCGAAAGAACGCCACTTACTCTTTCTATAGTTAGAGAGGGGGAGGTTACATTTGAGAAATTATTAGATGTTGATTCCGGTCCTATCGAAATATCTTATCCAAATTTATTACAACAAGCAGATGGTACTATACATCTTATATATACATATAACCGAAAAATGATGAAACATATTATTTTTAGCCAAAACTTTATGGATACTTATGGCCTTTGAAAATATTCAGGATTTTAAAGGATTACATAAGAATAAAAATTGCTTTATTATTAGTTCTGGAACGAGTATAAAAGATTTGGATTTATCTGCTCTCACTCGAAGAATAACTATAGGTTTGAATAGATCCTTTATGGCATTTCCAGAAACACAATACAGTTGTGTAATGGATCATCGCTTGTTTGATTTATACCCAGAAGAGATTAAACAGAGTCGTTATCTTTTTACCTTAGAAGATAGACCTTGGGGAATACCTTTAAAACTTATTGGAGCTAATGGTTTTAGTGAAGACCTAGAACAAGGTATTTATAGCGGATACACTATAAGTTACTTTGCATTACAAGTTGCAATCTATATGGGCTTTGAAAGAATCTTTTTCCTCGGACTCGATTTAAAAAACACTGAAAAAGACACTCATTTTTTTGGACATGATCATCGTTCTGCAAATCATGAAAATACAGAATTTCCTAAGATGAGAAAAGCATTTGAAGATATTGCTCCACTTTTGAAAGCAAGAGGTCAGCAAGTTTATAACTGCTCGCCAATTTCATCACTAAAATGTTTTCCCTTTTTAAGTTATGAAGATGCACTAAAGTATTAACTTCAAAATTAGTTTTTGGGTCACCTTTTTAGTTGATTGTTTTTATCGAGAGCTGGAGGCGCCATCTAGTAGGTACTTTAGATCTCTTCAAATTTTGTATACTAATTTTGAGATTAATAGGAAGTTATTTTACTCTTTAAAAAATTTAGGATCGCGAGTATAACTATTATTTAATATATATTTAATACACTAAAATGAGATGTTGTAAATGGCAGATAAAGAGAGTGCAATTTTAAAAGAATTCTTATTAGAATCACTCGAAGGTATATCAAGTATTTCTGAAGAGCTGACTCATTTTGAAAAAGAAGGCTCTACTAATAACGATTTAATTAATTCTATCTATAGAGCAGTCCATACATTAAAAGGATCTGCTAGTTTCCTTGCATTTAAAAAACTAGAAGGATTGGCCCACGCAACTGAGACTGTTCTTGATCATTTTCGCGAAGGAACTCTAAATCCTTCAGGTGAAATGATTGATTTGTTGTTAGCTAGCTTTGACCGTTGTCAGGATATACTTAGGCATATAGAAAAAACCGGTAATGAACCAGATAAATCTAACAGTGAGCTCGCAGATCGACTAGAAAGCTTACTAGAACATGAGCTGTTAGATGAAGCTCATCAAGTCAGTGATAATATTGTTGATTATCCGGGAGAAGCAGTAAGTGTTGAAATTCAACCAGTTACTAAAAACAAGGTCCAACAAACTGTTTCTGATGTAGAGAATGAAAAGGTTACTGTAACTAAAAAGAAAGAAACCACGGAAGAAGAAGCTCCGATAAGTATGCAAAAAAGTGTGACAGATTCAACGGTTAGGGTGAATGTAAACCTTCTTGATAAAATACTAAATGTAGTCGGAGAGTTAGTTCTAAATCGTAATCAAATTCTACAATTATCAAAAGAAACAGAGGAACCTGTTTTAAATCGTCTTTCTCATCAATTAAATGTAATTACAACAGAATTACAGACAGATATTATGACAACTAGGATGCAGCCAGTAAGTGCTGTCTTTAGTAAGTTTGAACGTATTGTCCGAGATTTGGCTAGAAGTCAGGGGAAGAAAGTTAGACTGGAAATGCAAGGACAAGAAACTGAATTAGATAAAACTTTGTTAGAGTATATTAAAGATCCAATGACTCATCTTATTAGGAACGCTATCGATCACGGACTAGAAAATCCTGAAAATCGAATTAGTAGAGGTAAAAGTGAGATTGGTAATCTTTCTATTAAAACATACCATGCAGGGGGACAAGTTATCATTGAAATCCGTGACGACGGAAATGGAGTCAATGTGGCCCGTGTTCTTGATATCGCTATTTCTAAAGGAATTATGACTGCTGAAGAAGCACAGACCTGTCCAACTCAAAAAGCTATTAATTTAATATTCCATCCAGGCTTTTCTACAGCTGAGAAAGTAACAAATATTTCTGGGCGTGGAGTCGGTATGGATGTTGTAAGGTCCAATATTGAAAAGATTGGTGGTCAATGTGAGATCCAATCAGTAGAGGGGAATGGAACAACTTTTAAACTTAAGATTCCATTAACCCTAGCAATTATTCCAGCTTTAATTGTTAAGGGTGGTGATGAGACTTTTGCTATACCTCAGAAAAATTTAATTGAACTTGTTTTATTGGAAGAAGATGGTTTATCAGAAATTGAAAAAATACATGAGTCTGAATTCTTTAGGTTGAGAGGAGATCTTATTCCTATCTTTAGAATAAATGAGAGTCTAAATCTTCAACCAAAAACTGAAACAGATTATCGACTAAATATTGTTGTTCTTCAATCTGAACTTGGGATGTATGGACTTATCGTGGATGAAATATTGGATACACAAGAAATTGTTGTAAAACCTCTAAGTCATATACTTAAAACGGGCAACGTCTATGCCGGGGCAACTATTATGGGTGACGGAACCGTGGCACTTATTCTAGATGCTTTAGGTTTATTTAATAAAGTTGATTCTGGTGAACCACCAGATAATTCAATGTTTGATAATGACTTTAACAGTAGTTCATCAGATCAGAATAAGTATGATGTCGAAGAAATGCTTTTGTTTAAATTAGAAGATCAAAGAGAGTATGGTATCCCTCTATGTATGGTTAGCCGTCTTGAAGAGTTTTGCCAGAAAGATATTGAAATGAGTGGAACTCAAAGTCTTATACGCTATAGAGATACAGCAATGCCTTTGATACTTCTTAACAAAGAAATCACATATGACAGTAAAAATAAAAACACAGAAAACATAAATGATGAAGATAAAAAAGAATGTCCATGTATCGTTTCTACAATTCAAGGTCGGAACTATGGATTCATTGTCGATCAAATAATGGACATTGGAAAATCTGAGTCCGCCATTGATTACTCTAACTCTAGTAGTGAGAAATTAATGGGGACCACTTATGTTCATGACAATATTATCACTATTATAGATATTCATAAAATAATTGAAGGGCTTAACTTAGGTCATGAAAAATTAATCGCTGAGGATACTTATAAAGCAAAAATTTTATTAGTCGAAGACTCAATCCTCTATCAAAGATTAATGCAAGATGCACTTGAAACAAGTGGATATAAAGTTACACTTGCTGTGAATGGTAAAGTTGGTTATGACATTTTAAAGAATGGAGAAGGTGATTTTGACCTCGTTATAACAGATATTGAGATGCCAGAAATGAATGGGTTTGATCTTGTTAAGAATATTAGAAAGTTTGATAATAAGTATAAAAAAATTCCTGTTATTGCTGTAACAACGAGAGTTAGTGAAAGTGATATTAAAAAAGGTAAAGAAGTTGGAATTAATAGACAACTTAAGAAATTAGATAAAGACCAGGTGATAGGTGCCGTAAACGATATGCTTACAACGACTGTATAGAGGAAAATGATGGAACCAACTGAAATAAGCGAAGGAAGAGTATCTGACCATGTTCAATTATGTGGCTTTAAAATAGGTGGAGGATACTACGCTATTCCTGTTCTAGAGGTACAAGAAGTCGTGAGACCGCAAGCATTGAGTAAAGTTCCAATGGCACCGGATTATATTGATGGTCTTATAAATCTTAGGGGACAGGTCGTTACTAGTATCAATCTAAGAAAGCTGTTTAGTATACCGGGGGATGACCCTGAAGAAATAATGAATGTGATCGTTCGTTCGCAGGATTCTCTCTATTCACTTGTGGTAGATGAGATTTTAGATGTTATTGATGTAGAGAAAAAATCCTTCGCTGAAACACCAGACACACTAGATAAGAAGGTTCGAAAATATATAGATGGAGTCTATAAATTACAAGACAAATTATTAATTTTATTAAGTTTAGATAAATTACTTAACATAGAAGAATAAACAGGGAGTTTTTCATGACAACAACAGCTAAAAATGAACCTAGCAATGAACTAGAATTACAATCGATGATTGATCTATCGCCAATAAATACGATGATGGGTAACGTTGATGGAAAATTACTTTATATGAATCAGGCATCAATGGATACCTTGAAAACTTTAGAGCAATATTTGCCATCACCTGTCGAAAAATTAGTTGGTCAAAGTATCGATATTTTTCATAAAAACCCTTCACACCAAAGAAATATAATTAGCGAAGCAAAAAATCTTCCACATAGAGCAACTATTCAATTAGGTCCGGAAAAATTGGATCTTCTTATTTCTCCTATAAAAGATAAAAGTGGAAAGTACGTAGGACCAATGGTTACCTGGGAAATTATTACAGAAAAACTTAAACTAGAAGAAGATATGGCACGTACCAAACAGATGGTAGATCTATCTCCTATGAATACTATGATGGCCGATCTTGATGGAAATCTTCTCTATATGAACGATTCATCAATGAAAACATTAAAGACATTGGAGCAGTATTTACCATCTCCAGTAGATCAGTTGGTTGGACAAAGTATAGATATTTTTCACAAAAATCCATCACACCAAAGAAATATTATTGGTGCCGCCAAAAATCTTCCTCATCGTGCAATTATTCAATTAGGTCCTGAGAAGTTAGACTTACTTGTTTCTCCAGTTAGTTCAGCGACTGGTGAATATATTGGACCAATGGTAACTTGGGAGATTGTAACTGAAAAAATCAGATTAGAAGAAGAAACGGCACGTACAAAACAAATGGTCGATTTATCTCCAATGAACACAATGATGGCGGATGTTGATGGAAATCTTCTTTATATGAATGAGTCATCAACAAAAACATTAAAAACTCTAGAGCAATACCTACCTTCTCCTGTAGATCAGTTAGTTGGACAAAGTATTGATATTTTCCATAAAAATCCTTCACACCAAAGAAATATTATTGGCTCATCTTCCAACCTTCCACATCGGGCAATTATTCAATTAGGGCCAGAAAAGTTAGACCTTCTAGTTTCACCAATAACTTCAGCATCGGGTGAATATATTGGTCCAATGGTAACTTGGGAAGTAGTTACAGAAAAATTGAGACTTGAAGAAGAGACGGCACGTTCTTTACAGATGGTGGAGAAATCACCTATTAATACTATGATGGCATCACCAGATGGAACTTTACTTTATTTGAATGATCAATCAAAAACTGTTTTAAAAAGTCTAGCTCAGTATCTCCCAGTACCAGTTGATCAATTATTAGGAAACTCAATTGATGTTTTTCATAAGAACCCATCAATGCAAAGAAATCTTATTAGTGATCCAGCAAATATGCCTCATAGAGCAATCATTCAATTAGGACCAGAGAAATTAGACTTACTGTTATCAGCAGTGTTTGATAACAACCAAAATTATCTAGGACCTATGGTTAACTGGTCTGTTGTTACAGATAAAGTTCAACTAGTAGCTGATCTTACAGGAAGCTCTGAAGAGCTTACAAATGCTTCAGAAGCACTTCAAGAAATTGCAAACTCACTTTCAGCAGGAGCAGAAGAAACATCAGCTCAAGCAAATACAGCCTCAGCTGCCAGTGAAGAAGTTAACGCTGGAGTACAAACAGTGGCTTCTAACATGGAAGAAATGACCGCAGCTATTAAAGAAATTACAAAGACGACTAATGAATCTTCAACAGTTTCTAATAATGCAATGTCGATGGCACAAAATACGAATACGATCATAAGTAAGCTTGGTGATTCTTCAATGGATATTGGAAATGTAATCAAAGTTATCTCATCAATAGCACAGCAAACAAACTTACTTGCACTGAACGCGACAATTGAAGCGGCAAGAGCAGGTGAAGCTGGGAAAGGATTTGCAGTTGTAGCAAGTGAAGTAAAAGAACTGGCCAAGCAAACAGCAAAAGCAACAGAAGAGATCACGGCAAAAATTGAGAATATTCAAACTGACTCTAAAGGTGCAGTTGGTGCAATTGAAGAAATCTCTACAGCAATTGAGAAAATAAACTCTTATGCTGGTAATATTGCAGCCTCAGTAGAAGAACAGGCGGCGACTACGGGTGAAGTTTCAAGAATTGTTACTGAATCAGCAGAAGGTGTTAAGCAAATTAATGAAAATATTTCTCAGGTATCTGAAGCAGCTTCGGTAACTGGAAAAAATGCAATGTCCGCTCAAGAGGCCGCTGGTAAACTTAAAAACTTATCAGAATTATTAAAAGGCTATATTGAAAGACTAGAAGTTTAAGGTTTATAACTAAAGATGAATGTATTAATTGTAGATGATTCGGTTGTTTTTCGAATGTCAATTTCAGAAGCGCTAAAAGATGTCACTGGTCTTACCATTTGTGGTACGGTCAGTAACGGACAAATTGCTCTTGATTACTTTGAAAAAAATGAACATCCTGATTTGATTGTTTTGGATATGGAAATGCCAGTTATGAACGGCATTGAGACCATAAAAGCACTTCGTGAAATTAATAAGCAAGTTATTATTATTGTTTTTTCATCTCAGACTAGAAGTGGTGCTGAAATCACATTAAAGGCCCTTGGACTTGGTGCAAATGATTTTGTAACAAAACAAGAGGCCTCATCTACAATAAGTATGGATGAAAGTTTGAAAATGATTAAATCTGTTCTCTTACCAAAAATTAATGCTTTTAGAACAGTTATAAATAATGCACGTGGATTTAGGAAGGAACCAATTCAAAAATTGGAATCCTCCAATATTAATCATACAAAGATCGAATCCAGTAGTTTAAAAGTTGATTTAAACAGAATGATTAATGATATTGATATTAGTCCAGAGATATTCCTGATTGCATCTTCAACTGGGGGCCCTGAAGCTTTGAATACTATTTTTAGAGGAATCAAAGAAAAACCCAAAATTCCAATTTTATTAGTACAACATATGCCTCCAATATTCACAAATACATTAGCCCAAATGCTTAATAAACATACGAGTTTTGTTGAAGTTAAAGAAGCTGTTGATGGTGAAAATGTCGAAGCGGGCTTTTGTTATATAGCTCCAGGTGACTTTCATATGACTTTGACTAAAGATATGAAAATCAAACTAAACCAAGATGAAAAGGTTTCTTTCGTCAGACCTTCAGCCACAGTTTTATTTCAAAGTGTGGAGAAAAACTTTAATCATAAAACGTTTACTTTAATTCTTACAGGCATGGGGGATGATGGTGCTCTTGGACTTGAGGGATTAGTCCGACGTGGAGATTATGCATATATTCAAGACGAGGCGACATCAATTGTGTGGGGTATGCCTAGTGCTGCTAGAGCTAAACATCCTTTAATCAAAGAGTTGCCGTTAGAGGAAATTCCAATAATGTTAAATAAAGTCATTCTTAAAAGAAATATGAAAAAATAAAGGTCATAAATGTTTTTTGGTAAGTTTTTGTTAGATAAGAAAGTAATAACAGCAAGTCAATTGATCCAAGCGATTGCTGCTCAATCAGAAAGCAAACAATCTATTCTAGGATTTATCCAAGAAAATAAACTGATAAGTGATGAAGATATGGCCAACGCTATAAACGTTAGCTTTGTTAAAAATACCACTATTCAAAACACTATTTTAGAAAACAAACTATTAACACAAGAGAAGTTATCTGATTTAAATAAAGAAATTACTCGAAAAGGTATTAGTTTAGGAAAAGCATTAGTGACTAATAACTCTATTCAATCTGAAAAACTGAGTGAAATGTTGAAGGAATATCTCGAAACGAAAAATACGTTGACTGTCTCCGATTGTATTACCGCTGTTGAGACAAATGAAATTGATGTTGCTATTTCATCAGCAGCACTAGATTCTCTTAGAGAGTTAGGAATAACTGAGGGTGAAGAGTTTGAAGAATTAGAAGCTGAATCGGCTTCAGTTGAAGAAGTACCAAGTGAAGAAATTGATGTTGCTATATCATCAGCGGCCCTAGATTCTCTTAGAGAATTAGGAATAACTGAGGGTGAAGAGTTTGAAGAATTAGAAGCTGAATCGGCTTCAGTTGAAGAAGTACCAAGTGAAGAAATTGATGTTGCTATATCATCAGCGGCCCTAGATTCTCTTAGAGAATTAGGAATAACTGAGGGTGAAGAATTTGAAGAATTAGAAGCTGAATCGGCTTCAGTTGAAGAAGTACCAAGT
>JBLIAG010000059.1:0-17180 GCA_047634375.1 Bacteriovoracaceae bacterium
TGTTAGAGATTTCATCTAAACCACCCTCTGCTGTTTGAACCATTGAGATACCATCGTTGGCATTTCGATTCGCTTGACCTGTAGATCTAATTTGTGCTTTTAATTTTTCACTGATTGCTAAACCGGCTGCATCGTCTGCTGCTTTTGTGATTCTTGAGCCTGATGACATTTTAGCGAGTGTACTCTGTGAATTTCTGTTGTTTACTGAGAGCGATCTTTGCGCTGCTATTGACGAAACATTTGTGTTAATACGAAAACCCATTCTTTACTCCTTGACTGGACTTTCAAGATGTACCTTCCGTGATACTGACTCCATCCACCTGGAGTCTAAGCTTCCTACCTAAGACTTGAATTAATTTATATTACCGAAGTTACCTTCTGACTTACCTATCGACGGGATAAAAAATAAGTTTTGTTTTAATTCCTTATTGTTTCAAGAGGGTAATTTTTGCCCAAAAAAAGGGCCCCACAAATGGAGCCCCCTCTTAAAGCGTTATATTTTGATTAATTATCCAATCAATCTTAGTGCGTTTTGTCCTTGAGCATTAGCCTGAGCTAAAACTGAAGTACCTGCTTGGGCAAGAATGTTATTCTTAGCATTCTTAGCAGCAACATCTGCATAATCTACATCTCTAATTCGAGAATTGGCAGCACTTAAGTTCTCATTGGTTACTTGTAAGTTGTTACTAGTTGAGATTAATCTGTTTTGAATTGCTCCAAGTGCAGCTCTTTGCCCAGATACTTTTTCAATTGCATTGTCAATAGTACCGAGTGCACCTTGAGCGCCTTCCTTATTACCTACTGAAATACTATCAATTCCTAAACTTCCCATTGAAGCGTTAGTCATTTGAACATCGTAAGAAATTCTATCTTGGAAATCATCATTGTTAATACCAATTTGAAAATCTAACTTATCACCCTGACCACTTAATAGTTTTGTACCATTAAACTCTGTCACTTGTGAGATTCTTTCTATTTCTTGCTTTAAATTTTGATATTCCATGTCGCTAAATCCACGTTCAGTATCACCAACTGTATCCGATGCCGATTGGATTGATAGCTCTCTTAGCCTTGTAAGCATGTTAGAGATTTCATCTAAACCACCCTCTGCTGTTTGAACCATTGAGATACCATCGTTGGCATTTCGATTCGCTTGAGAGTTTGACTTAATGTTTGCTTTTAATTTTTCACTAATCGCTAATCCAGCTGCATCATCTGCTGCTTTTGTAATTCTTGAACCTGAAGACATCTTTGACAATGTACTTTGAGCTTCTCTGTTAGTTACGTTTAATGATCTTTGTGCTGCGATAGACGAGACGTTCGTGTTGATACGAAAACCCATAATGCTTCCTCCCTTGGAAAAAATGTGTATCTTCCGGATACTCAACTCCGCTACCTTGTGGAATTGAAAAGCATACTGCTAGGTCTTTTTAATGTTTACTAAGAACTACATACCATTTGTAGTTGAAGAACATATCGGGGCTTAAACACAATTCTTTAGGTTTTTTCACATATTATTTACTTTTTTTTCAAAAAAATAATTTTAATTTAATTTATAAACAGATATTTTTTAGCGAAATTCTTCGTATGGAAGCAAAGACTTAGGTACCCATTTGTTAAGTCGAATGTTTACTGACTCTGAGAAATTCTCTGGAGTATACTTAGTATCAAAAATTTCAATTTTTGCATAAGTCAGAGGTGTATCATTCATATCTAGTGATAAATCTAGGTTCACCATTCGTGTCCAAGTTCCCGTATTTATAAATCGAGTACCATCACTATACTGCCTATAAATGGGTTCGTGTGTGTGCCCGACAATAAGCACTTTAGCTTCTTCTTTAGACTCAAAGAACGCTCTAGTAAGAGTTTCATAATCCTGAAAAAGTGTTAACTCATCAATAACATCTTTGAATACATTCCCCCAACCTAGCTTAAGTCGGTAATAACGAAGAAACCGGATCATGAAATAAAAGTATGCATTAGCAATCATAAATCTAAGAATAAAGAAAGTATCAAAAATTAAACCATGTACTAAAAAGTTTTTGATTGGCCTGACACAGTTTAGATGATCTCTCTCTAATTTGTATTTATTAATTACATGAGTTACATAATATGATCCCCATGGTGGAATAAAATATTTCTCTCCCTTACTTGATTCAACAATAGAAGTTTCTTCATCAAAATGATGAAGATCTTCATACTCATGCCCATGTTGGATAAAAACTCCAGGAGTTGGTTCGTATAGGGTTAAATCATTTGAGATAACAATATTAGACCTCACCTCTACAGGGAAACACTCAATAAATCTTTCCTTTAGAGAAGCAAATAATAGTTCAGCATCATGATTTCCAATGATATAAACAATATTTTTATTTTTAGTACTAAGAAACTTTGCGAGGGCATCCATAACTTCAGGATGTGCTTTTAAAATCATATCTAGTTTATTAAGTGAAGCTGTCTCACTCCAATACTCATCATCAAACTGAGGGACAAATGGAACTGCTAATAAATCAACAAAATCTCCATTAATTACAAGTTCAACATCTTTACTTAAATACTCTCCAGCACAATAGTACTCAATGAAGTCTACAAGCTCTTTATCGGAATGAAAGTCCTCAAGTGGATTTACACGCCCATCAACCTCAACACCTGCCCCCAAGTGTAAGTCACTTATGACCAGGATAACTTTTTTTGATTTTTTATTTTTTCTCAGGAATCTCATATGGCCTTTGTTCAAATCTTAATTCTGCTGCCTCAAAAGGAGGTGCGATTGGTACATAAAAAAGAGTCTTTATTTTAGAGTAATTCACTTGAATAACTTCCTTTCCCTCTTGCTTTAAAACAAACCTTTTTAAAACTTTTTTGTCAGATCTTAATTCTGAAACAATTTTGTCTAAAGTATTGTTTTTTATAATTATACTGACAGTCTCAGTTTTTTTTAAGGGGGAAGTAACTTTTATAGTTTGATCATTTATCTCTACTATAAAGGAATCCGTATACTGAGCGTTTGCCTTTATCGATCCAAATAGTATCAAAATCGCAAAAATCTTCATATCATCATCCTTATTTGAGTTAATTCTTTAATTTCATCTCTTATTTTAGCTGCATCTTCAAATTGTAACGTTCTAGATGCTTCTTTCATATTTATTTTCAACTCAGTTATTCTTTGATCCAGCTCAGTTATTGTTAAATCCTTAATATGGACTTCCTTTTTCTTACGATCTTTTGAGCTTGATTTATTTCCTCTTAGGACTTCAATAACTCCCCCTGAAATTTTTTTAATTATAGTTTTAGGGGTGATTCCATTATCTAAATTAAACTGATGTTGCTTCTCTCTTCTCTCTTTTGTCGTTCTGATAGCAGCTTCCATGCTTGGGGTCATTTTATAAGCATAGAGAATAACTTTTCCGTTAGAATTTCTCGCTGCACGGCCAATAGTCTGGACTAAACTCCGAGTAGATCTTAAAAAGCCTTCCTTATCAGCATCTAAAATTCCAACTAATGAAACTTCAGGCAAATCTAGTCCTTCTCTTAGCAGATTTATTCCAACCAACACATCAATCTCCCCTTCTCTTAACTCATTAAGAATTTCCATGCGCTCAAGTGTATCAATGTCCGAGTGAAGATATTTTATTTTTAATCCAGCACTTCTATAATAGCTCGTAAGTTCTTCTGCTAATTTTTTTGTTAATGTCGTAATTAAAACTCTAAAGCCCTCTTTTATCGTTTTTCTACACTCAATAAGCATATCATCCACTTGGGAAGTAGCATCCTTTATTACAACTACAGGGTCAAGTAATCCAGTAGGTCTTATAATTTGTTCAACAAACTCGCCTCTGGTTTGCTCAAGCTCGTAGTTAGCTGGAGTAGCGGATACAAACATCGCTTGTTTTATTTTCCCTTCAAACTCTTCAAATTTAAGTGGACGATTATCCAATGCACTCGGAAGTCTAAAGCCGTGATCAACAAGGTTTTGTTTTCTTGCTCTGTCACCTTTATACATTCCACCAACCTGCGAGCAGGCGATATGGGACTCATCCACAATAAGAAGGAAATCATTGCCAAAGTAATCAATTAATGTTGGTGGTGGATCACCTTCTGCACTTCCTGTTAAATGTCGAGAATAGTTCTCAATTCCTGAGCAAAAGCCCATTTCCTCAAGCATTTCCAAATCCAGCATTGTACGTTGCTCAAGTCTTTGAAACTCAACAAGCTTATTCCCCTCTTTTAAAGAGACCAATCGATCTCTTAGCTCTTCTTGGATTGTTCCTAGTGCACCTTTCATCTTCTCTTCCCCGACAACATAATGTGATGACGGATAGATGACAGCTTTTGCAAGCTTATTTATAATTTTTCCTCTGAGTGGATCTACAACAAAAAGCCCATCAATTTCATCATCAAAAAACTCAACCCTAATGACATTGGAATCTTCGTAAGCAGGAAAGATTTCCACGGTATCACCACGAACTCGAAAAGTTCCTCTCGAGAAATCGATATCGTTTCTTTGGTACTGGATTGCAACCAAGTTTTTTAGAAATTCATCCCTATCGATATTATCATTTATAAAGAGGTTTATTTTTTGCCCTAAATATTCTTCAGGTGAACCAATACCGTAAATACAAGATACCGAAGCAATGACAATAACATCGTCTCGTTCAAGTAAGCTACGAGTAGCTGAGTGCCTTAGCTTATCTATTTCGTCATTTACTGAAGAGTCTTTTTCAATATAAGTATCAGTCCCAACAACATAGGCCTCAGGTTGATAATAATCATAATAAGAAACGAAATACTCAACAGCATTTTCTGGAAAAAAATCTCTAAACTCAGAAAAGAGCTGTGCCGCTAACGTTTTGTTTGGTGCAAGAATAAGAGTCTTTTTTTGAAGATTTTGAATAATATTCGCCATCGTAAATGTTTTACCAGAACCGGTAACTCCCAAGAGAGTCTGAAATTTTTCCCCCCCCTTAAAAGCTTCAGAAAGTTGTTTTATTGCGAGTGGTTGATCACCACAAGGTTCAAAATTTGATTTCAATTTAAACATATGTAAATTCCGCTTTATAATTAATTAACTCTTGCCATTTGGCCCTATTTTAAGGAATCTATTATAAATTGACACTCATTGATTGAGGTATATGATACACACATTGCGTCATACTTTCACAAAGTACTTTGAACCCTTATTAAATGGATCAAAATCGCTTTTCCCTTTTCACAGTTATATTCTATCTAATTTTATAAATGAAACAATTAAAATGGTTACTACATCAGTAGAAGCTAATTTTAATAAGGAGACTTATCATAAAGCACTTAACCAGTATTAATCTATTGGACTCCCAGCAAATCCTCTCAATTCTGGAGAGGGCCTCATACTTTTCTCAAATTTTAAAACAAAAAAAAAACATACCGAAAATTCTCGAAGGTAAAATAGTTGCAAATCTATTTTTTGAACATTCTACCCGAACTCGGTTCTCTTTCGAAGTTGCCGCTAAAAGACTAGGTGGAGATGTTTTAAATTTTGACGCTGGAAATTCATCTCTAGCAAAAGGAGAGACTCTTTATGACACTCTAAAGACCTTTGAATCACTTGGGATAGATATTGGAATTATAAGACATTCTGATGATTCATATATTGAATCCTTAAAAGAAAAACATGGTTTTAATATAATTAACGCTGGGGCTGGAAAATTTGAACATCCTAGTCAATCCCTCCTTGATTTATTTACCATACAAGAGGAATTTGGTACACTAGAGAACCTCACAGTTACAATTTGTGGAGATGTAGCAAATTCTAGAGTTGCAAAATCAAATATAGCAGCATTACAAAAATTTGGTAGTAGAGTCTTACTTTCAGGGCCAGAACAACTAATGCCAAAAGCAGAGAACTTAGAAGATAATTGTGAACTCTCTCCTATTGATGATGCAATCAAAAGATCTGATGTCGTAATGTTCCTAAGAGTTCAACATGAGCGACATGACTTGTTTGAACTTAATATAGATAACTATACAAATAGTTATGGTCTAAATGATGAACGGATTAAGCTATTAAAGGAAAATGCAATCATCATGCACCCTGGACCATTTAATCGAGATGTTGAGATCGCGTCACATTTAATTGAACATAAGAAATCAAGAATATTTAAACAAAAAGAAAATGGGGTTTATACCCGAATGGCAATATTGGAGTGGATTATATCATGAGTAAAATATTTTTATATTTAGAAGATGGAAATTCATTCGTAGCTGAGTCTTTTACTCATATCCCCGAAAGTCCAATTCTATCAGAAATTGTCTTTAATACTTCAATGCAAGGTTATCAAGAGGTCATAACCGATCCATCATATTGTGACCAATCCATAGTCATGACATTTCCACTTATTGGTAACTATGGTGTCAATCATGATGATAGTGAATCAATCACACCTCATTTAAAGGCGCTTATTATTCGTGAATGCTGTGATACTCCTTCTAACTTTCGCTCTCGACAAAGTTTACAACAATTTTTAACAATTAATAGAATTGTTGGAGTACACAAACTCGATACAAGAAAGTTAACAAAGTTAATTAGGGAAAAAGGGACAATGAAATCTCTGATTTCAGCACAGGACCTAAGTTCTTCCCAACTTGGCGAGTTATTTAAAAAAGACCTACCAACAAATCAGATTGAAAAAGTCTCGACTAAAACGATTTCTCATTTCCCTTCCAACGGTGGAAGAAGAGTCGTCCTGGTAGATTACGGATACAAAAAAAATATATTAGAATCTTTGTTAAAAAGAGGCTGTGACGTCATCGTAGTTCCCTTTAATACCAGTTTTGAAAAAATCAAAGAGTTTAACCCACAAGGCATTCTTCTATCTAATGGACCTGGTGACCCTGAAAGTATTATAGAGGTTCTACCAACAATTAGAAAACTACAGGACCTCTACCCTATATTTTCAATCTGTATGGGACATGAAATATTCGCTCTTGCTAATGGAGCGAAAGTCGAGAAAATGAAATTTGGCCACCGGGGTGGAAATCATCCAGTAAAAGACTTTGCATTAAACCGAGTATATATCACGGCACAGAATCATGGCTACTGTGTTAGTTCTGAATCAATTAAAGGAACTGAACTTGAAATAACTCAAGTAAATTTAAATGATAATACAATTGAAGGTTTAAAGCATAAAACAAAACCAGCATTTTCTGTACAATACCACCCAGAATCCAGTCCTGGACCTAATGATACCAAACACCTTTTCGACGAATTTATAAAAGCACTAAGTGAGGTTAGAAATGCCTAAAAATAAAAATATAAAAAAAGTATTAGTAATAGGCTCAGGACCAATCATAATTGGTCAAGCTGCAGAGTTTGATTACTCAGGAACACAAGCACTAAGAGCTCTAAGAGAAGAAGGAATCACAACAATTCTAATCAATTCTAACCCTGCAACAATTATGACAGACGCAGAAGTCGCAGATAAAGTTTACCTAGAACCTTTAACTGCAGAATTCGTAAAAAAAATTATCATAAAGGAAGAACCAGATGCAGTTCTTCCAACTCTTGGTGGGCAAACTGGATTAAACCTAGCACTTGAACTCGCCAGAGAAGGCTTTCTTGAAAAGGAAGGTGTTAATCTTTTAGGTGTAAACTTAAAGACAATAGAAAAAGCTGAAGATAGACAACAATTCAAACAGCTAATGAAAGAACTTGGTGAACCTGTTCCTGATAGTTGTACTGTTAATACGGTTGAAGAGGCCATGGCCTTTAAGGGTGAAGTTGGACTTCCCCTAATTATAAGGCCTGCATTTACTTTAGGTGGTACCGGTGGAGGAATTGCAAACACTGAGGAAGACTTTGCAATATTTGTAAAATCTGGACTTGCAAGCTCACCAATAAACCAATGTTTAATCGAAAAAAGTATCGCTGGCTTCAAAGAAATTGAATATGAAGTCATTAGAGATGCAAATGATAATTGCATAATTGTTTGTAACATGGAAAATTTCGATCCAGTTGGAATTCATACGGGAGACTCTATTGTAGTTGCACCAGCTCAGACAATGAGTGATCGTGATCACCAAATGCTTAGGGATGCATCCCTAAAAATGGTAAGGGCACTTAAGATTGAAGGTGGATGTAATGTCCAGTTGGCCCTCGACCCCCATAGCTACCAATATTATGTAATCGAAGTTAATCCTAGAGTAAGTAGATCTTCCGCTCTAGCGTCAAAGGCTACTGGATATCCAATTGCACAAGTTGCAACTAAAATTGCAATCGGTTACAGTATGGATGAAATTATTAATCCTATTACTAAAAATACATATGCTTGCTTTGAACCTACTCTAGATTATGTTGTCCTTAAAATACCTAGATGGCCTTTCGATAAATTTCACTCGGCTGACAGAAGACTTGGAACACAAATGAAGGCCACTGGCGAAGTCATGGGGATCGGTAGGACTTTTGAAGAAGCACTTCTAAAAAGTGTACGTGGTCTAGAAATAAAACGCTGCCATCTAACAATGGAAAAGCCAGAAAATTTTACAACAGAAGAATTACAAAAACAGATTATAGCACCAACGGATGAGAGATTATTTGAAGTAAGTGAACTTATTAGAAGAGGCGTCACCCCTCACGATATTCACCAGTCAACAAAAATTGATCTATGGTTTCTAAATAAAATTCAAAATATCATATCCCAAGAAAAAAGTATTCTTCCAGAAAATTTAAACTATAATTTTATTAAGAAAATTAAAGAGATGGGGTTTTCTGATCAATATATTTCACAACAACTTAAAATGAGTGAAGAAGAATTCAGAAAAAAAAGAGAAAGCTTACACGTAACCCCTACCTTTAAAATGGTAGATACCTGTGCTGCTGAATTTGAATCTCATACTCCTTACTACTATTCTACTTATGAAGAAGAAAATGAAGTATTTATAGACGATCAAAAATCTGTACTTGTTCTTGGCTCAGGACCAATTCGTATAGGACAAGGTGTAGAATTTGATTACGCCACCGTCCATGCTATTAAGGCCATTAAAGAAATGGGGATGAAGGCAATCGTCGTAAATAATAATCCAGAAACAGTCAGTACGGATTTTAATGTTTCTGATAGCCTTTATTTTGATGCCGTTACGTTTGAAGATGTTATGAATATTGTAGACCATGAGAAGCCAATAGGTGTTATTTGCCAATTTGGAGGGCAAACTGCAATCAATCTTATTGATCAACTTGATAAAGCAGGAGTTACAATTCTTGGAACAAATTTTGACTCAACCGATTTAGCAGAAAATAGAGATAGATTTGAAAAAGCTTTAAATGAGCTAAAAATCGCTCAACCAATTGGTACAACTGTCACAACCGCAAAAGAAGCCATAGAAAAATGTGATAATTTAGGTTTTCCATTGATGCTTAGACCCTCTTATGTAATTGGTGGTCAAGCAATGCAGATTGTTTATGACCATCAAGAACTTAAAGACTACATGGACTTCGCAATGGGCGTTTGGCCCGGCCAACCTGTTTTAATGGATAGATATATGATCGGTGTTGAGGTTGAAGTCGATGCTATTTCTGATGGTGAAACCGTTTTTATTCCAGGTATAATGGAACATATTGAGAGAAGCGGAGTTCACTCAGGAGATTCATTTGCAGTCTATCCTCCACAAAATTTATCACAAGAAATTAAACAGGAATTGATTGATATTACAGTCAAAATAACTTTGCATTTTCAGGTAAAAGGCTTAATCAATCTACAGTTTATAATTAAAAAAGATAAGGTTTATGTACTCGAGGTTAATCCTAGAGCATCAAGAACTGTTCCCTTCTTAAGTAAGGTTACCAAAATACCTATGGCCAAAATTGCAACCAAGGCCATATTAGGTAATTCTCTAAAGGAGCAAGGCTTCGTAACAGGAATTCACCCCGAAGAAAAAATAATCTCAATAAAAGCTCCAGTTTTTAGCTTTTCAAAACTAAAAGACGTTGATTCAGCGCTTGGTCCAGAAATGAAGTCAACTGGAGAGGCCATGGGAAGAGATGTAACAATGCAAAAGGCACTTAATAAAGCCTTTAAAGCCGCTGGAATTGACTTCCCTAATTTAGGAACAATACTTGTTACCATAGCAGACAAACATAAAGAAGAAACACTCCCGATGTTAAGACGTTTCCATAATTGTGGCTTTAAGTTTTTAGCAACCAAAGGGACAGCAGACCTTTTACGAAAAAATGAGCTACCAGTTGTAGAGGTTAATAAAATTGGACGGGCAGATCGTGATTTACTAGACGATATTAAAGATGGGAATGTTCAACTCATTATCAATACTATAACTAGAGGTAAGAATGTTGAAAGTGATGGTTTTAAAATGCGAAGAGCAGCAGTAGAAAATGGTGTTGTTTGTATGACCAGCCTAGACACAACAAAAGCTCTACTTGAAGCAATCGAAATTAATTCATTAGGAACATTATCATTATGAGTCGAAATAAAATTATCCCAGCATTTGATGTACAAACAAGATCTGATCTAGACAACCTTATCTTTGAATTAAAAGGTGAGGCCACTATAGTAAAGATTGGCATGGAACTTTACTACACATATGGAAATGAAATACTCCATCGATTAAAAAATGAAGGATTTAAAATTTTTCTTGATCTAAAAATGCATGATATTCCAAGTACGGTTCACAATGCCGCAAAGACACTCGCTAAAAATGGCGTCGACATCTTAAATGTCCATGCAGCTGGTGGAGTTGAAATGATGAAAGCAGCTTTAGAAGGTTTTCAAACTGAAAACGACAAAGGTATTTTAATCGGTGTGACCCAACTCACGAGTACATCAACAGAGATCATGAATAACGAATTACTTATTCCTGGTTCGATAAATGATATTGTTCTTAAATATGCCGAATTAACAAAAAAAGCGGGACTTCATGGAATCGTTTGTTCTGCACATGAGGTAAAGACTGTGAAAGAAAATCTAGGCGCAGGCTTCAAATGTATAACACCTGGTATTCGTCCAAAAGGCGTAGATAAGAATGACCAAAAAAGGGTCATGACACCAGCAGAAGCAATAAGTATTGGCTCTGACTATCTTGTTATTGGCCGTGCTATTACCAAAGCACCCTCACCAAAAGAAGCATTTAAAAATATTCTAAAGGAAATTGAAAATGAATAAGATTGCTAAAGCACTACTTGAAACTTCTTCAGTTCATATAAAGCCCGAAAAAGAGAATTTTTATACATGGACATCAGGTAAACGCTCCCCAATTTATTGTGATAATAGACAACTTATTTCATACCCTGAGTTTCGTAGGCAAATTGTCCAAGAATTCATAACTCTTATAAAGGAAAAATTTCCATTAACTGAACTAATCGCTGGTACGGCGACAGCAGGTATTCCGTGGGCTGCATGGATAGCTGAAGGACTTAATCTCCCAATGGTCTACATTAGGTCTAAACCAAAAGGTCATGGGCTTAAAAGTGCAATAGAAGGAAAGATCACACAAGGTCAAAAAACCCTTATAATCGAAGACTTGATTTCAACCGGGAAAAGTTCCATTGAAGCTGTTAATCATGCACAGAAAGATCTTTTAGAAGTACAGGCCGTACTGAGTATTTTCACTTATGGTTTTAAAGAAGCAAACGAGCATTTTCAAAAAATAGGATTAGAAAAGATTTCCCTTTGTGATCTAGATCAACTATTGAAGTATGCAAAAAACCATAAACTTCTTAATCAAGAGAATGTTGATACTGTTATGAACTGGAAGAATCATTTTTAAAAAAACTGCTGCATCTCTTTAATATAATTTTCATCCAGGCGGTGTCCAATATCCTCCAAGGTTACGAACTGGCCAACATTGCCACGCTCACGAAGTATTAGAAATTCTTTCTTTGCTCCTTCATAGTCAATTACTAAATCGTGTCTTGAGTTTATTTGATTTAATATTACATTTTGCCGAAACTCAAAACGATCATTTCTAAAACAGCATGCGAGTCCAATAACAGTGTCTACAGATGGAACGATCTCAGAAATTTTTGGTGCTAAATACCCTCCCTGCGAATAACCAATCACAGTTATAGGCTTTCGAAAGAGGTCCATCTCAATTAGAAGTGACTTAATAAAGTTAGCAGCTGGATCAAAGTTGATGTAATAAGACTGCTTTTTAGGATCAAAAAAATACCAAGCAAATTTAGCATGAAATTCATCACGTTTTTTCAATGGCACCATGAATGGACCATTTGGAGCTATAACTGCACAATCATCAGGAAATGAATCGATCAATTTATCATAAACAAATTTTCCATCTAACTGGTATCCATGGAGAAGTAAATACACCCTTTTAGGGTTTTTAGGGATATAGACCTCAACACAATGTGGAATTCTTAAAGATAAATTTGTAAATTCTTTTTTCATATTGGCCCCTTTACATACATTCATATTATAGCAGAATTGGCTAAATCTTAAAAAGATGGTGTTTTTTACACTGATAGCATCTTTTATTGTAAACACTACCCTGTGTGCTATATCTCCCATAATGAGATTTTTATTATTATTATTTGCTATTTTATTTCATAGGCAGGCCTTTGCAATAAAAAGAGATAATGTTCACTTTCCAATTCTCGCCTTTAAGGCACAGTCCCTCGGCGCGGGAAATAATGCTTATATAAGCTATCCCGGCAGTAATGCAACTAGCTCATTTCTAACAAATGCTTATATGTTTGGAATAACAGACAACTTCGATTTTGGAGTCATTCCACTTTACTATACCTTTGCTGGAAGTTTTTTTAATACAACATATCGTTATCAACTATTGGATCACAAAAACCACCAGCTTGGCCTTAGCCTTACTCATATTCGTTTTTCTGCTAGTGAATCGAGTGAAGAAGATGAGCAATCTTCATCTTATAGTCTAGAAGAGAACAAATATACTCTTGGATTAATTTATAATAGCACGCCTCAACATCTTCTCTTTAACTACGCCATAACTCTTAATTATAAAAAGCAAAGTTCTAATTTCAATTATTTTGCTCATTATATGAATGTTCGAGTAAATAAAAGTGGAGAAGTTGAAGATTTTCAAGACATGTATAAGATGAATCAAAAAGATTTAGAAGAATTTTACGAAGTCATTATTGAGTCAAATTATTATATTAAGAGGAAAGTATGGTTAGGTATAAGTATTGCGAACCTTAGAAGAGATGGACAAATAAAAATTGGAAGTGATGGTGATGAATACATTTACAATAGAAACCAAGTTACTTATGGTGCCAATATTTCATTCCAGGGAATACTAGGATTATTTAATAACCCTAGTATTGGCCTTGTACACTTTTCCAGAGAAAAACAGAATTCAATTTTATTTAACACAATTTTTTAATCTATTTTTTTTCGGTATATTCTGCTTCGATCACATCGCCATCAATTTGTTCATTTAATGATGATTCTCTTGTTTCAAATTGTTCGAAAGGACTTTGTTCACCAGGAAATCCACCTGCCGAAGTTGAACTATAGGAAAAACCACCACCCTGTGCACCAGCTCCAAAAGTTTGAAAGTTAAGGTTTCCATTTTTCATCGCCTGAGTAATTAATTTTTTCACCCAAAACATTAGAAAATGCCTAGTACCTGGCATAACTAAGGATAGTCCAAAAAAGTCGGTCATAAAGCCAGGAGTTAGAAGCAATAGACCTCCGGCAAATATCATTAATCCTTGAATAATTTCATTTCCAGGAAGTGATCCTTTGTTCATTTCACCTTGAATTTTCATCAGAATACTAAGTCCTTGAGACTTAGCAAGACTAGCTCCGATAATACCTGTAGAAATCACTACAAAAACAGTATTTAAGCCACCAATCTGACCACCGATCTTAAATAATAAAAATATTTCAACTGCTGGAACAACAGTAAATAATATGACTAATAATCCAAACATTTTTCATACCTCGTAAAGTTGTGTTCAAGGATAATATGGTGTTGTTATTCTAGAAGTCAATGTTGATAAAAAAAGGGAGGATAAAATCCTCCCCTATCTTATTGAAATGTTATTAATTTATCTAAAAACCCAATTTGCACTTGCAGATGATTTAAGCTCACCTCTGTTGAGAATTTTATTCTCATCAATATCAAATTTAGTATCAAGAATCACTCTTAATTTCGTTGGGATACTTACACCCAATCCATTAAGATCAATTGTAACTAAGCTAGAACTTGCTGTACCTTGAACGTTCATGTCCTGGCCACTTAGCTTCCTATCTAACAAAAGAGGGTCCGTTCCAAATCGTCTATTTTGAAAAATTTTGATCTGTTGAGTAAAGCTTCTTAAATTGAACCCAGCTCCTAAATTAAAAGTTAAAATTCCACTTCTTAACTTAACATTTTGAATACCATTTCCTAAAACTTCTTGTGCTCTTCTTGCTGGAACTAAATTGACTTTATAAAGTAAATTTATATGCTTAACACCTGATGATCTAGATTCATTACGTGATTGCCTATCTAGGACTAAGAAATAATTATTAGATCCATTAGCCGAAAGACTTGCTGTTTCTCCTGTCATTCTCATTGTAAGTTCTTCTCTCACGATATCTGAAACATCTGCTGTATTAAATTGAAAACGAACATTTGTCTCTACATAATAATCGTGTACTTGATAAGCTCTTCTTTCTGTACGCATACATGAATAAGGAACTTGAACAGGAACTGTATTACATACCCTTCTTGCTGGTGCACATCTGTTTCTACAATTTCCATTTCTATCACAAACTGTGCGACATTGTGGTGGCGTAGTTCTACATCTTTGTCTGTATTCAGTTCTATAGCAAGTCGATGGTACCCTTACATTTCTGTATTCAGTTTTTGTTTTTTCAGTTGATAGATTCATTTCTTCAACAGTGTTATACCCATCATAAAGTAGTGTCTCTACTGCACTTGTGTCAGCTAAAACCGCTGTACTTAAAAGTGTAAATACCAAAAATAATGCTTTTTTCATCACTTCCCTCCCAAATTATTTATATTTCCTTAATCGTAAAAATCTTAAATCAATCTGTACAGCCAGTGCCTTTTGACCCTAGCGATCACCAACATAAAATCAACAACTTAACGCTCAAATGAGAGAAAAGATTATAATAATTACAATTTATTTTTCTTTAGCGCGATGTGGTAATCATTTAAGGTATAGTCCGGCTGCTTAATTAAGGAGATCACTATGAAGTTTGGTAACCCTACCATAATTTTAACCGGACTAGTTTGTTTAGCGGCAACTACTAGCTCACACGCACGGACGACTTACCCCAAAGTATACCCGTTTATCCCATTTAAGGTTTCTGATATAGATAAATCGCTTCGTAACATTACAGAAGATGAAGACTATATTGATAACTTTTATGATGTTATCTCCAAAAATCTCTCTAAAGCAAAAACAAAAGTTAAACCCTGGACAAGTACTTACTGGCCACTAAATAAGGGACTTATTGCGGACCCTTACGAAAGTACATTTGTTGGTTACTACGTAGAACGTGGATTTGTTTCTTGGTCTAAAAATTATAATACGTTCACCGCCAGAAAGAATGGTGTCTTAAAAAATATTGACCAACTCAATGAAGGACAACTCGCTACCCTAGCACCTTCTGAAAAGTATGATTTACTCTTAGGTGATTATTCGTTTGATTTAACAAATAGACTTTGGGATTACATGCAAAAGTGGGGAAATAAAAAAGAATTCGGCTTTTTATCAAACCTCTCCTTGGTAGGCGAAGATGCGCTAACAATTGCCAACCAAATGGTAGCTTATGGATGGTACGAAACGCCAGATGAAGCATTCGTAGATGCATATCAACTCAGAGGTAGTCTTGCGGTTGAGGAAGCACTAAGGCTAGTTAAAACAGGGCGATTTAATAATGTTGAAGACGCTATGCCAACAGCTATTCAAAGGGCAATATCTGAGTCTCAAAATTACGTCTTAGAGAAGAAAAATAATCTAATGGCTTTCTGGGAAGGAATTTGTCATGGATGGTCAACTGCAGCAGGTATTATTCCTAGACCTAGGAAAACAATTGAAATCGCTCTTCCGGACGGAAGAAAATTAAAGTTCTACCCTACAGACCTTAAGGCATTAGCATCCCTTCTTTGGGCCAACTCTTTAATTCAAGATAATAAATATATAGATGATACTACTGGAGAAAATATTGGCGGAGGCGTAATTTCTGAAGGGCTTAGATGTAACCTAGAAAGCCCTAGCAAAGACTCTTGGGGCAGACTGTATGATAACAAACCCGATCCATTTAACGGAGATCACTCTCCAAGATGTGTCGGTGTTCATCCAGCAATTTGGCACCTAGGCCTTGTAAATCTTATTGGGAAACAAGGAAGAAGCTTTATTGTTGAAAGAAAAGTCGGAGAAGAAGTTGATAATCATCCAATGTATGCTTATGAAATGAGTTACTTCAATCCAGAGTCAGGAAGAACCAATAGAAAGATTGAAAGAAATATAGAAAGAATTTCAGAAGATGATCAATTTAGAAAGTTTCGGTCACCAAAAGCAGTGTATATAGTAGGTGTTCAAACAACAATGACCTATATTGATTGGCAACGACCTAAACGTTATATGACTGACGATGAGCGCTTTGATAAAACTGAAAAGAAAAAAATGTATTATGACCTAGAGCTAGACTCCAATTACAAAATAGTTGGTGGTCAATGGCGAGCTGTCAAAGTTGGTAGACCAGCTTTTGGACATAGTAACAATCGAAATAATGGAAGAATGCAAAGGCCGAATTACGATCAACCAGATTTTTTCTGGGTTATTACAAAAGATTGGAAACCGTTTTTCAAAGAATTAACAGATCTTGAAGAGTGGTCAGATACCTCAAAGACACCACCAAAAAGTTGGAAAGCTAGGGCCTTAAAAGCACATGAATTTGTGTATCATAAGAAATATGAGTACGGTACTGGTTCTAAATGTAATGTTGTGGATCAGAGAACAGGTAAAAAGAAAGAGGTCAGCTGTGAATACGAAGATCCAAAACCACAACCATTAGTAAACATTGTTAACAAATTAATTGATTTAGCAAAATAGTATAAGCCCCTCAAAATGATCTGTACCCCTTAATTGGGACACTTAAATAAAAAGCCCCATCCGTGGTAAGATGGGGTTTGTTATTTTAGGAGTACAGAATGCAAGAATTATCCGACTATCAAAGAAGGCTATTACTCAA
>JBLIAG010000060.1:0-16673 GCA_047634375.1 Bacteriovoracaceae bacterium
ACATATTTACCCATAACTGCTGTATGACAACTTCTCTTATCCTTAGGGACTCCTAAAGAGTTTTTAATTTCTTCAAGATTATCAACTGGCTTTTCAACAATTTTGAATCCATTATTTTTCATATGTTCGACCCATTTTGTACAACATCCACAGGACGGATTCTTATAGACTATAATTTCTTCGTTGTTCGTAGATTTATTCTTCTGGCTTGAAGCATCCGCATATTGATCAGCGATAAATACACCAATTAATACAATACTAAGGGCCAAAAACATTTTTTTTAGACTAAATTTATTTTCACAATCAGGGCACATATTAATATCCTTACTTTTCATTTCTCACGAATACTTTTCTCTGGTTTGTATTACGATAGAATTAAGACTTTTGTGACAATTTTATAGCATTTATCTTATTCTATTGTTTTATAAGATTTCACACCCTTTCATTTTACCAAATATATGAAATCCCAGCTCCTGCTCCAAAACGATTTTCATAACTTGTAAAGATTGATAAATTCTTTGTTGCTATATATTCAAGTCCTAAGTTCCATACATAATCTTTCTCCCAAGAACTATTGTTTGGCAACTTAGTTCTCCAACCAAAATCATTAGTCACTTCCCAGTAACCAAAAATTGCAACTCTTGAAAAAAGTAAATAATCCACTTCGAATGAAAGTTGGAGGTTTAAATCAGAGTCAATTCTGAAATTTGAATCAATAAAGTAAGGCAAGAGCCATTTAACTCCTAGTGTTCCAACCGTCTCAGTAGCACCAAGTTCTTCTTCGATTTTATTTTCTGTATTTGCGCCCAAATAAACTCTAAAATAATCAGATAAAAAACGATCATAACTTATATCTGCTTCAAGGTTTTTATTCCAACCGTACTCTGCACCAAGGTTAAATTGATTTCGCGTGTTTGAACTAGTTAACTCAATTGATCCATAATGACTTGCAGCTTTTGTCTCAGTCCACGTATACCAATGTCGATCCATATCTAGAACGTTTGAAAGTGAAAAATTATCTAACCTTGAATCTCTTTTATCTCCATAACTAAAGATCCGCGCCATTCCACCTTTCATATGATAGAGAACGTGGCAGTGAAAAAACCAATCTCCTGTTTCGTTTGCTGGAAATTCAATTGTTACTGACTTCATGGGTTCAACGTCAACAGTATGCTTAAAAGGAGAATATTCTCCATTCTTATTTAATACTCTGAAAAAATGTCCGTGCAGGTGCATCGGATGATGCATCATTGTTTTATTATTTAAAACAACCCGAATAACCTCTCCTCGGTTTATCTTAATCTTATCAACCTCAGATAAAGTTTTGCCGTTTAAACTCCAAACATAACGCCACATATTTCCTGTAAGATTTAATTCAATATTTTTAACGTTATTTTCCTTAAGACTTGTTTTTATAGGAGATTTTAAAATATCATAACTAAACTCTGAACCTTTAGAGTTCATCCCCTTCTTCATCGTCATGTCTTCTTTTTCCATATTATGATTCATCATCTTATGTGATGAGTGGTCCATCATATTCATATCAGGCATTGAGTGATCCATTTTCATATCAGAACTCATATCCATACTATGATTCATTCCACCTGAACTTTTAGTCCTTTCAATATAATCAGGAGCTTTTACGATCATCGCTTTATGGATTTTGCCACTTCCAAGTATTGCCGTCGCATACCCAGAACCATCTTGGGCCGATGCCCTAAATTCGATACTTCCATTTTTAGGAATCGTAACAATATAGTCATAAGTCTCGGCGATTGCATGTAATACCTTTGATGTCTTTACTGGAACTACATCAACACCATCAGCGGAAACTAGCCTTGCATTAGCATCTCCAATTGTTGTCCAGAAATAAGTTGAAGCCGCTGCATTTATGACTCTCACTCGAACCCTTTCTCCTGCCTTTAATTCAGAGTATTGAATATCTTTTTTTCCATTTATTAAAAAAGCATCATAATAGACATCAGAAATGTCTATTCCCGGCATTCTCATCTTCCAAATGCCTAAAAGACCTCCTAAAGCACCATTTGAGATTGCATCACTTATACTGACGGCCGTTTTCTTTTTTATAGAGTACCAATCACTCCCTCTTTTAAGTGTTCGTAAAACCTCATTCGGATCTTCGTCTGTCCAGTCAGATAGTACGAGGACAAGATCTCTATCGTATTTTAATTTTTGTTTTTTAGGTTTTATAACAATTGAACCGTAAATACCCTGTTGTTCCTGTAAACCTGTATGTGAGTGATACCAGTATGTACCCGAATGAGTGATTGGGAAACGGTATGTAAAAGTTTTACCGGGCCTAATTGGTGGTGTTGTTAAGTAAGGTACACCATCTTGAAAATTCGGTAAAATAAGCCCGTGCCAATGAACAGAGGTCTCAACATCCATATTATTAGTTACATTAATCTCGGCAGTATCACCTTCAGTAAATGTTAATGTAGGCCCCGGTATAGAATTATTTACAGCCATTCCCATCTTTTCTTTACCAGAAAATGAAACCATTTTTTCATTTATTGTAAGGTTGTAACTTTTTGCAAAACCAGTAAGGCTTAAAAGAACTGAAAATATAAAAATAAGTAATTTCAAAATATTTCTCCAAACTTTATTTCTGAATTAGAATCTTTTGAGACTCTTTTATCCAATTATTAATCACTTTAATTTCGGTTTCCGTTAATTTAGAGTCCCAGTGCATCAGTCTATACTTCATTGGTGGCATGTCACCTTTTTTAATAGTCTTAGAAAGAGCATTTAAATCATCAACCGGACTACCATGCCCTCCAAAAGGAAAGTCATGAGACATGTCCATATGTTTCTTTGCTTCCCTCATATCATAATCCATTAATTGTTTTGGGCCAGGAATATTGTAATACCATGGAGGAGAATCATTAACTCCATGGCAAGAGAGACATTTATTTGAGAATATATTTTTTACATTACTGATATATGTCCTATTAATTTTGTCTAATGTTTCTTTAGATGGAGCAGTGGAAACAATTTCAAAACCATCAGCATCAAGCCCCATTTCGTTTTTAGGTGTTGAATTTTCATGTTCTTCTCCACCATGTCCATAGACTTGAGTAATACTTAGGATAATTAACAATAGAATAGATAACAAGTAAGACATTTATTCATTTACCTTTTTTATTCCCTTAACCACAATCATATTCATACCATTACTGGTAAATACTTCTCCCTTGGCCATAACTTCCTCTTCTGCATATTTTAAAAACTTCTTATTTGTTTCTTTTAAATCTCCATGTCCTTCACCTGAAATTTGATAAATTTTATTCTCTTTTGTTAAAATTCCAATAGGTAGACCTTTTTCAGCACATTCTCTAAAACAATCTTTATGGCTTGGACCTTTTGAGGCGTGTTTCACAAAGCATGTCAAACCCACTAATTGACCCTTTACCATCTCATCTTTTTTATCCATTGAATCATGTCCAGAATGACTTGAGTGTTCTTTCTTTTTTTCAGAGTGTTCATCACCGTGAGCAAAGGCGAAATTTATTGATACTAATAATGACATTAAAATAACTAACAGTTTGCTTTTCATAATACCTCCAAGTATACCCCTTCAGGGTATGCCTATTAACCCAAACTTACAATAAATTTAAGACCAATGAATATTAATTATTTTCCATTTACCGTTAATTTTTCTCAATACAATAGTCTCCATATTAGTTTTTTCAATAACCTTGCCCTTATACTTACCTCTAATTATTGACCTTGAAGACGAAATTGCAATATTACTATAAATTGTTACTTGATGTTCTATTAGCTCAACCTCCATTTTAGACATAAATGCCATATCAGCCAGCAAGTGATGTGAAGAATATTCTTTAGCACTTCTTTCAACTCCACCACCTTCATAAATCAGTACCGATTCTTCTAGTAATTTAAAAACCTCATCTTTTTTGCTACTTTTCAAAGCATTGTGGAAGTCGACAACAACCTTTGCTGGTATTGATTCAATACCCTGGAATAAAATTTTATTTACATCTCCAGTACTTTCATGTGCGTAAACACTATTTGAAAAACATAGAGCTAATACATATGTTAGATACAGCTTACTCATTATTCACTTCCTTATTAATTAAATGTGTTCTGACTTCTTTTGTAATTAGAAATCCTGAATTAAACAGGGAAAAAATATTCCCATGACAGAGGGATGTTGCCATACTTTATAACGAAGAAACAAGAAAATTATTTTTTGCTTGCTAAGTTTCACATGCTCCACACTTTGCAACTTTCTTGAGTTTGAGGTTCCAAATTGAAATTCCCAAAAGCCCTGCAATGCTCGCATACATTATATAGAAGTTCATAAAAACATACCGTGAAAGATATATTCCCACTCCAAATAAAATACCAAAAATAATAGGATAAATATTTTGATGCTCCTTTTTATAAGACCAATAAAATCCAAAAGATGAAATAAAGATAAACACAAATACTATTGGTTTTAGAACTGATTCATTAACTAAAAATCCCATCCCAATGGCTGAAAGAAATGATCCAATTGCCGGAATACAAATAGGACAGAAGCCAACCGTTAAGGCCGACCCAAGAGAGCCGACCCAATTTAATACTTTTGATTTGATCATCTTATGCCTGCCCAATTCCAGCAGCTTTTAATGTTTCTTCAGATGGGCCAGAACCATTCGTACAACAATCAAGAAGCTTTCCATTTACTGCAACTGAAGGGTATCTTGTTACACCATACTGTTTGGCCAAATATCTACAAATATCAGTTTCGCAGCCTTTTTTAACGTCATAAACTGTCACTTCACAATTATCGCACGCTAGAGACTTAACAAGCTCTACTGTTGGTTCGCAGTTTAGACAGCCTTCTGTAAATATCTCTACTTTTCTTTTACTCATAATATCCTCCTTCAAGAATGATTCATTATTACTTAATATCATTCTACATCTTGTAGTGTAGTACGAGGTCAACCTCTCTAAGTGCTTAAAATCACAATACTAGGTACAATAATATAGTTTCTTGACCTCGTATCATAGTACTTGGTTTATACTGTCATTAACAATTGGAGTAAATATGAATTATCAAGCTGGTGAATTTTCTAAATTAGCAGGGATTAACTCTGAAACCTTACGCTATTATGAAAAAAATGATCTCCTTATTCCTGTTGGAAAAACAGAAGCTGGCTATCGACTCTATAGTGATGACTCCTTAAAACAAATAAATTTTATCAAACAGGCAAAGGCCTTTGGATTTTCTCTTAAAGAAATTAAAGAACTGTTAAGTCTAAGAATCAATAATAATAAAAGCCGCAAGCAAGCCAGAGAAAAAGCTCAAGAGAAACTGATAGAGGTCAGGGCAAAGATCAAAAATCTAAAACAGCTTGAGGGTACTTTAAAAAATCTAATCGACGATTGTAAAAATAATAAATCATCAAAGTGCTGCCCGATAATTGAAAGAATGAATTCTTAATTTATAATTAAGGAACTCGATTTCTTTTCGGGGGGGAAAAAAGGAGGATTGCTAAACTAACTTTTATTTTTATTTATTTACTTTTTGCACAGTGTATATTTTGACAAAAATTATAGTCATCTTTACTGTAGTCAGATAGGCCATACTCGAGATTAAGTGCCCAAAGAATACTTGTTCTATCATTTTTAATTACGTCGATCGCCTAATCGATTGAGAAGGCTTTGTTATGGCCATTGATTGCATTGGCGAAAATAAACGGTTAATTTATGAGCCCACTAAGAGAGACTCATAAATTAAAGTTATTAACTATTTTTTACATTCTAGATCTATCTTTTCTTCATGACATTCCATTTCAGGATGACCATGACATTTATATGAAAAAGTATCATTGTCTTTGGTTTTTATTTGTGTTTCTACCTTTCCGTTACAAACTCTGGATCTAATAGCTCCGAAACTTACGACCTCTTCAGGATTTTGGACCTTAAAAGCTTGTAGACTTGCAATCGTGGCATCAAGTAAGTCAGAAGTTTTAGATATTGTTGTTGCCGTTTCTTCTTGTTCATCATGGCCATGTCCACCTCCATCTGCCGAAACATTTATAGAGATAAAAATAATTGTTAGTATTGTTAATAATGTTGTTTTCATAAAAACTCCTTATGTTTTAATTGAGAATATTATTTTTTCCATCCAACCCAGTCATTTCCGTTTAGCCAATCATTTCCAAAGTTAAGGACAGGCTGTCTTACGTCAAACCATCCAACCCAGTCATTCCCATTTAGCCAATCATTTCCAAAGTCGTTATCTATATTATTGATGTTGTTCATATCTATCCATCCGACCCAGTCATTTCCGTTAATCCAGTCATTACCATAGTCTTCGTTTAGACCCTCGTCGTCCCAGCCATCATCCCAATCGTCTTCGTCGGATTGTTCTGTTTGGACATTACAGTTTATTGGAACTTCTGTTGCTATATTTTTTTGGGCACAACTGGCGATCCAATCTTGAATAAAGTTTAATTCAACCTCAGTAAGTCGCTTAGATTCAAGAGGCATTCTTTTTTCTATATCAATATGAATAAGGGAGCGATAGAACCTGCTTCGTTTAGAGTCTTTCCTTGTAAAACTAAATAGCTTTATATCTCTTTTAACCATCATATTTTCGTATGAACTGAAATCTATCGGATCGTTAGTTGGTTTTGAATCTGAACCTGAGTGACAAGAGATACATTTTGGTTTTAAAATATATTTTTGTAGAGAAGCAAAATTGAGGGGAGCTTCGCCACTTAAGAGCTTATTTTTTTTAACAAAAACCGTCTTATCATTCTTACCTATCTTTGAATATCGGACAGGACTTGGATTTCTTTCACTACAACTAGTTGTTATTATAAATAAAATCAATAATACAGACATATTTGATTTCATAAATTTTCCTCATAGATTTGTTTTTTTACCTCGGAAGCCCAGGTTTAGAAACGGGTTGTTAGTGGTGTAAACTTATATTAAGGCTAAAGGGTTCGACTTTAAAGTCTGGTGAAATATTTACAAAAACAACTGTCGACTTCTTAGACAATATTGGTAATCATTTGGAGCTAAGTGGCTATTTTCTCTTGCAAGGCTGAACGTCATAAACGTTTTTAATAAAACAGAAGGGAATGGATAGTTAGTAGACTTCAAAAACGAGGTCTACTAACATTTTTATTAGAAGCTCAAACTAAATCCAACTCCAACTGTGTTTTTATCATCTTTTGAAGCAGTAGCATTTGCATTTATACTGAACCTTTTTGTAACTTGGTAATTTAATAAAGCTTCTACCTCAGCACCTACTTTATTTTTATAGTTTATTTCTGGTGTAAGATTTAAACTTACGCGATCTGAAATTTGAAAAGATTTATTTAGTCTAATAATTGCTTTTCCATCGTGTCTCAAATAACCTGAAACCATTATATCGTTTTTGGCACGATAACTTGTCATAAGTGCTGCATATACTTTTTGATCTTCAATCATAATACCGGTGCCAACTCTGGTCCAATTATCTATAACTTTTTTCAGAATTATTTCACCATCTAGATTTTTAATTTGATTTTCATCTAGCTCTAATTCGGCTTCTAGTTCATAATTGCCTTTTTTCATAGTCAATTTAAGATCAGTTTTATTAGTGCTAAAAGTCGTTTTTGTATTCATGAAGAGGTCATCATCATGAGTCATTAGTGGACCCCATTTTTTTTGATCCTTTATTAAAGCGGCTTGATCTTCTGGGCTTGGTTTAAAATCTTTGTATTTTACCAATCGAGCCATACCCATTTTCATATGATAAAGGTTGTGGCAATGAAGAAACCAGATTCCAGGTTCATTGGCATGAAATTCAATCACCACTGGTGGAGTAGGCATACCCATCATCATTGGGGGAACATCAATTGTGTGGAAGAGGGGAGCAAAGTCACCTTGACCATTTAAGAATCTAAAGAAATGTCCGTGTAGATGCATCGGATGATGCATCATTGTTTTATTTATAAACCTAAAAGTAATAACTTCATTTTCTTTAATTTCGATATATTTTTCTTCAGTGAATCTCTTTCCATTAATAGTCCAAGTATATTCATCCATGTCACCAGCTAGTACGAGATCAATTGCTTTTGCTCTGATTAAGTTTTTATCAAGAACTGTTGGTGTTACAGACTTAAGCATACTGTATTTAAGTTGATTGATTTTTCCCATTGGAGGCATAGGCATTGGATCGTCACCTGGATCATTATTAATTGATTCGGCCATGGAGTTCATATCCATTTCCATGTTATTAACCATATTCATATCGTGGCCAGTATGGTCCATTCCTGTGTCGATTTCATCATCATCCCAATCATCGTCGTCATCGTCATCATCTCCACCACCGTGTCCACCACCGTGTCCACCACCATGATCCCCACCATCGCTCATATCCATACCAATTGGTGATGGTTTCATTTTCATTGGAACCATTTCCATATCGCCCATACCAAACATCAAGCTAGCATGCCCTAAAAAAGTTCTAGTGAGTATTGTTGAGAATTCAGAAAATTTTCAAAAGAGTATTAAATCTATGAGTTTTCAAAAAACAAACTTAATGGATATTCTTGAACAAAAAATTAATGAACTGGTAGTTAAGCTCGATGGATTAGGACATGAGAAAGAAAAATTGAATAAGAGACTTAATTTTCTTTTAGATGATGATGATCTTGAAATGGCTAAGGATTTTAAGGAAGAATATAAACTAAAATATAAAAAACTCGAAAATGAAAGAAAAGACTTGATGCAAAAAATAAAATCAATGGAAAAAGAGCTAAAAAAACTAGATACGAGCAAGGACTCTAGTGGTGACACAGTAAAAATGGCTAAAGAAGCTTTAAACAAGTTAAATAAAACTGATCGTAGCTCACTTAAAGCAATTTATAGGGCGTTGTTTGAAAAGATCATTGTTACAAGTAAAAATAGTGTTGAAGTAGAATTGAAATTTATACTCAAAAATGCGGCCTCAAGGCTTAATAGCCTTGAGGACACTTTTCGCATTTCGAATAACTTGGTGGGAGACAAGCGATAGTAGTTGAACCAAATACAGTATCAGAGGAATATTCGATCGTTTGGAGACGACCTAGAATAGATGCTGATGAGCTGGTTTATTTGAGAACTGTTAAGAGTCTAACCTATAAAGAACTTGGGGATCACTTTAATCGGCCAGCGACTAACATTCGTTGGAACCTTACACTTCTTAAAAGAGAGGGGAGGCTATAAGTAAGGCCATCAATATGATGGCCTGTGTATTTATTAATTTAGTGTCTTTTTATACGAGTAGTATTCAAAATCCTAGTTGTAGGCTGTAGAATGTACCTTCAAATTTTTATTTGCCTAGATTAAAGTATCCATAACTTCTGCGCAGACTATCCCTGAAGCTCCAGCCAAGGCAACACCTGATAAAGCAGTTAGATTACGACCAATTTTACTGACTTTATGAAGATCATCTAATATGTCAGGAGTCAAAACATTTCCAGCATAAACACCTAAAGCTCCGCCAAAAAATTGAGTTAATTTCTCAAAAAGAAGTGAATCTTCGGTCGTTCTATGCATAAAAGCCTGCATGGTAACTCCTCCAATACAACCAAATATTAAGGCTGGTAATAAAACGACTTCATCGGAACTGGAGAGGCAGCTTGGAACTTTTTCTGAATCATTACCAATATCAATATTTACTTGTCCATAATTTAATATTTCTTGGCTAAGTTCTTCTGAAAGTTCGGCTCTACATTTTCCAGTTCCATCAAGCTTATTTATAACTATTGAATCAAATTTTATGCTAGAAGCAACTTCTGTTGAAACTGATGCGTAGCTATTTGTAGATATAGAGAATAGTAGTACAAATGATGATGTAATAATTCTCCTAATTAGAATTTTTTTCATAAACATTCTCCTTAATCATTTAACGAATGGTTTATATTTTTAAGTTAGTCATATTATCCCAGCTTTTCTGATTACTTTCACTAGAAGCTGTAAAAGCTATATATGGCGTCAAAGTTTAGACAGTGGACTAGTATTTCAGCACTTTAGGTGAGCATTTAGACTAATTTTTTGAAAACTATCGCAAGTATCGCGCAGAAAGTATCGCTGCTATAGTTTATTGCGATACTTTATTTCTTTCTTAGACTTTAAGCTATTGAAAAGTTTATCCAATTAAATTGGCACTATCATTGCTTTATATAGAGCTGAAGACTGAAAATGGGATATTTTGATACTCCTCACAACCTCCTCACAAGGTCCTCATGTATGTTTGTTTAAAGATAAAATTAATGTAATTTAAGCCTCTGATAATATTAAAAAAAGTTTGCTCTCGATGATGTTTTAAAGCATCAATAGTATATGGGTATTGCCCAGTTTTTGGAGGTCTCATTTTATGAAGCCAGTTTTTAAGAAATATTTAGTGTCAGTTAAAGAGTTCAATTTAATTATTGATGAAATCATATCTATAATTTATAGTGAGCTTGTCAAACATAAGTCGTCTCCAAACGCCGAAGTTCCTCAAAAAAGTAAAGGGGGGAACTGATGCAGCATAAAATTTGTTTTTACATTCGAGTCTCAACAGAAGAACAGGCAAAGAATCTAGAGGGTTCAATCAAAAATCAAACTGACCGTTTATACGAAGCGGTTAAGTTTAAAAACTCATGTAGTGAGTTTGGTGAAGTCGTTTCTATTTTCATTGACCGGGCCAAGTCTGGTAAAGATACCAAAAGGTCAGAACTTCAAAAGATGCTCTTTGAAATCGAACAAGGAAATATAAATCTTGTCATGGTTAGTGAAATTTCAAGAATATCTAGAAATATGAAAGACTTCTCTGGTATTTGGGAGATGATGAAGAAAAACTCTTGTGGCTTTTATTCATTAAGAGAAAATTTCGATACTACGACGGCCGCAGGTGAAATGGTACTTTATACCATTGCTAATATTGCTCAATTTGAAAGAAGGCAAGTTAGTGAGCGAGTTTCTGCAAATATCAATGCTAGATCAAAGAGAGGGCTGTTTAATGGTGGCAGCGTACCTGTTGGCTATAAACTTAATCCTGATAAGAAGGGAACTCTTGAAGTCGATCCAGATATGAAAGATACGATTATAACTTGTTACAAGCAATTTTTAGAAAAAGAAACACTTTCACAGACTGCAAGATTCCTAAATGAGGCAGGTTATACACTTAAGAGGTGGAAGCAGGGAGGAGGCAGATACAAAAGACTGAGCCATTTCACAGTTGATAACCTTCATAAGATTCTAAAAAATAAAACCTACATTGGAATAAAGACTTTTAAAGATGGAGATAAAATAGGAGAGGTAAAAGCGGCCTGGGATGGAATTGTAGATATTGATCTTTTTAATCGTGTTCAAGATAAGCTAAAACGAAATTACAGGAGAAAGAAGTCGCATAGTAAAACAAGGTATCCATATCTTTTGTCAGGGATAACATATTGCTTGAAGTGTGGGGATGTAATGTGCGGAAAGTCAGCTCACGGAAATGGTGGAAAGATAGGATACTATGAGCATTCTTGGGCAACAAAGAGAGAATCCACCTTAACTAAGAAAACTTTTAAATGCTCTCCTCATAGGGTGTTAGCAAAGAAATTGGAGCCTTTAGTAATAGAAAAAGTAGAAGAGCTATTATTTAATGAAACCTTCTCGAAACACCTATTTGAAAAGTTAAAACTAAAAAATGAAAATACAGGTGTTGGCAGTGAGGTGAATTCACTTAAGTCAAAACTCTATGGGATTAGCTCTCAAGTTGATGCTCTTGTTGAAAGACTCTCAGAGCTTCCAAAGGGAGTATCAGCAAGGCCAATATATAAGCAAATGAAGTCTTTAGAGGAGCGTAAGAGCTTAATTGAATCAAATCTTGAACAAATGTTAGTGGAAGACAATAAAACCGATTATACGGTTAATTTGGATGAGTATAGTAAGTTTATAAAAAGCTTTCGGAAATCTTTTTTTGTAGCTTCTCCTGAGGTTAAATCTAAAATTATTCAAAGGCTAGTTCACAAAATAGAGGTTGGTGATAAGTCTGTAGTGCTTCACTATAATGTTGATAAAAGAAATTTAGGCCTTAAAAACACAAAAGCCCCTGACGTTAAATCAGAGGCTTTTTGTAGTTCAAACAATTTTTACCGTGTTGGTTCGAATAGTTTGACAACTGGTGGAGCATGCAAGACTTGAACTTGCGACCACCCGGTTATGAGCCGGGGGCTCTAACCAACTGAGCTAATGCTCCATAGGTAGTTAGGTCATCTATATTACAGAATGAAATTCATTTTGAAAATCTTAAAAATACCAATTTTTGGGACTTTATGATACAAAATGGCGATTAACCCATGTTTTTGCTAATGGAGTGTTCATGGAATTCTATAAATATTCAGGATCTGGTAACGATTTTATCTTTATTGATAATAGATCCGGTGATTTGCGCATTAAGCCAAAGCAAATTGAAGCATGGTGTAAGCGACGTGAAGGAATTGGAGCTGATGGTGTCATAACTATTGGCGCATCAAAAGAACAAGATTTTGAGATGCGAATTTTTAATGCAGATGGATCCGAAGCAGAGATGTGTGGAAACGGAGCCAGGTGTAGCGTTCACTTCGCCTACCATATTCTAAAAATCAAAACCGAAAAGTCTTTTTCATTTGAAACAATGAATGGAGTTTATGAAGGTGAGATTGTTAATGATAAAGAAGTAAAAGTAAAAATGACTGAGCTATACGACGTAGACTCAATCAATATAAATGACCTTAGTGGAAAGCGTGCCATGTATATGAATACAGGTGTTCCTCATGCGGTTGTCCAGGTAAGTTCAGCTGAGGATGTAAATGTTAAATCTATTGGAAGTGCTATTAGAAATGATGTGCGTTTTCCAAATGGAACTAATGTAGATTTTTTTGAAGTTGTAGATGAGAAAACCCAAACTATTAAACTTCGTGTTTACGAGCGAGGAGTGGAAGATGAAACTCTTTGCTGTGGAACAGGTGTTATGGCCACTGCTGTAAGCTGTGCTAAGTTTTTTAACTGGAGTGGTACAGTTAATGTATATGCTAAAGGTGGCTTCTTAAAAGCGATCGTTGATAAAGAATTGAAGAATCTTTATTTTCAAGGTGAAGTGAAAATGCTTTTTCAAGGTCGTGTAGACCTATAGCCCTTAGAGTTATTATGAGTGAACGAATTGATAAATTAATGCTTGATAGAAAAATGGTTAAGAGTCGTTCTCAGGCCAGAATGTTAATTAAGCAAGGTGATGTTCTTTGTAACGGCGAAAAAGTTAGAAAGCCAGGTCAGATGGCAAATGATACAGATCAAATTGAAATTAAACAACGAAATTTATATGTGAGCCGTGGAGCTTTTAAGCTTTTACAGGCCATTGAAGAATTTAAATTAGATTTTTCTGAAAAGGTTGTTGCTGACTGTGGTGCAAGTACTGGTGGCTTTACTCAAGTAGCTCTACAAAATGGTGCAAGTAAAGTTTATGCAATAGATGTAGGGCATGATCAATTAGATGAACTGGTAAAACAAAATCCAAGTGTGATTAATATGGAAGGGATTAATTTAAAGAATCCGCTTGAACTTCCTGAGAAGGTTGATATCGCAGTTGCAGACCTTTCGTTTATTTCAATCAAACTTGTTTATCCAACAATGGATAGCTTGTTAAAAAATACAGGGTACTCTGTCATTCTCATCAAGCCTCAGTTTGAAGCAGGAAGAGAGAGACTAGGAAAGAATGCTATTGTTAAAGAAGAGTTTCAACAAGAAATTCTAGATGAAGTAATTGCTTGGTTTGATGATAATAACTTCGTTATTGATAAGTTTTGTGATTCACCCATTTCTGGTAAAACTGGAAATAAAGAGTACTTGGCCCTCGTTTACAGAAAATAATCAAATTTAATTATATATCGAACTCATATCTGAAACGAAAGGTTTGAGTTGTGTTGTCTGCGCCGATATTATAAACTTCGGCCCTTAGATCATCTCTTTCGTAACCAAGCTTGTAATCCCAAAAGAAACTCTTTCCTAGGTCGTATGAAAATGTTGTTTCGAAAGTAGTTCTTGTATCTTGATAATCAAAATTCTGTGAACTTAGTTGAACAAAAGGCGCGTAGACAATTTCTGTTTTATTATGAAGAGTTTTACTGAGATCACTATAGTATCTCGCTCTAATAATATGTCTTATACCTTCTCTCTCAATGAGATCAAGTCCGTTAGAAGATGGATCGGTTAGTTTAATTGTATCAAAAGCGGGGGTGTAGGAGAGTTCAAAGAAATTACTCTTTGGATCATCCTCCCAAACATGATATTTAAATCCTAAGACCCCGACTTGGTAGTAATCATAAGGATAATAGTTATTTCCAATCTTTTCTCTGTCGTAACTCAGAAAAGAAATAACACTGAAGTTTTCAGAGAGTCTATTAAATTGAAAGTGAATATCTTGATGTGTTGATTTAGAATTAAATCCTTCTTTAGTTACAGGATCAAGAATCTTTCTTTGAGCCTCAACAAGGTTAATTTCAAGTTGATATTTTTCACCTTTATTGTAGAGCTTTGCACCAAAGTGGTTCTCTTTTTGATTATACCTTGTTTGCCAAGATATAGGACTAGCGAAAAGATTGAGATAGAATGAACTAAGATCTTTTTTAATAATTTCATCGTTAAAATTAGTTTCCACAAACTTATCAAAAGTGGAAACCTGACTTTCTTTAAATACGTCAGTGTTTTTTGTTGTTTCTGGAAGATCGTAATTAGCAATTCTTTCTTTTTGAAGTTTTAACTGCTTTTTAACATCCTTGTCTCCAAAATCATTGAAATACTTTGAAAAATCTACTTTGGAAAATTTTCCAAGAGACTTTGGTATTTCACTTTGGTTTATAGATCTCATTTTATAAAGAGTATCTTTACTAACAAGTTGAGGTCGGACAACTCTATAAATTTTCCAATGACTTGTAAGCATCGATGTTTTTATACAAATTCCACGAGCAATAAATCCATCATCAGAGGTAATCTTGATATGATCTTTTTTGAAAATAGCGTCTTCAAGCCCACGATTTAAAACGAGAATGTTTTTATTATAAATTTTTAGGATTTGGGTATCGACGATATCACTCGATTCAAGGGCGAACGTTTTTACCGAAAAAACAATAAGGATCAATACTGTGAATACATTTAAAACTAAAGACATACTTATATTTTAGTCGACTATAGATTTTAAAAAAGAGGGTTATTTATGCTCATTTTCTTGAGTAAACTAGTTTTAGGTGCCGAAGCACCCAAATTTTATTCGTAATTTAGAATTTTATTCGTAATTTAGAACAGATTGGATCATATTAAATTCTTGATCCATATTGTTTAGGAATTTTAAGTTGATAAGCATACTTACGGCTTTAACATTGTAATTATTCTTTTCACATAGGTTTAAAGTGGCTTTCAAAGTTCCACCAGTTGCTAAAACATCATCAACGAGTACAACATTTAGCTTTTCTTCGTTGACTCTCATCTCTAGTCGGTCAGTTCCATACTCAAGTGTATATTCTTCACCAACAACTGGAGGTGGAAGTTTTCCTTTTTTTCTAACTGGTAAAAAGCCTTTATTGTATTTTATCGCAAGTGCGGATCCTAAAATAAAGCCACGTGATTCAATACCAAGAACAACATCTATTTCATCCCAGTTTATTCCCTTACCCATATCAGTAGTTACTTCATCAAGTTTATGTCTTAGAAGAGGGGAGAAATCTTTAAATACAACTCCTGCTTTTGGAAAATCAGGAACACTGTCAATTAATTTTTCATATTCTGGGTTGTTCATTGGATACCTTTTTTATGTAAATAATAAGGTATTAAAATAGAACTATTTTATAGAAATTTCAATGGGGGGATTCTTAAATTTAAGAATTTCTCTTTGGGATTTTAAAGTCGAGGCAACACCTCTTACTTGATTTTTAAAATCACCTTGCCATGATTTTTGATTACTATGGTAGTACTTTTGCTTTACTAATTCTTGATCACTCAAATGTCCTGATTGAACATGTCGATTAAGTAAGTCTTCGTAGAATTGATCTCCCGTAACATCTGTAACTGGTTCTGAGGAAAAGCTATTGGAGCTTACTAGAATTAAGATTGAGAATAATGTATTTTTAATAAGTATCTTCATATGTCTTAAGGCTGATCGGTCTGGAGCTAAACTTTGTTTAGTTGATAAAATTTGAAAGTGTTACTTATTTCTTCGTTTGGTGTATTTTCAAATGGTTACCTACTAAAGTATAGCTTTTACATGACTTCTTGTTTTGAAAGCTGTGCTGTGTTAACTCTGTCGATTCCAACCCTGTCGAAGGTTAACTTATGATAAAAAAATTATTATTTTTGATATTAAGTTTTGTGAGCATTAGTGTATTTGCAAATCAACAACAGGGAGAGCCAAAAGAAGTGCAGCAGCAACAGCAGCAACAAGAAAAGCAGCAACAGCGGCAACAACAACAACAGCAGCAAATACAACAAGAGATTGTGCCTGTACTTCACTCCTCTAAATAGCCACCTAGAGTGGGATCTTTATCAAAAAAGTTGATAATTAAGAAAAAAGTTGGCCTTCAGGCTTAGTTTTGTAAAAATGGTTTTACTACAAATCATAATACTTAACTAAGGAAGGCCATCATGAGTTTACGACGTTT
>JBLIAG010000061.1:0-16613 GCA_047634375.1 Bacteriovoracaceae bacterium
TACATGCAAATTAACGCAATGAAGAGAATGTAATTTACACTATGCGTGATGGTTCACTTTGACGCAATTTGGGTGGTTCAGCTTGGGCGCAATTAGACAGATAAGCTCGTAAATGTAAGAATTTGGCCTGTTGTTAGGCTCCCAAGCTTTTCAAAGAATGCAATCAACCTTTCACGTCCTTTCTCATCAGGGTTTTGCTGTAGAGGTTCATCAAACAAAGAAAAACCGAGATGGTTTCCACCCTTTTCCAAAGAAGTTTTTAAACATGAAAGTAGATATGGAAAAATAATCCTGCTTTGGTCACTCGCAGAAGCAAACTTCTTCAGTAATTGTCCTCTAAAAAAGGGCAAATTGTCATCATCGAAATAAACTTCTTCAGCTAAAGCTTTTTCTCTCTGAAAAACGGTGAGTTCAATTTCTTTTAGCATGTTAATATAATTAGCTTGGAATTCCTTTATTATTAATTTATCTTGCGCAATCTGTGCCTCTAATTCCTTTTCAACCTCAGTTGCACGATCAGTTAATTTCGCTGTCACTGACCTTTATAAAAGAGGAGCACATTACGTTACTACAAAAACAGAGCATGACTTCAGATGACAAAGAAAAATATATTTTTGAACAACTAAAGAAAGAACAAGACGAAGTAACATGGTCAGAATATAAATCACTTTTGCTTAGAGGAGAATTAACTAAATTCATTAAGAAGCTAGATATTGCTTTATGAAATAACAACTCAATAAAATTTTCTTGTTAGAAAGAATATAAATAGTTCCTAGAATTAAAATTAATTCTAGGCCTGATTAAAGGAAGATGTTATGATAAACGATAAGAATAATAAGAACGCTATTAACACTAATAGTAGTTCTAACCAGCTCTTTGACAACTTAATATGGATGACGACTGAAGAAACAGCGGAGTACCTTAGACGTTCTGTAGGCCAGATTAGAAACATGGTTTATAGAGGCATTTAAAGGCTAGAAAATGTTTAGGAAAGCTATACTTCAAAAGACGAGAATTATATGAACTAATTGAAAGTTCTTCTTATTAAAGGAGGCTTTTAATGTCGATAATAACTTACGATAAAAATGGAACTACATACTATCAAGCGTATGTTTGTGTCCGAAGTAAAACAAATGCTCGTATAAAAGTACAGATTCGATCAAAAAAAGATGAATCACTTCAAACTTTAAAACAAGCACAAAAAGAAGAAAAAAAACTACTTGTTGAAGCTTCAAGAAGAGTCGCTCAGAAAGAATCATCTGGGGCAACTTGGAAGGAAGTAATTCATAGGTGGTCTACGTTTTACAAAACCTATCCTTCAAAAAAGTTTAATGAGGATACTCTTAAAGATCACATTTCTAGGATGAATAATTGGACACCATTTTGGCTAAACAAAGTTGCCACTGATATTACCATTGGTGATGCCAGAGAGGTTCTTCGTTGTGCCTATGACAATGATGCATCCTATAGACTTAGACGTTCAATCAAAGGAACAATTAACATTATTTTTAAATGGGGAATTGAAGAAGGGCTAATACCAAATTGCTCAAAATCTCCAGCTAAAGATATTGAGATTGAGGGAAGAGCAGAAGAAAAAATGCCAGAGATTTTAAACATGGCAGAAATAACAGCTCTACTTACTCAAGCCAAAAAGGATGACCACCCTTGGTATCCAGTTTGGAAAGTTGGATTTCTTTCAGGAATGCGTACAAGTGAAATAGAAGCTTTAAGAAAAGTTGATTTAGAACTAATAAGCCTTGATGAGGCCATGGCCATTGAAATGAACACAACTGAATCTAAAAACTATGGAATCATGCGAGTTCAAAGAACATGGAAATCTAAACAAAAGATTTATGGCCCAACAAAAGGTAACTACTGGCGTAACGTGCCACTCAATAAAGAACTTTACTGGTTCTTTGTTGAATACTTAAAAAATGATCATGGTAGTGATGAGTATGGAGATCGTGTTTTTCCAATTCTTCCAAATTGGAGGAGAGGATTACAGGCCAAAGTTCTCAGATGCTTTTGTGAGAGTCATGGACTCAAATCAATAAAGTTTCACACTATCAGAGCTTGTTTTGCAACGCAGCTTATTTCAAGTGGGATACCAGCTACAACAGTTATGAAAATTGGTGGCTGGAAAGATTATAAAACCATGATGATTTATGTGCGACTTGCAGGGATCGAAGAAGCAGGGGCAACAGCAGGGCTTAAATTTGAATCTGAGAAAGATTCAAATAACAACCCTACTCCAACTCCACCCGATCTTAATACTTCGCTCGAACCCGATTTAAACGTGGTTTCACTCATTAATTTTAAGAACAAGAGGGCCTTATAGGCCCTTTTGTTTGACCCTATCGACGTTATCAATTATATTTAATTTCTAATCAATTTGCCTACGATAGGCAAAATAGATGGTTAAGTGATTGATAATGTTGAGATGGCGGCGTTCCCGCCATTTCGTCATCGGATTCTTATTCCGAACTAATTTTCCTCCACACTTTGGGGGATTTTTTTTGTCTTATTTTAGGAACTTAGAAAGTATGCCCTTAATACTCTTAGAGTTTGAATCAATTCTTTTTATAATTTTATTATTCTGATCAATTAAGATTATTGTAGGTACTTTCTGTATTGAGAAATATCGAAACAACTCTCCAGAGTTATCATATACAAGTTCTAGTTTCGTTCCTGTCGTTTTTTTGTAATCAACAACTTCTTGTTTATTTACCCATAAGTTTGAAGAAACTCCATACCACTCAATCTTCTTATTTGATAATAGTGGCTCGACTTCCAAACGCACTTTTTTACATGAACGGGCCATCTCAGGACGGCTTTCTAGTAAGTACGTCTCACACCATGGAGCTAAGAACATCAAAGCACGAATATTTTTTGATCCTTTCTTTAAAACTATTTTCTTACTATCTAATGTATTAAAATTTAATTCTTTAACTTGTGAACCGATAGCAAGTTGCTTTTTCTTTGGAGCATTTTCAAACTTCAACTTAGGATTAACTTTTTGGTCTATAACTCCCTTTAATGCTTTATCTAGCTTTTCACCATCCTTGTGTCCTATATGTGCGATCTTTCCATCACGACCAATCACTACGTGCATAGGAGTGACTTTTAACTTAAAGACACCTGCCAGAGTTCCGTCATCAATAACAACAGGCATAGGTAATTTCTTTTTCTTTACATATTTTTTTGCAGACTTTGCATTATCATTGAACCCTGTATTCACAGCAATGATTGTCATCTTATCACCAAGCTCACTATATATTTTTTTAAACTTTGCCATTTGCTCATTACAAGGGACACACCAAGTGGCCCAAAATTTAAGATAGATAGGCTTCTTTCCAAGAGATTTTGATAAGTCTATTTTTTGATCATTGATTGTTTTTAAATTAAGAATTGGTGCCAACTGACCAACTAAGTTACCGGCAGCTTTAACAGCTCTATTCTCTCCATCCTCGGCCATATCGTATTCTTCTGCTGAAAGGTTTCCTATAACAAGCAAAGATAAAAATAGACTGAGAAAAATAGATTTATTAAAAATTGAAATGATCATGGAGTAGTCCCTTTAAATTTTAGTATTTATAAACTCTAAACCATATTAATATAATCGTTTAAAAAGTTGAACCTATTTAAAGCCTAATCTAGAGCTCTCCTAACCATTTCAGGATGCCAACTCTTACCTCTCTTTTTTGTAGGAACTTTCATCTGATTTAAACACCTTGCAATGGCCCTCAGACTCAATCCCTCTTCCTTCATTTGATTAATGGTATCTATGGTTCGCTTTTCAGTTTTATGTTCAACCAAGGACTTCAGAGCAACTCTCTGGCCATACTTTATCTGAGCAGGATTACCGTGATGCTGAGATTTCTCTCTAATCTCTATACCGTGTTTCTTTAGTCCATTTCGCACAGCATCTTTGGAGGAAAAAATAATCTCCGAAATCTGCCCTATTGAGAGCCCTTTTTCGACGTAATTTTCGTGGAGGAAAATCCTATTTTTATATAGTGGGGTGTGTATAAACTCTTTAATTATAAGAGGTTGCAGTGGAGGAAAAACTCGTTCGAAATTGGGTTCCCGGCTCCCGCCATTTTCGTATTACTTTGAAAGAACTGTCATCCATTGAGATGGCTTTTTTTTCGCCTTTTTTTCTGGATAACTCACTTAAATTAGAAAGCCGATAAATGGTGCTGGGGATCGGAGGTTAGGCAACTAAAGGGGACGCTAAATTGTCCCCCTCGATATCTAAAGTAATGGATTAATACTTTCTAGTTCTACATTTAAATTGTTGATAATCGAATAAATCAGAAGGGTCAAAACCTTGAAATTTAATCATCATAAACTTATCTGTTCCGCCCATATGAACAACGCCATTACTAATTACAATAGATGCAATATCATAAGGATCTATCAAACCATGTATTTGGGAAACACTGGTTGTGGAGTGTTGAAAATTTGGTTCTTCATCTTGGAAGATTGGAAATGTATTATTACCAAAGCTAGGCTCAATATACTTTTTAGAATATACACCGTGACCGTTAATTTTCGTAAATTGTAATCTCCAGTCTCTTCCGGTCCTTACTGCCCAAAATGAAGTTACTTTTTTCTCTGTTGGAGTTGGGCCCAGAATTTCTTCAGTAGAGCAGAAGTAATCCCTTTTAAAATCGACCCCTTCATAAACACGTTCAGGCTTAAAGCCCTTAGATAAGAGATGTGCTACAACTCTTCGCGTATATCTCGAATCTTTAACAAAGCTTTCTCTTTCCTGTAAATAAATAGCCTCATGTAGAATTAGAGCTAACTTATCTAATGGAGTGAAAGCATTATAGATATCGCTAACAATATAAATATTAGTCATATTATAGAAATTTGCCACTTGCTCAATTTTACAACCATCTGGGATTATGATGTGCCCACTATCACTAATTGGCTTTAACGCCACTCCTTTTGGTAAGAGTTTAAAATTCTCTTTAATTGACTTAAACATCCAGTAAGGGCTCTGCGAACTTTCTTTTCCATAAATATTTTCGAGTAATTCTTTTAACTCATTATCTAGATTAACATTTCGATCATCTTCCTCGAGGTCTTCGTATGTTAGTCCGTGCAGAACTTCACCTTCATAAAGATCGAGCATTTTAGCAGTAAGTATGTTTTTCTGATTATCTCTGCAGACAACAGCATTCCCACCGCCTCCATCAACACCACCTGCTGCAAGTGCGAATGAAATACTTGAAATTACAGTAATAATTGTTATTAATGTTTTCATAATTAAACCTCTGATTGTTAATATTTAATATCTTAAATCATTTATATTGGAAACCCGTGTTGAAAAATAGATTAAACTGGCTAATTTCCGCCCCTTAACATTAGCCAAATGGTTAATTTTAATGTAACTATCTAATATATGGATACATTTATCGTTCTAGATTATAAAGACTTAGTTAATAAAATGGTTAAAGCAAGGCCAAACAATGGCCGGGGTGAGTTCAAAAGAATTTCTGAATTTCTTGGAGTAAGTTCTGTTTTAGTTTCTCAGATTTTTAAAGGTCCAAAAGATATATCTATTGAGCAAGGCCACAAGCTTGGAAGCTATTTTGGTTTTATAGACTTAGAGAAAAGATATTTTGTCTCTCTAATAAGTCATGCCAGAGCTGGTACATTTGAATTAAAAAAATTCTATGAAAAAGAATTAAATGAGCTAAGAGAAAAGTCCAAACTAATTGCTAATAGAGTTAAACATAAAAATATTTTAGATGAAAAAGATAAGGCAATTTTCTATTCTGACTGGCGATACAGTGCAATTAGATTAGCTTGTGATATGGAAAGTATAAGTGCTGCTGACGATCTTTCTAAACTGTTTAGGACATCTCTAGATCAAGTTCACATCTACTTAGATTTTCTTATTAATAACGGATTAGTAGTAGTTGAGTCTGGAAAATTAAAGTTAGGCCCATCTTCTACCCATATTTCAAAAGAATCTCCCTTTGTAAAAAACCATCATAGAAACTGGAGGCTTCGCTCAATTGAATCAATAGATACAATGGGTAGTGATGAAATAATGTATTCAGCACCTATGTGTACATCAAAAGAAGTTTTTAATAATCTAAATACTAAAATATTGAAACTAATTGATGAGTTTGTAGAAGATGCCTCAGCTGCTGAAGGTGAAGATGTTTATTACTTAAATATCGATCTCAGAAATATGCATCCAAAGAGATCATAAAGATTAATTCAATAGTGTATAAGACTAAGTGCTACATAATTGTGTTTAATTAACATTTAAACATAATATAAAAAGATTCAAATGGAGTACTCCTACTCAGTACTATTCAGAAACTTCTCCATAAGCTCCTTTATCACTGTTGTGTATGGTCTTTTGTCTATTTCGCACTTTAACTTGAACGCGCGAAGTAGGACTGGATCGACCTTCATCGATATAAGTTTTAGCCCTTCAACCTTTTTAGCTTTATTTAACTCTCTCATTGCTTCGAGCCACTCTATTTGCTTTGTTGCATCCTTCACTTTGTCAGCTCCCTGATATCAATGAGGTCTTTTTCACGCCCAGACTCTTTTTTCATTTTAATAAGATCTTCTTTAGATATTACTTTAAACTTGAAATCCCCAACACGAAAAAACTCCGACTTAAAGTCACCTACATCATGAGTTATTAAAATATCCACCTGTACTGTTGGATCATCTTCTTTATAGAAATTCCAAGCAATTAAGTTTCTATTTTTAATATACTCTTCTCTGAATTTATAAACAGAAACTGCGTCTATTGGAAGCCTCGAAATCATCCCCATATCATGTAAGAGTTTCTCTATTTTTTTTAAATTTGCGAGATTAAACTTTATGACTAAATCAATATCAACAGTATTCCTTGAGTAACCATGAAAGTTGACAGCATACCCGCCTACAATCATATAACCTATCTTCTTTTTTACTAATTCATTAATTAATTCTTCTAGTTTCATGACTTAAAGTATATACCGGTATATACCCAAAAACAATGAAAATAATTGACTATTCTGTACAATTTTATAGTTATGAGACAAAGAGTTGGAATTAAAATAGATTAAGAGGTTCAAGGTGGAGACGCTCCCGCCATTCTCAGTAAAAAATGTCGATATCAGCAGGGCCACCGGGGGCCCTTTAGAATAAATATTTTGTAGAAAGAACTACTTTATTGGAAACGTTTATGAATAAAAACCAGACCTACTAAACCTATTCCAGTAACAGTAAGTCCAATCATATAGCTCATTGAGTGTGGAAGATTTGCACCAATTCCAGCTGTCATTATATATGAAATAGTAACACTAGTACCAAGGACAGCCGGAATACTAGCTATCCAGTGAAACTTTTTCTTCATAAATAAATACTTTGTGGCCAGCCAAAGAACGCTGGTAGACAATAGCATATTCGAGAATGCAAAATAGCGCCAAACAAGAGAGAAATCAATTTTAGTAATAAAATATGCAATTATTAGAATTGGAATTGAAACGAGTAATCTATTCTTAAGACTCTGAGTAATTTTAAAAGCATCTATAATTGTCAATCTTAGAGACCGAAATGAAGTGTCTCCAGAAGTGATTGGAAAGACTGCAACTGCTAAGACTGCTAAAACACCACCAATTGAACCTAAGTAGGTTGTCGAAATTTGTTTAACAACAAGGCCTGGTCCCCCCTGATCTAGAATCGACTTTAACTCAGAGTATCCATCTGGAAAAGCTGCAATTCCTGCTAGGGCCCAAACACATGCGACAACACCTTCACACAACATTGCTCCATAAAAAACTGGGCGAGCATATTTTTCATTAGTAAGGCATCTGGCCATAATTGGTGACTGAGTAGAGTGAAACCCACTTATTGCTCCACAAGTAATAGTAATAAAAAGTAATGGCCAAACAGGAGCACCATTATGCTCAGTCTTCAAAAGGTCTTCGTGAAGGTCTCCGTGACTAAAATAAGCAAAGATATCACTCACTTCTGGTAACTCAGGGGCACTTATAAGAATTGCTGTCGCAATGGACACAGTCATAACAATCATCAAAAAGCCAAAAAAAGGATAAAATTTTGTGATAACTTTATCGATAGGTAACAATGTTGCAAGTAGGTAGTATCCCAAAATGGCTAAAACCCAAAAAGTATTATTTGCAAAAAATGTTCCTTGAAAGCTGTCCAAGTTACTTATTAACCCAGCGGGGCTCATGACAAAAACAACACCAACAAAGAATAATAACATTGCCGTAAAGAAAAGCATTAATCCTTTCATATAAACATTTAAATAATGTCCTGCAATCTCAGGTAAACTTTGTCCATCTTCTTTGATACTTAGGACTCCAGAAAAGTAGTCATGAATTGAACCACCTAAGACGTTCCCTAAGACAATCCAAACTAATGCTATTGGACCATACAACGCTCCCAAAATAGGTCCAAAAATAGGCCCAACACCAGCAATATTGAGGAACTGAATTAAAAAAGCTTTTACTGGGGAAATAGAGACATAATCGACCCCATCCTCTAGCCTCGAGGCAGGAGTTTCAACTCCAGGGTCTATTCCAGCTTGCTTTTCTACGAATGGGCTATAAAAGCGATAGGCTAATACTAAAGTCAAAATACAGATTACAAAAATAAACATTGTTTTCATCCAAATAATAAGTCTTAATACATTCTTGAAAAAGATTTGTTCAAGTGTAATAGACTAACTTAACTTCTCTAAAACCACAAATTGATATCTTATTTAGTAAGTATAAAACAAACAGGTCACTGAAATATATAAATCTTTTCTTAATCTTCAATAATAAAACCGTAATTATTCAGTAGTTCTTACATTAATTTTTTAATTTTCTCTGAAAATATTTACACCTATGCTTAGTAAATGTATTAAGTACTCACTTAATAATCAAAATCCACAAAGGAATTAATGAAATGAAATTTTTTCTAATGACCCTTATTGCTTTATCATCAACTGTATTTGCGAATACAAATGTTAATCTAGAGCCACAAATTTCTGGTTCATGCAAAGACGGAAAGTTTAAAACTCTTAACTATATTATTAACACAAAGAAAGTTGAGACAGCTCAAACTGTGGAAATTAGCTTTACAACATTCCATGGTGACTGTTTGAATAAAAAATTCCAAATACGTCCAATTGCAAAGTTTTTTGAATTAAAGGTTTTTAAGCCGAGATTTAATACTCCATGGAGTTATACTCTTTCTCACGTTGTTGATCATATTAATGACAAGATGGTTAGAGTTACTTTAACTGTCAATAAAGATATTGTTTTTGCAAATTACAGTAAAAGACAATACTCAATGGTTGTTTACCCATCCAATAACAAAAGAAATAACTATAAATGGAATATTAACCTTGATTACAACAAAAAATCAGATGAAACAAAAGTTAAAATAATTAAATAATTTCGCCTTATCCGTTAATGATTTGTGGAAGTGATGAAGATGACTTGTAATCTCCTCACTTTCACTTTTAAATTTTGCTAACAAACTCTTAACAATTAACTTCTTAATAAACCCTAATCACTACTGTATAAGAAAGATGATAAATAAGGACTAAGAATTATTTTAGCTTGTCCTTAATCTTGCAACGAGAAAGCACATGTTAGAAATTATAAAAGAGCCCTACGTTTCACTTTTCATAATCATTTTGTTCGGGGTACTTTTATCACGTATTGAAATAAAAAATATTGGTCTTGGTTCCTCAGCAATTGTAATAAGCGCAATTTTCTTTGGTTACTTTGGAATGCAAACACCTCCTGCAATTGAAAAAATTGGTCTTATACTTTTCATATTTGCTGTTGGTATTCAAGCTGGTCCAGGCTTCTTTGAATCTTTTAAGACTGGAGAGGCAAGACAGTATTTGCTAATAACTACGATCACACTGCTAACAACAGCTTTAGTGTCATCAATTTTTGCGTATTATTTAGATTTTGATTACTTTCTAACTGCTGGCTTGTTTTCAGGAGTTACGACTTCGACACCAACTCTGGCCGCTATCTTAGAAAATGGGAACTCAAATGCACCTGTAACTATTTATGCCATTTCTTATCCTATCGCCCTTGTAACAACAGTATTTGCAATTAGAATTATGACCAAATTCCTCTCAATAGACTTGAAGGCCGAAGAAGAATCTTACAAAAAAGAAATAAGCTCAAAGGTTCCTCAAGTTAATATAGCGTACTTTAAAGTAAATAATCCTAATATTTTTAACAGATCAATTAAAGATATTAATTTTCATGAACTTACAAAGTTAGACATTTCTAGAATAAAAAGGGCCAATGAATCGAGTAGCTTTATCCCATCACAAGATACAATCATTCACAAGGAAGATACGGTTAAAGTAATTGGTGATAAAAAGTCCTTAAAGTCAGTGTCAGTCATTCTTGGAGAATTTAGTGACTCAATAATTAGAGTACCTGATAAGGAACTTACTCTCTCCATTCTTGTAACGAGTACAAGGGTCGTTGGTAAAAGCTTAAAAAGTTTGAACCTAAATACTGTATATGGAGCTGAAATAACTGAGATAAGAAGAGCTGGAGTAAATATCATCCCAAAAAGTTCAACCCGACTACGCTATGGTGACAAAATCTTATCAAGTGTTAGAAAAGAATCCTCCCACAACTTTGTTGAAATGCTAGGTGGAGTTGAGTCTAGCTCTATAAACTTTTTACCAATTTCGATAGCCATAGTTCTTGGTATAGTTATTGGTCAATTTTCCATTCCTATTGGAAGTACTAATGTTGGTCCTGGTATAACCGGAGGAATTCTTTTTACAACTCTTGTCCTAGGAAAAATCGGAAAAACGGGTCCTATGTTATGGGCCATTGCTGGAAAAACAAATCAATTTTTGAGAGAACTTGGTATGATGTTTTTTCTGTGTGGAGTCGGATCTAACACAGGTCAGAGTCTAATTAGTTCGCTTTCAAGAGATGGAGTTAAAACAATTTTTGCCACTGTCCTTATTAATATAATATCCATAACTCTAGTATCGATTGTAGCTATAAAAGTAATCAAAATTAACAAATTACGTTTTTTAGGGGCCCTAGCTGGTAGCTTTACATGCTCTGCAGCCCTACCCTCCCCTGAAGATATAAATAATTCCTCCATACCACTTACTGCATATTCTGTTACATATCCTTTTGCTTTGTTGATGACAATTTCAATTGGACAACTCTTTTTATTTTTTAATTAGATCTATAGGTAAAGTTTCTTAACTAGATCTTGCTTTTTAGCAGCATAAACATAATTTCACTTTCACCTATTATTCCTTTTGTTTATTTATTTCTTGAAGTGCTTTAATTATATCTTCAGGCTCTGATCGTGTTCTATAATCAACATCTAAGTAATTCCATGCAACCTTGCCATCTTTACCAATAATAAAAGTAGAAGGAATCGGTAAAATCGTACCATTACCATTATTTATTGATTCAAGATCTAAACTTCTATCAATCCTCATATGATCAAGAACAACGGCAGGAGCATTCCATGCAACTCCATATTCTTTAGCAGTTTTAGCATCTTGATCAGACAGAACGATAAAATCTAAATTACTTATTTCGTTTTCTGATAATGATCCATCAGGAACCTGAGGGCTTATTGCAACTAACTGTGCTCCTGAAGCTTTTATATCCTCTATCCGTGACTGTAAGGCCCTCAACTGTAAATTACAATAAGGACACCAATCTCCACGGTAAAAAATGACTACAATTGGACCAGAGACTAATAGGTTAACGAGAGAAATTTCTTCTCCTACAGCGTTCGGCAAAACAAAGTTCGGAGCACTAGTACCTATCTGAATAGCATCGTCGCCTCTTTTAAATGACTTCTCTTTAGAAATCATATCATCGATACTTTTCATAAACTCTGGCTTTGCTTTTCTGCCAGCAGCTATTTTTGCATCGGTTTGTTCTTTTAGTGTTTTCATTATATATCCTTTTACAAACTTAATTAGTCTCTTGGACTAGTTTTTGTAAATTTATCAAGGTTTCGATTATTCATATAAAAAAGTTCTAGATTTTTGTATTCACTTTCCCAATTAAAAATTGATCTTAAAAGTAACCAATCTAACACACAAAAAAGCCATTCTTTTTGTAATTCAGTTAATTTATCTACAGTTTTATCGAGTTCGACGAGTATTAAGTGATACCTTCTCAAAACTTTTTTAGAGCGCTCATCACTCCAGTCGACATCTATCTTCCATAGGATTTGCTGAAATAAAGTAACACCCGCATCACTCAATTCATCAATCAACCTCAGTGTTAGCTTATCATCAACAGAAAGTGTAACCCCCTGCTCAGCTAACAAGTATTCAGAAATAATACTAGAATCAAATATAGTCTTTCCATCGCGAACTAGTATTGGAATTCGCTTTATTGATCCATAAGTTTCAAGGGTCTCTCCACCACGCGGGGAGAGAGCTTGAAGTTTTTCAAATTCATATTCATAGTTATAAGTATTCAGGATTATTCTGACTTTTCTAACATATGGTGAAGTGATTGATCCTATTAGTTTCAAAGTAGCTCCGATTTTGATTTAATTATTTTTTCATTGGTATATTTTTAGACTTAAGAAGTTTTACCAACTCACCAAAGTCTTTAACTACATAGTCAGGTTGAATTGATAAAGGATATAAACTTTTTCCAGGACGTGAAACAAACACTGCTTTCAATCCTGCTGCTTTTGCTCCTGCAACATCCCAACCATGGGCAGCAACAAGTACTGCTTCCTGAGGAGTAACGTTCAATTTATCAATTGCCCATTTGTATGTGCTACCATGTGGTTTATAAATTTTGATGTCTTCAATACTTAATCTATCATCGAAAAAATCAATCATATTGGCATTTTCAAGCTGACTTTTGACACCAAAGTTTGATGAGTTTGTAAGTGTCACAAGCTTAATATTCATTTTTTGAAGCTCTTTAAGTGCTGGGATAACATCACTATGAGGCGGAAGAGACAGAAGTGGTCCCACGATTGCTTTTTTAGCCCGCTCAGCAGTTAGTGGTATATTATTCTCTCGTGCAACCATTAATAGTGAATTCACGCCAATATTACCAAAATCTTGATAGTTATTTATATCTGTTGAAACAAGGGAATAATGGAGCATTTTTGAAAACCAATAAGAAAGTAAATCTCTTCGGTTACCTAAGGCTTTCCCTACAGAATCACGCATTGACTCAAGATCTAGCATCGTTTCGTTTACATCAAAGAATATAACTCTGATTTCATTTAAAGGTTTTTTAGTTTCTTTTTTTAAAGATGAACAACTTGAAAGTACGATTACCCCCATGCATGAAACTATAATTCTCTTTAAAGCGGTTTTAAATCTTATACTTATTTTCATTTTCACTTCCCTTTTGACTATTTCGTCGATTATTTTATTTACTCCATCCTACCATTCTGTACCAATTGGTCAAATAAGAGGAATTATTATCCTGCTTGCTAGCAGAAGTCCCAATTCCACGATGCACTATTACAAGAGTTAAAATCTATACGAAATGATCTGCGATACAATGACTGCTGCTGCAGATCTAAGATTGATTATTGTTTGGCATGTAAGTGTTTCACGCTACTAGTGATCTAGCTTCTCGAATGATCATAGTTTTCTATTGGTAATTTCTTAAAATACAAAGAAGGCAATACACTTGCTAGAACCGTATAAATAACCAGAGCAGAAAGAATGCTGGCATCAACCTCAAACTTATCTTTTAAAATTCCTATAATAACTAAACCGAATATGAGATTCGGAACTAGAGAGATTGATATTTTTAAATGGTCTTTCCAAAAACCTTTCTTAAAGTATTTAATGCTTAGACTTACCATCACAATTCTAACAGGAATGAAGATAAGACTAATGAGTACTCCATACTTAAGCCCTTCAATGGTTAGGAAACTCTTAGTAACCATTAAACCAGCACTAAAAAAGTAAAAAGGAACAAAAATAGTATAGAACGCTGCCAGAGAATCTTCGATCCTCTGCGAGTGTTCACTTTTCATAAAGTGATTAAATTGCCCGGCAATGATACCAACAATAAACGCACCTACGAGATAATGTGTTCCCAATTTCTTTGTTAAAACTCCAGCTATAAGCGCAATTACAACCAAGAACGAAACCTCCCCCTTAGCTGCATGTGGCGCAATATACTTAAGGTAAAACTTAAAGAGATAAGGAAGGACAAAAATAGCGGCAATAATAAGTACATTTGCCCTTACTAAGCCCTCTAGATCATCTAATTGTAGAGCAACAAAAAGGGCGAATATCGCTGAAATTTCTTTAGAAATTGCTTTTAGCTTTATCCAAAACATTTCGTCTTCTGTAAGTTCGTAGCTCTTAAGAGAGCTCAAAATAAAACCAGCTGAAGGTGTGAATATAGCGATTGAGATAATCAATGAAATTTGGAAACTGAGAGCAACACCGTAACTAATAATGCCCGCTATTAATAATATAAGCCCCAGTGACTGCAGTACTGATTTGACCAGTGGTTTAAAGTTTTTTCTTAAGTCATCAATTTCAATCTCCATACCTGCGTACAAAAATAATGAGGTAATTCCCAACCGAGCAAGTGTCAAAATAAATTGATCTCCACTAAACCATCCCAAAAAGTTGACACAAAAAACCCCCAGTAATAAAGCTGAAATACCTGTTGGAACTCTGAATCTTAACAAAGGCTTAGGTAATAAAAGCAATATGCTCACTGCTAGTAAGTATTGGTACTCGACATCTAATTGAATAATTGTTTCCATTCTTTATTTTAGCACTAGGTAATAGGATTGAAATCTACTTTTTTTAAGAACATCAAAAGTAATTTGAAATCTTCCTCAGTATGCGCAAAGCACAATGAGGGTCATGATGTGAATAGAATAGATTAAATAGTTTATTTCTGTGCGAAGGCTAAAATTCACGTTTTTGATATTGAATAATAATTTTTTTATCTACATCGCGAAATAATTCATCTTGAGCACTAAGCTTAAAAGTATACTCAACTTCACTTCCGGCTTGATTTGCTTCTATCTCGAATTCGCCGGTGTATTCTACCAGGTCTAGAGTTCCCACATCCTGTATGAAAATTTTAATATCCTTTATGAGGTCAGTTGTAATATCATTTTCAAGTAACTTCTCATTAAATCTAACTTCCTTAATCATCTCTGCTTTTACTACATCCGCACATGGATTAACATATCCCTCTGGTAGATAAATGACTTCAGGGGGAACAACCTTCCACCCCTCACCTGTTAGATTTTCTATATTGACTGACCTTCCACATGACGTAGACATAGTTTGAGCTTCTGTTTTCTTTCTCCAAAACATTTGTAAGGCAATTTTTTGCCTTGGACCTTGAAAATAATTTATTTCAATTTGAACTGGTTTATCTTTTTCAAGGTTGATATATCGTGGTGAACCAGATCCATTCTCTGAGCATAAAAAAGTTGTTGAATGCTCTAAGTTTGAGTCTATGTAGGTTATAAATTCACTTGAATTATTTTCTTTTATCGATAACTTTGAACCATCATCTGAACCAAGAGCAAACTCATATTGATCGGCCAAGCCGTCTGTGTTGACCATAATATCTGCAAATAAGTTCACATTAAAGAATTCAACAAGCTTTTCACCGTTATACTCTAAAACTGAACCCTCTTGACTTGAGAAACCATCTAAAAAATCTCTGACCGGAATGTCGACGCTGCTCATAAATATTTTGAGGTCCTCAACCGAATCAGAAAATAGGGGGTCTGCATAATTACTCAGTTTACTCTGAATAGATCTTCTAGATAAACTCGTAACCTTAGAAAGTTCTTGAGCTTCCTTTATTAGTCGCAAGTTTCCAATTAATCCATTCTTAGCTTTTACAGGTTCGTTGCCTCCAAGTGGCTCACAAACAGTATTTGTATTGGAGATATATGTTATTTCTCGAGTCTTATCAGAATAAGAATACGGAAGAACACTAATTAAGATTTGTGATGTTTCGCTAGAAATGAAATCCCCATCCTTGGACTTAAATAATATTAGATCCTCTCCAGTAAAATTGGCATTTGGTGTGTAGGTACAAGATAAAGTTAAATCCGTTTTTGTACAATTAGATAAAAGACCATTAGAGGGTTTTTTATAAACTACAAGCTCTAAGTCCACAGAGTTAATATCTTTTTCAATTTCATAATTAACAACAATTGCTGAATTCATTTTAGTAGAGAATAAAGCATTTTTCCCAATAAGTGGCTTAATGGTTGTTGTCCACTCAGTTGCCTCTTGCTCAGGGCGACAGCCCAGAAAAGTAAGAAAAAAAGTAAGTATCAAATAATATTTCATAGGTTCATTATCGGCTTCTATTCGTCCTTAATGAATCCCTATTTCAAAAATACAACAAAATCAACAACTTAAGAGTATTCACCTCAAAATTCTAGGTTTTATAGTGCCCATAAAAATAATCACATATAATATTATTTAAGCTGAATTTACAATTTTGGCTCTTGTCGGTTCAAAGTGGGAAGCCCTGAATCAAGACTAATTCGATAGAGTAAGCATAAGCTCATTTTCTGATAAAATAGATTCGCTAAAAAGAATTTTATTTGAAAGGAGAGCTTATGCTAGG
>JBLIAG010000062.1:0-15255 GCA_047634375.1 Bacteriovoracaceae bacterium
AGCTGGCGGTCAATTGTTGCTTGAGTGTATATGAACCAAGATTATGTAATCTGCAAATTCAAACCGTCACTGACCCGAGTAATCCACTGAGTTTATGCTTTCAAATAGATGCGGATATTAATAGTTCTGCACTTCATGAGAAGGTCAAAATCAGTTTGATTCTGGGTAATGATCGTAAATATAGAGTGTATTAGTAGTGAGCCAAGAGAAATACTTTAGAGAAGAGTTGGCGTTTCTGCGTGAGCAAGGGAAGCAGTTCACTGAAATTCATCCACAGCTCTCTCGTTTTTTACATGGGCGAAATACCGATCCTGATGTTGAACGATTGTTAGAGGGCTTTGCTTTTTTAACAGGGCGTTTAAGAGAAAAAATAGAAGACGAGTTTCCAGAACTCACGCACTCTATTATTAATATGCTGTGGCCTAATTATTTAAGGCCGGTTCCTAGTATGAGTATTGTTAAATTTGTTCCTGAAGAGAGCATCAGTGTAAAGCATGTTATTAGTTCTGGTACTCAGCTAGATAGTCGTCCAGCATTTGGAACGACTTGTCATTTCAAAACATGTCGAGATGTTTCTATTTATCCAATTGAGTGTGAAAGTGTTTCCGCGCACCATACAAGAGAAGCCAGTACTGTTGATTTGGTAATGTCGATGGACGGCGAATTAACAATTGATGATATTAAGCTAGATACATTAAGGTTTTATATTGGTGGCGATAAATATAGCTCAGAGATGCTGTATCTATGGCTTAACCATTACTTAGAAAGTGTTACTTTAGATGTTGATGGCGTAGAGTTTAGATTGCCTAAAAATTGCTTCTCTCTCGTTGGTTTTAATGAAGGCGATGCTTTATTACCTTATCCTAAAAATGTATATGATGGATATAGGATTCTTCAAGAATATTTAACCTTTCCAGAAGCTTTCTATTTCTTTGATATGAAAGGTGTTGATAATTTTTTACCTAGAGATACTACAGGTGTTTTTACTATTCGAATGATATTTAATAAAACATTTCAAGCGGGTATGAAGATTAAAAGTGAAATGTTTCAATTGTATTGTACGCCAGTCGTCAATTTATTTGAACACGATGCAGACCCTATTGATTTAACTGGGCGTAAGACAGAATATAGAATTTTTCCATCTAGTAGTACCCCAGAACATTACGAGATTTTTAATATAAATGAAGTAGCTGGTTGGCAGAATAGCACGAATGTGGACTCACGCATTCGTGGTGGAAAGCGTATTTACTCATCATTTGAAAGCTTTCAGCATGAAGTAGAAAGAGTAAGAAACCGTGAAGCTCTTTATTATCGAGCTAGAGTGAAAGACAGTATAAGAAAAGATGGGTTTGATAATTTCATTTCTTTTATTCGTGGAGATGAAGTATCAGCTTATAATTTTGATGAATCTGTATCAATTAAATTGACTTGTACTAATCGTCAATTACCTGTTGAACTGGGAGTTGGTGATATTTGTGTCGCAACAGACAGCTCTCCAACTTTTGCTAGTTTTGAAAATATTACGATACCTTCTCAACCCCTACGACCCGTTTTAGACGGTAGTTTGCTTTGGACTCTCATTTCAAATTTATCACTGAATTACTTATCCCTTCTATCAAAAGACGCATTATGTTCGGTTCTTAGAGCATATGATTTTAAAGCCCTTGTGGATCGTCAAGCAGAAAGAGTTTCAAGGCTAAGATTAAACGGAATTTTAAATATTGAATCAATGCCAACAGACAGATTGATTTATGGAATGCCAATCAGGGGGCTGAAATCAACAATTACCTTAGATCAAGAGGCGTTTGGATCGGAAGGGGAGTTGTTCTTGTTTGGTACAGTTCTTAGTAAGTTTTTTTCATTGTATGCAAGTATCAATTCTTTTCATGAGTTGATTGTTATTAATTCGACTAATAAAGAGGAGTATTCGTGGGGGATCCAGGAAGGGATGCAGCCGTTAATATAAATCAAAACAGTCCCTTCGCTGATAGAGATATATTCCCCGGTGATGTAGAAAATTTTAATTTTTATCAACTAGTCGAATTATTACATCGTCTTGAAAAGCAAGATCCAGAAAGTGAAGAGTGGGAATCACAATGCAGGTTAGTATTTAGTGCAAACCCTAGTTTAGGTTTTTCACCTTCAGATGTATCGACACTGTCTGTGCTCGATGATCAAAGGTTAAAACTTCAAACTAATTTTTTTGGCTTAGCGGGTGCCCAGTCACCACTTCCTGGTTTTATGCTGGAAGAACTTGCGAGTGAAGATGAATTTGGATTGCGGCGACAGTTTTTGGATTTTTTTAATAATCGATTAATTACTCTTGTTTATCGGGTATGGAGAAAATATCGCTATTATGTGCGTTTTCAAGAGGAAGCAAAGGATCAATTTTCTGCTCAGCTATTTGCTTTTGTTGGTTTAGCCGACCAAGGAATGAGAGGAGATACACCGATTAACTGGTGCAAAATGCTTGCTTACTCAGGAACGTTAGCAGGGAGGAGTCGTTCTCCTCAGGTTGTTGTGGGCATAATTTCTCATTGTTTTGATTTGCCTGAAGTATCAGTACGGCAGTGGGTGAAACGTAAGGTTCCGATTCAAAAAGCACAAAAAATACAACTTGGGATACAGAATTGTGACATTGGAGAAAATACAGTTTTAGGAAGCAGTGTTAATGATATCAAAGGGAAATTTGCCATTCAGATTAAAGGGCTAGATAAAAACCGATTTGCAGATTTTTTGCCATTAGGCCGTGAATTTCTTTCTTTATGTAAGTTGGTCGAGTTTATTTTAAGAGAGCAAATGGCATATGACCTTGAACTTACATTAAAAGAGAACGAGGCGCCTACTATGTCGCTTGGTAATGGCAATGTTTCTTTAGGCTGGTCGTCGTTTCTTGGTGAATCTAAACACAAGTTGAAACAACAACGTGAGAAAAAAGTTGTGATACAAGTAAGGCAATAGTTATGGAAGACGAAGAGAAAATTATCAATTTAGTGGTCGTAAATGTCAGTGCTCTTGAGGCAGGTCTGTCTGCAAAAGCGTCTTTCGGTGTCTTAGGTGGCATTATTGGTTCCGATGTTGATGCTTTTTGGTATTTGACTGATCAAGTTGGAACGATTTTTTCATTACATTGTGAAATTGTTTTTATCGATGGCGCATTTTGTATAAAAGATATTTGTGGCGAAACATATATAAATTTTTCTCATATGCCCTTGGGCAAAGAACAGTACGCACGACTTTCTGATGAGGACTGCATAAAAATTGGAGATTACGAGGTTCGTGTTTTTTTAAATAGAAAAGAAGGGAGTGAAAATGAAAACTATTCTCTCGAACAACTTTTCTCGAGTAAAGCGTCTGAATTATTAGATGATGTGTATGATTCTGAAAATATTATATCTAATGATATAGGATATACAGATATAAAAGAGGATAGCTTAATAGTTGACCCTATTGAAGCACTCAATTCATATGATGATAAATCTCTTGAAGAAAGCCTTCTAGAGGATGAAGATAGGGTTTTTTCTAATGATTTTGAAGAGAAACTCTTAGACCATATTAATAATAATATAATTAAATATCCAAGCATTAGCTTACAAGCCGATACTGAAAATGACATAGAGTCTGCTTTTTCAATGAACGGGTTTAGAAAAAATATAAAAAAATATAAAAACAATTTAAAAATAAAATCATCAAAAGAAAATTCACAAGTTCCGAATGAAAAAAAACGAATTGATAAAATAATAGTAAAAGAGGCTCATCCTATGGACGATAATGTATTAGATTTACTTGAGCAAGAGATGGCGGAAAATTACTCAAAACATGAATTACCAGCTTCTAGATCAGAAAATAATAAGCAATTTGAAAATAGGCCAATTACCAATAATCATGTACTAGGTGGCCCAATGTTAGCTGGCTTAGGAGTGGATGTAGGTAACCATTCAGACATGGAAGAAATGCAGTCTTTGTCTGCTGAAATGGGCGCTACTTTACGAATTTGTATTCAGGGGTTACTAGATTTACACACACAAGTTAAAGATAGCCGTTATGGGATGATGCATAGAAGTCTTCAGCCAATAGAAGACAATCCACTACGCTTAGGCTTGTCTTATGAGGAGACAATCCGAACTATGTTTGATGAAGAGAAAAGTGCTGTTCATTTATCCGCAGCATCTTCAGTAGAAGAGAGCCTTCGAATGATAAAAATTCATAATGAGGCTGTGCAGTACGCTACTAATACCGCGTTAGGACAGATACTTAAAGCCTTGTCTCCTGATTCCTTATTAAAAAGGTTTAATCGTTATAGTCGTAAGCCGATGCTTGACTCTGATGAAGATAAATCATGGGCGTGGGATATGTATGGAAAGTATTATCAAGAATTAACCTCAAATCGCCAGCAAGGATTTGAAAAACTATTCTGGGAAATATTTGAACAATCCTATGATAAAAAAGTTCGTGAGAAACATGCTGAATAAAAACGTAATAACGCCGTTACTTTATTTTGTGTGTGCTCAATTAATAACAGGGTGTAGCAGTCTGTCGGACACTCCAATAACGCCTGGCGAAGCAAAGGATGAGCTAACACAAGTTACTTTTAGTTTGGTTGCTGATGATGATGTAAATCCAGGTTTGTTTGGCGTAGCTTCGCCTATTGAAATTCAGGTATTTGAACTCGTTGATGACTCGATGTTTATGTCAGCAGACTTTGATCAAATTACAGAAGATTATGAAAAAGCATTAAAAAACAATTTCATAAAAAGCTATGACTACGTTATGACACCTGGCCAGTTTAAGTTTATTGATGATTTTGAAATAAACACAGAAACTAATTATATAGGTGTAATGGCCAAGTTTTCTGAGCCAGATCTTAGCGAATGGAAAAAAGCTGTCAAAATCTTAAATCGAGGAAGAATTTATCATTTACTGATGTTCTTTAACGATTATGAGGTTAAATTGAAGAAGGTTGAGTAAATATGATCCCTCGAAATAGAGTTATTTGGAATGAAGGTTTATTTATTAAGCCTCAGCATTTTCAGCAACAGCAGAGGTATAATGAATATAATTTAGACGAGCGTTTTCTTTCTGTTGGTCGATATTTATATGGGATATCACAATTACTAATTAATCCAGAATTTTTATCATTCGGTCGAGTGGCTGTTGACTGCGTTGTTGGCGTTATGCCTGATGGGACTGTCTTCCGAATCCCTCAAGAAGATATCTTGCCAGATGCTCTAGAAATTGAAGATGCTACTTTAACAGGGCAAATTATCTATCTAGCAATTCCGTTGAAAAATGAGTCTTTGCTAGAGGTTGACTGGCCAAGTGAAAAAGGAACAGGTCGTTACTCTAGCCGTCGTCAAGATGTTAAGGATATCCAATCTATTGATGGTGATACAGCCCCTATCGAAATTGCATCCCCACACCTTAGATTGATGTTGGAAAAAGAAGATCGTAGTGCTTATGCGTCTGTGGCAATTGCAAAAATCCGTGAAAAACGAACGGATGGTAGTGTCGTTCTCGAACCTGACTTTATCCCATGCCATTTTGATGTTAGCTGTAGTCCTCAGTTGCATAGATGTATTAATGAAATAGCAGGCTTGATGAAAGAGCGAGCTAAAGGTATTGCTCAAAGACTTGGTTCATCAGGTCAAGGAGCGATTGCGGATGTTTCTGATTTTATGTTGCTTCAAGCCCTGAACCGTTTGCAACCTATATTACAGCACTTAGTGGGATTGAAAAGTCTTCACCCTGAGCGCTTATATGAAACTCTATCTTCAATTTGTGGTGAATTGGCAACCTTTACTGATGAAAGCAGACTTTCTCCAGAGTTGTTAGGTTATAACCACGACATGCCAAGTGATTCTTTTTGGCAAGTTATTAGGAATCTACGTCAAAGCTTAAGTGTAGTACTGGAACCTAGAGCGGTTTCAATACGATTAGATCATCGTAAATATGGACTAATGGTTGCGACAGTAAATGATACTCAGCTGATTGAAAATGCTGAATTTATTCTTGCTGTAAAAGCCGATATGCCTTTAGAGGAGCTACGTAAATTATTTAGTCAGCAAACTAAAGTGTCTTCTGTTGAAAAAATTCGTGATTTGATTTCGCATCAGTTACCTGGAATACCTGTCATATCACTGCCGGTCGCGCCTAGACAGCTTCCATACTATTCGGGTTATACCTATTACCGTTTAGACAAAAGCAGTAATGCATGGGCAATGTTAAAAGGTTCTGCTGGCTTTGCTTTTCATGTTGCTGGTGCTTTCGAAGGGCTAGATCTACAGTTTTGGGCAATTAGGGATTAATTATGGCTGGTAATGGTAATGCAGGAAATTATGATGATTTGCTTTTTGATGAAGCGAAAAATATTAATGAGGATAAAGAGTATTGGTTTCAACTTAGAGGGCACAATACAAATCCTTTAATTGATACCGCAACAAGCTTTTTTGGACTATCTCTAAGGGTAAAGAGCCTGAGTAAATGTCCAAATATAGAACAGATATATAAGCAGACGATAGAAGAAATCAACATTATCGAAATTGAGTTGACTGAAAAAGGTTATGAGCATGCTGTTTTAATGGCTTATCGCTATATTTTATGCGCTTTTTTAGATGAAGCCGTTATGGGGACGAAATGGGGAGGCTCCTCTGTATGGGCTGAATACTCTATGCTCTCACGCTATCACAATGAAACTTGGGGTGGTGAAAAAGTCTTTACCATCGTTTCTCGATTAGAAAAAGATCCAGAACGATATAAAGATTTACTTGAATTTATGTATCGCTGCCTAGTGTTGGGTTTTGAGGGTAAGTTTAAAGTGATGAAAAATGGTAGAGAGGAAAGAGAAAAAATCATAAATAAAATTTATACAATATTAAATTCAATGGGAGAGAGTCAGCCCCAGAAACTAACATCATCAACTAATCAAGTTGTTAATACTCGTTATAAATTAAGTCGCCAGCTTCCTGTATGGTCCGTTTTTGCCTTATTTTCAATTGTTTGGATGGTTGCATTCTCTGGTTATTACTTTCTTCTGCATTCAAAGTCGAAAGATGTCTTGATACAACTAAATCAAATCCTACAGTAGTAGGTTTAATAGTTAAGGATTGAATAGATTCATACCTAATTATTAGTATTAATTTTTCACAAGGAAGAAGGGACTAAAGTGATTCGAATTGAATTGTCGACATTAATTTCTAAATTAAACTCTCAAAGTAAAATTGCTTTAGAGCAAGCTGCTTCATTATGTATTGAGCGCCAACATCCGGAAGTTAGCGTAGAGCATTTTTTGAGTATTCTGCTTCAAAATCCGATGTCAGATGTTTGTGTGATTTTTGATCATGTTAAGCTATCTAAAAATGAAATACAGAATGCAATTTCTAGTGGTTATCAAAGATCAATAGTATTGGATACCTACCCACCATTCTCTCCCTTGCTAATAGAGCTTTTACAAGAGGCATGGTTGCTTTCAACTACTGAATTGAATCAATTTGAATTACGATCTGGTGCCATATTATTAGCCTCGTTAATCCGACCAGATCGCTATTATTCTTTTGAGTTAATCGGACTATTTGAAAGAATAAACAAAGAAGCAATTCGAAAAAACTTTTCATTATTATTGTCTCTTTCTTCTGAGTCTGAATCTATGAAACAAGACTCTAAAAGTTGTGACTATAAGACTGTCCTTCCCACAGCCAACAGTGCGCTTGAAAAATTTTGTAGCAATATTACTCAGCAAGCCAAGGATGGAAGCTTAGACCCTGTTTTATGTCGGGAAGAAGAACTCAATTTAATGGTCGATATATTGTGTCGTCGACGTAAGAATAACCCCATTGTTGTAGGGGACGCAGGTGTTGGTAAAAGTGCCATTGTTGAAGGACTAGCGCTAAGGATAGTTGCAGGAAATGTACCTGATAAACTATCTAATGTTGAGCTTTACTCTTTAGACTTGGGGTTATTACAAGCGGGAGCTTCCATTAAGGGCGAATTTGAAAAGCGTCTTAAAGGCGTTATAGATGAAATTAAAGCGTCGCCTGTTCCTATTATTTTGTTCATTGATGAGGCGCATACCTTAATAGGATCTGGTAATCAGGAAGGTGGAAGTGATGCGGCTAATTTATTAAAACCTGCACTTGCTAGGGGTGAGTTGTCAACTGTGGCAGCAACGACATGGAAGGAGTATAAAAAATATTTTGAAAAAGATCCTGCATTAACTAGACGCTTTCAACTTGTAAAGATAGAGGAACCTTCCGTTGAACAATCTGTTGATATTATGCGAGGTCTACATCATGTGTATGAAAAGGCACATAATGTACTAATACATGATGATGCCCTTAAAGCGGCATCAGAGCTTTCTGCACGGTACTTATCTGGGCGACAGCTTCCTGATAAGGCGATTGATGTTCTTGATACCGCTTGCGCTCGAATTGCTATTAACATCACCGCACCACCAAAACGACTCGGTCAGTTAGATAATCTTTGCTGCACTCGACAGCGTGAAATCGATATGCTTAAACGGCAGATTTTGATAGGTCAAAATGTTGATCAAGAGCATTTAGATAGCCTGATTTCCTCTGAGTTAGAATCTGAAACTGAAAGACAAAAAGTAGTCTCTGAATGGCAAGAGCAGAAAAAATTAATCGTAAAAATTATAGAGCTACGTCAAATCATCTTAACAGATGGCAATAATGGTGAATCAGAGGGTATCGAGAAAATAGATGATTATAGAGCAGAACTATCTGATTACTATCAAAAAATGGACGCGATACCACTACATAATCGTCTAATGTACCCTGAAGTCAATGCTCAGCAAATTGCAGAAGTTATTGCCGACTGGACTGGTGTTCCAATTGATCAAATGAACTCTGATGAATTACACAAAATTACTCATTTACCTGAAATACTAAAGAAAAAAATAAAAGGACAGGACATTGCGATTGAATGTTTACACAGGCATTTATTAACTTCTCGAGCGGATCTTCGTCGCTCTGGAAGGCCTAAAGGCTCTTTTTTATTGGTTGGGCCAAGCGGTGTGGGAAAAACCGAAACAGTTATTCAGCTGGCAGAAGAGCTGTATGGTGGTAAGCAATTTTTAACCACAATTAACATGTCTGAATACCAAGAAAAGCATACCGTGTCACGTTTAATTGGTTCTCCACCAGGCTATATCGGTTATGGCGAAGGTGGTGTTTTAACTGAAGCGATAAGAAAAAAACCTTATTCTATTGTACTACTGGATGAAGTAGAGAAAGCGCACCCTGAAGTGCTTAATTTATTTTATCAGGCTTTTGATAAAGGTGAATTAGCAGATGGTGAAGGACGTTTAATTGATTGTAAAAATATTTTGTTTTTTTTAACATCTAATTTAGGGTATCAAACCATTGTTGATAACTCTGAAACACCAGAGAAAATTGAATCAATATTATATCCAGAGCTTGTCCCTTTTTTCAAACCCGCCTTATTAGCAAGAATGGAAATTGTTCCTTATTTACCTTTAAACCAGAAAACATTAGAAAAAATCGTACGAAGTAAACTATCTCATTTAGAAAATCTATTGAGGACACGTTACAGCGCTCAGGTAGTAATAGACCAAGATTTAGTTAATGAAATTTTAAATCGTGCGACGCGCTCTGAAAACGGAGCCCGTATGTTAGAAGCGATTATAGAAGGGCAAGTTTTGCCTCCTATCTCTTTGGCTTTATTAAGCAGGCTCGCAGCTCAGGAGCCTGTCTCGAGAATATATTTAACCGTTACCGATGGTCAGTTTATCGGTGAGGTTGAATAAGAATGAGTAGATGGTTTAAAGCGGCTACCGAACTTGTTTTAATTCGGAATTCTGCAGAACTTCTTGTCAAACTTATAGAGGTCACTCGTAAAGAGCTTGCCCTTGACTCTGTATACGTACTAAAAGCAAGCCAAGATGGTCGTTTTTTTGAGTACTGTCAAAATGAAAAAAAATTAACCTGGTCAGTTTTTGATTTTAATCATCCTTTTTCTCATGTTATTCGCTCTGACTCTTCAATGACACTACAGCATAATGAGTTGTTGTATTGGCAAGAGAATAGTGAGTTCAACCAGTTAATTGGCACAATAGATATACTGGAAAAAGTGACTATTATTCCAATGTTTGCTGAAAATAAGCAGCTGCAAACTATTCTAGTTTTGCACAGTGGCATAGATCAAATGGGTAGCATAGAGACGCATCAAGAGTTTCTCAATACCCTCTCTGTATGTGCTAATCATTTTCAGCTTCTTCATGAAATTGAAATGAAGAAGTGTAGTTCTAAGCAACTTTTTCAATCGTTAGTTGAAGTCGAAGAAGGGAATAAAAAAAATCATATGGCTAATGGACTTGCTAATACTCTTATCGGTAATAGTGACGTTATGAAGAAATTAAGGCAGCAAGTTGTCAGTGCAGCTGCCTCTCATTTATCTGTCATGATTCAAGGAGATACGGGGACAGGCAAAGAGTTAGTATCTCGAGCAGTACACGATCTTTCGACACATAGTAAAGCTGAATTTGTTGCAATTAACTGTGCCGCGATTCCTGAACACTTATTAGAAAGTGAGCTCTTTGGCTATATAAAAGGTGCATTCTCTGGTGCGGACAAAGATAAAAAAGGTCTATTGGCTGATGCTAATGGTGGAACCTTATTTCTGGATGAGATTGGTGACATGCCCATCGCCTTACAAGCTAAGTTACTTCGAGTGTTGGAATCTCAAAAATACAGACCTTTAGGTGCTGAAAAAGAACTTTCTTCTAACTTCCGTTTAGTGGTTGCAACTCATGTGAACCTTAAAGAGCATGTTTCAAATGGAAAATTCAGAAAAGATTTATATTACCGAATTTATCAATACCCTATTATTTTACCGAAGCTCTCAGATCGAATAGAGGATGTTGAACTGTTGAGTCGCTATTTTATTAATAATTATAATACAGAGCATAAATATACTGTTCGAGGTTTACATCATAAATCACTTGATTATTTGATGAGTTATCAGTTTCCAGGAAATGTTCGAGAATTGAAACATCTTATTGAATATGGATGTACTCAGACTGAAGATGGTGAACAAGTGATATTTTCACACATTATAGATCGACTGGATAAAAATTTAGGTAGTGAAGGTATCGCTGTATTAGAAATTGGTATTGGAAGTAAAATTATTAGCGATCTAAAAGGGGCTGTAAAGGAATATGAAACCAATATTATAACATCAAGGCTTCGTGAATTTGATGGTGATAGAGCAAAAACTGCTGAGAGTCTAGGTATTCCTAAACGAACTCTGGCAGATAAATGTTTAAAATTGGAGATAGTTATTAATGATTAAATATCATTTTTCATTTTTTATATTAATTATTTTTTCAAGTTTGGCATCTTTTTCTTTTGCTAAGGAAGTAAATGATCTAGATAAAAAAAAAGGTGCTACTGCTTGTACAAATATAGAATTGAAAATACAGCGTCTTGAGTGTTTTGACACTGTGTTTTCAACGCCTATTTATGGCAGGAGAAGTAATACAGATAAGTCAAAGTCTTGGATAAGGGCAACCACTAGTGAACTTAAACGTTTGTCTGGATCTCAGCCACTGCTAAGTGTTGCCGAAAATAATGCAGATGTATGGATCACAATACCTGCAACTAATCCTAAGAAACTGGATGCTCCATTATTAATATTAAGTTGTATTAGTGGAATTAGTCGCATAGAGCTTGCGCTTTCTGAACCGATTGATGATGGGCGGGTTAAGGTATCTTTGGGAACTACAGAGACTAATTTTTGGCGAAACGACGACAGTGGTTTATTGCTTTCCTCTGGTCGAGGGGTAGTTGCGATACATCATATAAAAAGGATGTTGTTAACGAATGAGTTAGTTATCCATTCTAATAGCCCAGCAATCGATGGTCTTCACTTTGAGACAGATAGTTTGGTTGACGTCATTCAGTCCGTTCGCGAACGTTGTAATTGGTAAGAGAGTGTTATGAATACTTCGTCTATTCGAAACGTAATAAATAAGCCAATATCTGTTGATAATCCAGTTGGTGCGAGTTCAGTTAATGATCCGCTATATGATTTTGTTGAAGACCAAATGATGAAAGTAGGCTCTTTAGCCCATGGCTCAGTGCAGTGGCTTAAGGTTGAAGAGGTACTAATTTCACTTTTTAATGAGAAGACTAAGGATATTAAATTATTAACCTATTTGCTTCAGTGTTTTCACAATAAGAATACACCGCAAAGTTTCTCATTATCAATTTTTGTACTTGCTGACTTTATCAGTGAGTATTGGAAAGCCTGTTATCCAGTAGCAGGTAAAAAAGGGAACTTACCTAGGCGTAAGTTTTTTAGCCAAATAATACAAAGATTTGGTCTTGCGTTGGACAAGCTGAACTTTAGCCAATTTAGTGAAGAGGAACGAGATGAACTTAATTTGGCAACGTCATATTGGGAAAAAGTACTTCAAGAAAACACTCTCAATTCTGATTCTGTCGATACCATATTAGAAGCGATTAAGAGGAAGCTTAAAAACTCTAAACCAAAGATCGAAGTTATAAATGAACATGATGATTCTAATTATGATGTGACACCCATTAATCCACCACCTCCTACCTCTAATATACTTGTCAGTGTAGATAACAGCTCACTGAAGGCGACGAAGAAAACACTTTTAAAAGTGGCCGATTTTCTTTTTGAGCAAGAAGACAGTATTGACTTAGCGATACGAATGCGTAGGTATGCTGTTTGGTCTCCTATTGAGTCATTGCCCGATCACTCCAATAGTAAAACCTTGATTAGTGCACTACCTGAAGAGCGAATTAAAGAATATTGGGGGCTATTTCAGAGGCCAAATTTAGATCTATGGAAGCGAGTAGAACAAACCTTAACCCTAGCACCATATTGGTTTGATGGTCAGTATTTAAGTTATCAGATTGCTGAAAAATTAGGCCATCATCGCTGTGCACAAGCCATCTTAGCGGAAACTCAAAATTTTCTTTTGCGCTTACCAAATTTGTATCAATTCACTTTCAAAGGCGGCGAGCCATTTGTATCTGATACATGCTTAAGCTGGTTAGAAAGAATCGATGACAGTGTGATGAAAGTTGAAAATGGGGAAAGCTGGCAAGAGAGAAAAAATAAGGTCGCCGTATTAGTCGAAACTGATGGTATTGGAGCGGCTTTATCAATGATTAATGATGGTCTTAGCAAGTCGATAGAGCCAAGAGATAACTTCTATTGGCGTTTAATTTCTACAGAGTTAATGCAAGAGAATAAACTAAATGATTTAGCCCAACAGCAATTTCAGCACCTAAGTTCCCAACTTGAATCGATGTCAGTTTCAGAGTGGGAACCCTCTTTATTAAAACGATTAAAAAAGCATACTACAGTTAAATAAATCAAGGATAGTTCATGTTTAAATCTCTAGTTGGCTTATTAAAAAAAATAGTACCGAGTTTAACTGCGGCACTGCCTTTTTTAATTATATTGACCATTATTTTAGTTAATGCTGCCATTTGGTGGGCAGGCCCTTGGTTCGAGTTCGATGGTGAAACGCCCTTTAGTAGCATTAGTGCTCGCGTATTAACCATGTCAATATTTACTCTTACTTGCATCGCTATTTGGGGGGTATTTCAGTGGCGAAAACTTGCAGCCTATACCGCAGTATTGCAAAAAGAAGAAGCGTTAAAAGAAGACCCTGTTAAAGCAGCAGAAGAACGACAGGAAGAAGAGTTAAACAGCGTCATGCTTAGCATGAAGGAGAATTTAAACAAAAGAAACTATCTTTACTCCTTACCTTGGTATCTTGTCATGGGTTTAGAGAATGCGGGTAAGACCAGTCTTATTAATAGATCTGGGCAAAACTATGCTTTTTCATCTGTACTGAAAACATCAGGGAAGGGGAGTGGAAATCCTTATTCATTTGATTGGTGGATAGGTGATAAGTCGGTATTGATTGATCCTGATGGTGAGCTTTTGACGCAAGGAAAAGATGGTCTAGACTCCGGTAATGACGGTGTTATGGAAAAGCGGTTATGGGAGAATTTCATTTGTTGGCTTGAGCGAACACGAAGCCGTCGCCCCTTAAATGGCATCGTTTTGGCGATTGATATATCAAAATTAGCGACGTCAACTGTCTACGAAAGAAAAGCCTATGCGACTATTTTAAGGTCAAGGATCCGTGAGCTAATGGAGACTTTATCTACTCGTTTACCCGTCTACATTACACTGACAAAGCTCGATTTGCTTTACGGCTTTGAACCTTTTTTTGCCGGCTATACAAAGGACCAAAGAGACGAAGTGTTAGGTTTTACTTTTTCTCTTGGCTCCGTTGAAAATCATGATCGTTGGATGACTGAATTTGATACAGAGTATGATGAATTTATCAATAAAGTCAGTGAAACATTACCTCATATTGTTGCTAAAGGCATTGACGATGAAGAGCGTAATGCTATTTATAGTTTCACAAGACAAATAAGTGGTTTAAAAGAAGTGTTGTCTGTTTTTTTTCAAGATGCACTAAGTAGTGATCAATTTTCTACTTCTGCATTGGTTCGGGGGGTATATTTTGCTTCTGTTTATCAGCAAGGTGTTCCAACGAACGCGTTTGATGATGCAGCCTCTAGGCGATATGGATTGACGCATGCGATAAATAGAGCTCAAGACGCTAAAAATTCAACGATGTACTTCACCAAAACTCTTTTTAACAACATCATTTATCCTGAAGCTGGAATTGCATCAGATAATTTTCGGGTTACTCGACAAAAAAAGCGAATAATGCTGATGAGCTTTTTAGCATGTAGTGTTGCATCACTTATATTACTAGGTTCATGGCATCGTTATTACATAAAAAATATCAATCAAACCGATGCCGTACTCAGTAAGGTCAATACCTATATGCATGAGTACCCAGAAGGTTCTAAGTTGGTTTCACAAAAAGAAATATTACCTCCTTTAAACACTATTCGTGATGCAACATTAGAGTTTGGTTTCTTTCGGGATAAGCCTATGTATATCTCAGACTTAGGGTTATATCAGGGGCATATGATAGGGCCACAGGTAGAAACGACTTATTTAAGCCTCCTTGAGTTTCGATATTTGCCTTCTTTAATGGTGGATCTAATTACTGATCTTAAAGAAGCAAATAATGATGAAGATAGGTTGGCTGTGCTGCGTGTTTATAGAATGCTCGTAGACAAAAGCGGACGTTATGATGATTTCGTATTGAATTATTTTTCTAGAAAATGGCAAATGAAATTTTCTGGTAACAAA
>JBLIAG010000063.1:0-14908 GCA_047634375.1 Bacteriovoracaceae bacterium
CTGACTAGCAACAGTAAAACCATCTAGTCCCAGGTGACCTAACATTACCTGTGAATCAACTAAGTTTTTAGAACATCCAAGCGATGTAAAATATAAAGATTTATTGCTAAATTTCTGTGGTTCAGTGTTCATAGAGTCTCCATTAAAGTGAGGAGAATATAGTGATTCTCGGTCGTCTTGTCCATCATCATAAGGGGTAAAGTGCTGAAATTATAATTTATACATAGTTAATTGTTTAAAAAAGATAATATACGCGCTCTGACGTCAGCGGCAATATCTTCAAATTCATTATCTAACTCATGCAACGCACCCGTCCCTTCATACATATGGTACCCAAAGTGTGATGCCCTTGCCTCAAGTACATTAATGGTCTTCTCACTATTTACGTAAGTATCTTCACGACTTGAGAGTAAAACAAGCCCGCTTACTGATTTTGGAATTTTCCAATATCTCGCTAATGCAGCGGTAGAAATTAAATTTATTGCAAAGGCCGGGGCCTGCAAGGGTGAAGTTGGCCTTATTGGATCTATATGTGGATCAAAACCTCTAGAAAACTCGTTTTGGGTTAGAGTCTCCATTGTAATTCTCATTCTATCACCAATCCAAACCTTAGGTGAGATCCCTGGTGCCAATAAAATTAACGACTCCACTTCACTTGGAAATTTATAAGCATATCTATAAGCCGCAAGACCACCAGTTGACCAACCTAGAAGTATCTTTTTCTCGCGAGGGTCTGAAATATATTGGTCCCACACTCTTTTAGCTAATATTTGAATATTCTGAATCGTTGTAAAATTCATATTTCCAGTTGATCCGCCCTGCCCAATATAATCAAAGGCAATAACATCAAAACCATCATCAACTAAAGAATTAAATAAAGGACTATGATTCAACATAGAGTCTCCTAACCCCTCCAGATAAAGTACTGTACCTTTTTTATTTTCTCTCTTAGTTTTCATAATTCCAGTTCGAATTTTAAACATACCAAATTTAATGTTTTTTAAGGTAAAATCAGATCCCTTTGCAAAAGAAAGACTACTAGTAAGAAAAGCTATGACTATTATTAGATTCTTCATTCTCACACCTTAACACCTAAAAAGTTCACTTATTAGATTGTTTGAAGAATTTGAAAATTTTATAGAATGGTTTGTTAATTTTATGTCAACTAAAACTGACAAAAAGATGATTTGTGTTTTATTCAATCAGGGCTAAACTTAATTTAACCCATCAGCCAAGGAGCTATATGAAATTTATAATAGTGTTATCTATCCTCATGACGACACAGGTAACTTTTGCAAAAACAAAAACCTGTAAAAGCTTAGACTCTTGTATTGAACTTGTTTCAAAACTCACAAAGAAAAAATATATAATTGATAAAGATGTTAAAGGAGCAATAAAAGTTTCTTCTAATTTTAAATTAACTAAAGATAATGCTGATGATTTTCTCTCCGAAGTTCTTTCTATTAACGGCTATACCAGAGTACCATCAAAAAAAGATCAGTGGACGATTATAAACAGTAGAGATGTTAGATATATGCCAACCAATAACTATATCTACGGAAAAGACAAAATCCCTTCAAACTTCGACTATATCATGGTCACTGTAAAGTTAAAAAACCCACATATAGCAAGTGAAGTTAGTCGTAACTTTCGACCATTTATGTCCCGTTATGGCCGTATTATTGATATTAAGAACCCTGGTATAATTATTATAAATGACACAGGAAAAAATGTTCATCGTTTATTAAGTTTAATCGAAATTCTCGATAAAAAGCCCTCAAAAGCAGAACTAGAGGCATATAATGATCAAGCCGAATTTAAAAATAAAATTCGAGAAATAAAAGCAAAGAACTGTAGTGATATAAAAGTTGAGTTACATGAGATAAGAGCACTCTTGCAAAAATAACTTATTTAAAGTGGATGTGAGAACACATCCACTTTCTATTCAAATGTAAAAGCTTTTACTTCCCTACAGTTTAGATTTTTAAGTCTATCACCTCGTTGAATTACATTATATTTAATTTGAACATCCATTGTCTTTGCAGAGTTATTAACATAATGACCTTTTTCACCATTTTCATTTGTTTGAAATCTTTTTTCAATATCGATATATACTTTTGGGTAACGATTCCAACCAAGTGAATACTCAAGATCTACATTTTTCCTATTGGCATCGACATCTATATCATTCAAATTCATCGTAACTATTTTTGGTTTACTTTCATTCAGTGAGTTTTTTGATTTAAATTTAACCTCTAATTTTATTTCATTATTAAAATTTTCTGATAATACAACTTTTGAACCATGCTGATTTTCACATAAAATTTTAGATTTAATTCCATTATCTTCGAGTAAGTTTGTTTCAACATTGATATCTGAGAGACGAAAGTAACCACATATACCAACATCAATGGCGTCTTTTATTTTTCTTGATCCACCAAAAGATATGTATTCTCGAATGAATCTAGGTTCATCACTCTCCCTGTCATCAAATGTGAAGTGGTATGAGGATTCTGGAGATCCGGCCTCCAAGTAATACAAAAACGCATAGGCCATGATTTTCTTTTTTTCATTAAAGTTTTCAGAAGAAATTCTATTATACGATGGGATTAGATCTGAAATTAAAGAGTCATGTGCCTCCATACTCAGAGAGTTCCAAAATTCTTCGGGAGATATTTTCCCATTCTCTAAAATATAAGCATCAAGATCTTTTGCAACAAGATCAATTGTATTTTGATTTATATAGGCATCAACATCTATTTTTAAAGTTAGGACATTAATCAGAGCCTCGGTAACAAGTACAACCGGCACGATAGCAAGAGCAGTAAAGCATCCAGCGAAGTCTCTTTTTGTATACTTAGAGTTGATAGGATCAAATTCTTTCTTAGGCGGTGCTGTCTTTGTATTTGGAAAATTCATTGAAGGTGCTGTTCCACTCACCCCAATTTTCTGACTAATTTCAACAGCCTTTTCAGGTACAAGACATGAAGTAAACGACATTAAAGTAATAATTGCGATAGTTTTATTTAATTTTTTCATATTAGTATTATCCTTATTGAAGGCTCTTCAAGATAGCAGATTGAATAAATTACAACTTGGTGTCTATACTTTTTACACTTACCCTATTTCGTTTTTCAGGAATTACTTCGTCCCTACAAATCCCCAACTTGGTACTTGTCGTTCCAACTTTTAAGTTTATAATCGAATGTTCATCAAGAGGGGCGTGGAAAAGTACTTCATAAGAAGTATATCTAACGCTAATTTGTTTCATTCCAGTAGTATTGTTACCGTAATAATTTTTAAACCTTCGCAGGGCTAAGCGTGGAGATTCTAAGCTAAAGGTAATACTTTTTTCTTCAGGATTAGCTTCTACACTTTTAATAGAAGTTATATCGACGTCACTCCAAGATTGAATGGGCATGATGCATCGAGGAGAGAAATTAACTTCAAATTCATTACCAACCTGATTCGTCTCTACATTGTATTTAAAATATTGTGGTAGCCGCGTTGTAACTTCGCGTATTTTTGACTCTAATTCATTCCCATCATTCTTAGAGGCTCCTAATAGAATTGAAGCTGAATTCGAACTCATCAACTGGGTAGTACAGTCTTTTGGAACTGATTCTGCTAAAAGTTTTATTTCAAGGTTCAAACACCTAAAATTTGTAATTATTCCTATATTTGTTGTTATGTTCTCTGTCTCTTCTTCCTCAGCATAAAATTTTTCTGCATCTTCGCCTAATCCTCCATGAAGAATACCGATCACTTCATTCTCTTCGTTTAAAACAGGTGAACCAGAGTTGCCTCCGATTGTTTTACAATATTTATCTGTTTTTTCTTCCTGAAATACTGTTACGGGACTTGTCCCACGAAAAGTAATTTGTTTAAAATAGTTTGAGGACTTCACAATACATTGATGTTTTTTGTACTGACTAAAAGTTCCTCCAACCCAACTTGAGTGATTCATACTATCAATATATACAGCTTCATTTTCACCAATTCCATTCCGAGATAATTTGAAATATTTGGATATAATAACCGGCTTATCTAGTTTAATGATTGCATAATCACTGTATTTAAAAACACCCTTATTACCATCTATTTTTGAGTAGTATAGTACATCAGCACAGGATCTTTTTTCGTCTCCATCATTTCCGCGAAATGCCCCCCTTAAGTATTGACTACAATGATTCCTTTTACTATTTTCTTTTACCTCTTTCGAAATACAGTGAGAGTTTGTTACGGCGTGATCTTTATCAATTAAAAACCAAGTACAAAGCCCGATTCCAAATGTATCTGAAGAAATATCTGTTTTCTTTATAAGAGTACCAAGTCCAGGGGTTGTCTCACTTCCAAGACTTAAGTTTTTCAATGTACTATCTAATGCATGAGGGTCACCAGTATAATAATAATCAACATACTCTTCATTCTTAACACCACAGCTTCCAAGAACAATAAGTGAAAAAATAAGAATGAAATAGTTCATGTTCAACATCCTACGACTGCCCAGAATTCAGACACTTTCATAAGAAGTAAGTATCTAAAATTACGAGAATTTAATTAATAACTTATATATTAGGTGCAAACTTTGTTCCAAAGGACCTGGAACCCGGAGGTTTCTTTATTAATACTTTAATCTTCCCTGTAAAAGCAACCAATTGATTCTTTATTTCTTACGGAAGCATTCAAAACCATTTCTGCAACTTCAACGGCATTTCTAAGCCCGATTAGATCATCATGAAGTTTAGCGTTTTTGTAAAACTTATGGATTTCTTCCGTTAACTCTCCAAACATTGCCCGTGCACGGGCCAATCTACTCTTTGACCTTCTTAATCCGAGATAATTCCACATTGTTTGTTTAAGCGTCTGAATATCTTGTGTAATCAAAGCAATTTCAATTTCTTTATTTCCAGTTTTCCAATCTTTTATTAAATTAGGGTCATAGTTTTCTGTAGTAGTTATCTCATCAATAATTACCTCTGCTGCGATATAACCAAAAGTGAGTCCCTCTAATAATGAAGTGGATGCTAAACGATTTGCCCCATGTAAACCAGTACTTGCTACTTCTCCTACTGCATATAAGTTTTTTAAATTTGTCTGAGCATCTAAATTAGTTTTAACACCCCCACATGTATAATGTGCAGCGGGAACAACCGGAATAGGTTCTCTTGCAATATCAACTTTATGCTCTTTACAGTATTCATAAATTGTAGGGAATCTCGACTGAATCCAATCTGGCTCTTTAGAAGTGATATCAAGAAAAACATAATCGTCTTGCAATTCTATCATCTCACTTAAAATTGCTCTCGAAACAATGTCTCTCGGTGCTAATTCTAGGTCTGGATGGTACTTCTCCATAAACCTTTCACCCTTTGAATTAACTAATATCCCGCCTTCCCCTCTAACAGCTTCAGAAATAAGAAACCTTCTATGATAAGCCCCTGAATAAAAAGTTGTTGGATGAAATTGAATAAACTCCATATTCGAAAGCATAGCTCCGGCTCTTTTTGCCATAGCATGACCATCTCCACGTGAGCCTGCAGTATTTGAATTATGTAGATAGAGCGCGCCGATTCCGCCAGTAGCAAGAATCGTTTTCTTTGCCATTATCTTTTTTACTTCTTCTTTTCTTTGATCGTAAATATATGCACCAACAACTTTATGATCTTCATATCGTTGTTTTAAGCTAACTCCATGATGCCCAGGAGTAATTAAATCGATCGCTGTATGCGCAGATAGAATTTCAACATTACTGAAAGTTTTCAAATAATTTAAAAGACTTATTTGAATGGACTTACCAGTACAATCATCTTTATGAATGATTCTTTCACAAGAATGAGCTGCTTCCTTTGTAAAAGAAAGCGTTTCCCCTTTCATCGTAAAGTCAGTTTTTGCTTTTTCAAGTAAGATTTCTTCAAGGACTCTTGAGGACTTTTCGAGGATGACAGTAATAGCTTCTTCACTCGAAGTCCCAGCACTCGCTTTTTGTATATCAGATCTTAGTAATTTAGCTTCATCCCATTGAGGTTTTGAGTAAATAATTCCACCCTGGGCCCACATTGTATTTGAACTTTCTGGCTCACTTTCTCTTGTGGCCAAAATAATATTTAAATTTTCTTCTGCTAGTTTAATTGCGGATGTTAAACCAGCGACGCCAGTTCCAATTATTAAAACATCACATTCTCTAATTGCCATTTTATTCTCGTTTAAACTTTAAAGATAAATCTACGTGGGGAGCATTATAAGTAATGGATCCAGAGCTAAATGCATCGATTCCATCCATAAGATAAGATTCAATATTACCAATAGTCACTCCACCAGAAACTTCATAAGTCATTCCAGGCTCTTTTATTTTTACAGCTTCTCTGATTTTCTCAGGTGTAAAATTATCTAATAAAAAATGTTTGGCCCCAGCCGAATAAGCGGTTTTCAACTCATTTAAGTCATGAATCTCAACAATAATTGGTTGATAAAAAGTATTTAGGCCTTGAAAATAATTTATAGCATTTTCAACACCACCGAATACTTCTTTATGGTTATCTTTCACCATCCATGAATCCATTTGACCAAAACGGTGATTGTGTCCTCCACCTTGTCTTACAGCATATTTTTCAATAAACCTTAAACCTGGAGTTGTTTTTCTTGTATCTAGAATTTTTATTGATCCAACTTTTTCAACATACTTATTTGTATAAGTAGCAATACTACTTGCTCGCTGTAATAAATTAAGGGCAATTCGTTCACCGGTTAAAGCAATATTGAAAGGTAGTGAAAACTCAATAGAAAACTCATCAGCCTTGCTAATTCTCTTTCCTTCATATTTCAAATGCTCTTTGTAGTTTATTTTTTCATTCATTAAATAATTAAATGTTTCAAAAAAAAATGGAAGTCCTGCTAAAATCAAATCATCTTTAATCTTTAAAGAACACCTTACATTTTCATCAGGTAGAGTCACTAAATATGAAAAATTTTTCGAAAGATCATCTTCCGCGAAAAACAAAGAAAAATGTTCTTTATACACTTCGGTGAGGTTTAACTGCATAACTAGTCCTTTAATGATTGTAGCTATTTGAATATCATAAAAATATTAATAACTTAAATGAATTAATATTGGCTAAGAACTTGATTAGTACTCAACATGAAGTACTTCATACTCCTTACATTTATCTTGGCGCTATTTCCTGCAAAGCAACAAAAAGTTCAACTAAAAAAGGATAAAGTCTACATTCCTTTTAAGGTATCAAGTCATGACTACAGTAAGCAATCTTATGCACTTTACAAGGCGATGAGTACAGGGGACAAGTCTGAATTGAAAATGGAGATTGTTCAAATATTTAAAAAGTATGGCTTTATACACTTACTTACACCTTCAGGAATCCATTTATCCAGTGTCGTTTTCCTCTTCAAATTCTCCAAACTATTTGAATTCATTTGTTTAGCTCTTTGCTTTTTTTTTATCTCCAAATATCAATCTTACTTCTCATTAGAACGAGTTATGATATTTCGACTAATTCAAAATTTGATTAGTGTTTCACCTATCCGGAACTTCACCTCAGAAATATACTTTGTTATCACCCTTCTTATAAGCCTAGCATTTGGCCACTACACTAAAAGCCATATGAGCTTTATCTATAGTGCATTATTTTGGGGAACAATAATGATTTTTAAGGATAATAAAATCAAGCTCTTACTTTATTTAAATATTTCCCTATTCTTTATTTCAAGTTTAAATGGTCAAGAAGCTAGTCCACTTTCTATTTTTATAAACCCCTTAATAACGGGAGTTATCTCTAGTTTTTTTCCATTTCTCTTCATTAACCAATTCACTTCTCATTTAATCAATAGCGATTGGCTGATAAATTATTTTTTTAAGTTATTTATCAGTTTAATAAAATTCATCAATGAATTAGATCCTTTCCCACTTATTTATATTGGAACAACAACCCTCGTTATTTTTACTATTTGTTTATATTTTAAGAAAAATAAGCTCGCTATATTTTTGCTATGCTTTAATATGACAGGGATACAAAAACCCAATCTCAAGGCTAAGTCACCACTTATTGTAAACCTAGGAGATAAAACAGAAGTCGTTTATCTAAGAAAAAATTGGATTCATTTTATAGACCAAAAGTGTAAAATAGAGAATATGAGAATTTTTTGCAAAAAAAAGCCCTCCAGATTTGGAGGGCCAGTATTTTAAAATTACTTATTTAACTTTCATATCAGCAATTAACTTTTCGAAGGTTTTTTCTTCTCTAATTGCATACATTAGATTTGATTTAACCTGCTCATTAGACTTGTAGTAAGTTGCAACTTGTTCTTTATCCATTCCAGATTGAGATGCCATTTCTTCAATTTTAACATCAAGGTCTGCATCAAGTGCTTCAACTTCATATTTCTTTGCTAGTTTATCTAAAAGTAATCCAGATCTAACTTGGAATTCTGCTCTTTGAGTAATATCGTCATCCCACTTTTCAAAGTAAGTTTTAACCATACCTTCATCAAAACCTTGTTGTTTTAAATTTCCACCAAGGTCCTCTCTAACAGAAGTTTTTTGTTGTTCAACTAATGCAGCTGGTACATCAAAAGAATTCTCTTCAACTAACTTCTTAAGAATTTCTTCCTGAAGTTTCATTTGAGATTCTCTTTTCTTTTGAACTACTAAACGTTCTTTATTTTTTGTTTTAAAATCGTCAGTTGATTCAAAACCAAATTCTTTAGCTAATTCATCAGTAAGTTCTGGTGATTTCTTCTCTTTAATTTCCAGAATATCTACATCAAACTTAACTAAAGCGTCTCTTAGATCTTCTTCATGGTAATCAGCAGGGAAAGTTAACTCTAAAGTTTTCTTATCACCTTTCTTAAGACCGATAAGTCCTTCCTCAAATCCTGGAATAAATTGCCCAGAACCGATCTCTAAAAGAAATTCTTCTGCTTTCATATTGTCTGGTCTTGTTCCATCTGGTTTTTCACCTTCAAAATTAAAGACAGCAAATAATCCAGTTTCAATTTTTCTAGCTTCATCAGTAACTTCAACCATTTCAGCTTTTGGTCCAAGATATCTATTTTCTAGTTCTTCGATATCTTTATCTGTTACAACTTCATCTTCTTTTGTAAATTCAAATTTTGAGTAATCTTTAATTGTTACTTCTGGAAATATTTCAATAGTTGCTTCAAAGCTAACATTATTTTCTTCAAATTTTGTACTAGCAAAACTTGGGTAACCAACAGCTTTTAACTCTTCTTTCTGAACTGCCTTATAGAATTCTTCAGATACAAATTTATATAAAGCATCGTTTTCAACTTGTGCACCATAAACTTGCTTAACAAAATTGATAGGAGCTTTTCCCTTTCTAAAACCTTTAAGGTTTGATGTTTTTTGTTTCTCTTTAAGAGCTGATTCGATTTGTGTTGTAAGATCTACATTTTCGTAACTAAAAACTAATCTTTTTGTACAACCGTTAATTGATTCTATTTGATAAGACATTTTTTCACCTTCTGCGTTGCAATAATTTATTTAGAATATCGTGAGAAAATAGCTCAAAAAGGGGTAAATTGTCAAAGAAACTATATCAATATTCGACTGAAAATTTAAATAATCCCTCTGGGGGAGCAACCGGACTGAGATGCTTTTTAGGCCCTTCAGATAGGGCCTTAGAGATTTCAATTAATTCTAACTTACCTCTACCTACAGCCCAAATAGAACCTACAATTAATCTCACCATTTGCTTTAAAAAACCATTTCCTGCAACTTTAATAACATAGTGAACTGGAACAGCGCCACTCATTGCCTGCGGTGCAATTAAAATTTCACATTTTGATATTGTTCTAATTGTTGAAGAAGGGTCACTGCCAACACAATGAAAGGTGTTAAAATCATGTGTTCCAATGAATATTTGACAAGCACTTTTCATTTCTTCAAAATCAAGATTGTAAGTAATATTGGCCATATAATTTCTTATCATTGGAGGTTGAGTCTCCAAGTTTGAAAAGAAATAATGATATTCCTTACCAAGCGCATCATTTGTTGGTCTAAATGAATCATCGACAGTTTTACAACTAATAGCTCTAACGCTTTCTGGAAGGTGTGTATTTAGAGCTTTTGTTATTCTATCAAGAGGAATATCAAATGGAGGTTTAAAGCTCACATGATGCTGCAAAGAATGAACACCAGTATCTGTCCTTCCCGAACCGATAGTTTTTACATTTTCTTTATATACTTTTTTCAAGGCATTATTAAAAACTTCTTGAATCGTTGGTCCCATATCTTTTTGAATTTGCCATCCGAGATACTCGTGACCATCAAATTGAATTATGACTTTAAGCATTTTCTTCATCTTCCCATTGAAAGATGTCTTTCATTTGAGACCTATGTGTTAAGGCATATAAAAAAGATGCTAATACATAAAGTGAGATTACCACAAAGAACATAAGCTCTTCATAAATAAAGAGAGCTGAAACAGCAAGTATCAAGATAAACAAAATTTTTCTCTTGTTCTTCCTAACCCATTCCGAATTTTTAAAAGAAGGAAAAGGAATATTAGACACCATTAAGATTGAATAAGTTAATATATAGGGAATTGCAATGTACTTATTATGAAAATACGTAGGAAATTCTGAAGAGACCAAAACAAATCCAATAATAGCAGCTGCAGCCCCAGGTATAGGTAAACCTTGAAAGTAATCACTCTTCACTTTATCAATATTTGCATTAAACCTTGCAAGTCTTAATGCGCCACAAAGTAAAAAGAGAAAAGATACAACCATTCCCAATCTTCCAGAATCTAGTAAGAACTTATTATAAAAAATTATACTTGGTGCAATTCCAAAAGAAATTAAGTCACTCAATGAGTCAAACTGTTCCCCGAAAGCAGACTGAGTACCCGTCATTCTTGCTACTCGCCCATCAACTGAATCAAAGATCGCACCCAAAATAATAAGCATACACGACTTATAGAAATCGCCTTGAATAGAGAACATAATGGCCATAAAACCACAGCCTATATTCAATGCTGTAAAAGAATTTGGTAAAAAAAATGCTAATTTATCTAATTTTTTATTCGATGAGTTCATTTTTGTCCTTAAAACTTGCTAATAATGTTTGTGTAGAAGAGACTCTATCTCCACTCTTAACTAAAACCTTACTATCCATAGGCAATTCAATAACAACTTTTCCTCCAAAGGGCAAATATCCTAATAATGCACCAGATATCCCTCGATCTCCGCTTCGTACATGAATAGCTGCTTTATTTAGATTAAAATTTGATTTAAATTTTAACTTTATATCTTGATTTCCCTTGGACTTTATAAGTGTCTGAACCTTAGTTCGCTTTAAATTAATTATTCCTAATAATTTATAGGTTTTTGTATCTTCATAATAGTGATCAATATCTCCCTTCAAAGGGAAATAAACACCAAAGCCTCTCCAAGGCTTGATATTAATTAGCAATTGAAGCTTTCCATTTTTGTTAATTTCCCCAATAAATTGTCCTGATATTGGTGATAATACTATATTATCTTCAACCACACGCTTTTCTAATAGATTAATATTTTTTCGTCTGAATATAAATAATAGGGGGAGCGAAACAACAATAACGAAACCTAGGATTGTTTGAAAAGAAAACAACCATAGTGCTATAACTAACAACAAAAGCTTTGTTAAAGTATCATTTCCAATAAAGAAGTACTTACTCATTTTTCCTCGAAAACTCTTCTTCTAGAGGTCTGTAATAATAAAGAGGGACACAAAGATTATTTTCCAATACATATTTGAAAATTAATTCAGGGCAGTCTTTTATAAAATCTTTAGATAATTTTCCACTTTTCTCTAAGAAGGCCTCATGGCCAAAATAAATTTCTTTATTTCCAATCCTAGATTCAAGTTCGTTCTCTGGAACTAGTATTTTCTCTCCGACAGTTTGATTCCAACTATAAAGAAAATACTCTCCCTTAAAAGCTTTAGCACCCCAAATACCTTTATTAGCACCGCAGATAGCTGGAACTTCAAAATGATAGAAAGAATTTACTTTAATTTTACTCCATTCAAAAATATTTGAAAGGCCTTCTGAAATTCTCATTCCAGTATACGAACCAGGTCCTGCACAATAAATTAATCCAGTAATGCTGGTTACATCTTTATTTCTACTGGAAAGCATTTCATAAATTAAATAATGAAGTTCAGCAGAACTCTTCTTTGAAATCAAATATTGATAATCGATCCATTTAAGATCTTCACCTAAAAGGCCAATTGTTATGTTCTGAGTCGTATCAATAAATAAGTACATAGTTAAAACAAACGAGAAATATCGTTAAACAAAGCCACAAAAATCAGTAAAAAGAGAAGGGACATTCCAACTTGTTGAGCATACATAAGTTTTTTTCTTGAAAGTGGTCCTTTATTAACCAATTCAAAAAGAATAAAAACAATATGCCCTCCATCTAATACTGGAATTGGAAATAGGTTTATAATTCCAAGGTTAATAGAAATAATTGCCATCAGCCTAAAAAACATCGATAAACTTATATTAAATGAATCAGAAGCAACTTGTCCGATCGCAATTGGGCCTCCAACATGCTTTAAAGAAACTTCTCCAGTAATTAGCTTTTTAAAGCCAAGGAATGTTTTGATTGATCCTTCGACAGTACGATTATAAGCCTTGGATAATGTATCAATAAATCCTTTACTCTCTATTTCAACCATAATTGAATAAAAAATTATGCCACTTTTGATACCGATACTTAATGCTTTTTCACCATTATATTCTTTATAAGTGGGAGTTAACTCCAACTCTTTAACGCCTTCAGAGTTAAGAACCTTGATAGAAATGGGCTTTTCAGCCTTTAAAGATTGGACAGCTGTTTTAAGTTGATCAAAATTAAAAATACTCTTTCCTGCAATTCCAATAATAATATCTTTTCCCTTAAGCTTCGCTTTTTCTGCAGCAGAAGCCATTAGAATACTCTCTATCATTAAGTCTCTAGGGTATAATTTCTTTAAAATGAATGTTTTTTCCCAAGAACCATTTAAATTGATAAGTTCAGGAACTAAGCCTTCAAGGTTAACTTTTTTAGGGTCAAACTGCATTTTGAGTTTCTTATCATCTAGCTTATATATTTCAACAGATGTGATCGAGGATTCTAATATCTCTTCAAGAGATAAAGGACTATCTCTATCAGTCTTCACATAGAAAGACTCTCCTGTTGCAGAAACAAGGATAGGCGCACGAAGATTATTATTAATTTTTGAAAATTCTTCCAAGAATTTCATTCCGTCCAAGCCTACTGCCAGGATCTTACTATCTCCTGCTCTATCAACTGTAATATTTTCGACCTGGGAGTCAACCATATTTAAGTCATCAAAGCTTGTGATTTCCTGGGTATTTATTCTCGTTAAAATATCACCTGTTCGAACACCTTTACTATGCAGAAATACTTCCTGTGTAACTGGACCAAACTTTATTTGAGGAACTTTCTCTCCTGCTGTTATAATTGAAAAGTATATAAAGAAAGCAAGAATAAAATTTGCTAGAGGACCGCCAAATACAATACAAAACCTGGCCCACTTTCCTTTCTTTGTATAAGCGACAGCTTCTTCTTCAGGTGTTAATTCCGTATCACTGAGTGGATCATCACCAAACATTTTCACATAGCCTCCCAATGGGATTAAAGAAAATGCGTATTGAGTATCACCTCTTTTGAAAGAAAATAATTTGGGGCCAAAGCCTATTGAAAAAACCTCAACTCTTACACCAAATAATCTAGCAAAAAAGAAATGCCCTAACTCATGAAAAAAGACGAGTGGACCTAAGAAAATAAAAAATATGAGAACTTTTTCTAACACCAAAAACTCCTTAAAATAAATACTTAACCATCATAACATAAAATGGAGCGACAAAGATAAGACTATCTAGACGATCATATATTCCGCCATGCCCCGGAATAAGGTTAGAACTGTCCTTTACACCTAATTGTCGCTTAAGTTTTGATTCAATTAAGTCACCTAATTGTGCAAATAAAGTCAAAATTAGAAGGGATACAATTATAAGAAGGTTTAATTTATTAAAAACAAAATGAATATAAAGACTAGAGATAACCACCGAAGTTAAAATTCCACCAAGTGTTCCTGTTACTGTCTTTTTTGGACTAATTGCAGGCCATAATTTTCTATTCCCAAAGTTTTTTCCAAAGAACCATGCTCCAGTATCTACTAAAAAATTAACTAGGAGCATTAAAACAATATAATGTAGCCACATTTCTTGAGTTAACAGATATGTTATTGAACAGATAGGAATTAGAAAAAATAAGCCCATAAAAAAAGAATATTTTTTCATAAAACCAACAATGAAACGTGATTCCATTTTTTCGAAGAACAAATACGCAAGTAGAGCAGTATTAATTGTTACACCAGTCTGAATTATATAATCATAGTAAAAGCCATTTTGGTCGAAGTAGTTCACGAGGAGAAAGCCACCAATAAAACTGAATATACCCATGAAATAGTTTAAATGAGTTCTCTTAATTTTCAACATGTTAAAAATCAACTCATCTACTAGTAGTACACCACTAACAAGGAGAAGAACCATCAACCCGTTTGGACCTACCATCCCGGCTACAATAATTATCACCATCATTACAATTGCTGACAGTATTCTTTGGGTTGTATTAGACATAGTTAGCTCAGTATTTTTAGGTTTCTATTTGCTTGTTTTTGATTATCTTTTAAGTTACTTCCACTTTCAATTCCACCAAATCGCCGATCTCTACCACCAACTTCATTTAAAATGTTTCGATACTCTTCTATTGAAAAGTCAGGCCATTTTGTGTCAGTAAAAAAGAATTCTGAATAGCAGATTTGCCATAATAAAAAATTGGATACTCTTCTATCGCCAGCAGTGCGGATTAATAAATC
>JBLIAG010000064.1:0-14758 GCA_047634375.1 Bacteriovoracaceae bacterium
GACAGCTCAGTTGAAAAAAATTCAAATTGATATTTTTGGATCTAGAAATCGCTTAGAATTTATTTATATTATTAATCAAGTCTTGAACTCAAGTGAAGAATAAACGCTACAGTTTTGGGACAATATCGAAAAAAATGACCCTACTTTTAATTACATTAGGCTTGGTTGGTTGTAACGAGAAATTGAAACTAGCATCTTGTGATTTAAAAGTTTACCACTCTTCGAGTAAAGATAAGAATATTTTAGATGAAATCTCTAACGAGCTCTATTATTCCAAAGGTTGGAATATTGAGCTTATTCAAATAAATGATACTTCTGAGATAAATAGAAAGGAACAGCATGCAATTTTCTCTAGATTTGGAATTCAGAAATTCCATCGTTCAACAACTGTGAATCCACTTGGTTGGGGCTCTGAATTTGATCAAAAAATATATAACCATAAAGTGACCTGTACAAACAAATTAAGCTTTGGATTCCCTGAACTTGGGAAAACGGATACTATACAATATCAAAAATCATACGTAACTGACTATGGATTAAAATTTTATGACCAGAGTGAAATAAAGAGTTTTGTCGATAAGACATGTGAATCATCAGTGCATAAGTTGATGTTAAAAATTCCAAGCTGTGAAATTAGATAACATTTTCTTTAAATCTAGATTAATTAAAACAGTCTTAGTGAATACACTCAGACTTAAAATACAAAGTAGTAAAATTGTTCATCAAGCCAAACTTTTTGAACAAAAAATATAAAGAAATTATAAACAGTGATTTAAATAAAACCGGTAAATAAATGAGCAAAAACTTAAAGGATTTAAAATGAAAAAGTTATTGATTGGATTAACACTTTTAGTTTCGATGTCATCTTTTGCTAGTATTTGTACTGACGTGGGTGACAGATACAACAAGGGTGAATGTGTTGTTAATAATAACAAAGAATTCATAGCCATGATAGAACGAGATGGTCCTAGTTTTAAAATTAAAGATATCACAAGCCCATGTGGCTATGATAGAAAAATAATTGTTGATTCATGCAGTATGGATAATACACAAGAGTGCCTGATCATTCCAGTAAATAATAAACAAGTATCCTCATTTAAAAATCAATATGAGAATATATCGGTAAGTGGATATAAATTAGAATTCAAAAAATATGATCGTTTCTGCTGGAACTAATTAACTCGTTTTTAGAGCAAGAAATATAAGGCCAAAGAATTAATAAAATAGCTTGAAACAAAACCATTGCTTAGATAAATAGAGAATTATACTAAAAAACTAATAATGGGAATAACGCTTTTAGCTTCGATGTCGTCTTCTGCATCAAGTGTCTTAAGGGAGTAGTTGGAGCTAATAAAGAACATTTTTAAAATAAGTTTTAAGAGTTACAACGGAACTTCCTTCTATCGTGTTTTCGTTTTACTTTTTTACATTAACAGCACTTTTTAAGTGCTCCATTATAACAGGGAGATTTATATGTATAAATTATTTTTTACTTGCTTATTGGTTTTTACCTCGACTTACGCTCTGTCTAACTTAGAGTTAGAGAAAATATCAGGTAATTTCATTAATACGACACAGTTTACAGTTCAAGGTGCAGACATTGAGGTTTCGATTAGTTCTCTTCATCCAGGAGGCTTTGACGGGCAAAGTTTCTACGGAAGAAGTTGTTTAAATAAAAAAGTACTAAAGGGGAAAGTTTCCAGTGATGGTTCATTTGAATTGCCTGCAATTGATCTTGAAAATCCATATTCAAGTGAATATTGTCTTGATATAAAGTTTAATCACTTAAAGATCGATCATAAACCAACCTTGCATACAACCTTCGTCTCTGAATTAGATTATTTGGATGCAGTAAAAGAAATCTATTTGGAAAAGACATATGTTGACTCAGAAAAAATGGTTGTAAAAGTTCCAAACGGTTTAACATTTAAAGATTACGTAAAGGAAGTGCTTGAGGGGACGTCATTATTTGAAAATGATAATTACACTTGGGAAATTTCAATGTCATATAATTATAAATCTAAAGATGCTAGTAACTTAAGACAAATACCATTTATGTCTGACTACAATACACTTCCTTGCAAGATGACCAATATTACAAAAAAGTGTATCGCAACCAAAGGTAAGGGATCGGCGACATCTAAAAGTAAAAATCTCTACAGTACCCTAAGTTCTAAAGGAAACAATATATATCACTTAGTATCAAAGCCTATGGGGCCACTAAGGGAATTCATCTCCCTAAACTATGACCTAGAACTTAGTGTTTGGAATTTAAATACAGGCAATCGGGATTATTATACTAAGATCAATCCTAGGTTTAATCAGTCTCAACTCAATTCGGGGTACAGAAACTATGTATGGGGAAATGTTATACCTTCTAAAACCTTGCTTGAACATAGAGTCGAACTTAACTCCGACATATCACATTTAAATAAGGTTATGAGGTCTAAAATTAACAACTAGACTGAGATGTTAACCTGAGCGACAAATGTCAGGCTATGAACAAAAAGTGAAATATTTTAGTGCGATACCAAAATTATTCGATATGGGGCTGACTACTGAGAAGTTATTAATTTGCTTCAAACGAGTCCCATATCATTTGAGAGACCTTTCCCATAAAGGCATTCTTTCGTTTACAAATATACATTTCAACTTCATCGTCATCTTTAAAGTCTTTTAGATGGGTTAAAGTTCCATTCTTTATTTCAACTTCAACTGTATGCAGTGGAAGCCTTCCCCAGCCAAGGCCGTTCATAATGATGTCTTTTTTAGACGGTGTATCAGTGACTTTCCATTTTAGAGACTTTGAGTGTACGCCAATATTGTGATCTTCATCCTGAATAGTACTTCGCTGAACTATTTGAGGATATTTATAGAGAGCTTCTCTTGTTTGTTCTTTATGAGTTAGTTTTAAAAAAGGGTGATCACTTGAAATAACTAAAACAAGTTTTACAGGCCCTATACTTTTAAAATCAAGTTCTCGCTTGTTGTGGATATTTTCAAAAATGGCGATATCAACCATTTCTCTTTGAAGCATTTTTTCTCCACTAAGAATTTCTTTTTCAAGTATGATTTCTGTAGAGGGAAAGACTTTCATCGAATTCTTAATCACCGGATAGAGTAGGTTGATATTAAAAATACCTGAAACGGAAATGCTCAGTTTCATCTCAACTTCTGAAGCAATTTGGTTACAGTAATCATGAAGCTCAGACATATTTTCTAAAATTTTCTTAGAACGAAAAAGAAAAGCTTCACCTTGGGGGGTCACTTTAGATCGATACGAGGATCTATCTAGCAAAGGAAATCCAAGTTGCTCTTCTAGATTTTTAACAGAGTACATAACTGCTGATTTGGCCTTATTCAATTTTTCACTAGCTTTCTGGAAACTACCAGTCTCGCTAATGGCCTGAAAACATTCAATTTGATCTATAGTTATCCAATACATGGTCTTATTCTAGTCCAAGATGGTTCATATGTTGAGCTTTTTTTAGGTCTTTATTGCCATTAAAGTAAGTATCAACAAAGGAGCTAATTATGAGCATAAGAGAATTAAGAAACAAAGTTGTAGTCGTAACAGGTGGTAATAGTGGAATCGGGTTTACTGCTGCTAAACAATTTAAAGAAGAAGGTGCGAAGGTTATCATCACTGGCCGATCTGAAGAGAAAGTAAAAATTGCAGCAAGTGAACTAGGAGTACTCGGCTTTACAGCTGATGCAAGTAACCTTAAAGCGCTAGATAGCTTAATTGAATATATCAATAAGGAAATAGGTAAGGTTGATATTTTATTTAATAATGCTGGAATTTTTTCTCCGGCCCCAGTCGGGCAAATTTCAGAAGAAATGTTTGACCACCAAATGGGAATAAACTTTAAAGGTGCAGTATTTACAATTGAGAAATTTTTACCAATTTTAAATGACGGAGGATCGATTATTAATCTTTCATCAGTAAATGCTTATACAGGTATGCCAAATACTGCCGTTTACGCAGCATCAAAAGCAGCTCTCAATTCTTATACCAGAACAGCTGCCACTGAACTTGCACCAAGAGGAATAAGAATTAATTCTGTAAATCCTGGGCCTGTTCAAACACCAATCTTTGGAAAGACAGGAATGCCTGAAGATCAGCTTTCGAGCTTTGCCCAGGCAATGCAAGATCGGATACCCCTAAAAAGATTTGGACAACCTGAAGACATTGCAAACCTCGTTTTATTTCTGGCGAGTGATAAGGCCTCGTTTATTACAGGGGCAGAGTATAATATTGATGGTGGAATTAATATTAATCCACTACTTGGAAACTAAAAATGAAGATCTTACATATAGACTCAAGTGCGAGACTAGAGAGTTCACTAAGTCGAAAACTTACAAGTTATATGGTTAATGAATTAAAAAAGAAAACGCAAAAAGAAGTTATTTATAGAGATGTAGGTCGTGCAGTAGGTTTATCTTTTGTAAATGATACAATTGTGGGGGCCCTTTTTATTCCGGATAATGAAAGAAGTCTTTTTCAAAAAGAAGAGCTTAAAGCATCTGATGAGATTATCCATGAGGCTATGGACTCTGATGTCTGGGTTATCGGTATTCCCATTTACAATTTCTCAATGCCTGCGACCTTGAAAACCTGGGCAGATATGTTAGCGAGGTTAAAAGTAACATTTCATTATACTGAAAAAGGGCCTGAAGGTTTACTTAAAGGTAGGAAAGTTTTTGCAATCGTTACATCTGGTGGAACTGAAATCGATTCTGAAATTGACTTTCTAACACCGTGGTTCAGACACTTTATGAAATTTATAGGGATTGAAGACTTAATTATTGTTCGGCCAGATAAGAAATCTATAGATACTGCTTTGGAGAATCTATGAATATAGAACAATATCATTTTCATTTATACTATGAACTTGAAAATATAGGTTTAGCTACCGAGGTTAGGGATAGGTTGAGTGAGGTTTTTGATGTTGAAATTGGACGATTATGGGATAGACCTGTTGGACCTCACCCTATTGGATCTTGTCAGGTGACAGTCCCTGTTTATATGTTTGAAAAAATATCAGCATGGTTTCTCGTAAACCGTAGTGGTATCGATCTCTTTATTCATCCAATTACTGGAGATGATTTAGCGGATCATAAAGACTTTACGATGTGGATTGGGAAGTCTTATCAATTGAATATTGAATTTTTTACTAAAAATAATGACTGGTCATAATGAAGATAGGCTCAAGCATTTCTTGAGCTTTCATTTTAATTCTTTTTCCATTTTCTTCAACATACTTCTTACAATGATGATATGGAAAGGCTTGATTAAGTTAAAGTAGACCTTACCGAATAGACTGTTGAACTGGACTATTGTTTTAACCTCTACACTTTGGTTAGGTTCTATTTTTATAGAAACTCTAAAGTCTAAGTGAGAGTCATCTTCTCCTAAGAGTATTTCTTTTTCATGAATCTCAAAGACTTTAAAGAGTCCAATGCTATCACCTTCAATAAGAGGGAATTTATATTTAGTGTCCTTGTAACTACAAGTTTTAAGTCCTATGGATCTAACTAAAAAATGCCTTAACTCAAGCAGTTTTATTATCCAACTTGGCGTTGTTAAAAAAAATGCTTTAACGACTTGTTCTAGGTTAACTCCTTTTTTCTTTGGCATAATATTAAACGAATCAAGGTAGTCCACTCTCATGATTCTTTTCCTAAGTTTTTAGTCATTGCACCTAAAGAAACAGGGATGACTTCATCTATCACGAAGGGTCTTATAAGGTTTGGCTTACTCCACAATATTGAATAGCCTTTAAAGTATTTAAATATTCTTACTTTTTTATAAAACTGTAGTCGTTCTATTTGCGTGATCTTTCTTTTCTCTTGCAAAGTGATCTTTAAACGAACACCGGGTGGAGTCGTAAATCTTCCGAAAAAAAGGGATTTTAGCCAAAATATTGGAGATGTATTAATTGCCATGATACTTGCTGTTTTTCCGACTTTATCGTTAAAGCTTGTTGTGAACATTTCAATGAAATAACCTTCAGATTCATTATTTAGGTAAACACTTCCAATCGGTGATGTATGAGGTGTGTTATCTCTATTAACAGTGGAGATGCTGCAGTATTGGCTCTTTTTTACGAGGTCGAGTATCAATTTAAATTTTTAAATCCTTTACAAGAATACCTTAGGGTATGTTTACATTTACTGTAGCATACCTTAAGGTATGAAGCAATCCTATAACGTATTAGAAGGTAGAGATGGCTGAAATTAAGAAAGAAGTGTGGCTAAAAATGGGTCTTAAGGTTTTGGACAAAGGTGGTCTTAATGAATTAAAGGTCAGTAATCTTTGTAATGAGCTATCTGTTACAAAAGGTAGTTTCTATCATTGGTTTAAGTCTAAATCTGATTTTGATATGGCCCTTCTTGCTTATTGGAGGGAGCTGTTTACAGAGAACTTTATACAAAGTGCAGAGGTAGGAACAAACTCTAATGACAAGCTCTCAAGACTTGTGAACAATTGTATCGAAGGGCTTCAAAGTGGAAGTAGGCTAGAGCTAGAGATTAATATTTGGGCCCATAAAGACTTATTGGTCAAAAATTTTGTTAACGAAGTATACATTAATCGCTTTAACTATTTGGTTAAGTTATTAGAAGATATTCATTCAAATAAAAATGAAGCAAAGAGACATGCCCTTACTCTTTACTCTCTAACAATAGGTGCAGATTTATTCTATAAAAAATTAACACGCAAAGAGTTGGAAATGATTTTTCAAAACTATTTGTAATGGATTTTTGTCTGGCCTAGTGTGTTGAAATACAGAGAGTTTACAAATTAAATTACTTATAGTGAATAACTTTTGGTAGTATAACGGTCATGGAAAAGCAAAAAAACGTATTCGGTAAAGACCTTCAACATTGTTCGTATGACCCCATAACAGGATTCTTTAGAGATGGCTGTTGTAATACAAGTTTTGAAGATCATGGAATTCACACAGTTTGTATTGTTGTGACAAAAGAATTTTTAATTTTTTCAAAAGAGGTTGGTAATGATCTATCAACTTCAATGCCTGAGTATGGATTCGTTGGATTAAAAGTAGGAGACCGTTGGTGTTTGTGCGCTGGTCGTTGGTTTGATGCCTACAAAGCAGGAGCAGCTCCTAAGGTCAATCTAGAAGCAACTCATGAAGAAACTCTCGCAATTATTCCACTTAGCGCTTTGAAAGAGCACGCAGTCTAATATGCTTGCTAATCGTCAAACCAAATTAGATGAAGATGAAAAATCGAAGTTTAAAATTTCTCTAGATAAAGAAGCATATTTATTTGAATTGGATAAGGTCATAGAAGAACGCTGTGACCAATTTGATTATGAGTTAGAAGAAGATGGTTTTGTAATAATTTCACAAGATCTATTTCCTGTGGCCGTTAGTATATTTAATTATAAAGTCGTGGCCTATAAAAGTAATGGTTAATTTTATAAACTTCAATATAACATTTTTTATATTTAATATTCTGTTTTTACCTTACGGAGTCAACGCTATGGATAGAGAGCTACAAGATCAGTTTAAATTTTCTAATAAGTATACTTGTACCCTGGAATACAAACTTGGTGTTGATGCTGCAGGAATTGATAAATATCCAAAACAAAAGATAAAAAAAACAAATGATTACTATCAGTTTGAGCTAATAGGTTTGGGAGAACAAAACCCTAGTGTCCATGGCCCTTTTTTTAACGGACTAGGTGGAAGTAAAAAAGTCATACCCCTGAAATTAACGAGTACAAGGTCTTACGGGTCCGACATCGTTAATTGGTACCATGTGGAAAGCAACTATATTGGTATGCATATGATTAAAGTTTTAGGCTTACTTAAAGGTAATGATGTCGAAGTTTCAATATACCAATTTGAGACTCCTCAAACAAGCTTACTTAAACTAGATCAGTTACCTGATTCATCACCACCTTTACAAACTACTTACTGGGGGAAGTGTAAAGTTATCTTATAACGTAAATCAGGACTATAAAAAATCGTTTTTATGAGCGGCCTCATCCGGCCCTCTTTTAATATGAAGGTCACGCTGGGGAAACGGTATTTGAATATTGTTCTCTTCGAAAAGTTTTGCTATTTCAAAGCGGATATCTGAGCGCATTCTTCTTTGCTCCCAAATTTGTTTCGTCCAAAATCTTAGTTCAAAATCTAGGGAAGAATCTCCAAAAGATTTAAAGATTACGTCTGACTTTGGGAACTCTAGTTTCTCAGGGTGTCCATCAGCTGCTTTTTTAAGTATCTTTTTAACGAGTTCAAGATCCGATCCATAAGCCACACCAACTGTAATGCTAAGTCTGATATTAGATCCAGAAAAACTCTCATTAGTAACTTCTTCAGAGATTAGTTTTGAGTTTGGAACAATAATGGAAATATCATCTCTTGTTTGAACAATAGTTGATCTAACTCTTATTTCTAATACACGGCCAGTTGTTGAGCCTATTTGAATAATATCACCAACCTTAATAGGTCTCTCAACTAAAAGAATTAGGCCTGAAATAAAGTTCTGAGCTATGTTCTGGAGTCCAAAACCAATACCAACCATAAGTACTGCACTAAGTGCAGCAAGGGATTGTAGAGAGAATCCAAGGGTTTTGATGGCCAATAGAACTCCAATTAAAACAATAATAATTCTTACGAATTTACTTATTGAGTCTGAAACTCCTGAGTCTGCTCCCTTGGAATCAAGAAAAAACTTGGTTACTTTTGAAAGCTTTTTACCAATAAAGATACAAGAAATTATTATGAAGATGGATAAGAGCATATTGGTTAGAGAAATATTAGCTCCTTCAATGCTAAAAAGTGGTGTTTTTAAAAGGGCCCATAACTCAGATACTTTTACTAAAATTGAATCAATTTCCATTTTTTATCCTATTCTTCAAGTTCGCTGTGTGCGTTAGTTTTTACAATACCTCTGAAGAGTCTTCCTAAAAGATCGGTTCCAGTGATAATTTTTCGATGTTCTTTACTCCATAAAAGGACAATATCATTCTTAATAACATCATCTTCAATTTCCACAGACTCAACTCTAAATTTTGTTGCAATCTCTGAGAGTTTAGTATCTGATGCTTTAAAAACATAAGGTCTATGACAAAACTGGTAACTATTGGTAAGTTTGTTAGAGTAATAAGCTTTTATATAAGCATCCGTATTTAGAGCAAGGATTGGAATTTCTTCTTCATCAATATATATGGCCCATTTTACAGGACAATTATTAACTTCTTTTAGGAAATCTTCAAAACCCTCTTCGTTCACATCTGGAAAATTTGGTAGATCAAATTTCTTCTCTTTTTTAAAGATACTTTCTAAATGAACATCTTCACCTTCGTTATGCATTTCGAGATCATCCATTTTAAGAAAATTTAAGGCACCAACACCTTCAAAAATTTCAATCTCAGAGTCAGAAGCTTCGATATGTTTTGTGATGAGTGTTTTTAATGTGTTCTCAGAGTAAAAGTGAGGGCCTTCTTTACCAAGCCATACATCGAGTAGAATTGCCGACGGTTTAGCTAGAGGGTAAAATAAAATTTGAAAAAGTCGAACAAGTGGTGTGAGTTTACTTCCAACGAGAAGGGCATTTCTAGAGAACCAAGCTTGTGGAATTATTTCACCAAAGAATGTAATGAGAAACGTTGTAAAGAAAAATGCATACAGACCAGTCATTACTGACTCAGTTAAAAGCGCTAATAACGTATTAACTGAAACATTTCCCCATAATAGGGTAGATAATAGAAAATTAGAATCCTCTCTTAATTTCAGAATCTTTATAGCACTTATATCACCTGCCTCAGCTTCACTTTCCAGCCTAAGTCTCCCTAGTCCAAATAAGCTCAACGTTAAGCCTGAAAAGATACCTGAGAACAAAATACAGCAGAAGATTAATAGCCATGTTATTAACATTTAAGTTTTCCTTGATTATTTTAATTACTTAAAAAATACTAGCATTGTAAATTCAAAAAGAGACCATTAAATTAATGAATTATTGACCATGTTTTGTAGTCATTTAGTCTTAGTTTAGACATACTATCTTTATAAGGAGTGTTTATGACGTTTAGTGGTTTTAGATTATCTAAAGATTTCATCCAATTTTTAAAATATCAAGTGGAAAGGTTTCTTATTCGAGGTCCCTTTTATCAAGTTTTATTTATTGGTTTAATTATTGGACTTATATCAGTTATTTCAGGACAAATTCTTCTTTTTATCGAACCAATCGAGGGGGGACTAGGTTCAAGTACCTGGTGGGCATTTCTTAGGATGAGTGACCCTGGATACTTAGGTGATGATAATGGAGTTGCCAAAAGAGTTCTTGCTACCATTTTAACTTTGCTAGGATACGTACTTTTTATGGGGTCTTTGGTCGCTATTATGACTCAGTGGTTATATCGAAAGATGAAAGAACTTGAATCTGGTTATACTCCAATTTTAATAAAAGGCCATGTCTCAATTCTTGGCTACACAAATAGAACGCCAATAATCATTCAAGAAATTCTGGCATCAAAAGAGAGATTTAAAAGATTTATTTTAAGTAACAAAAAAGCCTCTCGCAAAATTGTTGTCTTAAACGAAAGTGTTGGTTTCGAATTAATCGCTGATCTTAAAGAGCATATTAAGAATAAACGTGATTTACAAAATGTGATTTTTAGAACAGGAGATCTCATGCGTGCGGAAGATTTAACACGTATAAATATAGAGCATAGCTCCGTCGTCATTATTCCCTCAATGATTTATGGGGAAGATGGTTTTGAAAACTCAGATACTAAATCAATCAAAGCGCTCTTATCCATTAAAAGTCGAGCGGATATTGCAAAAGTACCTTCACCAAAGGTTGTTGTTGAAATTCTAGAACAAAATAATGTTGATGTGGCACGAGCTGCATATGGCGAAAATATTCAAGTTATTTCAGGAAGAGTTTTACTTGCAAGGATGATTGCACAAAGTATTCAAAACCCTGGACTATCGTATGTCATTACAGAACTAATTGCACAATCTGAAGGAAGTGAAATATATTTAAAAGTATATGATGAGCTTGTTGGGAAATCTTGGGGGGAGATAAAAGATGCCTTTCCTAATTGTATCGCGATTGGCTTAGTATCTAACTTTCAGCGTGATCGTTGTGTGGTTAACCCAAGGAACTCTGAAATTATCCTCGATGGAGATTTTATTATATTTATTGCAACAACCTTTGACTCAATCAATTTCGATAAAAAATTATTGAAAAAGAATGAGGGATTGATTGAGAACGAAACTCTTAAAGATGTAATTAAGAAACCTAAAAAATTACTTATCATGGGATGGAGTATGAAAGCTCCATTTCTTATTAAAGAATTGTACGAAACACAAAAGTACGATTTTGAAATAGATATTCTATCGCAAGTAGAAGTACCTGTGAGAGAGAAATCCCTTTTATCAGTGCTTAATCAGGGTGATTATTCGGCTATTCGACATATCGTAGCAGACTATACATCATTTAATGATATCTCTAATATTGAATTCTCCCGGTATGATAATGTTGTTTTTCTTTCTAGTGATAGAACAAGTGACGCCACTGATGCAGATGCTCGTTCTATATTAGGAATATTACAACTAAGACAAGTTGTAGGTGTTAATAAAGAGTTCCCTGTTGTTATTGAGCTTGCAGAACCTGAAAATGAAAAGCTATTTGAAAATAGACAAGGTGAAACGATTATAAGTCCGATGGTTATTAGCTATATTTTATCCAATGTAGCTTTGAGGTTTGAACTGAATAGAGTATTTGATTCACTTTTTAATGCTGGTGGATCAGATATCACTTTTATCTCAGCTAAGCACTTTGGGTTATCAGGAAGTCTATGCTTTGAGGAGATCTCAAAAATTGTATGCTCCTTTAATATGATTGCTATTGGATTGAAGAAAAACGATCAAAAGGAGATCTTTTTGAATCCAAGTCGCGTGAGTTCTTTTACTGATTTAGAAAGTTATAAGATAATTGTTATTAATTAAATTCGGCAGGAATATATTGATATGAAAAAACAAATAATTTTAAATGATAAATTTATCCCACCTAAAATAGTCCAAAGAGAGAACTACTATTTAGAGGTTTTAGCTGGGAAGATTATTACTTAGGTTTAGATAATTTAAAAGGGCCCAAATTGCCAAGTTTTTAGGGCGAAAAATAAAGGGAAATAAAGATTAAGTTATTAATTTTATTCAATTTTTTCTTGATTACCTCGATTACCTTAGTTCAAAAAATCCTTTGATGATATCTTAGGTTTATGAATATAAAAACAATTATCACTTTAAGTATTTTTATTTGGTCTTCTCACTCACAATCTATGATTGATGAAACTGGTTATAATGAGTATTGCCAAGAGACCTTAGTCCAAAAGGTGGCCTGTCATAATGGTGACTTTGAAAACTTAGTCATTGATACAAAATCTAGGGGAATTCCAACTTTAGATGGAGAAGTAGGAGAACTTTTTAAAATTAGTACTCATAAAAAAGAGTATCTTGAGTCTTATTTTGATCAGTGGAAAGATTTTTTTAGATTTGTTCGAAATAAAAATGCCCCTAGTATACCTATTGAAAAAGAAGTATTAACTTCCCCAATTAATAAAACTCTTTTTACATCCCTTGAAAAAGGTATGGATGACTTAAAAATTATTCATGAAATTAGTGATGAAATTAAAAAAATTAAAAAATCTAAGCAAGGGCTTGCAAGCTATGATGGTGGTAGTGCTGGTAGTCATTGTTATGAAGGTAATAATGGGTGTGCGTCAAGTATTAAGTTAAAGTTAGACGGGGAAATCTCTAAATTAAATCAAATTCGTCAAATCTTAATTGCTAAAAATTCATGGTGGTTAGAACCTAGTCTTGTAAAAGCATATAAACCCAACAGTCAAAATAAACTTCTTAAGGGTAAAACATATAGCAAAGATGATTTACAGTTTGCAATAAATTCATTTGGTCAAAAGCTTGAATTAACAACTAAAGGGATTTCTGAGTTAGAGCAATTGAATTTAAAAATTCTTAATGGGGAAATCACTGGACCAAATATTAATTTAACATCTGCTTCAGTTTTTAATCAAACTAAAGTTATTGATGGTGCCCTTAATTATGCTTTTTTAAGATATGAGGGTGACCTTCAAATCGATAAAAGTAAACTTTGTTCTCTTGCACTTCGAAAGAGTAAATTAAATAAAAAAGTAAAAACGGTAAAAGATATTATTGATTATGGGGCGCTTGGTCTTTCATTCTTACCTCACCCAGCTTCTCTTGGACTTAAGGTCGCGAGTATCTCAAGAGGGACTTTTTTTACTGCACAGAAGGCAGTTCAGTTGGGGCTCTTTGGTAGCATGGGAGTTCGGTATTTAGAAGCAGAAAAAGAATGTTCAAACTTAAGTTTAAACTACGGAAAGGCGAAACTTTCTGACAAAGTTGTAAATGGTAGTGAAAGAGAAATCTTGAGTAACGACAGTATTGATGACGTTAAAAAAATTGAAACATGTTATGAGAAAAAAGATCAACTCTATGATAGCTTACTCCTAGGTGCAGTCTCAGGTATGGCGATCAATACTCTTCCTATTCTTACTAAACATTTAGGTCATTTGAAGAATAAAGCTATCACTGGGATCAAAGCATATAAAGGGAGGCAATCTTCTGTAATAGTTAGAGCTTTTACAAACGAAAAAGAGTTTCAAAAAGCCAAACAAAACACCTTACTCGATATTAGTAATAAGAGGGGAGACCCAATTGTTGTTCTTGAATCTCCAAGTGGTTTACAGCATATTATTATTGATAATAGAAGGCATGAGGAGTTTTCAAGTTTATTTAAATCAGACCTTCTCTTAAGTGATGTTGAAGATAGAGTGATTGGGATTTTAAGAGGAAGGCTTCCTCAGATTACGGCTGAAAAAGGAAAGATTATGAAAGACTTCAGCTTAAAAAGTCGTAATCGAACAATTACAATCGCTGTACTTAATCCAGATAAAAAGAATGAAATCGTTGGGGCTGTTACTGTTATTGAATCTAAAAAATATAAAGAGAAACTATTTCTAGAAGAATCTCTTAGTGGGGGTGGGGTTAAGCCTAATTTTAACCTTATGCGACGTAAGGATTCATATGCTTCTGCTGAGGTAGGGCGACTTGCAGTAGATTCTAAAATTGACCCTAAAGGTAGAGTTTCAGCAGGGTTAATTGATGATGCATTCACCATTGTTTTAAATAGTCCTGATATCAGGGACCTTGGTTACTTTACTTCAACTACTCATCATAGGCTATACTCTCGTTTTATGAAAAAAAAGGGGGTCAGCCCTGGTACTATACGTCATAAACCAAATGATAAAGAAGTGGTTGTTACTTATGACTTATTAAGCCTTGAGAAAGGTAATTAATAACAAATAAAGCAATTTGGTGACCGTTGGAGTCAATCTTTAAATAGTCTAGCAGGTTTGTCTTAATTGTTTTATGATTTCTACACAGGAGATAGAAATCATGAAATCAATTATTATATCTATAGCAATATTTAGTTTTAATTTATCCGCTCATACATTAAGTGTATATCCTGATGCTCCTTTAGAAATTATTAAAATAGGCCATCCGACTCTTACGATGATTGCTGAAGAAATCCCCTTTGAAGAAATTACTTCCGAAGAAACCCAAGAGCTTATTGATAAAATGATGATAACCATGAAGAAGGCCGGCGGAGTTGGCTTAGCCGCACCTCAAGTTAATGTTTCAAAGCGTTTATTTGTTATGAAACCTAGTAT
>JBLIAG010000065.1:0-13538 GCA_047634375.1 Bacteriovoracaceae bacterium
TCCTTAACTACATCAAATCATTTAAGAATATCTGGTTTGCAAATTTAATCGATGCTATGAATTTTCTTTGGGTAAAATCAAACACAAAGGTTTGGGTTGAACATGACAAATTAAAATGGACTGTACCAGATCACTCCTTCAAAATTCCAAACTTAAAAGTTTTTTGGAAAGGTCAAGAATTTGAGATAAAAGTCTAAATAATTACAATTCAAATAATTTTAATACAAGATTCTTGTTATTTTTGAATACACTTAAAAAATAATTTTAATCCTATTCTTAAGAATTAAGGAGTTACCTATCTTCTGACTTTTCTTCAAGATATTCCCATAAAGATGACGATTTAACATAATCAATTTAAGTTAAATAAATTTCCGATTTTGAGTTAATAGGAACCGTTTAAAGAAATATAAAAAAAGTTCTCTCAACTCTAGAACTTAGACTCACCATAAATCTCATCAAAATCGTCTCGATTTTTAATAGGTACAAAGAACTTCTCCCTATTCTCAGGAGCAAGATTCAAAAAGCTAACAAGGTTTTGGTTATAAGATTTTCTAAAATACTTATCTAGATTTAATAAAGATGAGCCAATGGCACCTTCAAGTTGAGTATAACTTTCGTGTTCTTTCTTTTTTGAGTTTTTAATTAGATCTGGTGAAATAATCTGTCTAAAATGTTCTTCACTTATATTTAAATGAGCAATGAGTTTTTCTTTTAAGGCCTTCTTATTAATTACCACAATATTCGTATTAAATAATGATCTTTTGTCACCGGCTCGAAGCCCTAGCTCTTCAAAATACTGTAATTGATTAGCCTTTTCTGCCTGAGCTTTTTCAACGATGGTGATAAACGCAGGGTCTTCTTTAACCATCGCAATTTGCCCGCCTTTCTTATCTTTCTCTAACTTAGTAGTTGTTAACATTGCTATGGGCACATTATTTTCAGCAATCCACGATAGGATTAAATCATCAGGAGTTGACTTTAAATCCTCTCCATTTCCAACCACTAAGATTTCATTTTTTATATCTTCATTTCGAAAAATTTCCAATAATTCATTAAAACCTAAGAATCCATGACCAGCAGGTGCCATTCGCTCTAAGCTAACGCTCCCATCTGAACTAATAGTTGGCATCATCAATTGATAAATCTCATTACCTTTCTTGAGCTTCTCTGTGTTGAAAACTTCATTATAAGATTTATTTTCAAAAGGGTGGATATTATTCCAGATACCATTTACAGCGTCTTCTGTTTCAGAGTTAATAAGATTAGAAAAAACAACCGATTCATATATTCCGGAAGAGGCCCTCTTCTGCGCTAACAGTAATTGCATCTCAGCAATAGATATTCTAGCACTATTGTATTCTATAAATAAATCTGTTCCCTTAGATCCGAGAGTCTTTCTGTTTGTATATTTTTTAAGAAGATCTTCTCTTTTAACACTTGTTCCAAGACCTGCCTGCATTTTACAAATACGCAGCCTAAAATCTTTAAGCAAAGGCGAGACTTCACGAGATAAAGATTCATAATCTTGAACGGCTACAAAATCTATGTCTGCATCCGTTGCAATAGGAAGTGGAATGACCACTGAATCGTTCACTCCATCACTCAAAGTCATTTCTACAGAAAAATCATCTTTGAATTTTTGATAAAGAGATTCAAAATACAAATAGTTTATTTCAATAATCTCTTTGCTATAAGTATCTTTAAAATAGTTTAGAATCTTATTTTTTAAATCCATTTTTTACTCTCTCAACTTTTTTCTTATTTTATCAATATATCTTTCTCGCGGCTTATATCCATCCGTTAGAATACTTAAACTTTCTATTTTTTTATCATAATCAATATAATAAAGATCCATTAATGTATGAATGATATCATCATGGGCAAAAGGAATATCTATGGCGCTTTGAAGTCTTTTATACTTCTCTTTAAATCTCAACTTAAACTGATTTGAGCACCAAACAAAAAATGGAATTTCATATACACCAGTTGTATCAATAGCTGGGTGCCCATGAAGATTAGCATTCTGATACACTTCCTCTCCATGATCAGATAAGTAAATTAAGCTTACAATTCCACTTTGTTTTTTCACCATCTGCATAATTTCATTCATAATATAATCATTATACAAAACGGAGTTATCATAATCATTGATATACTGGAGGGATTTCTTATTATGAAAAGGCTTTTTCTTAATATCTTTAAAATCAACAAATTTTTCAAATTCTTTAGGAAATCTATTTCTGTACTTCATATGAGTACCCAAGAGATGAATAACAATAAATTTTTTCAATGGTTTATCTGAAAGCTTCTTCTCAAAAATAGGTAGAAGTTTTTCATCATATGTTGTTGAATCTGTTGTATTGGTAAAGACATGAATATCAGATTGCTTAGCAAGGGCCGTAGTAATGGTATCGTGTAATCCTAGTAGCAATTGATTTGATAACCAATACGTCTTAAACCCTGCTGCCTTCATAATATTGATTAAGCTTATCGAAAGTAGTTCTTCATTTTCATTTTTATAATTTGCAAGAGTATTTATCTTTTTCATATTTCCAGCATTACCAGGTGGATATGAATTTGCGACATCATTAAAAATTAGAAGCTCTCCCTTAATTTTTGATAATAATGGATTGGTATCACGGTGATAATTGTAAAGACTCATATGCTGACTTGTTGTTGACTCTCCTATTACCAAAATATGAGTCTCAGCCTCATCTATTTTTTTTGATCTAGTAATAACTCCTAGATCTTTAGCCTTTTTACTAAAATTCAAAAAGATTTTCATTTGCTTTTGATACTTTAAGTAAGTTTGAACCATTAAGAAGGATTGATTCGAACGAGTATAAGCCTCTAAGACCTTATCCACGTTCCAAGAACTAGTTGATAACTTTATAAGGACAGGAAAAAGTATCCAGAATAAAACTTTAAAACGAAATCCTTTTCCATAAGAAGTATTACCTCCCTTGATTGCGTTTCGAAGTAAAAAACATAACCCTGTACAATAGGATAATATTAAAATGACTATACCAATTGAAATATTAGAACTTACAAATTCAAGAGTTTCAGTTGGATTGGTGTCTAAGATAATGAAAAATATACTAGAGCTAATTCTTCCTTGATATAGATAAATATGAACCAAATCAAATAGGCCCGTGGCCCAAAATAGAAGCGAGCTTCCGATAAAATAAATTGCCGGCTTTTTTAAGAAATAGATTGGAAGAACAAATAAGAATGAGCTAATAAGACAAAATACAAAATCCTCTTCTCTTTGCCTCTGGTACAGAAGCGAATAGATAAGTGGGACTATTGAAATATAAAGATACGTTATATAGTATTTATTTAACTTTATTTTACTGAACATTGAGATATATTAATTCTCAAAGACGGTAAAGTAAATCCACGCGCATCGCACAAGCGACTAAAGGTTATAAGTTATGCCAAAAACAATACTCATTTCTCAAAAAGACATAAATGTTATTCGTTCTGGGGTTCCTAGACTTGTTCTATCTGAAATTAAGTTTTTCAAGAATAAAGGTCATAACGCCTATGCTATAGCTGAAAGAATAAAAGAAGATGCTGTTATAATTGCTGGTGGTACTCCTTATAAAACGTACAGGTGGCCCATAAGTGGTTTTTTCAGAAGAAAATTCTACATGAAACGAGTGGCAAAGGCTGCTCAAAGCTTAAAGCCAGATCTAATTATTGGGCATGGTGACATTATAAATCAAGATATCTGTTTTATTCATAATTGCGTTCACCTAGCTTTTGAGCTCATCAATGGAAAAAAACTTCCGATTGATCATGAAGTTGGAAAAATTCACTCAGAAATTTTAACAACTAAAAATTTCAAAGTTCTAGTGTGTAATTCTGAAATGATGAAACACGATTTAACTTCTCGCTTTAACTTAGAAGGTAAAAAAATAGTTGTTCACTACCCTGAACTTAATAGTAAACAATTTGGACAAAGTACTGCCAATATTAGAGATGAGTTAAAAATAGCAAAAGATACAATTGTTATAGGACTTATAACTTCTGGGAACTTTAAGAAGAGAAACGTTAAGTTACTACTTGAAGCTATTTATGATCTTCCAAAAGAAAAAAACCTGCATATTCTCATTGCTGGTAAAGATAAGTCTGAACCATTTCGGGAATTAATAGAAAAATCAAACCATCCAATAACTTTTCTTCCTCCGACAGATGAAGTGGAGAAGTATTATAATTCTGTGGACATTTTTGTCCTACCAGCTCATATTGAAGAATTTGGCATGAGTGTACTCGAGGTCATGGCCTGTAAAAAACCAGTAATAGTTAATAAAATGGTTGGTTCAAGTGAAATTCTTGAAGGAAGATCTAAGGGGTTTATTTTACAAGAGCTGTCAAAAGACAATTTAGCCAAAAAGATAACCACTTTAGTAGAAAGCTCAGAATTAAGATTGGAATTAGGTGAACTCAACTACACAACAGCAATGAAGTACTCTACTGATAACCAAGATGAAAAATTTGAATTATTACTAAATGAAATTGGATTTGATTTATAATTTTATATTATTATAAAGGTCTTTGTTTTCTTTAAAATGTTTCACACAGTTTTTAATTCCATCTTCAAAGGATACTTTAGGCTTCCATCCAAGTAATTTTTCTGCTTTATCCACATTTGCCCAAGTTACTAACATATCAGCTTTATTAAACGGTAAGTTCTTAATTGTAGCTTTCTTTCCAAGAAGGCTTTCATACTCAGCAATCATTGTATTAATAGATATTGGATTTTGTCCTCCACCTAGGTTAATGATTTCAAACCCTAGGGGCTTACTCGCTAAAATGGTTCCTTCAGCAATATCATCCACATATGTAAAATCTCTCGCCTGCTCACCATCGCCGTAAAGCTGAATTACTTCTCCCCCATCAATCCATTTCATAAATCTTAGTTGTGCCATATCTGGTCTACTCATTGGGCCGTACACAGTAAAATATCGAACTATTGATACATCTATTCCATACAAGTGATGATAAGTGTAGGCCATTGTTTCTGCAGATTTCTTTGTTGAAGCATATGGGGATATGGGCTCACTAACATCTAAAGTTTCTATAAAAGGCATTTCCTTTCCAGCATATAAAGAACTAGTGGAAGCAAGAATATACTTTTTTACTTTATACTCACGTGCCATTTCCAATAAATTAAGACTTCCTTGAATATTAGTTGAAACATAAATATCTGGGTTTTGCATACTATAACGAACACCTGCTCTTGCAGCGAGATTGTATATAGTTGTGAATGAATGGGTCTTAAAGATTTCTTGTAATGCTGATTTGTCTTCTATATCAGCTTTTATAAATTTAAAGTTGGGGTATTTCTTAAGTTGATCGAGGCGAAATTCTTTGAGCTTAACATCGTAATAATCATTAAGATTATCAATTCCGATAACTTCAAAGCCTTGCTCAAGTAATATTTCACAAGTTCGATTAGCAATAAAGCCGGCTACACCGGTTAATAAGACTGTATTCATAATATCCTCAATAATTAGGATATTACCGTATACAAGATTGTACGCAAAGCAAAATTCTTTTGTAAAAACAACAATATAAAACCCCCTACAAATACAATCCCTTGCAAAAGACCTAGCAAGCTTCCATGACCCTCAATGAAGAGGGCCTTTTGACAAAAGGTTTTGTTATGGAAGACATCATTAAGGTGCTCATTTTTATCAATACTATAATTGCGCTATTTGTAGCGTTTTATAACTTGATTCAGTAGCTTAAAGGGGGTGTGTTACAAGCATACTCCCGCCTTTTTGATGCTTATAAATGGTAGCATAGGTTTTTAAAATATCAAATATTCACCAGAAAAAGTCACCAATAATCCTGAGGCTCAACTCTACTTCTTATTAAATTAAATAGATGGGGATTCCTAAAAGTCTATTTTCTTGTAATCCAAAAAGAAGCTTCCATGACCCTCAATGAAGAGGGCCTTTTGAACTAAAGGTTTTGTTATGGAAGACATCATTAAGGTGCTTATCTTTATCAATGCGATAATTACGCTATTTGTAGCGTTTTATCACTTGATTCAGTAGCTTAAAGGGAGTGTGTTAACAGCACACTCTCGCCTTTTTGATGCTCATAAATGGTAACATAGGTTTTTAAAATATCAAAATATTAGGGTTTATCTAATACTACTGTAAGGCCCTGAATTTTAGTTAGTTGAGTCTCTGCAAGTACTTTACCACTCGTATTCCAACACATCTTCGGATAATCATTATTAAAAATCTCTTTAAATTCAAGCATCTTACCACAAGACTGTGATATTCGATCAGCACCTAAGATTCCTGCAGCTTTCACTCTCATTTTATTTTTAAACATTCTGATTTTACCACTAAAACTATCTTCACTAGGCCCACGAATTTTAAGCCAAAGGGATGTTTTTAACCCTTGTGACTTAAGAAAATACGCTCCGAAATAGCTCTGAGTTTCAACAATAAAGCGATCATGATTTTGAACTTGTTTTATTTCAAAAGCTGCTTTTTCAATATTACTTGAATCAGAATTTTTTAAATCTATCCAAACCTTGAATGGCTTTTCAAACTTCTTAATATGGTTAATAAAGTCCTTAAAGAGTAAATATCTTCCTTTAAAACATTGAAAGTCCTCATGAGGTCCTTTTGATAGTTTACTTCCATGATAGATAACTAAGTCATTTATTTTTTCATTAAATACGATATCAACTTCGATACCAGTGAACTTATCATTTTCAAAAAATTCAAAATTAAAAATACTTTCTATTTCTTCTTTCTCCATCTTTTTACAATTTTTAGTATATTCAAACTGAGGTGAACCGTATTCCTGGGTCCTATGAACCCATGTCTCAAAACTATGACTGATAGATATATTCGCCATAATAAAAATGATTAAAAGAAACTTCATTGGATAGCTTCCTGCTTAAAATTAGATCTTAATATATAGTTTTCTTGAACCTTAAATTCTGAATTGAGTATAGATTTATCCAAACTAAGAAGTGTATTTTTAATTCCACTCCAATGCGCAAAAGTATGGATAAAATCTCTTAGGAAATATCTTTTATCCAGGAATTTATTTTCAACTGGTGAATCATTAAAAAAGACCAATGGAACTTTCACAGCTTCATCAGTGTATTGTTTTCCAGCACCGTGAACAAAATAGGGAGATTTCTTTGATCTTACCAATGCATGATCAGAGAGGAAGATTCCAGAAAAACTTAGATTATTTTGTCTTAGGATTGAAATTAATTCTTCATTTAAAGCATGACTATTTTCAATAGAGTTAAAATAGCATTGAAAGTTCGAATCTATATTACTGATAGTTTTTTTCTTCCAAACTCTAGCGCAAAAGCTATTATGGGACCCCATAGTGTGCAGAATAACTAACTTAGGTCCCTTTGTTTCTTTCTTTAGGATTTCTCTAAATATTGGAAGAAGCTTATTATCAGTTCCAGAGTTTCTATAATGTCCGTTATTTAAAAAGTAAGTTTTTTGTGATTGTTTAGCAATTGAGACGATAGTTGTATCATTTTCTCCAACCTTACTTTGGTTTGATACCCAATACGTACTAAATCCGGCCTTATTAGCGAGACTTATAATATTATTTCCAAATTGCACCTTTTCTTTATCATTTAAAGATAGAATTCGAACAACTGATTCCCTTGTTTGAACCCCAGGAGAAATAGCATCTTTTACAATGGTAATATTCGTAGTTTCAACAAGCTTAGGAGTTGTGTCATATTTTTCATTATAGAATCCATAGGCATCTCTTCGTGCTGATTCACCGATCACGAGAAAGTAGATATCCTTCTTAGGCTCTTGCGTATTTGTAACTTCCCCCCAATTAGGTGTGACATCAACATCATACTTATCCATAATCAGTTGATACCTACCATAGGCCGCTATAAAATGAGTATATACATCTTGCTCCAAGAACTTTACTGTTCTCTCTTTTAGAACATCTAACTGATTTTCTTTTGTCTTAATAAGCTTTCCACCAATAAAAGCTAGATAGGCCACAAAAAAAGGTAAAATAAATTTATATTTCTTTGGTTTTAATTCTTCAATAGCATTTAGGGAAATACTACAAAGTTTCCAAAAAAGTACCGTCAGTGCAAAGGACTTAGCGACAATTAAGGAATCAAGAGTTTTTAGAAATTCCCAAGTTTCAGACGAATTAGTTTCAAGAAGACTTAAAATAGTCCCTGCATCTACTCTCCCAAAAACAAAAGAGTAATAAAGAAAATTGGCAATATTATAGGAAAGAATCAGCTTAATTATAAATTTGAGTTTAGGTCTCGCAAAAATTGAAAAAAGTACCATTAATAAAAATACACTTTGAAGACATTTATATGCGCCTTTTCTCCAACCAGTATCTGCTATGGAGAGAAAGAAAACACTTAGAAGAAACAAAAAGACCAAACTTAAAAAAGTCCTAAATCCAGGTGTTAATTGTCTCCACTTATGATTATTGAAATTCATAAAATTTCCAGCTCGGCCAACACGCATGGCCATTTATATTTTTAATAGAGTATGATACAAAATTACCATGAATCATATTCTTTTATCAATAACTGCTTTTCTCGTTACCATTATCTCTGAAAATCTATTTTTCATGATCAATAAATCTCAGTCCCTGGTACCGATAAATAACTATATTGGGCTCTATATTGCCTTCTTTTTATTTACCTTCGTTAAAGGTGCAAAATTAAGATTTTTCTTTCTAGCATTAATACCGACTTTAAGTATTTTTCAAATGCTTCATATTAGCTTTTACGGAGTCCCAGTATATCCTAGTGCCATATACCTTATGTTCACCGAAGTTGGAGAGGTGTTTGGAACTTTAAAAGAAGAATTTTCTTTATTTTTTCTTCCTCTAATATTATCCACTCCCCTTATTGGTTTTCTTTTCTTTATGAATAAGAAATTTAAACCAAATAAATCAATTCCATTCTTACCGGCCTTATTATTTTTCTACCTAGTCTATAATCCTATTAGAACTGGGCTTACTGGTAATACATGGGGAAGACAGCCTTCAACTCAAGAATTTATGGGAATGAATATTTATTTAAGTCTCTCTTACTTTTCTGGAAAAATTCTACCTTACAAGATTCTTAGAAAAAAAGATGATACCACTTATAAATCAAAGTTTACCTTTACTGATATTCCAAAGTTTGAAGGAAATATTATATTTGTAATTGGAGAGAGCCTAAGTGCAAATCATTTATCCCTACTAGGATATAAAAGACCAACAACTCCCTATCTCAGTTCTTTAAAGGAAGATCCAAACTTTTATTTTTCTAAAGGAATATCTTCTGGAGTCTCTACAGATGTGGCCCTAGCCTTTATCGCGAATAATACCTTTGGACTTGATGGTCAAAATGCTGTTATTCAAGGAAAGCAATGTCTCTTTAAATTAGCAAAGAAGAATAATTTTAGAACAACTTTTTATTCGAGCCAATCTCAACAACAACTAAGATATATAACTAATTCTCTTTGTTTAAGCTCCGTAGACAATTATAAAAATCTAGAAGTTCTTCAACCAGGAATTTCAGATTCAAATGCGGCTGATGACTTAAAGCTTTTAGATAGTATAAAAGAGGATTTATATAAGAACCTAGATCAAAATAACTTCTATGTTCTCCATCAAAGAGGAAGTCACGGCCCTTATAACCTTCGTTATCCGAAAGATAAAGCGACCTTTAAAATGGTTGGCAAATACCAAAAAGACAGGGTTAATCATTACGATAATAGTGTCATTGAATTTGATAAGTTTATGAAAGAGCTTATTGAGACCGTAAAATCTCATGATAAACCTACAATTATTATTTATATGTCTGATCACGGAGAAGGGCTTGGAGAAGAAGGTGTTTGGGGACATGCGGCCTTAAAAAAACCGTCATTTTCCATTCCGGTACTTAGCTATTTCCATAACTCTCCAGCTAAACAAGATTTCTCGAGAGAACCTACTCACTTAGAGTTAACCCTCTACATAAGCCAGTTACTTGGACATAAAAGTGATCTTAGCTTTCCTCTCAATAATTACAGTATACTGGGGAATGATATGGACGGGTTTGCAGGCTATCTTGATCTTGTATTTGAGAATGGTGTGCTGAAAGATTATACTCGAAAAGATATCTAATAGGTTTACTTACAATCCAAAAAAGATTACAAACCAGCTATGAAAAATCTAATCATTCTTATCGCTTGTTGCCTATTTGTTTCCTCTGCTAATGCTGTGGTCTTCCAAATAAAAAATCTTTGTGAAGATACTAATTATCATTATGAAGAAATCGAAATATTAGATAAAACTACCGCCGGACACCTTACAACTTATGTTCTCTCAAATAATGATATTGATTATATTGGAAATGAACATGCTATTAATTCAATTCTTGGAACACCAGTAGGCCTTGATGCCTTTGAAGTTCTCTCAGATACAAGTATGCGTGTTTATGGTTGGTGCTATTCAGTTAATGGTGTTGATCCAGATGTATTAAGTAGCGAAGTTCAAATCCTTCCTCACTCTGAATCAATAATCACTTGGTATTATGGCTATGCTGAATTATTAAAGGATGATTGGATTTCTTATTGTAATCCTGTTTACAAAGATCCTAAATCATTCGTTTGTAATAAATAGTTCTAGATATCATATCTGTGGAGAATGCCTTTAAATAGACCATCTTCACAAACAATCAAAGTTGAAATTTTCTTTTCTTGCATTAATTCTTCAGCAATTACAATTTTCATATCAGAATTAATCGTTATTGGATTTTTTAAGCCAAAATCTTTCGCAGTTTTTGTTAATGCTTTTTCTTTTTCTTCTTTTAATAGTCTACGAATATCTCCGTCAGTAATAACTCCAAGTACCTTTTCATCCTGAACAATCACTCCAACGCCAAGTCTTCCACTTGAAATAACGGAAAGAATTTCATCAAAATCCATACTCTCCAAAAGAATAGGAAGATTATTCGTTTTCATTACATCAGATACTTTAGTCAAAAGTTTTCGACCTAAACTTCCACCGGGATGAAACCTTGCAAAGTTTTCGGCCTGAAAATTTCGTGCCTTCATTAGGGCCACTGCAAGAGCATCTCCCATTGCCATAGTAACTGTAGTTGAGGTTGTTGGAGCAAGCTCTAGAGGACAAGCTTCTTTTGAAATATGTATATTTAATAAAAAATCAGAATACTTACTTAGTGTGGATTCAGATTTACCTGCCATAGCTACAATTGTATTTCCATTTTCTTTAAAAAATGGAATTAATTTTATAACTTCTTCTGTTTCACCTGAGTTTGAAATAGCTATGATAACATCACTTGGATGAATCATTCCAAGGTCTCCATGATAAGCTTCCCCGGGATGCATAAAAAATGACTTCGTACCCGTTGATGCAAGTGTTGCAGAAATTTTCTTTCCTACAAGACCGGACTTACCCATTCCAGTAATAACACATCTTCCTTTTGCATTTATAATCGTTTTAATTATATCGTCGAAGTTGGTGGGTAAATTAGAACAAACCTCTTTTAGGCCCGCGATTTCAATTTCAAATACATTTTGTGCAATTTTTAAGTAAGTCATGACTTCATTTTACAGAATTTATCCTGCTAAAACAATTACCAATAACATTGCAGCACAACAAAGCTCTAAGAAATAACTTTTTCTATATTTAAATCTTTTTTCTCTAAGCCTAGGCAGTTTTGAGGCCACTTGAAACAGGAAATCCCTATGATGTGTGCTAAAGCTTGAAGTTCTAAATGTGTTAGATTGTTGTGTAAGGTCTAAACTAAAAATCTTTCCATCATCAGCTACAAATCTTACTTTGATCAAAGGATCATTTTTCTTTGATTTATCTATAATGGAGTGGGAAATCTCAGCTTTTACTTCTTTATACTTGTAATGAGTTACTGTTCCTCCTTTAATAAAGGAGATATCTTTACTATAAAAACGGACTTCATCAATAATATTTGATTTAAGAGCTGGAAGGAGAATATCCCCAACTAGTACGATTTGCCCAAGTGCTTTATAGGCCAATTCAACAACTGGCTTTGGGTCCTTTTTAAAAAAATATTCATAGTTTCTCATGGACTTATTTTAAGGCTAAAAACCTTAAGTTTAATTAATATTTCTTAAGTAGCTCAATTTTCTATGTAATATTAAGGGTTTGAAGGTTGGCATTTATTTTTTTACTGGGTTAAAGTGCCATTAATCATGGCTACTTTCACTACATTGTCTCAACAAGGTCTTTGGCCATCTTAAACGCATAAAGCTTTGATTGACCTGAGAAACCACCTAAGTAATAAAGATTTGGAGTCTTCTTACTTTCTCCCTTCACTGGAACACCACTGGTGGTATAACCAATTTTTGTTCTCACTGCTTTGTCAGCTTCTGCACCTGGAAAAGTTTTATTTGAGAAATCTTCAAATGCCTTACCCACTTGTTCTTCGTCTAGGGCCGTATCCTTACCAAATAAATTTCCATGTTGAGCGTAGTAGTAACCATCTTTTAGCTTAACAAAATAATCATCTTTTTTATGGTTCGCATAGTTTAAGAATTCAAGGTTATTTATATGGGCATCAAATTTATAAATCATACTATCTACAGTTCCCAATTCATTTTTCAATTCAGGTAATAGAATTGATAAGGAATTACTATTAGCTAAGATTATCTTTTTCCCAACAATATGTTCTCCGCCAGCCGTTGAAATAACTATATCATCAATCTCTCTACCAATTCTCTTACAAGTACTCTTCTCAAATACATCAATATTTTCTCTAACATTTTTCCAAACTTTATCAATAAAACTTTGTGATTCATAATTTCCATCATGGGAATACTTTACTCCAAACTTCCAACCATCATCCTTGATCTCTTTAATTGGAAAATCATTTTTAGTAAGTTCATGGACAAAACTCTGAAAGAAACCAAGTTCGCTCGCTGAACCTTCTTCCATTAAATTAATCGTGCCACCATCAAGAAGAGAGACGTATTCATTTTTTCCAAGGACTTCAAGTTCTGATTCCAGAAGACTAAGATTATCCTCAAAATGTTTATAAACTTCCACAACGGCTTCAATCCCCTGTAGTTTATAAATTCTGTATAAATGATTTAAAGAACCAACTGTTAGATTACATAATTGTTTTTCCGCATCTTGATTTAAAATTTCCCCCTTTTCAACAATAGCGATTCGAACTTTCTTCTTAAGTTTTTTGATCCAGTAGGCACATGAGAGACCGGCCATCCCTCCACCAACAATTATATAGTCGTATGGTTTGTTCATTTCTAAATTCCCCTTTAAGCCATTTTAAGCTAATTAAGTTGTCACTTTAAAAATCAAACACTTAGAAAAGGTGATTTAGGAAATTTCACCGAAAATTGACCTATTTTGACTGGCTTTTGAGGCATTTCTTAATTTAATTTGTGAGAGTTGGGCGATTATGACATGTTCTTTTGCAAGGGATAATGACCAAACTGTCATTTTACATTGTTAATCAAGTCCTTCTTATTTATGTTTCGGTAATTTTTCCTTTT
>JBLIAG010000066.1:0-13340 GCA_047634375.1 Bacteriovoracaceae bacterium
TTCCATCCAAAGAATCTGGAAGAGGGTCTTGCTGTAATGGGCTCTCAATACTTTCTACTACCTCGTCTTCATCTTCCTCTTCGAAACCATCGTCATTCTCATCGTCCTCTTGAGCGATTTCATCCTCACCGCCTTTTTCAAAGTCTTCTAAAATAGAAAGATCATCAAGGGACTCTAATTCGATATCGTTTATCTGAGAAAACACTTTTGTATTAGAGGTTAAGAGTAAGGAAAATATGAGTATTTTTTTTAATAACATTATAAGTCCATTGCCTCTAGAAGGGCGAAATAATTTGATTCATAATGTACAGAATCTTTTGAAATGTTTTCTTCAAGAACCCATTTAAAACTATGGTGTTCTGTAGGATCAATTTTTATTTCCCAATGTTTATGACAGTGAATTATAAATACTTTTTCAATTACATTCTTTTTCCACTGATCAGTAAATGAGTATTCGAGCTGCGTTTGTTGAATGCTTTTAATGTTCTCATCCAGTAAATTTGTCTCTTCTTTGGCTTCACGAATTGCTGCCTGAGTGAAATCTTCACCTTCATCAACACCACCTGTGACGTTTTGCCATAAGAAATTTCTCTTCTTATTCATCTGTAACAATAAAAAATGTTTTTTATTGTTCTCTGCGCAATAGTAAATGACTGATTGAACTTTCCTCTTTTTCATACCTTATTAGTATATTGCCCCGAGTAAGGTAAGAAAAGTTTAAAAACCTTTAGCTATTGATTGCGTCATTTTGAGTGATTTGGTATGACAATAGAATGGATATACAAAAAATCTTTTTCACTATAGCGCAATGCGCACCAGGCTTTCTTATGGCCATTATAATTCATGAGTATTCACACGGTAGAGTTGCTAAAATGTTTGGTGATGATACAGCAGAAAAAGAGGGACGACTAAGTTTTAACCCGGCTGTTCATCTTGATCCAATGGGAACAGTTATTTTTCCTTTGATAGGTGTTGTTATGGGATGGTCTGTAATAGGCTGGGCAAAACCAGTACCGGTCTCTACTCGAAACTTTCCTAGAGAGACAATGAGGAAAGCTATTTTTTGGGTTAGTTTTGCGGGACCCTTATCAAACTTTATCTTAGGTATTTTTTCTGCATTTTTGTTCGCTGTATGTGCCATTTTTATCCCTCAAGACTTTTCTTACTATAGTCAATTCTTGGGGATGCTTCAGTATTCAGTTTTTATTAATTTCTTATTAGGTGCATTTAATATAATTCCTTTTCCACCTTTAGATGGCTCTAGAATGGTAGCTTCATTTTTAAAAGGGGAAACATTAAGAAAATACGAAAGTTTGGCCCAATATTCAGGAATGGTAATTATGGGAGTGTTTGCATTAAGCATGCTTGGAATCCCCACATTACACTATGTTATCGGACCTTTTATAAAGTTTGGAAACGACCTGCCAATGTTCTTCTTGAAGATATTACAGTAAAGAAATGTAAATTTTTTTCAGTATACTTTTTGTAGATAGTGCGGTGAAATATTATTGAGAGTTTTGAGAGACACACACAATGATTGAAAACAATATTCAAGTAAAACTAGACCGATTTGATGGACCGCTAGGTCTATTACTACATCTTATTCAAAGAGAAGAGATGAGTATTCGCGAACTAGACATCAATAAGATTACTCATCAATATTTAGATTATTTACAAAAGTTACAAGATGTAAATTTTGATATTGCTGGAGAGTACCTATATTTAGCGTCTTCATTACTATTTATAAAATCTAAATCAATTGCTGAAGACGAAGAAGAAAAAATTCGCATCGAAAATCCAGACGATTTAGAGATAACAACTAAAACTCAATTAATTCAAAAATTAGAAGAGTTAGCAAAATTTCAACGAATGGGTGAGAGACTCATGACTCTTCCTAGAAGAGACGAAGATATCTTTGTTAGACCTAAAATTGATCGTAAGGCCATTCAAAATAGTATCCTAACTCCAATGGAATTAGAGTCACTAACAGATGTGATGGTTGATTTACTTAAAAGAGAAAAAAGAAAATATACTGTTGTTAAAAGAGATCGACTTTCTATAAAAGAAAAGCTCATAGAGCTTAAGATGAATTTAAAAGTTGGAACGCAAACAACAATGGATAAGTTAATTCATTGGGAAAAAGGTAAGGAAGAAGTTGTTATAACTTTTATCTCACTTTTAGAACTTGCAAGACTTAATAAATTAGATATCTTTCAAAATGAGCAAGACAGTTTGATTTATATAGATGTAAAAAATAGCTTAGATTCATTCGATGTTGAGACAGCTGATGGATTTGAGCCAGAAGATGAAGATGATAGTGTAACAGCAGAAGACTTAGTCGCTGTAGCACCAGAATTAGAAGCTCCTGTCTTTAGTGTAAATGCAGTAGAAGTTGAACAACCGGTTATTCAATAAGTAGAGGATAAATATGAGTGTTATCGATTATAGTTGGGATTTTTCAAAAGAAGATTTTAGTTTAGACTTAGATTTCTTTAATGAGAAAGAGCAAGAAGATAAACTTTGGCAAGCACGTACAGGGTTAAATCACGAAACTTTATGTGGTGCAATTGAAACTATTATTTTCATGAATGATAAGCCAATTAATTTGCAAAAAATTAAAAATCAAATTGATTCAGATATTCCACTACGTGTAATTCATGAGTCTATAGCAAGATTACAAACTGAATACGAACAAAAGCACCATGGTATTCGTTTAATGGAAGTTGCTCAAGGTTATCAGTTTAGAACTAAAGCAACTTATTCTAAAGTAATTCAAAATATGTTTAAAGTTCAATCACTTCAATTAAGCCCTACAGCCTTAGAAGTTTTGGCAATAATTGCTTATAAGCAACCAATATCTAAAACTAAAGTAGAAAGCATCAGAGGTGTGGATAGCTCTCATATTGTTAGAGCATTAATGGATAGAAGACTAGTGAAGATGGCCGGAAGATCAGATGAAGCTGGGCGTCCATCATTATACGCAACAACGACAGAGTTTTTAGAAGTGTTTAACCTAAATTCAACTGATGACCTACCATCTGAAATTGAAATTGAAGAATTGGCCAATGCTAATGATATTGGAAAAATCTCTGATATCAAAAGTATCGTTCAAACTGGTGAGAAGAAGATATTTGATATGGATGAACTCCATGAACTGGATTTAATTAGTTCTGGAATTAAAGATATTGCTTCAGACACATTATTCACAAAATCTTTAAAAGATATGGATCGTACCAGAAAAACTGAAGAGGGTGTTGAGAAAAAATCAGCATTCGATATCCTTGAAGAATATGTAAATAAAGCTCAAATTATTGAGCAAAATAGATCTTCTACTGAATCGGAAGTTCTTACTTCCGTAATGAATCCAAGAACAATTTCATTAGCATTAATTAAAGACATGTTATTTAACACTCCAGAAGTAGATGAGAGTGACGAACTTGATATAGAAGTAGAGCTTGAAGAAGATGGACTTCTAGATATGGCTTCAGAAAAAGAGTTTGAAGAATTAGACAGTTCAAGTACAAGAGAAATTGAAGCTAAAGCGGATGAAATACTAGAAAGATCCGAAGAATTAATTGAAGCACTTGTAAATGATCCAGAAGGAGCATTAGCTGCTCAAACAAGTTCTCTTGAAGATGAAGTAGACGCAGCCTTTGATTTCTTGATGAGTGAAGACGATTCAATTGATGAAACTGTTGAGGATGTTGTGGTTGCACCAAAAGTAGAAAATTCTGAAGTTGACCCATCAGGGCTAGATATTTCGAGTTTTATTTCCGCTAAAATTGCAGCTGCAGGAGCTCAGGTTTCTAATGAGGTAGAGGGCATTGAAGAAGAATCTAAAGAGGAAGAATCCGAAGAAGTAGAATTGGCAAATGCACTAGATGCAGCTTTTGCTAATCTAACTGGTGAAGAACTTGTAGATCATATGGATGAAAGTTCTGATCAAATAGACGGAATTACTGCTGATTTAGTTGGCCAAGCTAAAGATCTAGACATTGATTTAGATTTTTTACAGAGTTCTTTAAAAGAAACTAATGATTCTAACGAGTTAGATCAATAATTAAAAAAACTAAAGACTGTAGAAATTTTACTAGCATATTGTCATATCAAGAATCATCATTTAAAAGACTCTAACGAAATTATATTACGGCCGTGAGGTCGAAAGGGAGCACTAAATGTCTAAGAATCATTCTCAGAAATCACATCTTATCAGACTACAAAAATACATCGCTGACTGTGGAGTAACTTCCAGACGTAAAGCTGAAGAGCTTATTACAGATGGTAAGGTCTCGGTTAACGGTCTTAAAGTTACCGAACAAGGTATTAAAGTTGATCCAAAAGAAGACGTTGTAGAAGTTAACGGAACAATGATTGATGTCCTTACTGTTGATCATGTTTATATTATGATGAATAAGCCTAGGGGATACGTTACCACTGTTTCTGATCCTGAGGGAAGAAAGACCGTTATGGATCTGATTCCAATTAAAACAAGAGTCTATCCAGTTGGAAGACTAGATTATCTATCAGAAGGATTACTCCTTTTTACAAATGATGGTGATCTTGCAAATAAAATTATGCATCCAAGTTTTGAAATAACGAAAACTTATGAAGTTAAAGTCTTTGGAAAAGTAAGCGCTGTTCTTCTTAAAAAATTAAGAGCTGGTGTTCAAGATGGAAAAGACTTCTTACAACCAAAAGGTGTAAGAGTTATTGAACAGTTACCAAATAAGACATGGCTAGAGTTCAGACTTGATGAAGGTAAGAACAGAGAAATTAGAAGAATCTGTGAAGCTTGTGGTCTTACAATTGATAAATTAAAAAGAGTCGCTATTGGTAGTTTAACTATTAATAATACAAAACCTGGTACTTGGGAATATCTTACTAAGACGGATTTATTAAAGACGATGGGAATTAATAAAGATGGTTCTAAAGGTATCACTTACCAAGAGTATGTTTCAGCTAAGAAGACTGTAGATGCTAAAAAGTTTAGCAGAAAACAAAAAGATGCTAAGCCTGCTGATTCTAAGGAATTTTCTAGATATAGAAAAGAAGAGTACTATGAAACAATTAAGCAGCAAAAAGAGGCTAGACTTCAGAGAATGGAAGAGAAGAAAGCCGCTGAAGAAGAAGGGGTTCAATACAAACCAAGCCTTCAAAAAGCTGTAGTTAAAAGATCATTTAAAAGATAAAAAAAGGGAGCTCATTTAGCTCCCATTTTTTTATAAATTTATATTTTAATTAATTATCGTATTTTATTAAACCATCTTCATGAATCTGATCACTTAGTGTGTCGACACAAAACTCTAAGGCTTGTTGACTATATTCAATTCCAGTATCATTTTTAGAGAAATTGGCCTTTTTTACAGCACTAGCAACAAGTCTTAACAGTTCTGAGCTTGAATCAAAGTATTCATCCTCATCTTCTGCTGTCAGCACATGTGCAAGCATTGTATTAATCGTTTTGATCAGTCGAACTTGTTGAATATTCATTCCATCTGTATCTATTTCTAGCTTTAGTGACTCTTGTATTCTTTTTGATTCTGACATAGATATGGTCTCCATCTTAAGTGTATCTAAATTATTTATCGGATATTCTTTATGAAAATTTAGAAATTTATGATTGAGGGAAATAGTTTTATTTTATAAGAGAAAAAACTAGACAATCGTAACTGAATAACCTATAAATACTAATAACTTGACGCGGGATGGAGCAGTCTGGTAGCTCGTCGGGCTCATAACCCGAAGGTCGTTGGTTCGAATCCAGCTCCCGCAACCAAATTTTCAAACACAATTTAAAGATATCAAAGGCCACTTACCAGAGTGGTTTTTTTTTTATTCAAACTATTCAAATTAGATTATTTTTATCAAGAATTTCAACGATCCTTTCTGTGTAAATTGTTGAGTCGTTCGGAGTAAGGTGGGATTCATCAATACAACAGTTTATTTCGTTAAGTTGTGGGTAATCCAAATAGTGAATGAGCAAGTCTGCACCAAATTTTCTAACTGAGTTATCCCAAAATATTTCTTTTTTAAAAGTACCGTCTGCTACTTTTTTTAGATCACCACTTGATGGGTGATAGAGTATGACTACTTTACCACCGCGTTTTTGAATTTTATTTATATGGTTTTTACTATCAAGAATAATTGTTTCTAAGGTTTGAGAATAATTATCTAACTTATCTTGTTCTAATTTTGTAACTACATTTCCGAAATTAATAATGGGTGCTAATGCCCTTTCTTTAATTTTATTTTGAATTTCTATAGACTTAAGAACCCGGTTAGGAAATTGTCCATTTCTATTTATATCTAGCGCAGTAAAATAAGGAGTTGGTAAAAAATATGGTCTCATCTTTTCTCTATTTTCAATTGGAATTTCTTTTATAAGACTAGGTAGAGATAATTCAATTTGCTCAATAAAGGCAAGATTAGAATCTAGTAAATAATTAAGATAAAAAGAAATCTTCTGACCTGGAGAGAATTGTTTATAGTAATTTAAATATTCAAGCGTTTTTTGTTGAACAGGCCTTGTTTGAGTAAAGTACATGCCATTTATTAAACCCATAACAAGTGTACCCTTAAATTGAGTATCATTTGCAAAATGTTCAAGAATTAGACGAGAGTTAGATGTTGAAATAGACAATTGAATAGGTCTTTTACCAGTAAGCTCTTCCCACTTATAGAGGTTTAAATTATGAATTTGTCTTGAAGCGCCAATAAAGACAGTACTATCGTCTCTAACCTTTTCCCTATTTATTGACCAAAGGTCTTCTTTGTCGTCTAGGGCGGGAAGAAAACCTTGTTTCAGGATATAGAATTCCCAACCAGTACAAAATAAAATTGTAATAATAAAAGATAAGATCATGACACCTGTTAATCTTTTTTTAGGAGGAATTCTTTTGAAAGAAGAAACTTCTTTTTTAGAATTGGAAGTAGATAAAGTCATTTCCTTTTCCTTGGGCTAAGATTAATGAGCACAACATAAAAGTGATCATGCTGACTAGAAAACTTTTTGGAAGTTTAGTAATTTCTTTTGCAAAATCTCGATTATAAAAATACCAATGAGAAGCAATGACGATTGGAACTACTGCAAAAAAGCTTAAAAGGTAGAATGAGGGAATTACTGAATATGTGTTTGATGTAAATCCCAACATTGCCTTAAATAAAAGAAATGCTTGATTTAAATCAACAACTCTAAAAAGGACAATTGTAAGAATTAAGATAAGGGACGTAAGAATCCTATAAGGTATTTTTAGAGCTGAGCTACTTAGGAATTTATTCTTTCGAAATAATCTGACTAAGGTTGACTCAAGAATAATTAATACTCCATGAATTAATCCCCAAACTAGAAACGTAAGGCTAAACCTGTGCCAGAGACCACTAAGAACTGTAAGTATTAAAATATTTAGATAAACTCTTGGAATGCTAACTCTGCTTCCACCAAGGGGAATGAAAACATAATCTTTAAACCAATTATATAAGGATATATGCCAACGTTTCCAAAAATCATTGAAGCCAATCGCTGCAAGGGGAGAGCGAAAGTTATCTTTGATTGAGAACCCAAGCATTAAAGCGACTCCAATGGCACATGTTGAGTACCCAGAAAAATCTAAAAATAATTGAGCTGCAAAGGCTGTACTTCCTATCCAGGCATCAACCCAGTGAATACCTGGAGTTGTATTAGTGAAAACAAGACCCACTGTCGGGGACAAAATTGTATCTGAGATAACAACTTTTTGAAATAAACCTGTGATAAAAAGGAATAGTCCCCAAGAGAAAGTTTGAGTATTGAAAGATTTTTTCTTATGACATTGGGGAAAGAAATCTCCGGCCCTAACAATTGGTCCGGCCACTAGCTGTGGGAAAAAACTAACATATAAAGCATAATCGAAAAAAGACTTAGGCCTTTTTATTTCGTCTCTAAATACATCGACAGTGAAACTAATTGTTTGGAAGGTGTAGAACGAAATACCTATTGGGATTAAATAATTACTTGGTTGGTAGGGGATAATTAAATTAAAGTCGGCAAAATACGAATTTAAAAGATTTACTAAAATTAAGCCTGCTTTGAAATAGAGAAGTAATCCAATATTTACAACTACACTGCAAAAAACATAAAGTCTTTTCTTTCTAAGGGAGTCAGTTTTCGATATCCAAGTCGCCAAGAACCAATCTAGTACAGTTGAAAAAAATAAAAATAAAACAAAAATGGGATTAGATAATGCATATAGAAAATAACTTGAGCCAAGCAATAAGAACTTTCGTATCTTCCACGATTTTATATTATAATAAAAAAGAATTACAATAATGAATACAGTAATAAAAATTAATGAATTAAATAACATATTGTAAATATTATGAACTAATCATGTCGGGATGCAATTAAAAAATTAGAGAAAGCTATTTATGATATTTCCTATGTACTTACTCCATTTCTTATTCCCAGCTGAATTAAGGTGACCAGTTTTATACACTAAATTATCATTGAAATAATAAAAAAAGCCATCCTTATTAATAGCTTTTAAAAATTCAGGATCATTCAATATAATGGAGAGATTATTTTGTTTTGCTATGTTTTCTATAAATTTAAAATCATGGCCCGGGTATTGTAATAGTACTAATTTATAGTTCTTCGTTTTTAAGATAGAATTAAGAATTTTAATATTATAATGAAAATTTTTCTTGTAAGTACTCAAATTCTTTATTTCGTAAATTAATTCATAATTAAATTCTAGGTCTAAGCTAGACCAAGCTCTAACTATTGATTTCGTTTGAGGTATCTGATTCTTTTGGGGGGGCAGCCTTTTACTTAACATATTTGTTAATATTATAAGTGATATATAGGAATTATCTTTTACTTGAATAGGGTTTAAGCTTTTAATATTTAAGTTGGAATATATTATAGCAGCAGAGACAATATCGTAGATAGGATAAGTACCATTGAGCTGTGAGTAAAGTTTTGAACAATTCTGACCTTTACAGTACTCAATGGCTTTAAGAATTAAATGGTCCATATCTTGAAAAATTTGAGGAATAGCCTCATTAGTACCTTGGAATATATAACGATGTAGTGCTGAGAATGATCTATTTAGTGGGAGATTGAAATTATCTTGTGAAATTAGCCCTAAGTACTTGTTGAAAACGGTTTTATCGTTTTTGGCCAAATTTTGAAAATTAAATTTTCTGAAATAATTCATTACATTTTTATTGGTGTTTATTATTTGTGAATAAATTTTAGGCGCATTGAAACTTTTGTATTGTCTTCGTAAATGAAAAATCTTAAAGAGAGTTTTTATATCACCATTCATACTATAATCTTCTACAAGAGAAGATAAGGTAGACTTGAGTTTTTCTTTAGTCATTATTCCGGTAGAGTCATGTTTTTTCAATAAGGATTTAAATGCTTTTGGTAATAGGAAGTTAAACTCATTTATTTCGAATGAAGCACCTGGGATTGATTTTTTTGCTTCATGCAGTCCGGCCATTAGAAAAATTAAGCCTCCTTCTTCGCTAGGTTTTAACTTCTTAGCTAGTTCTATTGCATCTATAGTTGTAAACAAAGCATTGTATTTTTGTTTTACCTGTTCTTTTTTTACCTTAAGATTTTCCAGTATTGTAGAGCTAGAAAGATAAAGAATTGAGCCCCCCCAAACATGAATATTCTTTGATGTTACCTTTTTGTCATTTATCGTTATTTGGTTGGATTTTAAAAATAATTCTAATTGTAAAGAGCACTCTAGTGCCAGAAGAATAAAAAGAAACCTCGTAATCAGTAATTTATACTTCATGAATTATTCCTAGATAATATATCTGTGAAAACAGTAATATTATTCTGAATTCTAATATTAAGGTAATCGCTAAAAAGGGATGTCATTGCCAACCTTCTTGGTTTCCCAGTAGAAGTTCTAAGTACTTCACTTTGAATGATTACTTTTGGACGTTTGTGATCAGGAAGAAGCATAAGTATTTTTTCTATTGCTTTTGTTTTTAAATCAGCGATATCCTCAGTTACTATACCGAGTTCCTCCCCAGTGAATTTGTTCTTAAATCCAACAACACAGAATGTCGAATTGGTTATCCTGGCCTTTAGAAAAGCTTCAACTTCAGCTAAATAGACGAGCTGTCCATTTCGTTTAATGATTTCTTTGATTCTTCCACTTATAAAGAGGAACTTGATATTATCAATAATTTTAAAATACCCAATATCTCCTGTGTGGAAATATTTGTGCCTAAATGCTATTTTTGTTTCAGTCTCATTGTCTAGATATCCATTGAACACATTCCATCCCCGAATAACCAATTCACCTGTTTCGTTTTCTTGAAGAATTGTGGATGAGTTTACATCCATAATCTCAACCGAATTGCCAAAAACAGAAGATCCTGCACTTGGTGGTGAATTTAGAATCATAACTTTATTGTAAGTTTCTTGGGATAGGGTAGGCGGAATAGTTAAGGAGAAATTTACAGTTTCGGAAAGGCCATATGCTTGATTAATTCTTACATTATATTTCTTGAAAAATGTTTCAACATCAAAACTGCTAAGTGGTGCAGAAGCACTAACAAAATATTTTAACTCGGGATATTGTTGAAAGTCGAACTCCCTTAAGTCTGAATTGAGTAGGTTTATTATTTGAGGGGTTGAACTCACAATATTGACTTGATGTTCTTTGATAATTTTCCAGTAATTAATTGGAGTGAACATTTTCTGTAAAACTAAACTAGCTCCACAGTACAAGTTAGTTAGATAGCTAAAGCTAAATGCATTTACATGACATAAGGGAAGACATGTAAAGTGTGAGGACTTTTCAGTCACTCCATGTAATTTCGCTGTTGCGACACTGTTGATAAATAAGTTTCCAATGGAGAGTTGTACTCCCTTGGGGTTACCTGTTGTTCCAGATGTATAAAAAATAGTGGCTATTGAATTAATATCTTGGCTTGATTCGGTAGGAATCAATCTTTTTGTGAGTTGTAGTGAGTTTATATTAATATGCTTTTCGTTCCTATCTTGGCTTTTATTAAAATGAAATAGATACTTCGCGCCAGAGAACTTCATTATGCTTTCGGTATAGTCTTTAGATTCTTCTGTATTTATTGGAACGATGATGGATTCATTTAGAAGAATCGCAGAATAAATGATTAAGGTTTTGTAAGAATTTCCTGTTGAGACTGCAACTGTTTCATCTTTTGCGACATTTAGCTCATTCTTTAGAAAGTATAAGTATTTTTCCACCTCAATAAAGTAATCTTTATAGCTTAGACTAATTTCAAGTTCATAGGGAGAGTAGTAAGTTAAAAAATTTCCTTTAAGATTCTTTTGCGCACTATAAAGATCAAAGAAATTTTTAAACTTTAAGTGTTGTGAGTAATCTGTTTTTTCCTGGAAGTGGTGGGGACTACTCATTTATTTTCCTCTTCAATATGTTTTGAAATGAGATTAATAGAGAGCCTTCCACTGGTAATGAGACTATCAAAGTTTATTTTAAATTGATTTTCTTTTGACTTAAGTTCTAAGTAGTTTAGTAAATTGACCAAAGCAAAAGAATCAAGAGCGCCATCTAGGAGGTTTGTATCCTCATCAACAGGAAACTTTACAAATTCTTCAATCTTTATTCTTAATTCAATTAAATCAATCATTATATTTCTCAGTAGTTAAAATAGATAAAATCAAGTTTACCAATGTTTTGAAAGTTTCTGTACATGAAATAGAGAGTTAAATAAAAAAAAGTTTTTTTCACGAAACTCAATTCTAAAATAAAGAATTCATTTCTCTTCATTATATAATAAGCAGTTGAGTCATAGATAACTATAAACAAGACGAGAATCAAGAATGGATTGAGTAGTAGTGCCATATCATTTGAAGCTTGAAAGCCTATGAAAATATTTTTTAAGAGAGTTATGAATTGGGTAGTTGACTCTGCTCTATAAAATCCTTGAGATAAAATTATAGTAATGAACATAAGGATGGTCGTAGTAGAATCTTTCTTTAATATAGTTATATTGTACATATCAACTTTGATTTTTGAGTAATGATAAATAGATATAATCATCGCCCATAATACACCCCACTCTAAAAAGTGGAATTTAGGCCCGTGCCACGCTCCAACAAATATAAAAGTCATAAATGTCGCCAATGTAGGCTTTCTATACTTAATTAAAATGGGGAAGTATACATAATCTCTTAACCAATGTGATAGGGTGATATGCCACCTATTCCAAAAATCAGATGGAGATTTAGAGAAGAATGGGAAGAAAAAATTGTTTGATAATTTTATTCCGAACAAAAGGCTCATTCCTCTTGCCATATAAGTATAACCAGAAACATCGCAATAGGCCTGGAAACTAAAAGCGATTATCCCTAAAGTAATTTCGAGAGAATTTGCATTAGGATTTTCGTAGGCCCTCTCTACGTAAATTGCTAGGTAGTCTGCAATAACACGCTTTTTAAAGAAGCCAAACCAAAACAAAAAGAGACCTTTCTCTATTTCAACTTCTTTAAAGAGTTTTTGTTTTCTTATTTGTGGTAGGAGGTTTTCCGATCTTTCAATTGGTCCGGCTATGAGCTGGGGAAAATAGGCGACGAATATTGAGAAGTTTATAAATGACTTTTCAGGTTCAACTTTTTTTCTATAAACATCCACCGTGTAAGCAAGAGATTGAAATGTATAAAAAGAAATACCTAACGGAAGTATTATATTTAGAATTGGAAGACTTGTACTTAGTCCAAGCGATAAAGAGAGTTGGTTAAAGGACTCAATAAAAAAATCAAAATATTTAAATGCTACTAAGGAGCCAATATTGACTAAGATACTTAGCCTTAATAGGCGTTTTCTTTTTAATTTATCTTTGGATTGAAAAATTTGATTGGCACAAATATAGTCTACTAAGGTTGAAAGGAGAACCAAGGAAAATAGTTTTATATTCCAGCTAAAATAGAATAGATAACAAAATGCTAAGAGTAATTTGTTCTGGTGATTTTTAGGAGTAAGCCAGTAGAAGACAAAAGCTATTATAAAAAACAAAATAAAAGTATGAGAGAAAAAATAAATCAATTCAGATAGATTTAGAATATCGCCTATCATTCTGTTATTTTTAAGCCATTCACCCAGGTTCTATTTATCATTGGGTGAAGTTCATGTGTTGGGCCCCAGTCACTATCGGGGTGGTAACTTATGACATTTAAGTTCTTATCAACTTCCGTTTTGAAGTTGTGCTTCGTATTCCTAGGAAGGTAGAAAATCATTCCAGGCTTTAGGGCAAATTCACTGTTTTCGGTAACGCAGAAACCTTCACCAGATGCAACAATACCAGTTCTAGAGCTTGGATGTGTATGCATTGTTTGA
>JBLIAG010000067.1:0-13180 GCA_047634375.1 Bacteriovoracaceae bacterium
ATACAGTTGAACCAGATGAGGAAGCTGTTGTTATTAGATTAGGAAAGCATCTTGAAAATACGCAACCAGGACTTCATATGAAGATTCCTTTTGGTATTGATAATGTTATGAAAGTAAAAACGAAAATTGTTCATCAAGCTGAGTTTGGCTTCAGAACAATGAATACAAGTTCAAGAAGAACAACTTACTCAACTCAAAACTTTGATGTTGAATCGTTAATGCTAACTGGTGACTTAAATGTTGCTGAAGTTCAATGGGTTGTTCAGTATCAAATCTCAGATCCATTCAAGTTTATCTTTAAAACAAGTGAACCAATCACAAATATTCGTGATGCAGCTGAGTCTATTATGAGAAGAGTTGTTGGGGATAAGCTTGTAACTGAAGTATTAACAACGGGAAGAATTGAAATTGCAACTGATGCAAGAATGTTAATGCAAGAAGTTCTAGATAAGTACGACATGGGTGTTAGTATCAAATCTATAAAGCTTCAAGATGTTAACCCTCCAAGAGTTGTTCAAGCATCATTTAATGATGTCAACGCCGCTAAACAAGAACAAGAAAAAATGCTTAACCAAGCAGAGGAATCTTATAACAGAATTATTCCAGAAGCTCGTGGTAAGGCAGATCAATTGATCCAAGAAGCACAAGGTTTCGCAAGTTCAACTATTAACAGAGCACACGGTGATGCTGAACGTTTCACATCAATTGCAAAGGCATATAGAAAGGCTCCATCAATTACAAGAAAAAGAATTTATATTGATACAATGGAAGCAATTTTTAAAGACCTTAAAGATATCACAATTGTTGATAGTAAAGTTAAAGGCTTATTACCAGTCTTTTCAAACGGAGGAATTACAAAATGAGTAATAAAAGTATAATTGGTATAATCATTTTACTCGCTGTTGCCATTACAGGGAGTAGTTCTTTCTACATTTTAACTGAAGGTCAGCAAGGAATTGTCACTCAATTTGGTAAACCTATTGGACAACCTATAACAACCGCTGGTGTACACTTCAAAACACCATTTATGCAAAAAGTCAGATATGTAGAAAAAAGAATCTTAAGTTGGGATGGATATCCAAATCAAATACCAACAAAAGATAAGAAGTATATAAAAGTAGATACGACTGCAAGGTGGGTTGTTGTTGATGCATTAAAGTTCATTCAAACAGTTCAAAATGAGCAAGGTGCTAAGGCAAGACTTGATACAATCCTTGATGGTTACACAAGAGATGTTATCTCTGGCCATAACCTAGTTGAAGCTGTTAGAAACTCGGACAAAATCCTTGCTAAGATTGATGAAAAGAAAGCAATGATTGACGCAAGAAAAGCCAAAGGCGAGTTTATACTTGAAGAAGAGATTGGTGGAGAAATTGACTCTGTATCTATTGGTAGAGAAGAATTGAGCCAAATGATTGTTAAGCAAGCCGATAAAGAACTTGTTGCTCTAGGAATTAAGCTAATTGATGTTCAATTAAGACGAATCTCTTATGAAGAGTCTGTTGAGAGAAAAGTTTACGAAAGAATGATTTCAGAGAGACAAAGAATTGCTCAAAAAATCAGATCTATCGGTAAAGGTGAAAAGGCCAAAATCGAAGGTAGACTTTCTAAGGATTTAAAAGAAATTGAATCTAAGGCATATAGAACTGCAGAAGTCATTCGTGGTAAGGCAGAGGCTACAGCAACAAAGATTTATGCTGATTCTTTAAATAGAGACCCAAAGTTCTATGAATTCGTAAGAACAATGGATGCATATAAGAATTCAATTAATTCTGATGCTAAATTTTTACTATCTTCAGATAGTGAATTCCTTAAATTTTTTAAATAAGTCATATTAAATAAAGGCCTCTTCGGAGGCTTTTTCTTTACCTTCTCCAACCTTTTTTATACATTGCTCTTCATGTCCACAACTCGTAGGGGAACAAGAGAGAAGCGATGCTCCGAATGCATGGTTCATCACTTAAATTGTTTCTGTAATAAAATTGAAAAGTTAAACTTAACAACGAAAGTCAGTATTCTTCTATTTAAAAAAGAAGTCTTTTTACCCAGCAATACGGCTCACCTCACTATCAAATCCTTATCTAATTCACAAGATTACCAAAGAGGTCATCTAGGACAAGTGCTGCCAGAGAGTTTCATTTCCAAGGATCAATACCAACCCCTCTATTTATTTCCGACAGAAGATGCCCAAGAGCTCACCCCAGAGCTACTAAAAAGCTTTAATAAGCCAATTAACTTGATTGTTCCTGATGGTACATGGAGACAAGCTAAAAAGGTTCATAGACGGGAACCACTTCTTACAGATATACCAAGAGTTAAAATAACTCCTAACCAAAAGAGTATTTACCCCCTGCGCCGTCAAAAATTCGAATTTGGGTTATGTACCCATGAAGCTATTTCCTATGCACTGGAAGTACTAGAAGGGGCCAGCACAAAGTTACAAATGATGAATAACCTTCAAATATTTATTGATGCTCATCTTGTCAACAGACCAATCTTCGACAAAGAAATTTAGTTATTATTCCTCGTCTATTGCGTGTAAGTTTTTACAAGCAAATCGATCTATACTAAAAATTCCATTTTCAACTTTTAAATCAAATTTTATCAGCTCAGGGTTTATTGAATAAACACCAGGAACAACCACTAAATTATTTAATTCAGCTTTATAATTAATAATTCTCGCCCTAGTTCTTCTAAACCCACTATCAGTAATAATTATAAGATCTTTATTAGAAATAGAGATCTTTGCACCTTTTGTAAAAGCAATTACTGGCCGGTCATAATCAACTTCATCATCTTTAAGCTTATAAACTTTTAGGCGGCATGCATTAGTGAGATCTTCCATAACGTAGCAAATATTCACCTCTAAATAACAATTATCACCTTTATAGCTTGGATAGAATGAAACAGGGTCTAGAGCTTGTGCTCCAATAGAATAGGTACAGATTATCAACAATAAGATTCGGGTTAACATTTTTTTCCTTATAAATAGATTAGCTTTTCAAATTAAATGATTTTTATATGCAACTAGTCAAAAGAGAGCAATAAGGGTGTAAAATTTTTATAGTAAAAGATTAGGTCATGAAAGAGGTTATACAAAAAAAGCCTCGTGGGTTAAACGAGGCTTTTTTAAAAGTGTTATAAAGATGGTGCCCCACTGTTACAAGTAGTTGAACCACAATTTCTAGCTAGAAAGAAAACTGCAAAGCTAGAAATTGAATGTAAGCCGTGGACTTTAAAGAAAATGTACGAGGTGGAGTGGTTTAGAGTAAAAGCAGATCCCTCGAAGTTGGCAAGAAAACGATGGATTGAAAACTGTTCTAGTAAAGAAATTGGAAGTACTTACGGTTTATCACCAATAACGGTAGATCAGTATTTAAGACACTTAAAGCAAGGAGGAGATTTAGAAGGTCTAGATCTAACTCAAAATGAAAAAGCCATCATTACAGAAAAATGGCAAATTGAGGAGGAGTAACAAATGGGAAGTTTATTATCAGCGATGTATGACTTTATAACAGTTGCCTTTGTAGGCGGAGCAATTCTTCTCTTTGCAGGAGAAATTAAACTTGAAGCTGCTAAAAAAGCAGCCCAAGGAAGTACAAAGCTAACGTCATTCACCAATAGTATGACAGGCACAACACTAGATTTAAGTGATGAACGAGTTTATGGAAAGAAAACCGTTCGTAAAAAACTCTAACAAGGAGAACAACTATAAGAAACATATATAATGAAGATAAAAATGATAAAAGAGAAATTTTTGCATATTTAAGAATCAGTACTTTACACCAATCAGTAGAGTCTCAAAGCAATGCTATTCACCAGTATTGCAAACAACATGGCATTGAAAAATATATAATATTTAAAGATGAGGGGATCTCAGGAGCAAAAGCAAGCCGTCCTGCTCTTGACGACATGATGAAACAGATTGAAGAAGGTAAGGCCAAGCATTTGATCGTGTTTGCTTTTTCTCGCTTCTCAAGATCATGTTCACATTTACTCAAGAGCTTGGAGTTTTTAGAATCAAAGGATTGTAGGTTCTCAAGTGTAAGTGAGCAAATTGATACATCTACAATTATGGGAAAAACGCTCGTCACTGTGCTTGGAGCCCTGGCCCAGATGGAGCGGGAAATGATTGTTCAAAGAGTAAAAGCAGGCCTGGCAAGGGCAAAAGCTAACGGGAAACATATTGGCAGAAAAAAGACTAGACCTTCAGAAATGATAAGAAAAGTACTAATTCGTGGTGTGACTTATAGAGAGGCGGCTCACTTGTGCAAGACCTCACAGGGATCTATTTCGTTAGAGGCAAGAGAGATTAGGACTGAATTTAGAAGTGGTAAACTTCCAAAATACCTAACAGTAGATGATCTTAGAACAAGTCCATTTTTTGCAGGTGAATCAAAAGAGATTTTTAATAAAGTAGCTGAAAATCTAGCTAAGAATCAACTACCACCAGATTTACCACCTCTGCCTATAATGAAAGAGCCCGTTGCCGAGATTCAGCCTACTTATCAGCAAGCAGCATGATTTGAGCAAGAATCTATGCCTTAAAATATAAACCTTTTAAAACGAAAATCGGGCCAATTACTGGCCCGATTTTTATGTTAACGTAATTTAAAATTCAATTTGTGTTAGAACCTAGTATTATTTGCTCACTGGCTCTTCAAGCCATTCAAGAGAGTTCAACCACCCTCGGGATCAGTTAAATCATCGCCTTCGCAGCTCTCTTTGAAATAGGGTTCTATATTTTATTTAAGTCTTTGTCTGGAAGATTCGAAATTCATGGTCGACACCAGTTCCTGTACTAGAATAATAAAACATTTAGCGATTTAGAAGAAAGCACTCATACTCTCTCCGATCTAAATACTTTAAAGTTTTAATAATATTCGTATCATGTGGATTTTTCTCAGCCTTTACGACGTCGTACTCGGTAACAACTTTCACAGTGCCATTCTGAAAAGACTCGATAAATCCAGTCTTGGGAAGGCTAAGCGATAAGCGAGGAATCTCTTTACCTAAAACGAATCCGTTTGGATAGTTTTCAAGCACAAAAAAATCAGTCTCTTCTTCTGCAAATTTCGAAAGGGCTAAACTTATTTTGATAGTGCCATAACAAAACCCATCAATGTATTCATAGTTAGATGCTTCATCGCTAGATTCACAAAAGAGCATTTCATAAGGTAATCTATTTATGACAGTAGCACTCCCTTGAGAAGTCCCCTCTACAACCTCAAAAGTCAGATCTATTTCATCCTTATAATTCTCAGGCAACAGTTTAGTCGTCTTACATTCTAATTGATAAGTTCCAGCATGTGATGAAAGTGTCATCAGTATAGTTGCCCCGAATAATAATTTCTTCATGTTGCATCTCCACCCACTTGGGTAATGGTTTTCTAAAACAGTTTATATTTTAATTCTTTGTCTTTAAAATTCTTGCTCGTTAAACCTAGTTTTTCGAGCATGTTTTCTAATTTATGTTTCATCTCTCAGCTTTGATGACCAAGAGATGATTATTTTTCTAATATTTTCTAAATACAAATCCATTTGCCTCAAAAGTATTAGTATTAAGAACTTTTATATATGTGTTTGAATTCATTAAAAATAAATTTTCAGTTTCAGTATCTTTTACAAAGTTCAAGGTTTTTCCAGCACCACCACATCCAAAGAACCAATTACCTGGTTTTTTGAAATAGTGAACCGTAAATTTATCATGTTTAACTACTACATCAAGATGGCATTCGACAGTCCTATTGTTTGACTTGTAAGTGCCTCCATTTAATTGAATCTCATTCGCAACTGAAATAGATGAAGTTAAAAGTATACTTAATCCAATTAATAGTTTTCTCATAAGAAATTCCTCGTATTTTAACTTAATGGTTATATTTCAACCTATTTATATTAACTCTTTGCATTTTTATACCTTGCTCATTAAACCTAGTTTTCTGAACAATATTTCTAACTAGAATTTTAAGTCTGAATTTTGTCGCTCAGACTATTTATCGAAACCTAGTGGTTTAACTTGCTATGACATCTTAAGTAGTCAATTGACTTACTATCTACATAACGATCACGATGGTCCCTAGTTCTTATTTCAACTTTAGCTTCTTTATATGGATTAGAAACTGTATATGTTTCAGTATTAATAGTTTTGTTTTCAAAACTATCAGAAGAGCTTGGATCAACTATAGTTGATTCGAAACTTCTTGAAAATCTAGGCCTCGTTTCAATCTTGGCATATTTTGTATTACGCTTAATAGGTCTATACGAACTGTTTATTTGAGCATGTTGTAAAGTATTATAATTTTCTCCCATCAAACTACAAAGATCTTTGATATCATAATCTCTTTGTAGTAAATATTTATCTGATTTTTGATAATCAGTTGCCGAGATAGGAAGGCTCTTAAATTTAGGACTTTTATAAGTAACACTAACTACGCCATTTTTAACATCTACCGCTTTGTCCTCATAAGAATAATCAGACGCATAAGCTGAAAATTGTCCCAATAAGATCAATCCAGTTAATAATATTTTCATATAAATTCTCCTTGCTTTTAAAGCTAATGGTTTTTGTGTAACCGTTGTTTTTTAATTCTTTGTTTTATTGAACATACCGCACTTCTGCAGTGCAACATATTCGTTTTCGAAGTGCTGGTAATTTTTACATGGTGAAGAGTTATGAAGTGACAAACAACTTAGATTTAAGCTCGAGCAGAGGTATATTTAGCTCAAATCTGGCCCCTAGTCCTTCTATTGAACTGGCGAGGCAGTTTCCTTTCCATTTAACTTCTACAAGCTCTTTGATTACTGAAAGGCCTATGCCAGTGCCATGTTTTTTCTCATAAGAAAAATTATTATCCCAAATATTCTCAATAACTGACTGAGGGATACCTTTTCCTGAATCTATACATTCAATAACAAGCATACCTTGAGAAACTTTCGTACTGATTTTAATTTCCCCTTCATCTACCTCAATTGCATCAAAAGCATTGTTTATCAAATTCGATAGAACTTCATAAATCCCCTGAATCGGAAGCTTAAGATTCATGCCTGAGTGGTCAATATAGGTTATTTTAATGTTCTTATATTTTTGAAACTCATTTTGTTTCATATTGATAAGTTTCTGAATAGCATTCTTAACATTAACCTGGCTGAATCGTTGATTCTCACTATTTTGAGTTAAAATTTCATTTGCATGAAAATTTACTCTTTCACAGGCCATCTTAAATAATTTTTGCTCGCTCTCGGTCATTTTAGGAGAAAGCTTCTTATTTAATACATTTAACGTATGAATTGGTGACTTTATTCCATGAGCAACTTCTCGGGCCAGCTTGTAGCGAAATTCAAATTCATTAAGCTCCTGATCTAGTGCAAGTTTTTCTTTTGAAAGTCTTAAGTGATTATAAATAAAACCTTTAAAGCCACTAAGTGCAGACCACGACTTTTCTGGTACTTGGCTTAAAGCGATTTCTAAGTTATCAAAATCCTCATCGTTCAGAAGATCAATCTTACTCTCAATATTGTATAAAGCCTTTGCTGTTCGGATATTAGCAAATAAGGTTAAGAAAATGAAAAAGAGTGCAACGAATATAAATAGCCCTAGATTGTTCACAAATGAGCTTCTAAGAAGATCAATTGTATTGATATAGATAATGGTGTGTCCCAACTTAAAACCGTTTAGAACAAGGATTTGACGTCTTTCAATCTCAAACTGTTCCCATTGGGAATATTGGCCAATTTCAAGATTACTATGAACTAAGGAAAACTCTTTATTGGGATAAAACGAGAGCCTTTTAATATTTGGCCCTTTAGCTTTCCATAGAACCTCTTTTATTTTTATAAGGTCATTACTTTCAAGAGCAGCTTCTAAATCCACCTTAATTGAGTCATTACCTTCAACAAAATTCTCAGTGGTACTATGAAAGAGTAGAACAGAGCTACATATTAACCAAATACTGGAAAATAAGCACCAAGCGACTAGATAGTTTTTTATATTGTATTTAATTCCATTAAGAAGTGTTTTCATAATCTGAGTTCACTTATTTCAAGGTACTCAAGGTCGTTCTTACCGAGAGTTAAAGATTTCACATGCTTTGGAAAATAGAAGTCTCGAACTTCTTGGTACAATGGTAGCAGTAAGTGCCTTTTTAAAATCTGTGATGTGATTGCATCAACAGACTGCTCATTAGGCTTATTGGCCTTAAACTTTTCATAAAGCTTCTGAAGCTCCTTTCTTTCAATATCCACAACAGATTTTTCATCTATGATTGGAGAAAAATAGGCATTATAGTTAACGTCAGTTGCATCTAAAGCAACTACCGTCAAATCGTAAGGGTGAGGAGATTTTAAGATCATCTCGACAAACTGACTCATTGTAATATCTATGACCTGAATACTTAATCCAGTTCTCTTTTGTAATTTACTAAAATAGGACTTAAGAGAATTTGTACTGGATTTATTCCAATTATAAAATTTTACAATTCCTCTACTTTTCTTAGGTTTACAGTTTTGGAGGATTTTTTCTTTTCTAGAGTAAGGAATACCAATTGGTAGTATTGTTCCTACATCTAAAAAGTCTTTTTGCTCCGGCATAAAAGCTTGTCTAAACTCATTTATCTCAAGGCAGTTAAACAAATCCTTTCTTAACTCTGCATCTTTAACATTCAAAACAAGGTTAATCGTCTGTAAAAGAGCAACATTAAACTTTTGATAGCTCTTTAACTTGTTAGCGGGTAAATCTTGAATTAAAACTCGATTGTAATCTTCAATACCATTAAAGGCCAAAACGGGGTCATCTTTTCCAGAATAAGCCCAGAAATTAATTTTATTATAGCCGTCCTCAACATGTACCTTTCTTTTTAAAGATACTTTTTTATTAGTGATGTTCGTAATCTTAAAATTCCCAAGACCATTTTCCCATTTACTACTTTGAGTTGAGCGACTTGGAGCATTTTTATACTTTGTAAGCATGTCAAGAAAAGGCTTCTGAGCATATTCAAACTGGATCTTAATGCATTTACCATTTACACCTATTTCAAATTTAGAACTAAGTTTAACAGCGACCTTTGAGAGATCTTGCTTTAAGTGATCAACTTCATAAGAATTACCTTTAGAGAAGGATAAATTACTTTTGATGCAGAAATTAAAGTGTTTGTACTTTAAGTCACGATCCCAGCTTTTGAGTAGATTCGAATAAAGTTCGGTTCTTTTTTTATATCTAAAAAGTGGTTCATGAGTTTGTTTTAAGATATATAGGCCCATGTTAATATTTGCAATACTTGGAGTTACTATTTTTGGAAGGCCAACAGCAATAATGTCCCACGTATCTTCCTCACTTTTCTTTGAGCATGAGGCAATACATAGAAGTAGCAAGGAGAATATGATTATTTTTTTGTAATATGAGCACATTTTACTTCGAATCCCATTTTTTGAAAGAATTTCTGACTTCTAGAGTTTTCAATATGAATTCCAGCTTGATAAAAATTCTTCGTTAAGTTTTTCTTTAACCATTTTGATATTTTGAAATGTGCCTCAAATCTTAATTCTATCGTAATCTCATCTTTTATCCAAACCCAACCAACTTGATCGATCGGCTCATCTGTAAAAAAGTGAGAATCAAAGGTCATAATCATTGCAATTACTTCATTAGAGCAATCTTTAAGAGTTAAAACTCTGGAGAGATTTAATTCTTCTTGAAGGTAGTTAAGATTTTCATCATGGGTTGGTTCTGGAATATACTTAAACCATTCTTGGTCTCTACCTTTAGAGTAAGATGCCTTAATGTCTTCCAAGGCTTCATTAGTATTCTTATAAACTTTTTCTAGTAAGTATTCGCTATTTTTATTCTCTAGGTAGGTAATATCATTTTTAGATGCAGTAACGCCAAGTTGAACGAAATAGTTATCCTTAAAATGTTCTTTAATTTCATCAAGACTATCTTTTAGATTTTCGCCATGTAAAACTACTGTTTTCCTTCCGTGTTTGCTGGAAAGAACTTCAAAATCATCTGGAGAGAAGTCTTTGAACTCAGTTTCATTTATTAGTAAATGTTTCTCTGAGCTTTCAACTTTCACTTAGCACCGCCACAGTGAATAAACTCACAAAGAGCACATGCTGAAGAATGCTTGGACTTAAGTTCTTTTATTAAAATATTCTTTTCTTCTAGTATTTGTCCAAAATTTTGATTCTTAAGTCGTTTATAAAATGGGCTTTCAAAATGATCAGATATAGTTTCATGATAGATTTCAGGATTATCCCCATTAAACATTAAATTACCACAGCAAATGGAGAAGCCTTTATCTGGAATAAATGAAATACATTCAATATTTGGGCAAGTTTCATCCAATGTGTTTTCTTCAAAAACAGGGAATTTGAAACATTGTTGGTTCTCTTTAGCACGACCAACACTATCTACCTTTTGATAGATCACAGGTATATCAATATTTCCTAAGACCTTTTTTGCCTTAATTAAATCTAGTGGAGAGCTAATACAAAAAGAAACCACAAGCTTAATATTTCTTTCTTTAGCATATTTTTTAATATTCTCTAAAAAATCTATCTTTGCTTCATTTCCATGAAATACATCAAATGACAGCGTTACTTGAGAGATCATATCAAATTGATCTAAAGTTTTTTCAGTTAGCTCAAGTGTTTTCCCATACCACCCATTGCTGGTTAAGATGACTTCACAATTTTCTAAGTCAGGGTGAGCACTTACTATTTGATTAATCTCTTGGTAATAAAAACTTGATTCTCCACCGGAGAACTGAAGAGACTTTGGTTTATACTCTTTAATATCAGATTGAATCCTTTGAATTTCATTAGAACTGACCTTCTTTGTCATCTTAGGCCCTGAATTATTCACACAATGAGAGCATGAGTAATTACAAAACAGACCGGGCATAACATGAATTGACTCAAGTTGGTTTTCTAGCATAATATTTTAATCAACCGTTGCTGCAATAGCTTGACGGGCCCTGACGATATTGTTCTCGTTCATAAGCTCTGACAGATCAACTGCTTCAGACTCCTCAAGAGAGCGCACAAAGATCTCAGCGTTAAAAGAGTCATAAAGTCTTGTGGCCACAAGAGAGTTTATTAAGCTTTCATCAGTTACGGTCAAGTTTCCTTGCCATAAAGAAAGTTCTCGTTTTGAAATATCAGATTCTTTCTCCTGAATTAGTTTAATTAGTGGAGTTGTAGATTTTTCAGGAATACTATTAATATAGTTTTCTGCTAATGCGTGTGTGGAAAACAGACCATATCCCATGATAAGACATAAAAGAATATTTTTGTTATAAGACATTTTCGACTCCTTTGTAATTTTCGATCTTGATATTTAACTCTTTAAACTTTCTATAAAGTGTTGAGCGTGAAAGATTATGATTATTTAGAATCTTTTGAATAATTTCAGCGACTGAAAGTTTCCTATTAGTTTGAATCAGTTGTTGCCAATAACTTCGTTCAATTTCATATTGCTTTAATTTCATTGAGTCAAAATTCTTTATTTGTACAGAACCATCTAGAATTTTAATATTTTTTTGAAATATTTTTGCTGATAAGTGCTCAACTCTTATGATATCGTCAGTTGCTAATGCCATAATACGGTTAATTTCATTCTTTAACTCTCGAATATTACCAGGCCATGCATACGACCTAAGAAAGTCGAGAGCTTGTAATGTTATTTTAAAACTAACTTCTTTATTTTCTTTTAAAAATTTATCAACGAGTAATGGAACTTCTTCATTTCTCTCTGCAAGAGGCGGCATGTCAAATACAACTACATTAAGTCTGTAATACAAATCTTCTCTAAACTGCTTTTTTTGAATTTCTTCTTCTAAGTCTTTATTAGTCGCGGCAATAATTCTAACATTTATTGAAACCTCTTTTGTACTACCAACTTTCATAATAACTTGATCTTGAAGTACTCTTAGGAGCTTAACTTGCATCGCTAGCGGTAAATCTCCAATTTCATCTAAAAATATTGTCCCATGATTACAGCTTTCAAATAATCCAATTTTCTCTTTATCAGCGCCAGTAAAAGAACCTTTTACATGACCGAAAAGTTCACTTTCTACTAGCTTTTCAGAAATAGCACCACAGTTTATGGTTTTAAATGGATAATTTTGTCTTTTAGAGGATTTTACTATGGCCTTTGCAAGATCACTCTTACCTGTACCAGAAGGCCCATTAATTAAAACGGTTGTATCTTTGGTTGCTAATACTTCTATTTGTTTGCAGATGTTGTATAGCTGGTCAGATTGTCCCTCAAGATCAAACTTATTAATGTACTCTTGTTTCCCACTATTCGTTTTAGAATCTTCATATGTAGCATACAGAGTTTTCCATTTATTATAATGCTCTTTAAGCTTTTCTATTTTAACTTCAAAGTCTAAGTCTTTTTCTAGGAAATCAACAGCACCTGCTAAGATAGTTTTCTTAAGGGTATCTCGTGTTTGGTCTGCTGAGTATATGACAATCATCTGCTTAGAATTAATTTCCAGGATTTGCTCTGTGACCTCATCACCAAGAACATCTGGCATGGAGTAATCTAGTAATACAACTGGAAACTTGAGTGGGCTTTCCCGAAAGACCTTTAATCCTTCTTTCCCTGAATGTGCATGAAATAAATTAATTCCAGTATCAGAAAATTCTGCTTTTGCAGTTTCATGAACAAGAGTATCGTCATCAATCAACAATAAATTAAATTTGTTCATTTCTTGATACCTCTTGTTACAAACGATTTAGTATGAACTAAATAATTCAAGTGGAATATTAATTAATGCATACTGCTAAAGTGGACTCAAAAAAACAATAAAGCCAACTAATGTAATAAATACATATTATCAAAAACCAAAAATAAGATACTTATAATGTTCGGACAAAAAAAATAACAATTTTAATCATAGAAATATTTCAAATCTGAGATTTGAAACGTCGTAATCTCAAAATTGAGATTTATACCTCTACTCTTCACAATAATTCAAACTACTTAACTAACTAAGGTTTTGGCACCGTTCCTGTAATTAACAAAGGTGTAAGGCACTTTAGAAGCTAAAGGCCAATTAGAAAATTTCAAGGGGAAAATATGAATTTTAAACAAGCACTTAAACAAGTGCAAATGATTGAAACAGAGATCAACAATATTGAGAGAGATATTTTAATGAAAGGAAAAATTATTTTAGGT
>JBLIAG010000068.1:0-12968 GCA_047634375.1 Bacteriovoracaceae bacterium
TCCATCCATTGCCAAGCCAAGTGGGCCCTTCTAATAAAAGGTGGATAAACAAGTATTTTTTCATCCCTGAGTTTCTTCCCAAATAACTGAGCATGAACAGGGCTTTTAAAGATAAGATGCAATTTGATTCCACAATCTTCTTCAGGATTAATAATTTTTAGAATTGAGAATTTGTCATTTTTCAAAAGCTTTATTTTTATAATTTCTTTTCGTTTCTGAAACTCATTTAGTATTTTATCTTTTTTTAAAAATTGTTGTTTTATTAAAGCTCCTGTTATTTCACTTACTCGCATAGAACGACCTAAGAATGGTGTAATCAAGTTAAATGAATTGATTTGATTTTCACCAAATGGGAATCCAGCATCACCAATACACGAAAGCAATTCTCCGTGTTCTTTTGTTTTTGAAACAACAATACCACCTTCTCCGGCGGTTAGGACCTTATCTACATTTAGTGAAAAACAACCAAAGTCTCCATATGTCCCAAGATATTTACCATTTAGTTTTGCACCCATTGCCTGACAGCTATCTTCAATTACAATTAAATTATTATTGTTTGCAATTCTTATAACTGCCTCAATATCACAAGAAATACCATCCATATGTACTGGAATTATAGCTTTTGTTATATCAGTAATCTTACTTTCCAATTCATGAATATCTATCCCAAGAGTTTCATCAATATTTGCAATTACTGGAATTGCTCCAACATTTATAACAGCTGTGGCCGTGGCAACAAAAGTATAAGATGGAATTATGACTTCATCCCCTGGGCCAACCTTTGCTGCAATTAGTGCTGCTACAAGTGCATTTGTCCCACTATTAACAAGTAATGCATTATCTACTTGCAACTCTTTTGAAAACAAGCGTTCAAACGTTATACACTCACCCTCTGAACTTTCATGCCTAAATAGCTTTCCAGATCTTAAAACTCTCGTTACCGCTTCAATTTCTTCCTCACCAATAAGGTGTTTTTCAACCCTGTTACTCATTTCTGATTCACTAACCCTATTACAATTCTTACAAATTCCATATTTAGTTCTATCTCCACTCAAAAGGCTTTTTCGAAATGCAACATACTTTGGCTTCATCCAGATATCTTTTAAATTTTCAACAAGGACATTTCCCATCATCTCAGTTTGATTAAAGTCCTCAAAACAAGGTAAAACATTTCCTTCAAGAGTTATTGTGGTAATCAGTGAAGGAATACTACATGGATGTTTCATGGTGCCATCATTATAAATATCTTCTAAAATCCCACCTCTATTTGTTAGGGTTAAATCTTCGTGCTCCCTTAGTTGAAAATGGTTTTTTTGAAGTTCACTTAGGGATTCAAAAATTTCGCTAAATTTAAATTTCTTGATAGCTTCATGCTTGGTAACAATAAATTTATCAACGCCAGCATCAATTATATTCTGAGCATCTTGTATTGAATTTACTTTAGTTCCATTTGAGTAAATCTCCACATAACACTCTGGTAATATACTTTTAACCTGTACTACTTTTTTTAGAAAACTTGGAGATAATGTGGGTTCATTATAAAAGTCAAAGGCTATCTTTCCTTTATAATTCATATCATTTAATTGATTGAGTATTGTTGAAAAAACCTTTTCAGACATTTGCCCCTTTTCTATTCTCTCCATTTTTGAATTAGGACAATAAGAACATGAAAGATTACAGTCAGAATTTATTTCAATCTCAACTACTGTTGCAAATTCCAAATTACCACTCCCCAGAAATTATTGTAAAGTTATTACATTGTTTACATAAATCTGATTCGCTTAAGCGTCGTTTTTTTCTAAGTTTTTGCCTAAACTTGGTATAATGATTCGAGTTCCATATTTCTTTTATATGATCTTTATTAACATTTCCCATAACTTCAGTTTGATTAAAATCTTCATAACAAGGTAGAACGTTTCCTTTCAAAGTAATCACAGTAAACATGTTTGCAATCATACAAGGAAACTCTGTGTAATTTTTTTCTTTATTTTCTGACAAGTGAGGGATCAATCCACCCCGATTATTGAGTTCTATATCTTTAAAGTTTTTATATACAATTTTATTTCTATACTTTTTATCAAGCTTCTCATAAGTTTCATCAAATACAAAATTACCTTTTATTGCTTCATGCTTCGTAATCACAAAAAAATCAACCCCTTTTTCAAAAAGCTCCATAGTTCGGCCCAAAGTTAGAAAAAGTCCGTTAGAATAAATTTGGAGTCTAACTTTAGGCAATCTACTTTTTAGAATTGTTGTGAACTCGTTTAACTTCGTACAAAGCAAAGGCTCATTGTAAAAATGAAATGATACAAGCCCTTCATAATTTATCTCTGCAAGCTGATCTACAATTAAATTAAACTGCTCAAGACTCATCTCACCTTTTTCAATACGTTCACTATTTGAATTTGGACAATAACTGCAGGCAAGATTACATGAATGATTTATTTCTATTTCGACTAAGGAAAACAGTTTTTCTTTCATTTTTTTTCCCTTCTTATCCACTTACCAATACTTGGCTTGGTCATGTCACCATCCCACTCACTTCCAAAATAAATTTCCATATCATTTTTTCCAATCATATTTCTTAGAAAATAAAAAAAACTTTCCATGCTTGTTTTTGCAAAAGGAATTATAACCTTTTGCGCCAATTGCATTTCTCGAATTGCTTCTTTTTTTAATGCTCTATTTATTGGAATAAACTTCACTTTATTACTATTTATCTCTTGGTTTAGAAGTGTATTACAAAATTCTGAGACACCATCAACTCTCTCCCCAAGGTCATTAATTATAACAATAATATCAGAAGTGCCTAAGCTTAATCCCCCAAATTCCTTGTGAAAGTTTTGAAAAAATGTATAGCTATCTTCGAGGGCTTTATACTTATTTAGTTGTCCTCTCGATAAGTATAAAGAAGATGCTTTATTTCTTTTTATAAAGGATCTGCGTAACAAATCTACAGTTTCTATTTCCATATACTTATGGGAAAAATTAATATTCTTTTTTAGGGTCTCTTTACTTTGAATTAAGCTTTTTAAGTTATCTACTATATATTTAGCGGTTTGATGACTTCTTGCTTTTAGTAATTCAAAAGAACCTGATTCCTCGATTAAATATTCCACAGGTACTTTAATCACATACGAGTCATCAGTGTCTCTGTGCCCCCCCCAATTTGAAATAATAGAGGGCCATCCTTTTTCTTGCGCCTGGGCCAGACTAACACCAAAATCTTCGCCAAAAAATGTAGAAAGGCTTACAAATATTGGTGATTCATCATTCTTCCCAAGCCACTCAGTTTCATTCAAGTTATTTCTAATTTCTGGTTTTATTGACCAAGGTAGCTCGCCAATAATCTTATCTATTCTTTCTGCATACGAGAAATTATCATCTTTAATTGAGTAGAGATTCGACATATTATCAAATTCTCCAGAAAGGACAGGCTTAATATCTAGATTATATTTATTTTGTAAGATCGAAACGGTATAGAGAAATGCTTCAATATTTTTTGTTTCAGAAATTCTAGATGCCGATATAAATGTCATGCTTGAATTAAGCACCACAGGCTTTGTCGTTCTTTTAAACAGAGCCTCTCTTGGTATAACCCTCACGGAATCACATGGTAACTTCACTATATTTACAAGCACATTCTTAACCGAATTGGACAGCACCCAAAACCTAACTTTTTTAATTGGCCAACACCCTGACTCTAAAAACCGAGAAAGGTAATTTCCAAAAAACACAACATCCATTGTTTCTTTAAACTTAGTAGTATTTGTTCCAGACACTGCATCCACAAACCACGGATTTTCGATTTCATAATTTCTTAAAAGATAATCTCTAACTTTTTGTTCGAGGATGTTTAAACTTTTAGAGCACAGGTCTTCAAAGTCTTTATCTATCTCTCTAATCAGCATTAGTTATCCCTTTAAGTTTCACGAAGTATATCTTTTGATTTTTCTTACTCAGAGACTTGATAAGTGGAGTGACGACACGAATACTTCTTTTTAAATGATCAAGGCTCAATTTATCAAAATAATTATTAATAATTATCAACCTATCCTTTTCTGATAAATTTAAAATTGAGTTTGCTTGAGGGATTTTTAACACATCTAAAATTAACTTTATACCTTTAACATCAACGTAGTCTATAACATCAGCTAATTCAGTCCAATTTTCTTTCATTATCAGAAAATGAAGTGCCATTCCTAGCTTTGATTTGTTCTTGAGAACTCTTTCTTTTTCATACTTAATTAGGGAATCAATATTGGTTTTTACAATATCAAGGTTACCTTTCTTTCGAATTAAGGCGTAATTTTCACCATCAAGACTATCAACACTGAGATGAATGTTCTTTATTTGAATTTTGTTTAACTTTGTTTTTATAAACTCATTTAGATTCCAATGAGCATTGGTCGTAAAAGACCATTGGCAATCAGAATTCACTTCAGAAACAACATCAATTAATTTCCAGGTATCTTTTTGGACAAAAGGTTCTCCAGATAGAAGCTCCATTTCCTTAATGTATGGAAAAAATCTGGTCTTGGCTTTACTCCAAAAGTTATTTTTATCATAAAAGCCATTTGGCATTTTCCAGACATCGCACATGATACATTCAAGGTTACATTTTCCGTTAAAGTTTGCTGTAAATTTCTTCATCGGTAAATCTTGAATTTTATCTAGTTTAACTTCATCAAAATATTCATAATTAGTTGCACCTAAATTACAAAAATCTTCTTCGACTTCCTTTTTACATATACAAATATTTCCGGTTAGAAATTCCTCTCTCCAGTTTTGCATGTATTCATTATTCCAAATATTTTCAATACTTTCTTTTTTTAGGTCACCAACAATATGCTGAGTTCCTTTTTGTCTGCATATGCCAATTTCTCCACTCGGATTAAAAATCATATTAACAAACGGAATTATACAGAAGTTTTCAGGTAACTTTTTATCTTTAAATAATTGCAGAATCTCTAATGGTGTTTTAGCTTTTTCAGAAGAAATTTTCATCGTTTTACCTAAGTTGATTGATCCCAAATTTTATCTTTTTTATTGCTCTAACTCAAACAAAATGTCATAATATTCTGCAGCACACAAAAGGTAGTACATGAGTGATAAATATCAAAATTTATGTTTTGAAATTAAGGATAGTCACTCTATCTCTGACATAAGCTTTATAAAAGAAAAACTAATTGAATATAATAATGAATGTCTTAACTTACCACTAGATACACCAGGTCCCCAAGCTGTTTCTGTAATCGTAAAGAATAAAGATGGTGAAAAAATCGCTGGAGCTTACGCTCATGCATACTTAAATGTTCTTCATATATACGGATGCTGGGTCCATAAAGACTATCGTAAAAAAGGGATTGGTAAAGAAATCGGAAAAAAATTAGAAAAGCTTGCTCAAAAATATAATTGTCATACGGCAACGATGGAAACACATAGCTTTCAGATGACAAAATCATTTTATAAAAGAGTTGGGGTTTTATTTATTAATAGAGTAAAAAATTCACCAAACGGTCACTCTAAATATTTCTTAATTAACAAATTACAACAAGACAAAAACTTCCTGTGGAAGTTTATTAACAAAATTCAAACCTACATTCTAAAATAAAAGAAAAGATGTGATTCTTTATATCTAAAAACGATTGTTAAAATGATTAGTAAATAGCCCCATGTAAAACTTCCACCTAAACCAAGAATTTTCTTTTCATATTTTTCAAAGGCCAATACTAAAATTGTTCCCAAAACAATTATCAGATAATCTGTATTTAACAGCTTATATAAATCGAGATTATCCATAATATTTAATACATTAGGCAGGGTCGAGATATTATCTATAACTGAAATAGGTGCTATAAAAACACCTCCCAAAACTAAAGAATTAAAAAATAATATTCGATTTAGCCAAGGATTAAATTTGGGTATCCAACTTCTTCTTCGCAAAGCTTCATAAATTATATGTAACAGTCCCCAGTATAAACCAAGATAAATAAATCCTATATTTATGGCATGCCAAAATCCAAAAAAGATATAAACAGCAAATAATGACAACGGTATATTTCGAGTTTTCATCATAATGGGAAAATAAATATAATCCCTCATCCATGTTGTTACTGAGATATGCCATCTATTCCAAATATCAGTTGGATTTTGTGCCATGTATGGTCGATCAAAGTTGTTAGCAATTTTTATTCCAAAACAAGCTCCCAATCCTCTCGCAATATCAGCATAACCTGAAACATCAAAGTACAGGAGAATAAATCCTGCATACATTAAGAATAAGTATTCAAGGCCATAAAAGTCATGTGGGTGATTTGAATATTCTAGATAATAAAATATTAAACGGTCTGCTACGACAAGCTTCTTGAAGTATCCCAGTCCCAGAAGAAAAAGACCTTTTTTTAGCATTGAATAGTCGAAATTCTTCAAACTACTAATTTGAGGGAGAATGTTTTCAGCTCTTTCAATTGGTCCAGCACTTAGCTGTGGAAAAAATGCGTTAAACAAAATAAAATCAGTAAAATTTTTAGTTGGTTCAAACCTATTCCAATATACGGAAATCGTATATCCTAGACTTTGGAATGAATAATATGATAGCCCAATTGGTATTAATAAATTTTTTCCCTCATAAAGACCCAGCCATTTGTATGAGCCCCACAACAATAAATTAGAGAATATAGCGAAGTATAAATATAACTTTCTTTTACAGTTACCTTTTTTATACTTTCCAATTTGAATTGCACAAATAAAATCTATGACGACAGAGACACCAAAAATTAAAAGACCTTCTATCCCCCAAGACAAAATAAATAATAGACTGGCTCCAGTTAATAAGTACTTTCTAGATTTAGATGGTAAGGCCCAGTAAAGAATGAAAGTTATCGTAAAAAAAAATAAAAATTTTGTAGTTGTTAAATCCATATCATTCTATAAAGTACTCCACAGCCTCTTTGAGTAATAAAAAATTGCTTGGACTGTAGCTTAAACCGTAAGCCCCACAATTTTGAAAACAAATATAATCTCCCGTATGTAATTTCGGTAATTCCATATTTTGTAAAAGGATGTCAAATGGTGTACAACTTGGCCCTGCCACACTATACACTAGAACTTCTTTCTCCTTACTACTGGTCGTACATTTGAAATTTTGTTTCAAAACTTGACCAACACCAACTAAAGAGGAATTATTTGAAAAACCACCATCTGTAATGACAAAATTTTTGGTTCTAGACCTTTTCAAGTATTCTACTTTTGTTAAGAAATAACCAGTTGGTCCACTGATAAATCTTCCACTCTCAATGCTAACTTTATATGAAAGACTGTGTTTTTGAAGTAAGAGATTATATTCTTTTTTAAGTTGAGCCATATCTATATTTTCTTGGCTATCGTAATACGCAATTGGTATTCCGCCGCCAATATTCACCCTTCTAAAATTAATTGAATTCCTTTCTTGAATTGAGTTTGCCAAAGAGATAGATGTCTCAAATTGTTGAATCAATTCTTTAATTTTGAAAATTTGAGAACGAAAGAAAAAGTGTACTCCCACAATCTCGATACTTTCCTTAAACTTTAATATAGTCTCATCAACTTCTGTCTCATCTATTCCAAATTGAGATGCTCGGCCACCCATTGTTAGTGATGAATTCATAACCTCTAGGTTAGGATTAACTCTGATTAGAATTTTCTGTTTTTTAATCAATTCTTTGTTAAGTTTTATGATTCTTTTTATTTCCTCCACAGACTCAACAACAATTTCTCCAACATTACATAGTATTGCAAACTTAAGATCTTCAATACTTTTACCTGGACCGATATAACTAATATTTTCTGAAGAAAAGCCAACTTCAATTGCTCTTCTAAGTTCTCCACAAGAAGCTACATCGACATTAAGCCCGTTTTCCTGAACTGTTCTCATAATATCCGTATGCGAATTAGCCTTTGCTGAGTAATACAATTGAGTTTCTGGAAATACAGCTTTAATCTCATTAATTTGTTTTAAAAGTTCTGATTTTTTATAAATATAACAAGGTGTCTTGTACTGAGAGTAATTCTTGAGCATTTATAACATCCTAAGTTTTTCATATGAAATCTTTCCTGCCGAATTAACAGGAAGATTGTTCAAGAAATAAATTTTTTTAAGATCAATGTATTTCGGTGTATTTAATTTTAGCCATAAATTAAAACAATCTTTTTCCTCTTCATTCTTCATAACGATGAAAGCTAGAATCTCTTTATTGAATATACAACAAGCTTCTTCTAGTAACATAGAACTCATAAGTAGGCTTTCTATCTCTGTTAGAGATATACGGACGTCATTACTTTTAATAATTCTATCCACTCTATCTATCATCAAGAATGTACCATCATCATTTTGCTTGAAAACATCGCCTGTATTTACCTCTTTAACTTTCTTAAAGATTTTTTCCTTAAAACTGTACAACCCGGCCATAACTCCCATCCCAGAATGAATTAGTTCCCCCGACGAAGAGACTTTTAAACTTACACCTTCTAATTTTTTTCCTAAATACTTTAAATCTTCCATAGATTTTACTTTGTTTACTAATGATCTTGAAGTTTCTGTTTGCCCATAGGTTTTAATAAGCTCACAGTTTTCAGCTAAGTTTTCGAAAATATGACTTTCCAATTCAAAGCTTAAGCTCCCTCCGGAAATTGTGCATAATTCAAGACTCTTCAAATTTTTGATATTTAATATCAACTCACTATCTAAGAGCATACTCCACAACTTAGGTACTCCTATAAACATAGAAATTCTGAGATCATAAAGTGTATTGTAGAAATGTTGTGCAGATAAAATATTTCGAACAAAAAGACTTGATCCAGCAGAGATTCCAGCTAAAAGATTGTAAAAGCCTAATTCATGAGAAAAGTTTAAAAAATTCAAACAACGACTTGAGTTAGTTAATTTAAACAGTTTTTTCTCACTTTCTATCCTTGAGTTCAAATTATTTTCATTTATCCCTATCAGTTTTCGCATCCCTGTAGAGCCTGACGTAAAAAAGCCCCAAATAATATCTTTGTGGTCTTGAACTTTATTGCTTATTTTTAGAAGTTCATGATCTGTTTCAGAAATAGTTAATGAATTTAAAATACCAGGTAAGACATAGTCACGATCTTTTAAAATATAGTCGAACGGTTTATATCCGCCATTTAATATTAGTAGTTGTAATTCATCAGGGCTATAGATAACTCCAATCACACCTAACTCCAAGAATGAGTATATCGTAATTATTTGGTCATAACTCTTTCTTGTGATAATTAGCACCATCTTTCCAGGCACAATATTTAAGTCATTATATTTTTTTAAATTTTTTCTAATATCGGATCGAAGTGTATTGTAATCTACGCTTCTTTCAAAAATTTCGATTAGCCCCAAATCTACTTTATTTGGAATTAAGTCATTTATTCTTTGGAACGAAGTTGTCACTTCTTTTTACTCATAATAAATTTTTCAATATTGCTTACAGTTTGAAAATTTTGTGGGGTTATATCTTCAACAAAAATTTCAATATCAAATTTTAATTCTAAAAAATTCACAAGATTCACAATATCAATTGATGTAATAATACCTGAGTCAATTAACTTGAATTCATTATCAAGACTCGTTATTCCCTGTCCTGAAAAATAGCTTAAGCTTAGAATATGGTTTGCAATTTCTATTTTCATCTTTTCTCACAAATTATTAGGTATATCTTTGATTATTATAAACCAAGAATTATAATAAACAGATGAAAATTTTGAAAATACTAACCATTACACTTATATTGATTGAATTATCGCTTCATATAAAACTTTATGTTGATAAGAAATTAGAATATAACTTTTTCATTTCACCAATTTCTCAAACTTTTAACATCCTTATTCTGGGTGACTCAGTTTCAGCAAATTATCCAAAGTATTTAAAGCGTAGCTTAGAATCGCAATTTAAGAATAAGAAGTTCAAAATAATAGAACATATATTACCATCAGCAAAAATCATAGAGATGTACTCAACTATTGAAGTGCTTATTAAAGAGCATAAACCTAAATTAGTAATATCTATGCTTGGAAAGTCTGAAATCATTACAAAAAAAAGTGCGACACTAGGTAAGAAATTAGGAGTTCCAATTTATGAAAACATCCTCCTATACAAAATAAGTCATGCAATTATTCAAAATACTTTATTATCAGTTCAAAATAGTTTTATCAGGTCAGATACAATCGAGAATGGATCTAGTGCTTACAAAGAGATAAAAGATTTAAATGGCCGAAAATTACTCGATTCTAACAAATTTGATGAAGCCCTTATTTATTTCAAAACAAAGTTGGATCAAGATAAGACTTCCTATGAAATTCTATCCATTATTTCTGATCTACAAATCAAGTTAGGAAAGTTTCATGGAGCAATTTCATCTCTAAAGAAACTTATTGAGAGGGACCCCACAGACCCACCTAGCTATAATGCTTTATCCTTTTCTTATCAACAAATTAACGACTATAAGAATGCTTTTTTTTGGGCAAATCGTGGATATGCTCTCTTTCCTAATTCACCATCTATACTAAAAAGACTTATTGAACTAAATGAACTAATTGGAAAGTACGATAATTTTTTGTACTATAATGAAAAGTTACATAAATTGGCAGGACAGAAGGCTTATGCTAATTTTTATTTTGGAAGATACTATTATATAAAAAAAGATTACTTAAAATCTTTAGAATTCCTCAAGTACGCACTTAACAAACATCCTGACAAATCCTTAGTCCACTTACATCTTGGCCATACTTACCTTAAATTGGAGGAAAGGGATAAATGCCTCTTACAATATCAAAAAGCTGTAAAAGCTGATTTATATAATAACAATAAACATTTTAATTTTTTAATTAGGGCCGTTGAATTTAATAACTTAGATAAGGCTAAAGAGTTCTACATCGATGATCTCCTTGTAAATCATCCGAATGAAGAAAGGTTTTTCATACCTATCTCCAGAACACTTTTAGAGTTTAAACGCTATAAAGAGTCTTACTCATTACTAGCAAGATTTCTTAAAAACCACCCAACGGATTCCTATGCTAATAAAACGTTAGAAATTCTTAAAAGTAAGACTCAAAATATAAAAGACTTTAACATTGAAGATAAAATTAAATCTAAGCAGTACAAATCAGAATTGTATTCAAGGGACTTTTCGGAAGTTTATCCTTTATTGGCACAAAACATACTAAACTCAGGAAGTTTCTTAGTTCTTATGCAATATCCGGACATGCTGTTATCTGACATTAAAATAAATACCTTTCCCAAATCATCTAAAATACTCTTTATAGATAATTTAAAACTTATTAAAGAACAGATCGACCAAGATATTAGTAAATATTTTGTCTGGGATGCAATTCATTTAACAGATTTAGGGGATAAAATTTTGGTTAATAATCTTATTCATGAAATAAATAAAAACAATATCATTGAACAATAGTTCCATTCTTCCATACAATATTTTTTTTAAAAAGTGTTTCAATCTTTAATTCTGGATTATCTCTTAATAAGAGTAAGTTTGCCTTGAAAGAGCTTTTAATTTTTCCTATACTCTTTTCCTTACCAAGAAGCTTTGCTCCATTAATTGTTAACATTTTCATAATCTCTCTTTTTGTAAATCCAAAATCAATATATGCTTTAGTGACTTTTAAAACTTCATATCCATAATTATCAACTAGGTTGTCTACTGGAAAATAGAAGTCTGCACCAAATGCGATATTTACCTTTTGATTTCTAGCTTCTTTTAAGCGTTTTTGCCTTTCTTCAAAATCTCTAGCAGTCTCCGTTTTTACTTTCAATGGGTTGGAATTTTTAACTTCATGTCTTTTTCTAAAGTTCGCACGACTAAATTCAGTACTGACAAAACTAATATTCAAACCTTTCATTTTTCTAAAAAAAGCACTTTCAAGCTCTTCTATATGCTCAATCGAATCTACACCTCTTAAAACAGCCTGTTCAACAGCTTTACTTTCAATTGCGTGGATCGCTACTTTTTTTTTCTTTAATTTTGAAAATCGAACAAGCTCTTGTAGAAGTTTTTGACTCATCATTCCTACACCAGGAGTGTTATCGGAATAAATTTTAATCCATTCAACTCCATTTTTAAGATGTTCATTGATAATATCCCTACCTTCCTTAAGATTATGAACAATGTCATACTCTTTTTTTACAATATTTAAAGGAACATGTTCATCATACTGACAGGTGTTAATACATATACCAGGTCCTGAGGTTTCAATGTCAGGCCCTATGACTTTTCCTTCTTCAATCAATTTTTTTAGAGATACATCTAGATAGCGACCCGAATTACCAAGATCTCTAATTGTTGTAAAACCTGCTTTTAACAAGGAGGCTGCTTTTACTTTTGCCATTTTCATTCTTTTTATTGTTGAAGTACTCGATATTTCAACTAAAGATTTTGAGAAGTTTTCATCATATGTCTTATCCTCTAGGAATAAATGTGTATGTGCCTCAATCAAGCTTGGTGACGCAATTAGATGACTGTAGTCAAATATGATGTCTGTCTCTTCTTTTTTAAAGTTTTTTGACACATCAATTATTCGATCCGCTTTAACTATTATAAATTGATTACCAGTTAATCCCATTTCAGATGAATAAACGTCTTTCACTTTTAATACTTTTCGAGGTTCGTCTGCTGAACAAATGTTTGATAAAGTTAAAAAAATAGATAAGATCAAAATATTAAGCTGCAATATTATCCCTTAGCTTTAGCATATACTTTACTTTGTTTTCTTTATTTAAACTCATTATTATTGGTCTTAACACTCTCATTGTTAAAGCAATTTCTTGTGGATTTAAGGTGGTAAAATAAAAGTGAAGAATATCTAACTTTTGATTCTCGGTTAGAGTTAACAGTGAATAAACATGAGGTTCATGAAGGAAAGTTATAAAAGAACTAATCTCAGGTTTATTCTTGTTAAAG
>JBLIAG010000069.1:0-12730 GCA_047634375.1 Bacteriovoracaceae bacterium
GAAAATAATTACTGATCCAAAATCATGGGAAAGTTTTTGGGATCAACAGTTGAAATTATCTGGAAATATCAGGTTAAGTTTTGAGGGGATTTCTTAGGCGAGCGCACTACAGTTTTGGGACAATATCTCTAAAACGGGAATTAAAGTGAGGGGGAATTTATGTTTCCAAAGAAAAAACAAACTCATGAATAGTTTGCTTCGTTTAAGAGTTTAAATATCATCGTGGATCAACAAGACAGCTGGCAAAGACTAGAAGGTCAAGGCCAGCAATTCATTGATATTACCTTTTTATAGTTTGACTGCAGTTGAAATCTGTTTATTTACACCAGACTGCTCTAGGTCTTCTCCAAGATTTTCTCTTGCATCTTCTGTCTTATCGCTCAATGACAGTTCTTGTTTTCCTGGTGCATGACCAATTTTATCCAAAGGTGTCCCTAGGCTAGAGATAGCAGAAAGTACTGATAGTTCAGCTGTATCACTCTTCGTAAGATAGTCATTTAGTAATCCATTCGAAATAGGACTTTCACAAATTGCTTCATCATCACCTTCAAGAAGGGCCACTTTAATTGATAATACACTATAGTCTGGATCTGATTTCACTAATTTATAATTAAAGACTTCAAATTGGTCATTAAAAGTTGGGCCCCAGCATGATCCACCACCAATATTGCTACAACCTCCATTTCTTGTCATAACTCTACCATTATATTCAATTCGAGTTGCGCTAAATGTTTCTGGGTCATATTTAGATCCATAGGCACTCGGAAAAAGAGATTTACTAAAGTCGGACCCATGTCCTTCTTGATAAAAGTGCCGAGTTGTTTTAAATGATTCAATAAATGATAACTTTCTTTTCGCTTCATATGTCTTTAAAGATACATCAGCGGGAATATCTTCCAATGCATCTGTACTGTCTATTATAGTTAGATCTACAATTTGAGTATTATACATTTTAAACATTTTTTTAATATAATCTTTTTTCAAAAGAGACTTCAACTCTTTTCTCATTTTATTTTTACATTGCGTTTGAGATTCGTTGTATTGCTGAGTTCCAATTTTTTCCATTTCATTCGCATCCACTAATGATCTTCTTAAAATCATTCCGCTTGAGAGTCTTTGAAGTTGAACATGTTTTCCAATTTTAGCTTCGTAAAGTTCATCAACTCTTTCATCGACTTTATCGATCTTTTCATCTAACGCTTCAACATAGTTTTGCAAGACTGCAATATCTTTTTGATTGGCGCTAACAGCTGTCCCTAGTCTATTCATTTGATTTTCAAGTTTAGATATATCGTTGTCATAGTTCTTACTATGCACATAGGTATGGGTGGCGGCAGTGTCATTTCCAATCATTTTATCAATTAAGGTATATGCACCAAGCCCTGCAAGGCCTCCAAAGATTACTTTCTTAGCTGAAATAGCATAAGCATTGTTTCCAACACAAATGGCAATAAAAAGGCTTACGATTAGTTTTAATCTCATATCATCTCTCCAGATTTTAATTATACTGATGGAGTTGCAAGTGGTAGGCCAAAAAATAAAATCGATTACGGCTATTTATAATTAGCTTGATTGTTTAAATAAATTACTTTGTCTAAATTATTATCACCAAATAGTTGAAATTAAGTTTTCTTAATGCGAATTGATTCATAATTAATGTTGCCAAAACTACAATAAATTAACGAGTTGGAGATCGCTACGAACATCGGAGTAAAAAAAGAGCATATCTTAAAGCTATAGAAACTGGTGCTAGATGCCATAACTGGGATAAATACCTGTAAAGATAAGAAAAAAAAGGACGATAAAAATGGCATCAAACAGGCCGCCTAAAGTATCAACAGTAACACGGCGAAGCTGACATCCGTGATGACTCCGTCACTACGCCCGTGAAACAACAAAAAAGGAACTAATGACTAGATATTAGACACAAAAGTATTTTTTTACGAAAATTACGTCTCCCTAGCTACTTTGTAGCCATTAGTATTGGCATAAGGTTTGCTTATAAGAAACTACAATTAATTTAAAAAAAAAGAAAATAGTAAAGGAGAGAAACAATGAAGTCACTAACTGGAATATTTTTAACCCTTCTAATCACAACAGTATCTCATGCCAAATGCCCTTCTGGAATGGAAGTGGTAACAGGAGGAGACTCTGAAGAGTCACTGGATATAATTACAGAACTTGCAAGAAGTGGAAATCTCATGCTTATAATGAATAGAGATTTTAATTGGAAATTAAACTTTAAAGATGGTCTCGCTCCCTTTCAAAGCGGCCATTTTATAAATACTGAGACAACTTCTTGGAATAATATTGATAAAAGCGTAGGTTATATAGGCGCACTGATGAAGCCCAATGCTCAAATAGATGAAACAAAAAACACATATTTTACTCCAGTAGGCCACCAAATTTCCATTACGGGGATGAATAGAAACCAAAGAGTATTCCATACCAAAAACCATTCTGTATTTAGCCAAATGTCTTTTGCTTATTTATCATCTACTAGAGAAAAAACTGTAAGTGTGGAAAAAACTGGTTTAGAGGCGTTACTTAAGCGTCCCCTAAAGGTAGAGCGTACTTTTTTGGCAAAGAACATTGGAAGCGTTGGCCGAGAAAAATACGTGTACGAATCGGAAACTAAAGTAACTAAGCCATTAGTTTATCCCTTTAGTGTCTGTAGTACATCATTAAATACGGACATTGCAATTGAAGCTCTCAGAAAGCTTGAAGCACCAAGAAATAAATCTAACTTCGCTATAATAGAAAATGAGCGCAATCAAAATTTAAATAAAACTGGGGTTAAAGTGAAAAACGATATAGAAACGGGTGCTATTAAAAATTGACTTGCTAGCATTGGTATAAAAAAAATATTCCAAGGTTGAAATTGGGTTGCTGGAAAAGCAAAAGATTGGAAATCAAAATTTCTTCATCAACAAGAAACTCTACAACCTTTTATCTTAAACGAACTCGTTTTGTTCCAGTCAGTCATAGGAGGGTTACTGAGAGATGAAAGCCTAAACCAAAAACTTTACTGGAAGGTAATGAGTCGTGCCCGAAGCCAAAAGCAAATAATATACGAAATAGGTGAAAAGTTATCTCCTCTTGATCTTATGACTTTGGCTACTAGTGAATTTTAGCAATAAAAAACCATAGGTTCGAAAGTGTAAACCTAAGACTTATTTCTTTTTGGCTCTTATATTTTACCACCGTTTTGTGGTAAAATATAAAATAAGGGACCGTAAAGATAAAGCACACATAATAATCCTGATGTGATTGTTGGCTAGCGCCGGGGACTATTGTGAGACTAGGATGGACCTCAATGATAACGGCCACTCATCTAAGGAAGTCCAGAACATTTGAGCGGGACGCCCTGAAGGCGAGATAGGATCGTCACCATAAATAACTTTGTTAAACTTCACCGGTGGACACTTGCTATAGAGATGGTCTTCTAACAGGTTATTGTTTTTATTTTTTGGCAATATACACTTGTAGAGTTGTGTCCTTTAAATCCGATAGATAGAGCTGTAACTAAAAAAGGGGCCAGAATTACCTGGCCCCGATGAGTTTATTTTGAAGTTACTCTTAAAGCAAAACATAAAAGACTTGATTATTCACAATCTTTAAAACTTCCCAAAGTCCATCCTCTTCAATAATTTTGACCCTGGCCCCTAATGAACCAGATCCATAAACGTTACATGAGACAGATTCGACATTGAATGCGTCTGCAACTAATTGCTTCTTATAGTCACTACAATTAGATAAAGGATTGTTTCTTTGAACTTCATCAATATCACTCCTATCATGATAAATAGTACGATCCAGTGGTGTAGAGCGAGAGTATTCCGAATAGTCAGTTCCATAGGATTGACTAGCTGCAAAGGTTGAAATTGATCCGATAAACATTAATAATGTAATAAATTTTTTCATGTGTATTCTCCTATTGATTATTATTCATTTAACTAACAGTCTTTATTTAAATCGATGATTTAAATTATTAATTAACCACCGGCATAAGGCATTATACTAGGAATCCTATTTAGAATACCGCTGAGGATACTCTGTAAATTTTTACAGCTTTCTTCTAAATCGATAGATTGATCTACGGTCCCAACTTGCTCAGAAGTTTGGTTATTAATATCTATAAGATGTATATCTGCAGACACTTTTAGGTAGCGATCACCAGAGAAGCCACGAGTAAAATTGTTGCAGTTTGATTTCAGCTTTGAAATCTCCATATTTAGTTCAAATTCCGAATCAAGAGTAATCTCAATAAGGTTTCTAGGGTAAGCGTCTGTTGGACGACAAATTCTTGAGCTTGAATTATCAATTTCCCAGCTTCCTATTTTTAACATTTCCCCTGAAGCAAGTTTAACTTTAATGTTTTTCTTATTATCTGCATAAAACGCCTCTTCTTCTATACGGTAGCGAATACTACCTCCTGGAACACTATCATTTTCCATGGATAGCTTCATATAAAAAACGTCTGTTTCACCTACTGTCACGAGATCCACGCAGTTAGTGTTCTCGATATGCCCAGATATCTTGGTAACTTTACCTGATGGTGTACTTGTCTTCAGCTCTCCCGCGAAAGTTGAAACTGACAATACTCCCAAGAGGATTAACCCTGTTAATAACTTTTCCATAGTGTTCTCCGTATATCAAAGAAATCGTTTCTTTAAACCATTTAGTTTATATTGATGTAATTAGTAACCTAAACTATATGGATAGCCTTTAGGTAAAGTGCTTCCATAAGTACTACCGTCAAGTAGTGTCGTAATCATACCTATTCCTTCTTCATACTTACAAATCTTCACTTCACTTACGAGATCAGGATAATCAGTAACCTGATACATAGGCATTCCTGTAATTTTCAAACAACCGATATCGCCTTCAGTTAACATACAGGTTTCATTACGAGAAAATTCTTCTCCACAAATCAATACTTTTTTCTCTATCTCAGAATGTGCGAACACAGACATAGAAGCTAAAATAGTTAATCCAATTAATATTTTTTTCATTTTAAATCCTTTAAGCATTTGCTTATTTATCTAATAGTTTTTATTGCCTATTTCAATTTTAATTCTTTGTCTTAAAGTTTGTTGCTTGAAATAGTTATTTACTTAAACTTTTTTATGGAAAGAAATTAATCTTCACACCTTTTTGTCATTAGGTAAGATACATTTCTTTTAGCTTCTTTTTTTGCTTCTGCTATAGTTGCAAAATTTTGAATTAATGTTTTATAAACAAGTTCTGACAACCCTAATGTTAAAAGTCCAAGGGCACCTGTATGTCTTCCATCCGCCTTTCCTGTTCGCGTATCAACAAGTGTAAACTCTCCTTCCTCATCTCTTATTTCATAACTGTACTCACAAGTAGCATGTGTTACTCCTTGACTTACATTCCATTCACTTGAACACCTAATATCATCAAGGTAATCCACAGAGATATAACTAATACAGCTTCCCTTTGGAATAGTTTCAGATGCAGCGAATCCAGAAATTGAAATTAGTGAGGTTAGTGCTATTGTACCTAGAAATTTTTTCATAATTTAATCCTTTGAAGTTCTAAAACTTCATTACAAGTTTTTAGTGGCAAGATTTGTTTTTATATTTTTATAATGTTTGTTCTTAACTAAAATAACACCACGCAGCACTCCCAGTGCGGTCAAGTATTTGCCGCATATAAAAATTACATGCCTTTAATTCCAGCTTCAATAAAGTCGTGTGATATTAAGTAATTAAATGGCCGCTAGTCTTAAATAAATGTATGGCATTATACTTTAGGGGTATATATCAAATAGATGAGAAAAGACTGGAGGAAAAGCTCAGGAAAATTTAATGAACTTTTTTAATTATATATAGTATATGTTTTGGTTTTATTAGTGAGTAAGAATCTCTCTATGCTTGAGATCTAGCAATCAGTACTGTAACAGCTTCATTAAGTATTTTATCGTCAGTTGGTTTAACCATCCAAGCATTAACCCCTAAACTTTTCCCCTGAGCTTTAACATCATCACTAAACTCTGTAGAAACAACTATTATCGGAAGGTCTTTCTTCGCGTGATTTGATTTTCTAAGCTTCTCGATAAACTCAAACCCATTTAGTATTGGCATGTTTATATCAGTTATAATCAGATCAAAGTTATCGTTCATAAAATGATCTAAACCTTCCTGACCGTTTTCAGCTTGAACAACTTCATGATTACTTCCCTCCAAAGAGCGATTTATCATCTTTCTTATAACCATTGAATCATCTACAACCAATATTCTTGACATCTAAATTACTCCACTATCTTTAGAAAAATTCTATACTGCTTTTATTATCTTCTTTTTTATTTTGATCTAGAAAGCTCATGTCATACTGCTTTAAACTGTCTTCAATTTTAACATAGCTTTTAACTTCAAAAGAGTTTTCTCCGGACTTTAAGGTCCACTTATCTTCGATCACACCTTCATCCGAGCCACCAAGACAGGCACTAACCGATAGATTATTAGAAAGGATAGGTAAACTCAAACTAATATCGATCTTTTCGTTATTGAAAACGCCTTTAATATAACCCGCATAGAAATTACAATATTCTTTCATAAAATCTTTAGTAATTTCAAACAACATACTATCTTTCGTATTTTCGAAAATATGGCTACACATTGCAAGAATATTTAAGGTCGTGAACTCCACTGTGATAACACCCTTTATATCGTTGTTTCCCCACAGAATAGCACATAACCACTTGTTACGAATCTCCTTACCTGATTCAAGCGATTCAGTAAGGTTCACTTCTTTATTAGAAGAATGAGATATAAACCTTTCGAGTGAAACATCTCTATTAAATTTTTTTAAGCTATCTATCATAAAGTTCTCAATTGTTGTATTCTAAATTTTCGGTAGAATAGACTAATCACTTAAAGATTATAGGAGAATTAATGAAACAGGAACTTTTATCTCATTTGAAAGAGAAGAGTCAGGGAACTTTAGAACTTATTCATACTATGGATAACTACCTATTCATTATAGATCTCGACGGTAATATTCTTTTATCAAGCGATAGTATAACTCAAAGAACTAATATGGAAGAGTCATACCTTAAAGAAGCTAAATTTTTTGACATCATACATACCGATGAAAACACGTCATTAAATCTTTTTGACTTATTACTGCTCAATAATAAAAATGCAGATTTAAGTTTACTTATGTTTGATCAAACAAAAAAAAATCCTATTGATACTCTCCTCGTCTCTTCTTCTATCTTGTCTAATTTTTACAAGGATCAGGATTACGTTCTCATTCTCCTTGCAGACATGAGGGAACACAGAAAAACACAAATGCAGCTTATGCATAGTAATAAAATGGTTTCTCTTGGCGAAATGGCAAGTGGAATCGCTCATGAAATAAATAACCCACTCACTGTTGTAACTGGACAATTAAGATTACTAAAAAAACAAATTGAAAGGTTAGATGGTGAAAATGAAAAAATAACGACTTTATCTAATAAAATATCAATTAACTTTGATCGCATCACAAAAATTGTAAAATCATTACAAACAATGAGTCGCGGTACAGAAAAATCCCCTATGGTCGATGTCCAACTTGAATCAATACTAAGTGGAGTTAAAGATTTAACAGCTCAAAAGCTTGAATCAAAAAATGTTAAATTCACTGTTGAAACTAATAAAGAGGACATTAGTATTTTCTGTAGAGAAACTGAAATCCTTCAAGTTCTATTAAACCTTATTAATAATTCTGTTGATTCAATTGCGCAACTTGATGATAAGTGGGTAAAGTTAAATATAATTGAATCAAATACCGATATTCAAATTACTGTCACTGACTCTGGAAGTGGAATAAATCTTGACCTACAAATTAGACTGTTCGAACCGTTTTACACAACAAAGTCAATAGGCCAAGGAACTGGCCTAGGCTTGTCTATCTCGAAGAGCTTAATTGAGTCACATGGTGGAACATTATCTTATGATACTGGGAATATGAATACATCCTTTAAGATAGTTCTACCTAAATAAAATTGAATTGGGGAGACATCAAGGGGTTAAGTAAGAGTTCCATTGAGCTCACCTTGTTTTGACCTGTTTTGATATTTTTACTTTTGAGTTATATTCAGTTTCTTTACTAAAAATATTCAGGTGGTTCAAATGAATCATCGTATTCACCAAAGTACATACAAACAGACTCCTTATACATTTGATATTTATTAGGTAAACTCATAAAACCAAATCGTTTATAAAATGATGAATCAATATCTGAATATAATAAGATCAGTTGCCCAAAAGTTTTATAAAACTCCATTACGTCAGTTAGTAGTTTTGATCCATATCCTTTTTGTCTTTCATGGGTACATGTTGCAATAGAACCAATCCCGTAAGATTGGTCCTTAAATTTATAAACAATTAACGAGCTAACAATATGGCCATTATCTTCTAAGATCCACCACTGTCCTTTTTTATATTTTTCGGACTTAAAGCAAGTTTCTAAATATTCTGTCTCATTCATATTATCAGACCAAACATCTTGACCCATAAGGAATATGTCGTGATACTCTGATTCTTTAGCCTTTCTACTAATCATTAAAACCTCCTAGAGGCAAATCAATAAAACACTCATACCTTATAGGTTTTCTTCCATTAGACTTAGCTGTCTTGTATGACGGTAAGTTGTGAGAGTCGATCGTACCCCAAACAAATTCATGGCCAGAAGTCTTAGAAGAGATAAACTTTCTTTGAATCGCCTTTGCAAGTCCTCTACCTTTCCACTTTTTAGAAATAAATATTTCATGAAAATATATTCCATCAAGGCCAAGTAGTTTACTCTTCTCTCCGGCGATCAAACCAATTCTCTCTCCATTGAGTTCAACATAATAAAGTAGTCCTTCTTCTAATGAATCTTTCATCGAATCAACACTATTAACGGTAACCTTCTTACTTAGTTCTGGAGAAGATTCGTTAAACTCTTTGTAACCGCTTTGATACCACTCATAGTAAGAATCATCGGTTATTTTAGTAAATGTTAAATCACTCTCTGATGCCCATGCATCAAGGTCCTTCATTTGCTTTGATTTCGATACCATATAAATAGAGCCAAAAAAGTCTGCATCGATTTGCTCTCTAGACCAAAAACTTATGTACTTTGGTTTAAACATCTCAAATTCATGTTTAACTTTCTCATAAACTTCCAAGGACTCGGCCTTAGAATGGATACGAAAACTCGGGTTCAGCTGAATAAATGGTAAATCAGGATTTCCACCCATGTGACGAATACCATAAATAACTTTTCGACCTGACTCAAAGAGCGCCACCTTTTCGACATAGTCTTCTGGTTTTGCTCCCTCAACTTTAAAGTGATCGTTTCTTGCCTTCATTGTTTCCTCAGAGTTTAAATCCTCAAATTCAGAGAAAATGTGATCTTTTAGGTCAACAAGGGCACTTTCTTTATCAATGCTAAATTCTTTTAGATCAAATGTGTCTAAAGCAGCTTTAGCAAATAACTGCACATCATTTTTATGTAATGTCATAAAATTCCTCTTTAAATTAGTTTAATATTTAACTTAATAAGAAGAACAAAAATGGATAATTTAGATTATCTTAAAAGACCCAAAGCTGTTCTATTTAAATTAGTATTTGAATTTTTCAAAAGAACCTCCTTGGTGTTGAATTCTTAATTTAAAGGCATTTATATATACTGTCAAGGCAGTGATGTTATACGTCCTATAAAAAATAACGACGTTACCTCTAATAAGTTTATTGCTTTTAAAATTATTCCTGAGACTGAATTGTAAGATTAAAAGTGTAAGTTGGATCTACACTTATAGGTTTTGGAAATTGAATTTTTTTGATTTCAGATACAGCACAACTCTTAAATTCGCTAGGCAATGCAGATGAAACACTTATACTGTCCGCTTTTCCAGCAGAATCTATATGAATACTTATATTTACCTTATGCCATTTCTCTTTTAACTGTGTTGAAGAATATACCTTCTTAGTTTTTCTTGTTTTTAAATGGCAATTAGTAATATTTTTGGAATGAAAATTCATTACAGCATCTACTTTTTTGAAGTAGATTGCTTTTGGATTACTACTTTTCATATTATAACAAGAACTCTCATTCTTTAAACGGCACCCTTTTTCGTAATACCGATAAGCTAATACATCATTCCCTTTACTTTGATAATGATAAGCCAGTTTAGCACATGAAAGAGCATCTCGATTCTTCACACAGCTCATCTTTAATAGTTTTTCATCAACAACCTTTTTAAGCTTAGAATCTTTAACAGGGTTATTTGATGCACATCCAACGAAAAAAAGAAGCAAAAGAAAAGATAATTTACTCACAAAAAAGCCCTACTAGTTAAAAGGTTGCTAACAATGAAATCTCAATAAAACTACAAGAAACAAGGCTGGATAAAACAATATCTACATTCAAGGTATCACCTTCTTGTAATTCTATATAATCATGAATAGTAGAAAAACTACCATTCCTTTCTTCTATATTTTTAAAAGACTTTTCTCCACTCTTACGTAATTTATAACTGAAATCCAGAGTATAATCTTTTATGTTTTAATTCTTTGTCTTTATATTTCTTTGCTCAGAAAACTAGGTTTGATGAGCAAATATAAAAATTAATTTTTAAGTCTGAGTCTTGTCGCTCAGACTATTTACCGAAACCTAGTCTTTTAAACATTCTATTTTTGATAAATGCTCAACTTCATTTTCAGCATAAGCATTTTCATAATAACTGTTCCTCAAGCTTTCTATACTTATATCTCCTGTCTTTCCATTTTTAAGTGAATAAGGGTATTTTTGCATATTTTCAATTTTGTTTGCATTTCTTTCTTGAAGATTATACAGGACGACTGCCTCTCCGGGTTCAGCGACCCACTGTCTTTGACTGCAATTATTTTCTTCTTCACACCCAATATTAGATAATGCTAACAGTCCTTTATCAATTCCATTACCAACATAGCTTAAACTACTTGAAACTAAATTCTTGAAGGTATTCATTTTCATTATTGAGCATTCATAATCTCTTGCCCTGCTATATTTGGGATTTATCTTTTGGCAGACTAAGTCTAAATCGGAGTCGCATGTAAACGCAGCACTTTCGGTTAATTTGTAGCCCCAACCGCTAATAAAAGTAAGTTTTGTTTTTGGATTTTTGAATATTTTAGAATCAGTCTCATTTGCAAAAGCTGACATAGATAAAAGTGTAAGTCCTATTAATAATGTTTTCATCATAATTCCTCGTTCATTTAGCTAATGGTTTTATTTAAACCTGTTTATATTAATTCTTTGTCTTTATGTTTCTTGCTCAAAAAACTAGGTTTGATGAGCAAGGTTAATTTTTATTTTTTAAGTCCAAGCTTTGTTTTTCAGACTATTTATTAAAACCTAGTGTTTTCTTCGTGGCGCTACATATCCGGAGGTATTAAAGTAAATTGGCTGCTCCATGTTGAGTTCACTAATAATTCGATTAACACACTTATTCTAATATAGGTTTCTACGTTAGTTATTTACGAATTAACGTAACTCATCTTCTATTTGGCAAGATATTATACCCATTCTAGCCCTTACTTTATTAAGAGTTTCATGAAATTGCTTAGGGCTGCTTATTCCATTTATCGTCTCAGGAATGCCGCCAAGTCTATGATCGACAACACAATAAAAATAAGCATTCGGGTTTCCACCTTGTAAAAACTCGAGAGGATATTTTTTTATCTGTGTAAGCGACCATTCATTAGACCTTGGCTTCATGTCGTAATTGTATTTTATATAAATTTCAAACTCTCCACTGTTTACAAACTCTTCCTTTTTATCCTTATCAGGCTCCTCATATCGTTGTTTAAGTACCTCTGTCCACTCTGTACTATAATAGTCAGTCCCTAATTCTATTTTTAATTCATCGTATATCTTCATTTTTTTTTCGTCCAAGTACATACTATACACATCTGCCTCACCAGTAGAACCAGGATAACCAAATTCTATAAAACTATCGTAGTTATACTTATTGAAAAGATAGAGGTTATCAATCCTGATTTTCACCCCATCTGTCAGGTTTTTCACAATTATTTGATCAATAGGGACTGCTTTTGTCTCAAGTTGAAAAGACTTCATTTGTGCAAATCGACCTTTATAAACTCTTTCGAAACCTTCTAAGTTAGGATGTGAATATCCGTGTGCTGCTGATAATAATAGTATAGCAACTAATAGCTTTTTCATATTGTTCTCCTATTCATTTAAGCAATGGTTTTTATAAACCGTGTTTATGATTTCTTTGTTAAAATAAGATTAAAGTAAAAACGAATTAATTGTGCGGGCAATTTTCTGCCGCATATAAAGATTACATGGTTACTTTTCAAAGGGTTACTAAAGTGATGGAGAACTTAATGAAAAGTTTGAATTAATAGATTCTTTTCATCAGGAATTCTTAGTGTCGAATGATCTATTGTGTAGTTATAAAATGGTGATTTTAAGGAGAGACATTACGCTCATGAAACTAATGGTTTATAAGAACCGTTTATATTTTAATTCTCTTTCTTATCGTACAGGTAGCTGTGACTTGAAAACATAGCCTTGGTGAACATTTACATAGGTGTAAAACATTTGGTCAGTTTTGGGCCTCTATATCATTTAAGTTGAAGTTATTGATAATTCATAGGCACCCACTTCGAATTTAAAAATCCACAAACTTGAAGGATTTTAAGTTTAAAATATGCCATATTTCTGT
>JBLIAG010000070.1:0-11368 GCA_047634375.1 Bacteriovoracaceae bacterium
GTTTAAACTACTCCAGTTATTATGATAGCCGGTATGGCAACTCATGCAATTGGTATTTAAAATATCGTAGGCATCCGAAAGTCTTTGTCCTGCCGCTGTAGAAATATCAATACCATTCGAAAGTGAGAAACGATCATCAAAGCTATTTGAATTTGTTTCTTGGTAGCAAGAAGTCATTTGTAATAAAAAGAATATACAAATTAAATGATTCATTTCTTAACGATTTTAAATGGGCAGATAACTTTAACGGATACAATATCTTCAACTCCGGCACCCATATAACTTATTCCCGTTATCCCAAATTTTTTCAAGCTTAGTTTAAAGATGGCACTTCCTAGCTTTTCCGATTCTTGTTTATAGGTAAAAGGAACTGTTTGTTTCTTACCTAAAACTTCAAATGTAGCACTTCCTGCTCCATTTTTTCCTATTGCTTCAACTAGTAATAATACCGCTTTAGGGTTTGATTCTATGCCAAGTTTTTTTTGTAGATGGCCATCTCGTAATTCAATCCCGGTTTTTAAGCTTTTAATGGGAATTTTAATGTTTGAAGCTGAAAATTTTGTTCCTTCAAGAAGTCCCCTTCCCTTAATTCTTTTCGATTTTATTTGAAAAGATCCAGCAGGAGATAGGCTGACATCAATAGATATTGATTTATTTATGGCAAAAACTAATGTAGATTGTAGTAAAAGACTAATTATCAACACTGCTTTCATATTAAGCTCCCTGATAAGTAAGTCTAGCATACCCCTGAGGGGTATTCAAGTAAAAGGCTTATACAGGCTAGGAAAAATTTGATGGAAAATAAGTATAAATCATCCCACAAGTCTTTGTTAAACAGAACCAGCAGAATCAGTGGCCAAGTTAATGGTATTGCTTCGATGATTGAGGACGAAAAATACTGTATTGATATCCTTACTCAAGTAAAAGCCGTACGAAGTGCCTTAAAATCCTTAGAACTTGAAGTGATGGAAGGACATTTGAAGTGTTGCCTAATTGGAGCTGCGAAGTCAGGCTCTGAAAAAGAATTAGATACGAAGATCGAAGAAATAATCGCATTAATTAAAAAAAGCTCCAAGCCCTAAATTTTCCTATCACGACGAACAAATGATTCGCTTTAAGAAATCGTTACAAATTCTATTTAGAAGTCTTTAAATGATTGTCGTTAATACCCCATCGGGGTATTTTGGCTTGTGGTATAAATGTCATAATTATTATATTTGTAATACCATTAACCCATCGTTGGGATTTTAATTAAGATGAGGACAAAGTTTTTAATTTTTGGATAACAGAATCTCAAGAAACTTGAAAACAATAAATAATTTTGGGTATGAATTTAAAATTCATACTTTTGATATTCACATTTTATAGTAATAAATTAAGTAACATGGGGAAGTTGATGAAATTAAAATTTTTAATCTTTACGGGAGTGCTTACGCTATCATTTGCATCTTTTGGATCGGAGTCAGAAATTTTTATTTCTAAAATCAAATTAAATTTAAGAACAAAAGTGGACTCACACCTTAGAGTTAACAAGCTTAATCGGTTCTATGCCACAATTGCTATTAAGCGAGACTGAAGAGGCTTTGGAGGATGTAGAAATCATAAAGGGACAATGTCTACTAAAAGGTGTCGTGTGTTAACTGAAAAAGTTAGAATTTTACCTTTACTTCTTAATGTGGATAACAAAATTGTATTTATTGATGGAGATACTGATATTAAATGTGGATATTTGAAAGATACATGGCTTGGTCGAAAAATAAAACTCGATAGTAATTGCAGAATCTTTGATTATGAAGAAATAATTGAAGAAGATGATGGAGTAGAGTTTCGCAAAATAAAATATGCTATAACAAAGTTTTCTGTTTCAGAGCAATTCTGAGCCTATAGTCATTTATACTTGGTCTATATTTTGAAATTCCTGAATAGGCATAGTGTGACGAACGAGTTTGAACGAATATGCCCTATACACGCATTACCTATACTTATTTTGTGTGTGATAATTCCCCCTTTTTTAGAAGTTATGAAGACCCCTTTGGCACAAGTGATGAAGAATTTTATATTTGACAAGCTTTGATTGGTATAAGTATCTAAAAATACGAAATAAATAAATTCTTTACTCTGTAGTGTACCACAGGGTTTATAATACTCTTATGAAAGATGAATACACTATCGGAAAATTAGCAAAAGAATCAGGGGTCACCGTTGAGACTGTGAGATTTTATGAACAAAAGGGTCTAATCAATCGGCCGTCTCCAAAGTCAGGCTATAGAAAATATCCCTTCGATGACATTGTTAAAATAAAATTTATCAAACGCACTCAAGAATTGGGATTCACTTTAAACGAAGCGAAGGAATTATTAGAGCTTCGAGTGAAAACTAATGCTAAATGTGGACAGGTTAGGTTAAAGGCAGAAGTAAAACTTAAAGAAGTTGAAGAAAAAATTAAAGACTTAAACAAAATGAAGCGTTCTTTAAAAAAGATGATCGGGGCATGCACAAATAATGAAAAATCGACAACTGAGTGTCCTATATTGGAGTGCTTTGAAAAGGATATAAAATGTTAAGCGTAGAATTTATTTTTGATAAGGACTGCCCAAATGTAAAAGATGCAAGGGCCAATTTGATGAAAGCTTTTTCTAAATCAAATTTAAATGCAAATTGGAAAGAGTGGGATCGGAATTCAAATAAATCTCCTGACTATGCTAGAAAATATGGATCACCAACCATTTTAGTAAATGGTAAGGATATTGCTGATGTCATTCCTGATTCAGAAGCAAATTGTTGTCGTCTGTATGATGGTGGAGGGATTCCTTCTGTACAGCTAATTTCAGATAAATTGTTAGTAAAGAAAAATGAGGGGAATAAGTTATTTGGGTTTTTAGGGACATTTTCGATTGGGCCGGGAATGGGGGCCGCGTTACTTGCTAAGGCAAGTTGTCCTTTATGTTACCCAGCAATTGCAGGTTTTTTAACGAGCATTGGCTTAGGTTTTTTATTTAAAGGGACTTATTTTTATATTTTAATGTCAGTCTTCTTTTTGGTAGCTCTTGTGGGAATTGGATATAGAGCAACAGAAAGAAGAGGTTACGGACCACTGGCACTTGGAATGGTGTCATCTGTAATTGCAATATCTGGTCATTATTTTGAGAATCAAACTATTTTTTATGTTGGAATTGGTTTACTTGTGGCGTCGTCCATTTGGAATTTAATCCCAAAAAAAGAAAATTGTAATAACTGTAACTAGGAGGCTTATATGTCTAACAAAGTGGAAGTATTTAGCGCAGGCTGCCCTGCTTGTGAGAGCACTATTGAATTAGTAAATGAAATTGCATGTGATAATTGTGAGATCAGTATTTTGGATATGAGCGACTCATCAAATGCAAAACGAGCTAAAGAACTTGGAATTGAGAGAGTTCCTGCTGTTGTGGTTAATGGCAAGCTCGCCGACTGTTGCCAAGTTAAAGGCCCTACTAAAGAGGGCTTGAAAGCTGCTGGTATAGGAAGCTAATTTTTGTGAGTCATTCTTTTTGTAAATGATTCCAGTGAAGGAAGCCCTTTTTGCACTTTTATAAGGGCTTCTCGCTTCACCCTCTTGTTAAAAACATGAAGTGAGCCAGAGCCAAGTATCACTGAAAAAATTATTGCAAGAAATATATCAATTATTGCACGCATGATTAAACCTTCCTTTTTTGAATTCGTTTGATGATTTCTTTCACTGTTGATGGATGCCATGATCCACCACGTTTTGTTGGTATTTTTTTACTATTTAAATATTTTGAGATTTGAGTGAAGTTTTGCCCTTCATCTAGTAAGGAAAGCATCTTCTCGATGACCTTTTGTTCACCTTTGTGAACTACACGCGTAGTGCCTATGAGCTTCTCTCCATAAGAGAGGACAGGTGCTTTTCTGTTTGTTTTTTCAATTCCTAGTGAGCGAAGAGCATCACTGATTGAAGTCCGAGACCAATTAGTTTTTTTGTGGATTTCATAGCTAGAAAGGTCATTTTCTAGGTAGAGTTTCCGCAAAAGTCCGCTGTTTTGAATTGGTTTATTGAAGAAATGTGTTATAAAAATAGCTACATACGGTTCAGCGTCACAGAGTTCGTTTAGCTCTTCGCTGGGCCCACCATTGATAGTGGCGAACAGCTGGACGAACTTTGTTACTGTAAATGATTAATAATACAGAAAAAATAAAAGTTCGTTTAGCAATTCATCACTAGACTCAGCAAATATCTGTCGAATTAAAACTCTTTTTTTATAGAATCGGAAATGAAATCTTTAAAAAATTTCACATGCTTAGGGGTGTAGCTTGATGGGGGGGAAAGTAAGTACATATTTCTTGTCATATATGTTTCATTGGGGAGAATGTGTTCAAATATATTTTCGTTTAGTTCTTTCTGGCAAAGGATTTTTGGTAAAGTTGCTATGCCCCTATTGCGTTTAACAAAGTCTTTAAGGGTAGACATTGAGTTAGAGGCAAATATTGGTTGAATCTCTTTTAGGGCTTTCGGGTTCAGGGGGATTCCATGAATATTTTTTATAAGAGCTATAGGGGACTTCTTCAAATCATTTAATTGAGTAATTTGAGGATTTGATTTTGTGAAAAACTTAGAAGCAACATATATCACATTAACTTCAGCAAGCTTTCTTTGAATGAGGTTTGAGTCTTTAAGCTTTCCAACACGAAGCGCTAAGTCAATATTATATTTTTGAAAATCAAGAAACTCAGTTGTTGAATATAGCTCAACAGAAATATCTGGGTATCTATCAATGAATTTGTTTATTAACCGAGTTAAAAAGAAATTAGATAAGTCTTCAGGTGCTGTAATTTTAATGCTTCCTTTAACTGTATTAGTATCAGTTTTTATCTGCTGAATTGAAGACTCTAATTTCTCTAACTGTTCCCTAGTAGATTGAAGTAGACTGAATCCTTGCTCCGTTAAAATCACTCCCCTTGGACTACGCTTCAGTAAAGTTTGTTGAAATTCGTTTTCCAGCTTGACTATATCCCTACTTATTTTTGATTTTGGATGATTAAGTAGTTTAGAAGCCTTAGTTAAACTCCCACAATCAGCAACTTTAATGAATATTTTCAATAGGTTAAGATCCATTTACCGCGTTCCTTTTAAAGAACATTATATTGCATAAGCATGGTCTATTGCAACACATAAATTACGGCGATAATAAAGTAAATAATTAACCAAGGAGTCGGTATGAAAGACCTTGATTCCACGAAAGATGCAAGAAGAGGAAAATTTTAGATGATTTTAGAAAATGCACCCAACATTCACGGCAAAGATAAAATTGATGTATCGAACATTCATTTTATCAATGCAAATGCTGGAGGTGCATTTATGGCAAAGTATAACATTGGTGTGGATTACCACAAAAAGTTTTCTTATCTTGTAGTTAAAAATGAGATGGGAAAAGTCTTACGATCTGGTCAGGTATCTAATTCCAAGAAGACTGTTTCGGACTTTTTAGCGCCCTTTAAAAAGGATTCTAAAGCTGTCATCGAGTCATGTCGGAACTGGTGCGTAATGCATGATTGGCTCGAAGATATTGTTGATGACGTTATTCTGGCAAATCCTTTTAAGGTTAAAGCAATAGCTGAGGTAAAAATTAAAACTGACAAGATTGACGCAACTATTTTAGCTGATCTTTTAAGAGCAGATTTAATTCCACAGGCCTATATTGCGAAAAGACCGGTTAGGGATATGAGAAATGTTCTTCGAGAGAGAATCTTTTTTGTTCGCCTTAGAACAATGACTAAAAATAGAATTACAACAATTTTTGATCGTTATCCAGAAGAAGTTAGAAAAGAAAAAGCAAAGACTGATTTGTTTGGGAAGAAGGGACGTGAGCAACTTGAAAATATAGAACTAAGAGATGCTGACAGGGCCATTATAGATCGTGAACTGAACTTCATTGACTTGATAAATATGTTTATTAAAGAAACAGAAGAAGTTATTGGTGAAAATTTAAAAGAAAGTAAGAATGCAAAGTATTTAAAAACAATCCCAGGAATTGGGCAATTTTTTTCAATGCTCATTGATGCTGAAGTTGGAGATATTAGTCGTTTTAGAAATGAGAAAAAATTTGCGGCTTACATTGGTGTTGTGCCCTCAACATATTCCTCAGGTGGAAGCACCGTTAATGGGAGAATAATTAAGGGCGGAAATAAACTTTTAAGATGGGCATTTGTTGAGGCGGTTATCCCGGCGATAACTCACGATGAATATCTACGTTGGGAATACGATAAATTACGAGAAAGAATGAACTACAATAAGGCGAAGACAGCAATGGCGAGGAAATTATCCTCAATAGCTTATAAATGCTTAAAGGATCAACGCAATTATAGAAAGTTCAACAAAATAGAACTGGAATATAAAAAACTTGGGAGGGCAAGTTAACCCTCAGACTTCAAGATGCCCCGATGATTTTCTAGTGGTTGTTCTATAAGGGCTTCGCACTCTCAAGGAGAATGGGGATTTGGAGATCTAATAACGAAGTGTGACTAAGGAATTTAGGTCACGAATTGGAGAATGGTCTTAAACCTAGGAAGGGTAATAAAAATTACTAATGGATTCTTACGTCCTAAATTTTAACAAGTTTGTAAGTATCTAAAAATATAAAACGAAAGGTGCATTTAAAAGTTGCATTCTTTCATTGGAGAAAAACATGAAAACTACAATTATTTTGACAGCATTACTTTTTACTTCATTCTCAGCTATGGCCGAAAATATCGATTTGGGAAAAAGTTCATTTGTATGGAAAGGTTCAAAGATTACTGGAGACTTTCACTCTGGTCCAATAAAAATGAAAAAAGCAACTTTGAAAAATGGAAGAGGGGAGTTTATTGCAGATATGAACACAATCGAAGACACGACTCTTGAAGGGAAGTGGAAGAAAAAATTTCTAGGCCATATTAAGAGTGGTGATTTTTTTAATGTTAAAAAGTACCCGACTGCAAAACTAAAGGTTGAAAAAATTGATAATGGTTATTTATACGGGAAACTTACAATTAAAAACAAAACTCATGATGTAGCGGTTCCCTTTGTTAAAAAAGGTAAAACTTACACTGGGGAGTTAGGTTTTGACCGAACTAAGTATGACATGACTTATGGATCAGGAAATTTCTTTAAAAACTTGGGTGATAAAGTAATCGCCGACACCGTTACTCTAAAGTTTAAAATTGTCACTAAGTAAGGAGTAGATTATGGCACTTGGAATGTTAGTCAATGGAAAGTGGACTGCTGATTGGACTGAACATGATGAACAGGGAAACTTCAACAGAATGCAAACTAAATTTAGAAATACAGTTGAAAAGATAACTGAAGATGATAGAGGGAGATATTCCCTCTATGTATCTTATGGATGTCCTTGGGCTCATAGAACAATAATGACATATGAACTATTAGGACTTAATGATTTTATTAATTTAGTTGTGGTAGAACCGCACATCTCAGAAGATGGATGGTACTTTTCAAAAGAATTACCTGACACAAACTATGATCTTAAACTTCTACAAGATCTATATCTTAAAGATAGCTCAAGATATACAGGAAGAGTTACCGTACCTGTTCTTTGGGATGGGGAAAGTAAAAAGATTATTAACAATGAGTCTCTTGAAATTATAAAAATTCTAAATGGAGTATTTAGAGCTTTTTCAAATAAAAGATACAACCTTTTTCCAGAGCAAAAGATTGAGGATATTCAATCAGAAATTGATTATAACTATGATGCGATCAATAATGCATGTTACAGGACTGGATTTGCAAAATCACAAGGTGTTTACGAAGAGGAAGTTGTAAAACTTTTTAAAGAGCTTGAGATGTTAAATGGTAAGCTTGAGCACAGAGAGTATCTGATTGATGAACAGCTGACAGGCGCAGACCTAAGCCTACTTCCAACTCTTTTAAGGTTTGATACTGCTTATCATGGGATATTTAAATGTAACTTAAAGAGACTAAAGGACTTTAGCAATATTCAAAGATACATGAATAATCTTCTTAATAATGACTTGATTAATAAAACGTTCAAGCCTGATCATATAAAGTCTCTTTATTATAAAGTAAAAGAGCTTAACCCATCGGGTGTTATTCCCCTGGGGCAGGCGTAAAATGATAAAACTAAATAGGCGTGATGCAATAACTAGCTTCCTTTTTGGAATTACATCGATGGCACTAGGGGGAAAGTTGATGAGTAATAACGATTTAAGTACAAATACAAAAATGCCAACCCTTTTTTTAGGGCATGGGTCACCCATGAATGCAATTGAAAATAATGAATTTACAAAGGCGTTGCTAAAATTGGGGAGCAACTTGCCTCGGCCGAAGGCAATTCTGATGATCTCCGCTCACTGGGAAACAAATGGGACTTGGGTAACAGGAATGGAGAAACCAAAAACCATTCATGACTTTTATGGTTTCCCGAAAGCCTTGTTCGATATTCAATACCCAGCTTCAGGATTGCCTAAATTAGCAAACGACTTATCTACTAAAATAGTAGACCCAAATATAAGAGTGGAAAATGCTAAATGGGGATTAGATCATGGTACCTGGTCTGTTTTAAGGCATATTTTTCCAAATGCAGATATTCCCGTATTGCAATTGAGTATAGACAGAACGAAGCCAATGGGCTTTCATTTTGAAGTGGGAGAAAAACTGAAGTATTTAAGAAATCAGGGTGTAATGATAATGGGAAGTGGAAATATTGTTCATAATCTTAAAGAAATTAGTTGGGACGTGAACGCAAAACCACATGATTGGGCTATTGAGTTTGATGAATGGGTGAAAGAAAAGCTAGTGAGTAGAAACTTTAAACCATTAGTTAATGAGCCGCTTAGTTCTAGAGCAGGCAAATTAAGTGTACCCACTTTAGAGCATTATTTACCTCTACTTTATGTTTTAGGGGCAAGTGAGTCTAAGGATGTTATAAGTTTTGATTACGAAGGTATTCAAAATGCTTCTGCTTCGATGAGATGTTTTCAGTTATCATAAAAAATTATTAAGAAAAGGGTATAAAATGATTCGTAAGTTAGTATCTATTGGCATGTTGTTTTCATTACTTGCTGTAGGGACATCAGGAGTAATGATGTTTATTATTGAAAAGCCATCTTTTACTCAGCAAATGCACCCACCACATAAGCTATTTGGACTCCTGATGGTGTTGTTATCCACTGTTCATATTTATTATAATAGAAAGCCTTTGTTTAGTTATCTAAAAGAGAAGACTGGAATTGTTGTTGCATCTGTCTTATTTGTTGTTCTTGTCGTTCTGTATGGGGTTGGATTGAATAAGAGTATTCCTTCTGAATTAGATAGAACCTATATTGAGATAATGAAAAAAGCTAAATAGTCATTTTCCAGTTAAACTCTTGGTGAAATTTTCTAAAGAAGGGAGCCCTTTTTGAACTTTCACTAGGGTCTCTCTCTTAATGGCCTTACTTGATAGATTCAAAACTGTAGTTCCCGAAACTATTGTAAATAATATTGCAAGAAATATGTCAATTATTGCACGCATGATTAAACCTTCCTTTTTTGTATTCGTTTAATAATTTCTTTAACTGTGGACGGATGCCATAATCCCCCACGTTTTGTTGGTATATTTTTACTATTTAAGTATTTTGAAATTTGAGTGTAGTTTTGACCTTGGTTCAATAGAGCCAGCATCTTCTCTATGATCTTTTGCTCACCTTTGTGAACTACTCGCTTAGTCCCAATGAGTTTCTCTCCATAAGATAGGGTTGGTGCTTTTCTCCTTGGCTTTTCAATTCCAAGTGAACGGAGGGCATCACTAATAGAAGTCCGAGACCAATTAGTTTTTTTATGAATTTCATAGCTAGAAAGGTCTTTTTCTAAGTACAGTTTCCGCAAAAGTCCGCTGTTTTGAATAGGCTTATTGAAGAAATGAGTAATGATAATGGGAACATACGGTTCAGCGTTACAGAGTTCGTCTAGCAGTTCAGATCGCCCACCATTTTTTTTGAGTCAAGTTTTTTAAGAGGTTATCGAACGGATTTTCGTAAGAAAATCCGATACTTCCATCCACTAAAATAGGGTTCGATAATACAATTTTCGCCATTTTCGCTTTCGCTAACAAATCATTACCTAAGTCCATGTAATTATAGGTCTTTTGTAGGAGTTCGATAACCTTTAGACCACTGTTAAAAACAGTGTCTTTTGATTCTAAAAAATTCTCTATTTCTTTTTCACAACTTTCTAGTGCAGGCTTATTTTTTGAAACTAAAACCTGATATTCATTTTCATCTAGTACACCATCTTTTTTGAGATCATTTAATTGCTTCATCTTACTACTAATTCTAAGACGAGTCTCAGAAAGCTCTGTAAGCCTTTTCTGGCAATGTAAGTCTAACTCTAATGCTTTTGTCTTAAGACCTTTTAAAAGCTTTTTTGTACCTTCTGTTGTAAAGTTTGAAAAAGGCTTAAAAGAAGCTGTGAGCTGCACTAATATTTTTTCTTCTCTTGTATTAATTCGTCTTTGAGCGCACTTCGTATTTGCACAGTGATAATAAGTATATTGCTTGCCACTTTTCTTTCTCTTTACTTCTCCTGTAACTTTTGAATGACATATTCCACAGTGTAATAATCCCATCAAGGGCTTTTTGACTTTTGCCTTTTCTGTTAGGCCTTGGTTCATTGATCTAATGCCTTTAATTCTTTGGCAGTCATCCCAAAGATTTTTAGTGACGATTTTCTCATGTTTTCCAGAAAGAAGCTTTCCTTTAACTACCATACCACCATAATAGAATGGATTAGCAACCATTCTTTCTACCATGGTTTTTCCTACTTTTTTTGGAACAATCTTTTTATTAATGTAATCTGTTAATTCACTCCATGAGTAATTTCCTGTGACATACATTTCAAAGACTTCTTTGATATATGGAGAGACTTCTTCATCGACAATTACTTTTGCCCTGCCACTTACTCGAATATTCAAATACCCAAAAGGAGCTTTATGATTCCAATATCCACGTGATTCTCTTTCATTCATACCTTTGATCACCTCAAGGCGTAAATTATCTGTATACCTTTTTCCAAGCCATACACCAATACCAAAGCGATCTTTGACACTCATTGGTGAATTCTTATCAATAACTAGATGATCTCTAGTAAAGTGAAACTTTACATCATATTCATTCATTAACTCTTCAACTAGGTATGCTGATCTGTATCCACGACAAGCTCTATCAATTTTATCGAATACGATATTTTTTATCGGTTGTCATCGGTCGGTAGTGGGAAAAACCTCTAAACCTTGATCTGTTCAGTAAACACAAAAGTCATTTTATTCAAAAATACCTTCGCCTTAAAGTTAATCGGTTGTTTTTAGTATATCATTATCCA
>JBLIAG010000071.1:0-10313 GCA_047634375.1 Bacteriovoracaceae bacterium
CAAGACCCTCTTCCAGATTCTTTGGATGGAAATTTTGCTTTAGATGATTCTTTCTTAGAAGATAGCTTCGGTGACGAGGTCACAGAAAAAGATGGTAATGAAGTTAATACTGAAAACGAAGAAGAACTAGCTGCCCTCCTTGAGGGGGAAACAGAGGATATGGGAAGTATCATTTCTGAAAACGAACTTGTTGAATCGGATCTTAAAAATATAATTCCTTTTGACGAAGTCGACCTTTCAGAGCAAAAAACTTCTTTAGATGAATTACAAGATACAAATCAAGAAATAAACAAAGATATTATTAATGAATTCGCAAAAATAAAAGAGAGTAAAATTGATGAACTCATTGAGGAAGTAAAGCAAAATAATAAATCAAGATTTTCCAATAAGGAACTAAAAATTTTAAAAGTTCAGTTAAGTGAGATCGCAAAGAGTCCCATAAAGGTATTTCAAGTTCAACGAGGTACAAAGCTCATTCGAATTAGTGACAACAAGGTTCTTTATACTCCTAAGTCATTAACTGTTCGTGCACACGTCCTCACAGATCATTATAAAAACAAATATATCATTAATAAGAAGGGGAATCTCCTTTATAAAGTTCACTTTCGGGAGATATCAGATATAGCTCGAGTGACAAATCTTTATAGGGCGCCACAAAAGTTCATTCGACTAGAGAAAAAAATTAAAAAAAATATTTACGATGAAAACTTTGATTATTCCTTAAAGTTCAAAATGCATGCTGGAGTAAATTCTGCAGAATATACCAAAAGCCTTTTAAGCGATCCAACTGGGATTGCCCCCATGCTAAGAACCGAGGTAACTGTTTTGACTAATAAAAAGTTCTTCTTTGAATCAGGAATGACTTTCATGTACGAATCGGTTGCAGGACGTTTCAAAAGCAATGGAAAATACAGTATAAGCTCTTTCTCATTTGGCCCAAGCTTTAAATCGAAACCCTTACTATGGGATTTAGGTTTAGTTATTCAACCAAGACTCGCTGCTTTTTCTAGGGTTAATTACACAAAAAATAATATCTCCAACGGTATAGATTTATCTGAAACATCATTACTTATTGGTTTAGAGAAAGAAAAAATCTATAAAGGCTATGGCCATTATTTATACGGAGTTAACTTTCAAAGAAAATGGATTAAGGCAAATGCTAAAACAGTTTTTTTAGATGTCGGTAATCATTTAAGTCACGACGATAGCTTTGCATTTTATGTCGGACATAGATCGGATTGGATATGGTAATACTAAGAATTTTCGCCTTATTTTTATTTGCCTTTAGTTTCAATACATATGCGATTGATGGAACCATTGTTGTTCTTGAAGCTCCGCTTTTCAAAACTCCCGATGAGACAGGCAAAGTGATTCAATACTTTAGAAAAGGCGAAACAGTTTTTATTCACTCGATGGAAGCCTTTAAGGATTATTTTGAAGATCAAGAATTAGTTGAAGTTGAAGGTGTGAAGCCTGATCCCAACACTGATCCTTTTATCGGAGAAAAGGAAGTTTATATACCTTCAGAAGACAGTAAATTTTATAAGACAGTTTCAAGGCAAGGTGGTGAAGCTTATATTCTGAAAGAACATGTTTATATTGTTTACAAAGACCGCAGAGAATTTTCAGAAAAAGTCATAGACCATGATCATACAGATTACAGAATAGCTGAGCCAATACCTAAGGACTTTCCATTTATAAAGAAAAGTGGGTACAGAGGTCAAAGCCAGATAGCACTTGGTCAACCTAATTATAAATCATATCCCTACCCAGATAAAATCAAAGATACTGAATACTCTACTTCAAAAGAATTTAATTTTGTTTGGTCTCAAACTCAAACAGTCGATGAACGTAAGAGGTTTTTCTTTGGTTTAATGACTGGTTTTCATGTTTCAGCAATCCAGTACCTGCTAGATCAAGAAAAATCTAAACAAGAAAATGTTCGTTTCAGCTTAGGACCATTTGCTTCCTATGATGTTTATAGAACAAAAAAGAATGCATTTAATATCTACACAAGCTCCCAAGCCTACTTATACGATAAGATGAAAATTACTGTTTTAAGTACGGTTAATTCTGATAAAGAAGAACGTACCTATTCAACTCCAATTAGCTTTTCACAGTTATTTGGATTTAATTATCAATTTTTTAAATCAGTTTATATTTTTGACACCGTCATTGGCTCAAACGTAAGAATTAACCTTCCTAAATATTACACAACAACATCTAGTGCTAATAATTCTAATTTTTGGAACTCAACCTCCAAGAATGACAACTATTATCAACCCCTGAGTACGGAGGTTTCACTCTATATTGGGTTACAATCCTATTACTAAAAGACGAATTCTAGTCATTAAAAAGGCAAAATTTTCCCCTCTGAGAATAAAACATTATATTTCTAAATTCACGATTCCCCCTAGCCGATAGTGTTAAAGCACAGACAAAACCAATTACTAGGAGGGTAGAATGTCTAACAACTCAAACGAAATCACCAAAGAAGTACTTTTTCAAAAACTAGGTCAAACTTGGTACATTTTCACAGAAATTAACGAAGAAATTGTTTACTCAGCTATGCCGGATGGTATGGACCCGAAGAGTACGAAATTAGAACTATTTGATGTTATTGAAAACCACATGAGAAAAGTGGCGACTCACCCAAGACATCAAAGCGAAGTTGCCTAACTTCAATGGGTGCTTTAAAAAAGTATAAAGGTCATTACCCTACTGAAGCGAAGAAAGTTGCTGAGGTGCAAGATACTAGAAATAATTCCCAGAAGGACAAGCAGGTTATTGATGCTTATTTAAATAAGATAAATGATTTACTTGAAACCCCTGAGAAACAAAAAAAAGCTGCACTTATAATTAGCCAACTAATTAACTCAAAAAAGTAAAATTCTATTTTTAAACATACGGCCTAGACATTGCTCTGGGCCATGTTTATTTCTTTCGCAAATCTCCGCAAAATGTTATATTACCCTTTATAAATATTAATAAAAAAAGGATTAATTATGGCCATCGGTTTTTATAATTTTCAAAAGCTTCATAATGATGATTTTCAAAAAGCAGTTATGGAAAGACTAACAGGTATTGTTAGTAAAAATGGTTTTGTTGAAGGTGAATATAATACTAAGTTTGAAACTGAGTTTGCTAAGATGCAAAATGCTAAACATTGTGACCTAGTTGCAAACGGCACAGACGCTTTAGAGATTGCGCTTCAAGCTTACGGTATTGGTAAAGGTGATAAAGTCGCTATTTCAGCAATATCTTTCTACGCTACAGCAGAGTGTGTTTATAATGTGGGAGCAGAGCCAGTGTTTGTTGATGTTGAGTCACAAACAGGTTTAATTGATCCAGCTTCTTTAGAAAAAGTTGTTAGTGAACATGATATCAAAGCCGTTATCTGTGTTCATATATATGGTATGCCAGCAAATATTAAAGCACTCGAAGCAATCTGTGCTCCGAAGGGAATAAAGATTGTAGAAGATGGTGCACAAGCAGCTGGTGGTTTCTATGAAGACGGTTCTCCAATTGGTTCAAGTAACAACTTAGTTACATACTCATTCTACCCTACAAAAAACTTAGGTGCATTTGGAGATGCAGGAGCAATCCTTTGCAGCGACACTGCTCTTTCTGAGGAAATTAAATCAATTAGAAATCACGGACGTAGTGCTGATGGCCATAAATTAATCGGAAGAAATTCAAGATGTGATCATATGCAAGCGGCCGTACTCCACTTGAAGCTTTCTACATGTGAAGCTCAAAATGAAAACAGGAAAAATATTGCACAATGGTACTTTGATGAATTCAAAGGATGCGAAAATGTGGAACTTGTTCCGGAAAAATACGTAAAAACTTCATCTTGGCATTTATTCCCAATTAGACTTGAAAATAAAGAGAAGAAATACGCATTAAAAGAATTTTTAGGATCCAAAAATATTGGATCTGCATTATTCTACGAAAAAGCAATGCCAGAAGAGAAACCTCTTTTAAATGTTCCTGGTTACAAAGAAAACGCTGTACCATTTGCACATAAAACAATTTGTCTTCCAATGCACCCATTTTTAACTCAAGAAGATGTAAAATTGGTTGTTGATACTGTTAAAGAATTTTTAGCTAAATAATAAAGTGATTACCAGGTAGTAAGTTTAAAGCTTATTACCTGGCATTTTTATTCTCGAATAGTTTATTTTACAAACTGAATCGCTTTCTTAGCAGCTTTTTCGTATTTATCTGTAGATACAGACTTCATTGATTCTACCATATTCATCATAGCGGCGTTAATCATAAATCCAGAGTCAATAAATGTTGGGTGCTTCACAAGTACAGGATAGTTATCCCCACCTTTTGCTAAGAAATTCATGGTACCGACAGTAAATCCCTTTTTATTAGAAATAACTTTCCCATTAATCTTACTTAGTTCCCATTTAGAATCAACACCGATAACTTTATTTACTTTTCCATCTTTAATAAATAATTGCATTCCACTTATTTGAGGATATCCACCGATTAAATTCTTAGGATCAACCACTGCTTGCTTAGCAACAGTTTCCATATAAGTATAGAATTCCTCAGGACTTAACCTAACAGTTGAAATAGTATTTCCATAAGGGTGCACATTATGAATGTCCTTTCTTGTTACTTTTCCCTTACTTAATGTTGCTCTAATACTTCCACCGTTTAGGACAACAACATCAACACCTTTAACTTGGTGCTTAAGAGAAGCACCCATAAATTGACCAATTCCCATTTGCTGTGAACGAACTTTTGTTCTTGCCCCACTTAGTTCCGTTTTTAAGCTACCAACAACTTTCTTTCCAATAATATCTGCTTTTAATTTGTAGGTTTTAAAAACAGATTCTAATGTTTGATCAATTTTGATTTCTTTTTTAATCAAAACCCTCTTTCCAGCAACTTTCTTTTTAAGGTTAACTGGCTCTAAAGAGTATTCAAAATCCGCACGTTTATTAGTTTTATCAATATAAAGATCTAGTACACCAACATACTTTCCCCATTCCTCAGCTTGAATAATGATTGTATTATTATGCTCTTCCGCATTGATAATTTCTTGAGAGTGTCCACCTACGATAACGTCAATTCCATCAACAGCTTTCGCCAAGTCAATATCACCGTTAGAGGTTGCACTTCCGTAATGCCCGATATGGGTTACAGCAATTATAATATCTACTTTTTCTTTCGTTTTTAATTCTTTTACCGCAACTTTTGCAGATTCAATTATCGACCTAAATTCAAATTTCTTTTTTGCATCATCGCTACTTGCTTTAAATGGAGTGTCTACAGTTGTTAGTCCAAAAACACCTACTTTAATTCCATTAAATTCTCTAACTATATATAGAGGATCAAATACTCTATGGTTTGTACCCTTCCAAAAAATATTGGCCGCAAGAAATGGAAATCCAGCTAGTTTTTTTTGTTTGAGCAGTACTTCATACTTATTATCAAACTCATGGTTACCAACGGCCATAGCATCATACCCAATGTATTTCATTCCTAGGAAGTCTGGCTCAGCATCAAAGATATCACTCTCCATCGTTCCAGTATTTATATCACCACCAGAAAGTAATAAATGAGATCCACCATCACTAACGACATTTGTTCTTAGTTCATCTATCAAAGTCTTTCTTGCAGACATACCTGCTTGCCCATACTTGTCTTGTAGGTAATGTCCATGATGATCGTTCGTGTGTAGAATTCTTAATTTTAGTTTAGCATTCTTTCTTTTCATGTTCGATGAACAACTGACAGAAATAATAACGAGCAATGCGATCAATAATTTCAAATTAAACCTCTTTGTTTGTAAAAATATGGTTAGTAACTTATCAAATAAATAACTTTTGTCTTCATTAAAATAACCTGAGTATTACAGGCAAGTACACGGAATAACTAGCTATAATTGTTCAAATCGGAAATATTTTCCTACTTATCACAAAATTTAACTCAATGAGTCAGATTCTATTCCGAAAAGATGAGTATCAACTTCCTTAAATTGTTTAAAGAAGTTTTTTTAACTAAAGAGCAAGGTTGCTCGCTTTCTGTAGGGGTACAGAATGATTAACTCGGAGGTTTTTATGTTCACAGGAGATTAGGTTATGGGTTTTAGAATTGCAACAAACGTAGCGTCGTTAACAGCGCAGAGATCATTGTCAAAAGTATCTGGTAAAGAACAAACTACCACTGCTCAATTAGCAAGTGGTAACAGAATTACTAAATCTTCAGATGACTCAGCAGGATTAGCGATTAGTGAAAAGTTAAGAGCGAATATTAGATCAAGTCAGCAAGCTAACAGAAATGCGAATGACGGTATTAGTATGATTCAAGTTGCCGAAGGTGGTTTAGACGAGTCAGCAAACATCTTAATTAGATTAAGAGAACTTGCTATCCAGTCTGCATCAGACACAATCGGGAATACTGAAAGAGGCTATACCAACATGGAATTCTCTCAGCTAAAAGACGAATTACAGAGAATCTCGCAAACAACAGAGTTTAATGATGTTAAGTTATTAGACGGTTCGAGTGAGAGTTTAGATTTTCAAATTGGAGCAAATAACGATGATTTCGAAGATAGAATCGTTTATGATCCAGCTAAAATAAACTCTGGTTTAGATGCTCTTGGTTTAGAATCAGAAGGCGTAGACTCTAAGGAGGGTGCACAAGGTTCATTAGAAAAAATTGACTCAGCAATTAATACTGTGTCAGGACAAAGAGCTGAATTAGGTGCATTACAAAATAGATTAATTACAACTTCTTCCAACTTAGAAACATCGGTAGAAAATATGTCTGCAGCAAACAGCCGTATTAGAGATGTAGATTATGCGGAAGTAACTGCGAAGAACGTACAGAACAATATCATGAAACAAGCTGGTATCTCTGTATTAACTCAAGCAAATCAAACACCGCAACAAGCTTTAAGATTAATTGGGTAGTTAACTCAATAGAAATAATCAGGCCTCCTATTTATAGGAGGCTTTTTTCACTCTAGACCTCAGGAAATTTTGATGGCAATTCAAAGAAAAGTCATAGCATTACGTTATAAAATTGATTTAAAACAAGTCTTAGATATTTGCTTGGCCAAAGAAGTAATCGATGAGGTCAGTCATCAAAATTTATCAAAGTTTAAATTAAAAGATAATGATCATCCACTTGAGATTATTTCTAAATTCATGCTCAATAATCCAAATAGTGATTCTTCATTTTTTAGATTAGATCAGTTATGTAAATGGTTTGCACCTCATGTTGGTATGGAATATGTAAAAGTAGACCCTTTAAGATTAAAGATGGAATCCCTAACGACAGTTATTCCTCATGCCTATGCTTATCGATTACAAATTCTTCCAATCCAAGTCGATGAGTCTACCATTACCTTTATAACGTCAGATCCATTTGACAAGCATTGGGTTCAAGATATTGAGCAGTCCTCTAGAAAGAAAATAAAAGTTCTCTTCTCTTCTCCAATGCAGATAAGAACTTTGCTTGATGAAATATTTGTTATTCAAAAGGCTTTTAAAGATGTTAATAAAAATAAATCCTATAGGGAAAGATCCCTCCTTAAAAGTGGTAAACTTGATGAATTAAATAGAATCATAGAAAGGGCGCAACACACATCAGTGGGTGGTGAAGATAACTCTGTAGTTCAAGTTGTTGACTGGTTATTAAACTTCGCTCATATGGAGAGGGCCAGTGATATTCATGTTGAGCCTAAACGTGGTATGGGACATATTAGATTTAGAGTTGACGGGAAACTAAGAGTCGTTCAAACCCTAGATCCAGAAATCATTTCTACAATAGTTGCACGTTTTAAAATACTCGGAAAGTTGAAAATTGATGAAAAAAGACTTCCACAAGATGGTCAAATTATTCACTATATAGGTGATAACAAAATAGAGTTAAGACTCTCAACTATACCTTCTCAGTTTGGAGAAAAATTAGTTGTTCGAATATTTGATAAGAAAATTGATGACCTTAATCTAGATTTTATCGGATTCTCGGAGGATGACCGCAAAACGTGGGAAAAACTCATTCGACTACCACAAGGTCTAATTCTAGTTACGGGACCTACAGGTTCTGGAAAATCTACAACTCTCTATTCATCACTATCTCAAGTATCATCTGAAGAAATTAACGTTTGTTCTGCGGAAGATCCTATTGAGATGAGTATCAACTCTATGAATCAGGTACAAGTGAATCCAGAAATCGGATTAACCTTTGCCAAGTGCATGAAGTCTTTTTTAAGACAAGATCCTGATGTCATTATGGTTGGGGAAATTCGAGATAAAGAAACTGGCGAAATGGCAATTCAAGCATCACTCACCGGACATTTAGTTCTCTCTACAGTTCACACAAATGGAGCGCTTCCAACAATAAATCGATTATTGGATTTAGGAATCCCTGCTCACTTAGTGAATTCCTCTTTAACTGGTATCTTGGCTCAACGTCTTGTTAGAAAGCTTTGTCCTCACTGTAAAGAAAAAGTTCCAACACCGATTGATCTATGGAAATCACTTAATGCTACTGAAACTGATATTCAAATGCCAGAGACAGTATTTCAACCAGTAGGTTGTGATAACTGTAAAGAAACTGGCTTTATAGGAAGGTTTTGTATCTATGAACTGATCGAAATGACCAATGAGTTTCGAAGATTAATTAAGCAGGATGTTACTATTGATCTTTTACAAGAAAAAACTCGTGGAAAATTTAACACTATTAGAAAAAGTGCTGCCCAAAAAGTAATTGCAGGTGATTGTTCAATTGAGGAAGTTCTTAAGGTCGTTTACTGAAGTCTGGTGAAGCTAGTTGAAGAAGACGCAACTCAGCAAAGCTAGGATAAAATTAAGCTTCTCTGCCTCTAACAAATATTCTACCACTACGCACAATTTTATGGCCAATCTAGTGCAAAGAAGCTATAAACCGGCATGAAAAATATTACAGATGAGCCTATCGTAGAAGGCGAAAAGAAAAAGAAGACCAATGAGAAAGATGCTGCTTTTCAAGAGTCTTTCGAATACTCCCACGATAACATTTATCATGAAAAACTCGAGATTTTTGACGAATTCGTTTTAAGAGATGATGAGGGCGAGAATTTCAGTGGTAGCTGGAATGAGAAAGTATTTAAAAGAGATAATGATATTGAAGTTGAAATCGGATCTGGTTATGGTCAATTCATGGTTGCCCACACTCAAAAAAATCCTAATATTAATTTTATAGGTTTAGATCACAGATTTAAACGTAGTTTTACTCTTGCTAAGAGATTAGCAAAACTTGAATTTAAAAACTTCCGTTACTTGCGAGCAAGGGGCGAAAGATTAGGTTTTCTTTTTGGAGAAAGTGAAGTGTCTAAAGTTTATTATTTTTTTCCAGACCCTTGGCCTAAAAAACGTCACCTTAAGAAAAGACTATTCCAACAAAAATTTTTAGATGAAGCCTATAAAGTTCTAAAACCAGGTGGTGAGCTCTTCGTTAAAACCGATCATGATGGATATTTTGATTGGATGCTCGATGAAATAAAAGACGAGAAAAGATTTTCTGTAGAACTTAAGACCTTTGATTTACACCAGGAAGCAAGGGATCACTTCTTGTCATCTTTTGTAACAAAATTTGAAAAGATTTTTCTTAAACAAGAAGTTAAAATAAAGGCCATGGTCTTAAAGAGTTTAAAGTAGTTAATGGCATCAATAGATGAAGCAAAAGAAATAATTAAAAGTACTCCTATTTCGAGTATTATTTCGTATTACCATCCGATCTCAAAAAAGGGTGGTAATTATGAAGGCATCTGTCCCTTTCATGGGGATAGCCACCCCTCATTAAAAATTAATGATAGCAAAGGGATTTATAAATGTTTCGCTTGTGGAGCCGCAGGTGACTCGATTAAATTCGTTCAAGATAAACTTAATGTTGATTTTGTTCAGGCGATCAAAGAAATTGCAGAGAATATTGGAATCTCAATTGAAGAAACCAAATTAAAAAATAAAAATCCTAAATTTGATATGGCCCTTAGAGTTCTACAGGTCGCGAGTAAGCTTTACAAAAAAATTGCTAATGAGAACGACCCTAAACCTTTTAAAGAATTTCTTACAAAGAGAGGTTTAAATGAAGACTCAACTACAGATTTTCAAATTGGCTACGCTCCTGGAAATAATGCACTAACAAAATACCTTAATTCAATTCAAGGTCCAGATAAAGACATGGCCATTGCGGTCGCCAAAGATATAGGTTTAATTAGAGATAATAAAAGAGGTTCAGGTCATTATGACTTCTACCGTGACCGAGTAATGTTCCCACTTTGGGACCATTCAGCAAAGGTA
>JBLIAG010000072.1:0-9529 GCA_047634375.1 Bacteriovoracaceae bacterium
TTCAGCAGGTCAAATTTACAACTGATCTATCAGAAAATTCAAGAATCACTTAGAATTTATTTATATTACAAACAACATTTCAGGCTTCGTGAGAACTGGTTTTCACTACAGTTTTGGGACAATATCGTTTTAGAAGTAATGATGTAATTTTTATATGCGGCATAAACTTGCCCGCAAATTGGTCCCCGCAATGCCTTAAACTCAATTTAATAAAGAAATTTAAACCCACGGTAATTCTAAAAGTTACTAAAAAAACGGAGAATGTAATGAAAAAATTATTATTCGGATTAACTCTCTTAACCTCAATATCATCGTATGCAGGGATGAGATGTACTGGTGATAAGTTAGGTCTTTCTTTTGAATCCGAAGGGCCACAGTACACCTTTTCAGGCCAAATACTAGCTAATGGAAGCGTTTCTGAGGTTGAAGTTAACTTACTGCAGGCTTACGAAGGTAGTTCCCATTTTATGGCAAAAATAGTGCTTGATGGACAATACATGGATATCCAAACTTCTTTTAAGAGAAAAGTTGGAGAGTATTCGGAGTATGCTGGGAGTATTTTTGTGAATGGTAAGCCTTTTGGTATTACCTGTATCCAAGAGTAACTAAAACAAATAGGAGTAAATAATGAAGAAAATATTTTTAACATTTATGTTGTTGGCATCATCTACATCAATTTATGCAGGTAATGAGGTCTCTAGACTGGAAGGTAATTGGAAAGGCAACTATGCTGATCGCCAAATGAGATCCACCTTTATGATTTCTCTAAAGTCAGATGGTTCAGTCACTTATTCAGATAATTCATCCCTTGGCCCTTATTGTAAAGGGAAGGTAGTTAAAGATACTCGTTCTAAACTTAAACTTAAATTAAACTGTAATAAAGTAGTTTCAAGTAGTTTTTTTAGTAAAACTAAAGAACTTGAACTTACCATATATAACCCTTACCAGCTTGAAGCAGTTGAAGGGACAGTACAAATAGCTTCTGTGGATTCTAGTATTGTAGGAGAGCAGGAAGTAAGCCTTGAGAAGTTATCTAGCTTTAAGTATGGCGACCTCTCAAGTGAAGATGGAGGTTTTAGTGGGATGTTTACAGTATCAAAAAATGGGGAATTCGTAGGGAATATGAGTTTTACTCTCGATGAGTACGGTAAACTTGCTGTGAATTCTGGGTACCTAATTATTGATAACTTAAAACATGTCTTTGGTGAAAATCTTGAGTTAATAGATGGGTATGAGTATATCGTGCCAAATTACGGAGAGTACTTAATTAAGAATAATGCTTTGAATTTAAGTATTCTTGATGATCAAAAAAATAATTTTGCAATTAGACTCGATCTAGAAGCATTAGCGAATGAATTTATATCTACGTATAATTTGTACTTACCGAAAGATATTAAATTGAAAGAAACCAAGGCATTTATTAATGGTGTTGAGTATAGTGTAGCGCTATTTGGCTCAATGAAACCTTAGTCGAATGGGAAGTTAAGAGTTGTCGTTTTCTCTATTAGTTGATTAGGGTCTTGACTTTCGCTAAGTAGGTGACTTTTTATTAAGCTAACAACTTCTTGAAGGTCACCATCTCTTGCGTAAAATTCTTTATCTAGATTGACCTTATTGTGGAGAAGCTCTTTTACAAACGCCCAAGTAAGAATATCTTTATTTTTATTTGTGCTTACGTTTGGTTGTGCTTCATAAAAGATACCATCAAAAGAATGTGCGTCACCCTTTATCCAAACTAGATTTCTTTTACTTGCGTAATTCACACCTGGACCAATTAATCTTTCAAGTCTAATTCTAGATTTACAAATAAATGTTTTATTTGAAAGGGCATCTAGTTCTATGGATGGAAAAATGTTATTTATTGAATGAGATAAGCTTTGGAATTTTTCTTTGAGACCAAGCTCTTCTATATACTTGTTCAGGGGCATATAGCTATTTTGAGCACAGTGCTTTGTACTCTTTCCTCGATTATCTAGGATTTGAAGGGTTATGGATCGATTCAGAGCCGCTTTGAATGTGGCCATTTGATACTTTACAACTGTGGGGAGACTTAGTTGTTGATCCCTAGCAGTACACTTTACAATGCTGTCAACGGCAAGCTTATTGTCGAAAGCATTGTTACTTCCTTGGACAAGGCTTGAGGCGAAGAGTAGAGTCATGATTCCCCAGAATTTCAATTTTTATTCCTCACTTTTTGGAAAATTAATCATTTGTCCTAATTCTCTTATTTCATTCCTTTCAAATTCACTTTTAAGTTCCGTGTCTTTGAGAGAGTCTACTATTATATTAATTTGCTTTTGTCTGATATTGTATGAGTTACCTGGTGTTTTTGAGTGTAATAATTGTGATACAAGATCCCAAGTAAGTTCTGACTGATCTTTATGAGATAGTTTTGTATCGGACTTAATTAAAATAATCTCTTTTTTGTCATTACTTTCAGGACGCCAGAAAAAGGTCTGGTTTGCTGAATGTGGATTCTCTCCAACAATACTAACCCCTGAAGCTGTTTCACAGTATTCTGTTTTTAAGGCAAGGTCTGAAAGAACAATAGTAGGAAAAACTGATTTAATTTTTGATTCAATTCTAAGAAAATTTTCTTTTAAATTTAAATTGTTGATAGCACTCATCGTGGAAACTTTTTTTTCATCGTCTATACAACCTTTAAAATCTATTTCGTTAGAGTTTCCGCCTTTTTTTCCGAATGCGAGAAGTACTTTCTCGTCTAGATCTATAGACTTAACATCTTTTGCAATTTGAGCATAAACGTTCTTATTATTTTTAAGGACGCATTTAATGGTCTCGTTTTCTTCGATGGAGGATTCTCTAAATTGTTTTGCTGCTAGAGCACAGTTTAGTGTGCTAACTCCAAATAAAAATATTAAAATAGATTTTTTCATTATTCTCTCCTATGTCTCACTTATATATAAGCACTTTTGATGCCAATCATGTAATGTGATATCGGTTGGTTAGGGGCGTTGGATCGTTACCTTTTTTCCGATTTGCTAAAAGTGTTTATAAATAAGACACTTAAACCTATGAAGAACTCCAAAATTAATCTTATAGAAGAAATTCAAATAGAAATTTTAAATGTTGAATTAGCTAAGAGAAAGAAAGAGAATTCAAATTATTCCCTTCGAAAATTTGCTGAAGATGCAGGCATTGATAACTCTACTATGAGCAAGTATTTAAAAAGCAATAGGAAGATGACTGATTATATATTTACAAATATTCTTAGGAGTCTAAAGGTCTCTGAAGGAGTTGAAGCTGATTATAAACGAGAAGTTCTGAAACTTGACCTTCTTGAGAAAAAGCACTCCGAGATTAGGGCCAATTGGTACTATTATGCGATTTTAGAGTTAACTGTTTTGAGCAGTTTTAAGTCTGACCCTGAATATATATCAAAAAAATTAGATCTAGATCTAGAGACTACCAAAAATGCGATCGCCTTGTTAATGGAAGTTGGAGCTTTGGTTGAAGAAAATGGGAAATATATAGATAATTTAGGGAATGTCACCTTTATAGAGCATATTGATATGGACATAGAGGAAGGGCGAATTCATCAAACTCAATTACTTGAGAAATCAATCTATTCTGTTAATAATAATAATTCAAATATTAAAGATCATACCTCATATAGTTTCGCTCTTGATTCGAAACTTATCCCCGAGGTGAAGAAGTTAATTGAGGAATTTACTGGGAACTTGGCACACTTAATAGATGAAAAATCAAAGAAGAATGATTCTGTATACACTGTTCAGGTTAATCTTACTGCTTTAACTAAACCAGATTAATTAATTATTCTTCAGATCGAGAGTGGTTTTCTTGCAATACTTTATTAATAAATCTTCAATTGCTTACAATAGGAAACATATCAACTGCATCTTTACAACGATCAGGATCACTTGGGTCAATATTTGGCATTGGTGTAATACTTTCTTCTCGACAATAACCAAAAACTTCAGAGTTTATCTGTTCACAATATTGGCCATAATCAACTTGAATACAACGAGTGGCACATGTTGGTGCTCCATAAATATCTGTTCCAGTTTTCGCAAGAAAGCACTTAGTACCTGTTGCAGTTGTGCTTTGGCAATCACCATGTGTATAGCATGTTTTTATATTCGCCTGAATATTAAAACTAAATATTAATGTGAAGATTATAAATCTCATTTATTTTTCCTTTTATTTAATGAATTCATAATATTTTAACAGTAGCTTTTACTTCCGAACAAGTAGGTAATTTATAACAACCATTTAATTATATTTAGTAAACATATTATTTCCTAGAAGGAGCTGGCCCAGTCACATCAATTCCAGGGACTTCACTTATTTTAACAATAACGCCTTTATCCAAAAAGAATTTGTACACTACTGTTGTGTGGCCAACTCTGGGTAAGTCAGTTGGATCAGTATAATAAAGGATATTATCAACTTCATTTGTTTGATTGCCTAAAATTTTAATAACTTCGTTTTTGGTCATTCCTATTTTTACTTTTTTTACATTTTCTTGAAATAACATATTAATTCCTGAGCGTTTAACTTGGTTTGCTTTTGCATAGGGCGAATTTAAAATGAACCCAAGCATGGAAATTGATAGTAGGGATACCTTATATAAAAACATTTCTTTTCCTCCAAAGTTACTTTTGTACTTATCGTCAAGGAGGAGAATTTGTTAAGTGTAATGTTATCAGTGAATGAGATATCAGCGAATGAGTTGCCACAGGAGAATTTATACTTATAATAACCAAATGAGTGAACTACATGAATTTCTAAGAAAAGCTACGTCCAAGTTTTCAGGGGTTTCCTGTCGAAAGCTTTATGGTCTGGATTCATTTTATTTAAAAGAAAAGCCCTATATTGTTATATCGAGTGAAGATGAGATTGTTATTTGGATTGATGATTTAGAAACAAGGAAGAGTTTACTTAACTCCAGTCAAATATCTAAGTGGAAGTTAAATGGTAGAGTAATGGAGAGTTGGTTTGTTCTTCCAAAAAGTTTCAATAAAAAGAAAAATAAATTATTTCCTGTTCTCGAAATGACCTCAAAAGTACTTCTCAATCCTAAAAAGAAAAAACGGGATTCAAAAAAAAATAAACTTAAAAAGTCAGCCAAAAGTAGTATTTCGAAAGTTGAAATAAAAAAACAAAATCTCTCAATCTTCAAAAAAATAATTAATTTATTCAACTAACAAGTTCTAGGTTAACTAGGAATTTTGTCCACATCCTGTTATATTATACACTCAAATTAAATATGGAGAGTTATAATGAATCTATCTCAAGACCCGATGCTTCCAAAATTAAAAGAAGCTCTAGAGAAAGTAAAGGATAAAAATTTAAACCAGTTTTATGCATGGAAAATTATTATAGACCACAAAGTATCAATGCAAACTTTAATGGTTGGAAAAGAACTTTCTCCATTTGAAAAATATCAGAATAGAGATGTTCTAGATCATTCATATAGAATTGAGATTTATTCTCGACATAGTGAGCCGCAAGTTATGGGGAACGCAGCCTTCACTATTGACCCCCTTGGAAATTTAGAAAATCAAATCACAAAAACATTTTCTAATTCGTTGATGGTGGGAAATAAACCTTGGAACCTACCGACAAAATCAAATGGTGAGTATCAACCTGTATTAACTAATGATCCTGTTATAGCTGACAATATTAACAGCGCTCATGAAAAGTTACTCTTGGAGATAGATGAAAAAGTAAGAACATTAAAAGATGTGAAAGTTAATAGCGGTGAATTATTCACTAATCTAAAAACAACTTACTTTGAGATGTCTACAGGACTTTCTGGTAAGAAAGATAATTCTGATATCTATTTTGAAATCGCTTTAGAGAAATTACCATTACCTAATACGCAAGAAGTTTTGAAATATAAAAATGCTATTAGTATTGAAGATGCTAATCTCTCTCAGTTTATTGATGAGGTCGTAGCGGAAACTCTAAGTATAAAGGAAACAGAACTTCCTACAACAAATGATGATGCTACTATTATTATTGATGGAGAGGCAATCGCTGATCTGATGGAAGAATTAGTTTCCCAGTTAAGTGCAACAAGAGAGTATGATAAAGCTCCTTTTATGACCGGTGGAGATTCAGTCTTTAAAGGTGATAAAAACAAAAAATCAAATCAACTAAGCATTACATTAGATCCAAGCGTACCTGTTATGGCCATGTCTACTCCCTTTACTTCTGAGGGAATGAAACCTATCAAAGCTAAGGTGGTGGAAAATGATAAAGTCGTTACTCAATTAGTTAATAATAGAATCGGTCAATATTTAGGTAAAGAACCTAATTATATTGGAGGTAATATAATTGTTGAACTTGGTAACTCGACAAAAGAAGAAGTGATCAAGTCATTGGGAACAAAAGAATGCATTGAGGTCTTAACTTTTTCATCTCTTCTTATAAACTCAAATACCCTTACTTGGAGTAGCGAGATAAAACTAGGTAAGCTTTGGAAAGACGGGAAGGTATCGGCCATGATTAAAGGTGGGGTCGTATCAGGGGACATTAAAGAAAACCTTTCTAATTTTATTTTTACAAATGAAAGAATTAAGAAAAACAATACCGGTGGAGGCTTTTATCCTCCAAGGGGATATATTGGACCCAATCATATGTTGATTGAATCTGGTGTAAAGATAGCGGGAGAGTAATATGAGACCAATATTTCCAAAACATTTACAAAGCACAAGAGACCTAATGCCAAAGCTTCTTGAAATATTAGAAGATGGACGTGAGAATGTTTGGTATGCATTTGTTTGGTTGGAAGAATCAAGTAATATCCAATATGTCGCAGGGAAAACTCAAGTGGCTTCTGAAAGTTCTGATAGAGGCCTTGTTATGAGAATTTTTGTTGATGGACAAAATTTTGAAAAATCAACGAATCAACTAGACCCAGATTCGTTGCTCAGCATTGCCAAAGCTTTTAGGAAGGAGCTTGATTCCAAGTTTCAAAAGATTGAAGGGGAGAGTTATAAACCTTCCTCATGGGAAGTTGAAAAAAAGTTAGGCATGAGTAAAGATATATTTTCTCAATTACAAGATGGGATATCTCATAAAACCCAAGTTCATTTTTCTCCTAATTGTAAGGAAGATCCATTCGAATCAAGCATTGAGAAGTTAAAAGAAATTGCAATCAAGACTAGAATGGAATTATTAGAGATAACCAAGAAAAATATTGCAGAGAACCCAAAGTTCGAAGAACTTGCAGACTTAAAATCTATGATTAGACAGGGAGTTTTAACACATGTCTTTGTTGATAGAGAAAAAAATATGTCACAAGTTATTCCTACAACAATGAGTTACTCAATGGGTATGACTAAGACAGGCCAAATGGCACGGGCAATGGCCGGCGGTTTAGGTGGACTAGAGTTAACTGAACTCACAGATGAAGATAAGAAAGAAGTTACTTTTCGATCCCTACAATTAGCAAATGCTAAAAAACTGGCACCAGGGAGATATAAAGTTATTTCTGGACCTGACGTAACTGGAGTCATCGCTCACGAAGCCTTTGGGCATACACAAGAGGGTGACACTTGGATGAAGGGGCGAAGCATTGCAAGTGAGCTTCATCATTCGGAAACAAAAGTAGGAAACGATCAAGCTAGTATTATGAATCATCCAGATATGTTCTCTATGCACGACATGGATTATGGAACTAATGGTTCTTATTTTTTTGATCATGAAGGTCAAATCGCTAGACCTCAAACAATTCTTGATAAGGGTATCCTATCAACACCGATGACGGATCTAACATCAGCAATAAAACTAAATGTACCACGAACAGCAAATGGTAAAAGAGAGAGCTGGCGTCGTCCTTTAATGACAAGACAGACTAATACATACTTCACAGCAGGGGATAAAACTGTTGATGAGCTCATTGGTATGGTTAATGATGGATATCTTGCAAGATGGGCAAGTGGAGGTATGGAAGACCCAAAAGGCGGATCTCTTACTGCTGGAACATCTTATCTTGAAGAGATTAAAGATGGAAAACTAACTGGTGAAATCTATCTTGGACCAAGTGGGGGCCATGTCGAACTATCAGATCCGGTTTTTACACTGCTTGATCGTATTGTAGCCAAGTCTAGATCTGCTCATGAAGAAAATGTTCCAGATAATAAACTAGGTGGCTGTGGGAAATATCATAAAGAAGGTGTACCGGCCGGATGTGGTGGACCATTTATTCTTTGGGAAAGTATTAACTGTGGGTAAAAGATATAATTGAAAACTGGCCAATTCTAACAAAGGATTTTACCATTAACAAAAATAAAATCCTTTTCTTTAATTTTGAAAGGTAGGGCCGAAGCTATGATTGACCACCTCCATAAAATTTATGAATATTCGACTGAGAGAATTAGATATGCAGAAGGAAAGAATGGGGCCCTACTGGCGATAAGTGGACTTGTTCTTTTTAGACTTCTAAGCCTTGAAGAACTTCTTACCACGAAAACAATTGGTTTCTACTTCTCAGGCTTGGCGTTATTTACTCTTGGGATTATTGTTAGTCTTTTGGCCATTGTTGCAAGATGGAATATTCCTAGGCTTATGAGAAATCAACATAAGCTTTCTCCACCTCCACATTTAGCAAAATTTGATAATATTCTTTCTAGTATTAGAGTATGTTACTTTACTCCTGAAGAATTTGCTCGTTTACTAGCAACCAAATTAGGTTTAACTAATCATCAGATTAGTCCCATTGAAATCGACTTTGCAGAACATATAATCGCTAATTCAAAGGTTATTATATTTAAGTATAAATGCTTCAGATTTGGGATGGTTTGTATGATTATTGGAGTTCTTTGTACAATAACTGTTAAGTTAATTAATTTTAATTAAATTATTTGAATGCAGAACAGCTAAACTCTAAAATCATTGTTGTGTCTTCAATTCCTAAAATTTCTGCATGCTCTTGCGGCATTATAAATGTTTGAATAAGTCTTCCATTGTTATTTAGCTTTAAAGAAATACTACCTTGATTAATGCCTTCATTTTCAAGCTGTAAGACCTCTGTTTCAAACGAGTCCTCAGTGATGTTTTTAATTGTAAAAATATCTTGTAGATATGCTGTGCCGTCATAGTAATTGTCTTTTTCTACAATTTGAAGTTGAGAAGAGTAATCTCGGTCTGGAATTTGTGGAAATTTATTACCAATAAGAACAAAATACTCAGCACCTGATTCATTTTCTACGCAAGTAAACTTTGGTGATCGTTCTTCTTGAGCAAATGAATTCATCGATAAAGCTATAATGAATGCAGTCAATAATATTTTCATTTTTGTCCTATTCGTAATATATTTATATCTATTGAGCATTTTAGCGGATGTTCGTATTTGAGAATAGGGATTCTATAAAAATTACACATACTTCAAGGCACAAATGCTCATTTTAAGCCTCTATATCATTTAAGTTGAAGTTATTGATAATTCATAGGCACCCACTTCGAATTTAAAAATCCACAAACTTGAAGGATTTTAAGTTTAAAATATGCCATATTTCTGTATCCATATGCTCTTTTC
>JBLIAG010000073.1:0-9242 GCA_047634375.1 Bacteriovoracaceae bacterium
TACTATAATCATAGACGACCACAGTTAGGACTAAAAAAAATGCCCCCGAGTGAATATCGGAGGCTATTTGATTCTTAACTTTTAGGCCTTTTATTAACCTGTCCCATTTTCGGGGTACAGATCAAAAAGGGGCTTTTTTATTTATTTAAAACCGAGTAACCTACTCCCTTAGAATTCACTACATCGAGGAGATTATACCTTTTACATTTAACTAATAATAAACCTAAAATACGAATAGAGATTTTTATAACTTTTTAATGGGAATACTTCATGGCCGGTAAAAAATACCTTTTTATAGGTGCTCATCCAGATGATATTGAATTTGGATGTGGTGGTACAGTTGCAAAATTAATCAAGGAAGGACATCATTGTACTTTTATTATAGCAACAAATGGTGACCAAGGATGCCTTACCACTGAAAAGGTTGATTTAGCTAAGACCAGAAAGTCAGAAGCAATTGCTTCTGCAAATTATCTTGGCGTCACAGAGATAGAGTTTTTAGATCTCCCAGACGGATTAACTAAGTTTACTTTTCAGCATAAAATAAAACTAATAGAAATAATCAGAAAGCACAAACCTAATGCTGTATTTACTCATTCTAAATTTGATCATCACCCAGATCATGAAATTATCCATAAATTAAGTATTGCAGCAATAAAATCGGCCCATGGCCCTTGGTTTAAAGAAGCCAGTGGATCCCCCCACCAAGTAGAAGCAATCTATGGATATGAAGTGTGGAACCCGATAAATGAATATCAAATGAGTATTGATATAACTCCTTTCTTTTCAGCAAAGAATAATGCTTTAGCTGAACATAAGTCCCAAACAATAAACTTCCCTTATGAGAATGCCATAAAAGGACTAGCGCAATATAGGGGTGCAATGATAAATGGTAATGGGTTAGCAGAGGTTTTTGAAGTTTTAAGAACTTCCTTCTAGGTACAAAAAATGACAAAAAGAAAAGCCAGCTTAGTTTTCATTAAAGATTTTATAACTGAGTGTAATAACAAAAACATTTTAATTCTCGCATCGAGTTCGTGTTTTTTCTTTTTTTTATGTCTAATCCCAAGTACTCTTCTACTACTCAGCTTTTTAACCTGGTTTTTTGAATCTGTTACACCTTCTCAAACCTTTACATTTTTAAACTATATAGAATCTATTGTCCCACATGAAATTATGCCTACATTTCAAACTGTGTTCAAACATTCAAAAAATATTATAGTAGCAAACAAAAACTTAAACACCCTTCACTATGTGATTCTCGCTATTTCGTCTTTAGGTTTTTTTGGATCCGTGTGGAAAGCAATCGATATTATAACGGGTGCAAAAAAACTCGGTACTTTAATGAGAACGATTAAAAGTTTTATCTCAATTACTCTTTCTTTTGTTTTTATTCTTATGATTGTTTCTCTTCCACTCATATATAAAGCTCTAAATCTGCTATTAAATTATCAATTTTTTAGCACTTTAAAAGGGGAAGAAAGTTTTTTGATATCTATTACAAAATACGAGTTCTATGGAGTTAACTCGTTCGGTACACTTCTCTTATTTATCTTTTTTATCTTCTTTTTTCGTTTTCTGCTCCATGGAAATACAAATTTAAAATCAACAATTATTGGAAGTGGTTTTTTTACTGCGGGAATTGTGACCACTAAGTTCTTATTCTTCACCTACTTATCCATAGTTAAAAATAGCCTCATGATGAACTATGGTTCCCTATACTCAGTAATGATATTTATTTTATGGATTTTTGCGATTATTCTTACTTTTTATATGGCAATTATATTTACGTTTACTGTAAGTAAGCATAGATATCATATTGGTATAGATAAAGAGCCACTAGAGTAGCTGATAATTAGCCGAGAGATCAAAGGCCTAAATTCACGCTTTACTTGAAAGGATTCATAGACGAAGTCGACAAAAATTTTGTCCCTTATAAGAATTTTTGAATAAAGATTGGCATTATAAAATAATGATGAAAGCTTAAGCATAACCTTAGGCCCTATAAATCTCGAAGAATTCATTAGAGTTCTCCTCTTTTTAATAATTTAAAATTTTTTAGAGATTGAAGGATTTGAATTTCTTTAAGAAAAGAGGTGCCTGAATCGGCACCTATTCCTTCATTAACTGAAAGACTAGGGATGAAAGTAAATAAAATGATAGTTTTTTTAATTTTCATAACTGCTCCTAGTTTCCATAAATACTAAGAGCAATGTTCATGCCAAAAATTTCACGTAAGTTGTTTTAGAATTTCACAGGCTTATAAACAAAAATATTCGTAATAAGAACTAACTATCTTTAAATCCGAACTACCCAACAAGCTTAAGTCCTGACTTCGTCGCCTTCTTTTTATTGTCTTGTTTTTCTGCCTTAGATTTATTTAGGTCGGACACAGAATAAAGCTGCTTAAATTTATCTTTATAAAAGGTTCTATAACACATAGGAATCAATCCTTGTGTACCACAACCTAGAATTATATTTCTTATTGCATTAGCATCTTTAAGCGTAATCTTATCGGTCTCACCATGGGCCATAGCATTTCTAGCAGCAATCAAGTGGTTATCCTTTATAATCTGACTAAGCTCTTTGGTTACATATCTAATAAATAACTTATGCTCTGAAAAAGCTTTCTTAAACCCCATATGACTTTGGTTTGAAGCTCTATCCACGAAACCTAGTAAGTGTGCTATAGAAAAATTTTTATTGAATTGTTTGAGTGGTATAAAGTAATCTTTTGTTGGATTAAGATATAACTTTGGTGGCGCAGAAGTAGCATCCACAAAGAAATGTTCGCCCTGCCCGCTTTTTTTAATGTGATGAACAATCAGGTCATTCAAAACAATTTCGAGGGCCCTAAGATAAGAAAAGGCTATCTTGTGCATATTATGATGTCTTTGCTCAAGCATATCCACTTCAGCCGCTTCGATTTCTAGCTTCGCCGCATGGGGAAGTTTCGAATACATTTCCTCCGGAAAAATATAAGTATGGAGACTTTTCAAAACTTGATTGGCATTACTTTTTGTTACCGCAGGATTATTTTTCAAAATTAAGTGAGAGCATTCTGAGGTATCCATCGTATCAAAGTACTGTTCTTCGGCGATATCTTGAACAAGACAAGGGTATTTAATTGAAGTAGTAAAAGGTGACAGTCCTTGAATAACTTGTTCATTATATTTATTGTCTATATAAAGTTCGCTTAGCTTACTCGCCGTTTCTTCAGGGTTATGTTCAAGTAAAATAAAATCACTAATCTCAAACCAAACCTCAACATTCTTACCTTCGTAAAAAGGAAGTGCCTTCCCCCCTTTAGGCATTTTATCACTTATAGTTTGGACTTTTCCTACCCATAGATTAGAAAAATCTGTGATGTACAAATGTGTGCTTTCATTCTCTCCGACATTATCATTAAATACTTTCGTAAAACTATCAAAATTAACACTGCCCTTCCTATCTTTTCCAATGATCTTTCCCCAATAGGCCGTACCATCTTTATCTTTATTAATTATTTCTTTTAAAAAATCGTAAAACTCATGGGCCTGTGTATAGCCGTGCTCATTTTCCTGATTCAAAAAGGGATTAAAAGTTAAGTAATAATGAATTGCTGACATATTTTCACCTCGTAGATACCTATCGGCAAAACCGACCTTTTCTATAAGCTAATTATATTTTTTACAACTATTATAGATACTTAGCGACTTTCTTGTAAAATTGCTCTCTCGTATTTCAGCCCCTTACACGTAAAGTTATATAACGTTTTTTTTCTCCAAGGCCAAGAAAACCTTCCCCTGTGTTGATTGTTAAATCTTTCTATAAACTTAAATTTTATAAGCCTTTGCTTTTTATTTGTAAAAAGTTTGAGCTTAACCTTAGCTTCAGAAAAATTTCCCCCACATGAAATATCCCATGAGCTTTTTTGCGGATGACTTCTAACTTTTTGAACTCTTCCTTGTCCACACTTATCAGGTCCAAAAACGACAGATCTATCTTTTAGATCGTAAAAGACATTGGTACCCAGGACACTATTATGATCAAAACCTTCAAGTGGCTCTATACTATCGGCCTCCCTTAAAAGATGTTGATCCTTATGAGCAAATTGGATATGAACAAGTTCATCTTCCTTACTAATTTTGAGAAAACAGTTTGATCCCATATAGAGACCTGTTTCTATTTTAAAATCCGCTTTAGCTTCGATACTAGAAAATAGAATTGCAACCATACTCATTATTATTAACATTAAATCTCCTCTTCTTAAGTTTCATAAATGAAAAGCAAATCTAATGCCAGCCTAAGTAATATAAAAAGGATTCTAAGTAACTGTTAATTTGAAAACTATATTCTATTAACGAACCCAATTATTCGGATTCGGAAGAAATCAATACAAATTACTGTAACTTACCTAAATATTTAATGGCACCGAGATTGCTTTTCCAACAACGAACAATTGAGAAACACATGGAGGAAAAATGAAACTTTTCAATTTAACAACTATTAGCCTAATAGGCTTAACAACGAGTGCCTTTGGTGCTCCATCAGCTTTCGAGGCCAAGGACTGTGCTCCCCTTAAAATCAATAATACTACAACATCAACTTTAATTAGAGATCACCAAGACTGTTCAAAGATATGGGTTATGCCACCAGACATGGGTAAAGTCACAACTAGACATTTTAAAAAATCTGGAAATTTAGGTTTCTGTGCCGAGATGAAAAATATCCAATCAATCACGAGAAAGATATCTACCAAGATTGGACTTCTTCAAAAAGATATTGACGAACAGTCACCTTCTATAAGAAAGGCTGAACTAAAGGTTCAACAAGCAGAAGAACTTTATGCTAAAGCGAAAAACTCGCCAGAAATACTTACCTTTTCTAATCTACAAGATAGAAGAAGTGAGTTAGAAATTCGTCTTGTAGAACTTCAAGACAAAATAACCAACTGTAACAATCTTTGTAATTCTTTAATTAGAGATTTTAATGACCTTAGAGAAGAAAAAAGAAATTTAAACACTGAACTAAGAACACTAAGGTCAGCCAATCGTCAGGCCATTACGAACTTTGAGAGGGCAAAGTCAAAATTAGATGGTGCGCTAAGGCACTTTGAGTTCGTTGAAGAAGAAGTTTTGTCGATAGTTGAAAAACAATCAAGACTTTCAAGTAAACTTTTTGGACTTTACAAAAATTATGCAAAGCTCGAAGGTGGTTTCATTGGAATTAACTACGACTTAAACTGGGATGAGAATGTTAATCATTTAGAAACTCAATATGAACAATATAATTTCAGTAAAGTTGCGACAAAAGATGCAAGGATTCATGCAAATTTTATTGGAAGTACAGATCAAGCGAGTTACCTTGAATCCCTACCCATGATTCTTGACTACACTGTCGCTGGATTCGAATACCAACCCTACGGTGTTGAAAAGGAACCAGCTCTATCTTCAGTTCCAAGTGAAATACAAGGTGATTTACGTCTAAGTGTTGTTGGTGCTTGTCCCTATTATTACTCCAACTTCTTAGATGACAACTCTGGAGAGCTTGAAATTAATCCGAATGCCCAATCAGATCAATTTGGTTTTGGATTAAGTATGAGTTACAAGTCTCCAGCAGTATTTAAATTTAACCTCGAAGCATCTTACAATTTATATAAGTTTTACAAAAAAGTTGTTTCTTCAGGATCTAAAGGAGGTTTCTTTTCAAAGAAATCTTGGAAAAAAGTGTCCGAAACGAAAATAGATAAAGATACATTTGATATCAAATGGCTTGATGAAGGTTCGATGTATACCCAAGAAGAAAAAACGAAAATCAGAAAAACAGTTAAAGAAGAACTAATGGCAAGAGCATTACAAAATATGGCAGAACCAGCAGGTTCAAGGCCATCAAGAATGACTGCGATAGATACTTTTAATCCTGAACCAGGTGCCCTTGTTGTTGCGAGAGGTCTTGAAAAAACATGTGGTTGGTATAGCTATTACTGCCGCGCTGGTGGATGGATCCTAAAAGGTTTAACAAGTATTTTTGGTAGTTCAAAGTCAGAAGCAACATTTCAGTCAACTCATGACTCAACTGCCATTGAAATCTGGAACGAAGAAAATGTTTTATGGAGACCGGGAGCTTCATCATTTGTTGAAAAATAGAAAAACCAAGGGGGCTGAACTGCCTCCTTTTTGATAAAAAGGATATTAACATGAAATATTTAATCTTATTACAAACCTTTCTCATTACGACTTCGACATATGCGAGTCCAATAAGCGTTTTAGGAAATACTTACAATATAAAAAAACTCGGGGAAATTTATTATGTACAGAAGTCAGATCCAAGTTTGATATTGACCAATTCGGCAAATGGTTTATACCCAGAAAGAATGAAAGTTGATTGTACCGAAATTGATTCTACCTTAAGACGAAACAAAAGGAGAATTCAACGTTGCTCAGAAACACCTGATTCGTATAGCTGTAAAAACTTAGTTAAGCGACTCCAGAGTATTTCATCAGAGCTTTCGATGTTCAATGGAAGCGTTCAACAATATTGGCATATAGATGAGATAATCGGTGGTTCACCTTTTGATAAAACAAAATTAAAGAATAAGTTGGCAACCATTCTTAAAACAAAGGTTTCGAACATAAAACTTCAGTCGGAAGATTCACTCTCTCCATCAATGGAAATCATAGATGTGGAAATAAAGTCTATGAGAGAAGAATCAAGGATAAAACTAGTTTCTTCAATCTTAAATTTAGATAATCGATTCGATCTTGATCAATACGGTGTTTTACTTGAAACTTCAAACCGATTAATTGCATGTGATCTTCTCGATAATCAGCTAGATATTAAAATTAGAATCTCATCTGACATTGGTCATGTCGAGCAAATTCCTACATCGACCAAGAAGCTTGGATTCAAAATCTACGAGAGCTTAGGCAAATATAGAATTAACCCTAATGACTCAAAGGAAGTTCAAGCAGCATACATCGGTTACGAGATTGGAAAAGAACTTTATTCTCATTCATCAAAGTCAAAACTCACAATTAAATCAGTTTTTCAAAGTTTAATTGAAATGGAAAGTCCAAGTCTTCAGCTTAAAGTATTTTCCAACCAAGGTGATTTTGAAGAAAGTATCTTTCCTGACAAGAGTTTTAAACTAGATTTAAAACAAGACTTTTCAACGGTAGTTAAATAGTGAAGACATTTTTCATAATTCTAGCTCTCTCTATCCTATGTAGCTGTAAACAAGATAGTAAAAGCAATAGCTCATCAAATACAAGTTCAGAGAATCCAAATCATCCTCAGACACAAAGTACTTCTTTGTGTGTAAAAGATTTTTTGAATGAGCGGAAGGTAGATTCTTTCGCTGATATTGCCGAAGCTAGTTTTGAAGCGACAAAGAGATGCCAGACAAATATTAACATCGTTGCAATCGAAGTAAAAAAGCTACAGGGGATTCGATATGAATAAAAAAAAATCAATAGTTATTACTGCAGGACTTTTATTCCTTTTTTCATTATTTTTTATCAAGGGCTCCAATAAAGGGAATAAAAAACTTGAAACGCCAAAGAATAATAGTACGTGGGAAATGAATAAAGAGTTACAAGGAACCGTAGACTCGATAAAACAAAGAAACCACAATAAAAAAGTTACATCGACAAATACTGAAACTTTTAATTCTCAAAAAAAACGTTTCGAAGGTTTAGATTCAGTTACTCTTTCAGATATTGCCGATGAAATTAATGATGAAATTTCTAAAAGTAAGCTTCTTGATCTTGCTAATAATGGCACAATATCAAAAGATGAAGAGTTAAGATTAAAAAGCTTATTTAGAACATACGACGCTATTTCTACAGTTCAATTAGAAAGAATGATTGAAAGCATCTAATTTACAGAATTGAGGGTCTTTTAGGCCCTTACTTTGCTCGAAACACCATAATTAATAACCAGTTTATAGAGCCTATTTTCACTTTTAAATGTATAAGAAAAAAATGGCGGTCCCGGGAGGATTCGAACCTCCGACCGTCCGCTTAGAAGGCGGATGCTCTATCCAGCTGAGCTACGGAACCGTGTCATTAAGTGTGTTACTTAAGAATTAAGAAAATAAAGGATTTGACGAAAATTGTCAACCGAGAAAGCTTATATTTCTAAATAATTATGGTATGTTGAATTTTTTACAGGAGCACTAATTGAGTGAAGTTTTACAAGCAAAAATTATAAGATCATCAAAACGTGAGTTTGATTGTCTTATCGACGGTTCAAAAGACGTCATAAAAGCTGTGTGCCTACGAGAAGTAATTAAAGTAAACCACGTAGTAGTCGGTGATAATGTCCTTATTCGCCCCCTAGAGAACGATGAACGTTATGAAATATACGAGATAGTTGAGCGAAAAAACGAAATTTTCAGAAGAATTGTTAGATCTAACAAGAAAAAAGTTATTGCTGCAAATACCGACGTTATTCTCATCGTAGCATCAGTATCTAAACCAGATTATAAACCATTTCTTATGGACAGATATATAACAAGGTCAGTCCAATGGGGTGTTCCAGCAATTGTTATCTTCAACAAAATGGACCAATTTGATGATCAGTTCGACATTGAAATGGAAAAGAAGAAATTTGATTACCTGGGTGTAAACTACTTTGAAGTATCGAGTATGCCCGGAACTGAATATCATAAAAATGTCGCCCCTCTCAAAGATTTAATGAATGGTAAAACGGCTATTTGCCTAGGCCAATCAGGCGTTGGAAAAAGTAAATTAATCACCGAGCTTTCCGGTGGAAAGATTGAACTTCTAAGTAGTCGACTCGCCAAGGGAATTCAAAAAGGCGCACATACAACCACTTGGGCAGAGCTTATTGACCTCGATTCATTTTTTATTATTGACTCCCCAGGAGTTAGAACACTAGCAGTATCAGATATTGCTATAAGTGAACTACCTGAGCTTTTTCCAGACCTGATACCATACTTTGGTAAATGCCAGTTTCACGACTGTAGACATGAGGATAACTCTAAAGGCTGTTTCTTTAATACCCTCGACCTAGATAAAGACGAAGATTATATTATTTTCCTACGCCTAGTTGCCTACACTAGGATGAGAGACGAGGTTGAAGTTATTCCAGACTGGAAACGATAAATTATTTTTAATGCCCCTCTTTTTGTGTGAGTAATAAGCGAAGATGACATGCGTCTAGAGTTAAGGGAAAATGACCGATCCCATTTTTCATTGTTAAGATAGTTTAAGCAAAAACAAACACTTAACAAAGGA
>JBLIAG010000074.1:0-9059 GCA_047634375.1 Bacteriovoracaceae bacterium
AATTTTCCACTGATCTTCCATCCAGTCTTCAACTAAGTCTAAATGTGATAATAACTTATTTCCATCTAATTTTAATTTTTCATTCATTTTTTATATCTCAAAAGTTTTACCACATTATCCATTATTTCTTCTTTATTTGTCTCCATATTATAACATACTTTACTACCCAAATTATATAGCTCAACGTGCTTGTGATTTGTTGGACCAAAAAGAACTACTACTTTTTTCTTTAAGGCTAAAGCAATATGTAAACCAAGACTATCGAGTGTTACTAAGGTTTCACAAGAATCGATCCATTCAATATATTCAGACAGGTTATTAAAGCCTTCCTGCCACGAAACTTTGTCCTTTAAATCTAATTTAACCTCTAAGTCATTCCACCATAATTGGGGTAGTTGTTTCGTTGGCCATTTCGATCCGGCTTTCCAGTTGAACCCTACTTTTACAGAAGTATTATTCCGTGGTGCGTTTAAAGAATACTCTTCTAAATTCCAACTATGGCCAAGTAATTTACAAAGTTTTTCTTGAAAGGTACTTTCTTCATGGTTAACATCTTCCAAGAATTCAACAAATGTCATTGTTTTTATATAAGTACGAACCATGAGTATTTTACCCTCATATATAAAACCTAAAGTATTTCTAGTTTTTATTAATTCAGAATTCTCATTGTTTTTTTCTAAATTTATTATTAGGTCATATTTACTTAATTCACATTTCTGTATTTCTGAATAAACATTATGAACTTTATTCATATTAATTAAGGGAATTGCTGTTTCACTTGTAAGCCAATCCACTTCTTCTTCTTTATAAAAATTCAAAATAAAAGAAGTCCTAAGAACATCACCTAGGCTACAAATTTTCGAATCTTTAGTTTCGGTAAATATTTCAGAATATCCCGTTTTTATAATGAGTATTTTTTTAGACATGATACCTTTTGTATAATTGAACAATTGACTTAAATACATTAATTATATTTTTTATTTTTAAAGCCTTTTCCTTATCGCCATTCCTCCTTCGTAGCGTAAAAGGGACTTCCACATATTTCATTTTCTTTACTATCAAGGAGTATAAAATTACTTCTACATTAATAGTAAATCCTGTTGATAAAAATTGATAATTATCAAAAAAATGTTTTGGTATTACTGAGTTACCATTGAAGTAATTTATTTTTAGATTAAAGAGTTTATTTATTCCAAATTGATACAATATGGATAAGAATCGTCTAATAGGCCCTCTACTTTCCCTTCCTAAGCTCGGAAATGGTATTGAGATTTGTTCTTCCGATACATTCTCTAGAAGGAGTTCAATTACACTTGGATCAATTTCACCATCAGTGGGAAGCCAAGTAATATATGTTGTATCTAACAATCTTGCACCAGAAGAATAACACTTACCAATATTCTGTGGGGTTTTATTATGAATAACACTTACACATGGATTAACTGCCATTTTATTTGCTATTTTTCCGGTATCATCAGTTGATCCATCATTTACAATCACAAATTTAAAATCCCACTCGCTACTTTCACTTATAAGTAGCAATTCTTGTACAACTTTTTCTAAGCTTTTTTCTTCATTGAGTGTCGGTAAAACAATTCCGATTGATTTCAAGTTTATCATTTTTTAAACTCTTGATCGGCGAGGCAACAAGCATCACATGCAGGTAGAAACGATTTCGATTTTTTAAAGAATGTTAAAAAATCTTTATACTTTTTTAATCGCCAAGTTTTTCTTAAGTTATAATCAATCTCTCTTATATTGCCAAGATCAAGACCAATATCACACGGTGTTAAAGTACCATCATAATATAAGGTTTGTATGCTATGTACCCTATTACATTTTGGAACACCAAAGTCAGAGGGTCTTTCAATATATCTTTCGACCTCATTAAATGGAACACCTGGTTTTAGATTGATTCTTCTCTTATTTTTTTTGTTATTTAAAAGAATTTCTTTAAATCCTTTAAGAATAAAACTTTTATTTTTATAAGTTTGAGTATTACCTGTTATGAACTTTTTGGAGGCAATATTTTTTTCAGTTAAAATCCCACCCCTTGCTTGATTTTGAAAAAGTAAATTAAATGAGTGCGATTGAATTTCGTGATTCTCAAATATATAATTATTGAGTTGAACTAATTCTTCAATATTATCATCAGTTATTGTTGATTTGATACAAACCATTGGGTATTTAGAGTTAGCTTTGATTTTTGCATCAGCTAGTACCGTTAAAAAGTCTTCAATTTTTTGAAATGATTTATCGCTACCGCGGATTGAATTATGATATTCTTTCATTCCATCAATCGATATCATTAAATAATACATTTTGAGTGAAACAATCTCTTCAATGAATTCTTTATCAATAAATTGTCCATTTGTTGTAATGGAAACCTTTAGCCCTCTTTTTAAAATAAGTCTTAATATCTCTTTAAAATTTTTAGCAAGAAATGGTTCAGCCCCAGTAATATCCACAACTGTCCATAAAGGGAGCTTAGAAATAATTTTATTCCACTCCTCCATTTCCAGGTGGTTTTCTTCTCCTATATTTAAGTTTCCACTCAAATAACAAAAGCTGCAATGTAAATTACATTTATTTGTAATTCTAATTCTTAATACAAATGGAGATAATTTTAATCTTTCTGGTAAGAACCTATTAAATTCACCATAAAATAATTGAACAGTTTTATATATATAGTGAATGTTATTTTCTATGAATTTCATTTTTTTAGCTCTTTGATTTCTTAAACAATTGGATCATTTCTTGAAACTGTATAATTAATTGCTCGAGTGTTTTAATTCGCAGGACACTTCTGACTAAATAACTAACTCGAAAATAAAACCCCCGTACAGCTAAATTTCTCAGATTCTGAAGTTCCTCTCCCGACAAAATACCATTACCTAAAACTTTTTTAAAACCAAATGAATCAAACTCAAGTTCTCCTTCCTTTAGTCTTCCTTCCTCAATTGCAAGTTCTCTTATACTTGAACCGGCCAATGGTGCTGCAATATTAAATGAGGCATAATCTATTTTCATTGTCTGAGAAAGCTTAATTGTATCCAAAATATCTTTTCTATTTTCCCCAGGTAGACCAATTATAAAGTCACCACAAATCTTCATTCCAATTCTATTACAGTGATCTATTAATGTCTCAAGTCTACCTTCTTTTGTATGTCGTCCAAATTCCTTTAACTTTTTTAAATTAGCGATTTCAATACCAATAATTATTGTATGACAGCCAGAATTCCTCATTAATTCTAAAAGTTCCGGATCATACTGATTAGGGTGGAAATATGTACTCCACTTAAGTGATAAATTTGTCGATATCATTTTTTCCATTAAACTCACAACATTATTTCGAGGAAGACCAAATGATCGATCTCCCATATAAAACTCTTTAAGCCCTAGCTTTTTAATTGAGGTTAATTCAGAATAAACCTGGTTATAGTCTCTAAATAAATTTGGAAACTTTGCCATAATGCAATAACTGCAAGAATAGGGACAACCCCAGGCAGTGAATACTGTTGTATATTTGAAATTATGAGAGAATGGCCATCGGTAGTTCTTCGATAAAAACTCTATATGCCTAGGCTCTTTTATCATTATTTTCTGTGGTTTTTTTAAATCAGATCTCGTATAGGAATCTGGCTTTAGGAATCCTTTTAATTCTAACCATGTATTTGATCGATTTTTTAATATTGCATTAAAATCTACAAATATTGGATTATGTAGTATTCCATTCACATAGGGTTTTATTTTTTCCGTAGATATAGGATCGATAAATGAATCACCAAAAACGATTAAACATTTTTCTTTATACTTTTTTCGTAAAAGCTTAATTAGTTCAAAGTCTTCTTTCCAGTTCGAATCAGCGATTGAGACAATCAAAATTTCAGGAGAAAAGCCATCTAACTTAATCAAAGTATCATTCAGAGAAAGTTTATCTGCAATTGCATCTACAAGTAAAAGCTCGACATTTTCTGGAATACTTGCCGACAATAATAAAAAGTCATAAGGCTGATAAAGATAATTTCCTTTTGATTCAGTAGCACAATCGAAATTACGAATTAATTTCCTTCCCAAACTGGATGGTGGGTTTAAAAAAATAACCTTTTCTTTATTCATGCTAGTCATTGTACAATACTAACAAATAACACCTAAATTGTAAGATAGATTATTATGACCGACCAAAAAGATAGACTTATTAAAAACTCTTGCTGTATTTGCAAATTAGATAACTCAAAAAGTTTTAGGGTTATGGACCCATATAGAATTGTAATGTGCAAGAATTGTGGATTAGTTTACCTTCAAGAATACCCTGATACTCTATTTAACTTTATAGAGGACTCAAAAGTAGGGTTAAATAATGATGTTGAATTTTGGAGCTTCCCCAATTTATATAATAAACATAAAGTGGTTTTTGATAATTTTTTTAACCAAAGAATTTCCCGTATAAAGAAATATTCGGCCCAGGAAAATCTCACCTATCTGGATATTGGGGTTGGTTTTGGATTATGGGCAAAGTATCTTGAAGACCATGGCTATAGTGGTTATGGTTTTGATGTCTCCCCCCCAGCAATTCAACATTGCAAAGAGTTAAATATCGATTCAGAGATAAACTCAATTGAAAATTTCGAATCCGATAAAAAGTATTCTCTCGTTTGCATGTTTGATGTTTTGGAACATTTAGAAGATCCAAAGAAAATGCTCGAAAAAATCAAAAGGCATATGCATCCAGATTCTCTGCTATATATTCAAGTACCTAATGTTTTAGGGTTTAGATTCCCTTATAATCACTCCCTTGGACTTCCTTATCACCTCTGGCAATTTAATCCTAAAACTCTAAAAAAACTATTAAATAAAAGTGGTTTTGAAGTATTGAATTATTGGACTGGTATACAAGGAGTCATTGGACATTATGAAAAAGGAGGTCCATCTTTATTAACAAAACTTTGTTGGAATCTTGCCAATAAATTTAAAGTTGGTAATAGAATTCAAATAATAGTAAAAATGAAATGATGGATAAAATTAACTTACCTCAACATTATAACTATATTGGTATCTTTTTAAGTTTAGGGTGTAACCTAAGTTGTAGCTATTGTATTAATCACACAGTTGGTTTAAATCAAAATCGTAAACATTTAGACGCTCAACAATGGATTGAAGGTCTGAACAGGTTAAACAATCCAAAGAGTATACCCATCAGTTTACAAGGTGGAGAACCTACAATACACCCTGGAATCTTTCAAATAATTAATGGAGTTAAGAATCAGACTGACCTACTTACAAATTTGCAATTTGATCCAATTAAATTTTCATCTCTCATAGACCCAACTAAATTTTCAAGAGAGTTACCATATCCGGCCATAAGAGTAAGTTATCACCCTGAAACAATGGACTTTATGGTTTATGCAAAGAAATTAGAATTTCTTCATAATTCAGGTTACTCGATTGGATTTTTCAGTGTAAATCATCCCAAATATTTAAAGGAGATAGAATTCGCAAAACAATATTGCCTCGATAAAGGGCTATTTTTTAAAACGAAGGAACTTCTCGCGCAATATGAAGGATCTATTTATGGTGAATACAAATACAAGGATAGCTGTTTTTCAAAAACATTAAAAACCGTTCAGTGCAGAACTTCTGAACTACTTGTAGCACCGGAGGGAGATATTTTTAGATGTCACCATGATTTATACAATAAAAAAATGCCAATAGGTCATATTCTGGATCCAAAGTTTGATATTGATGATAAATTTCGTATTTGTGATTACTACGGGCAATGTAACCCTTGTGATGTTAAAATTAAAAACAATCGTTTTCAAGAATTTGGACATTGTTCAGTTGAAATAACAGCTATTAGTTAAACAAAGACTTTATGGCCACCTGAGCATGGCGAACAAATACCATTATATTTATAAATTTTATTCTCAATTTCTTAGTCAACTCTGGAATTTGGTTATCATATTTAATCGCCCTAGTTTTTGGCCTTGCAGTAAATTTTAAAGCCAAAATCGCATCAAACGAAAATATTGATTTAACCGATTCCATATATTCACCAAAACTTTCACCAGGAAAACCAACAATTATATTAGTTTTAACGACTAAACCTGGAGCGCTATCTTTTAAAACTTTAAGTTTATCTAGAACAACAGCTGGATCATATTCCCTACCCATATCAAAGACTACTTTCTTATTTCCAGACTGAATTGGAAGATTAAAGTTTATGACTCTCTTATCACTTAGTAGTAGCTTCATTTTTTCAAAATATTTCAAGAAGAAAAATGGTTCAAAATAATTTATAATAATTTGAAAATCTTTTTCTATAAGTAGTATTTCATTTAATAAGGTTGGAAAATCACTTCCTCTGTCAATCCCATAACAACCAATGTCATCACCAAGAAGCCAAATCTTCTTTTTTCCATTTGATAAAGCCGTCTTGATTTCATGCAGGATTATCTCAATAGGTCTACTTTTCACATGGCCTTTTGCTATTTTGATAGAACAAAAAGTACACTTACCTGCACAACCTTGAGAAACAGTAACTGCAAAGTAATCTTTGTTAATTATAGCTGATTCAACAATATTGTGTAGTGGTTGAAATTTTTTTCCAACGAAATTTTCAAATCCAAAAAATATTGGTCTAGCTCTTAGCAATAACCTATGTTGAAGGCTAAGTTTTCCAAAATCACTTTCATCAAAAAAATTTACCAATGGTATGTCTTCAGATTGCTTAGCATTATTTATATTTAATTGTGTTGCAAGTGCTTTCATATCACCCGGATTGAATGAAGACTTTATTTCAAGTTCTTCAATTCGCTTTGGGGCAATTTTAGTAAGGCAGCCACCCACAATAACTTCTTGATTTGGATATCTTTTTTTAAATTCTTCAATAACATTTACTGATCTATTTTCTTGATCTGTTGTGTAAGCACATGTGTTAACAATTATAACATCAGCTTCACCAGGATCACTTGTTCGGGCCATACCATTTGTTTCTAAGAAGTTTCCATAGCTCGCATTTTCAACAAGGTTAGTAGCACAACCTTCAGTTGTTGTGACAAGGTGATATTTTTTTTGGATTTGAGTGGTCATACTATTCAAATATCTCACTTATACATTTGTTTATATCGCTATCAATATGATAACTTTCATTTCTTTTTAAATTTTTAAGATTATACCATGGAATCCTGACGTCCTCATGATGAATACCATGAAAAGCAATTCCGGTAGGGAAAAATACTTCAGCAAAAAAGCCCTTTTCTACAATGTTTCGTGTGAATTCTGGATTCTTTTTATCCAATTCTCGATGTTGTATAAGACTAAATAATTCAACAACTAATGGAAAAAATAATAAGCAAAACCACCATAAAAGTACAAATTTAAGAACAATGGAGTTTGTAAAACAAAATGTAATTATTAAGGACCAAACTACTAACAATTGGAGGGAATCTTTTTTATAGTTTAAGGTTTGTTTACTATGACTTTTATAGATTCTTGTTATATCGGTATAAAACAACACCGCTGTATAGAATTGATGAAAAGTTAATATTCTTTTTGAGGTATACCAAAAATATTTCTTAAGTTCTTTAGGGGTATGTAAATCAATTAGATAGTCCGGATCATACTTAGAACCAACATATTTATGATGTAATAAGTGTAAATGCTTATATCTGGAAAAAGAAAAGAATATTGGTGTATGACACAAGTATCGCGCTAAAAAATCATTTGAATTTTTATTGTCACATAGAAGGCCGTGTATTCCATCATGGCCTAAAGAAAACAATCGAATAAATATATTGGTATTTATTACAAAAGATATAGGTAATAAGAAAAATGATACCTCAAAGGTTAGAAAGTAGCTAAGATTAGAAAGCACAATTATAATTAAAAACTGCAAATAAAAAAAGCGTATTCGTTTTGCTCCGTGCCTTTCTTCAATCATTTATGGACACCAATGTTTTGATCCCTTTAGACCTGTTTTTTGAAATATCAAAAGCTCTGTTGATATCATCTATACTTATAATCTCAGTAATAAGTTTATCTTTTATATCAGGTAGTTTGTTTAACCACCATGGAATAGATTTTTCGTATAAAGAGCGTGGCATACCCTTCATCCACTTTATTGTTAAAGAAAACTTACCCATTAGGTGTGAGTCAAAATTCCAATTCTTTTCATAATGTCCTACAACTAAAATTTTTGCTCCAGGGCTACATAACATATTATAATATTTTACAGCTCCAACTTTACCATTTGAATCTCCAGTACAATCCGCTATAAGATCATATTTCCTTTTCTTTATAAGCAGTTCACCTAAACTTATAACTCTCAGACCTAAAGATTGCGCTACTTTAATTCTTTCCTTTTCAACTTCAACAAGTATAGGATTAAATCCTTCTCGTAACCCCGCGATTGCAGCCATTATTCCAACTGAGCCCGCTCCCATAATTAATATATCTTTTATGTTGAATTCTTTTACATTTTCAATCACAGAGTCACCTATTGCGGCAACTTCCAAAAGAGCGGAAGTATTCCAATCAGTTTTTGTAATTTTAATCAAATCCTTGGCCCTCAAAACCACACTGGTCCTCAGCATTCCAATACTCTCAGATCCAAGTATTATATTGTCCAAACAAGAATTCTCTTTTCCTTTCAGACATTGCCCACATTTACCACATCCGAACACAGCACAACTGGTAACCATATCACCAGCACTAAACTTTTTTGAATTACTTTTAAATACCTCGCCTGACCACTCATGACCAAGGAGAAGGCTTTGACCTACATACTTATTCATATAAAAATGATCACTACCACATATTCCTACTCGCTTGGGCCTTACGAGCACATGGTCATCATCTACAAAAGAATTGAAATCTTTTATTTCTTTTTTGTAAAATCCTGTTTCTGAATTAAATGCTATTTCATAGTCATCCAAGTCATACTCCTCTTGTAATTAAGTTAATTTTATCAGCTAATTTCTCAGTTTCTTCAATGGTTAAACTAATATCTATATCTAAAATTAGTATATTCATAATGACAGCAAGAGATTTTGCAAAATCAG
>JBLIAG010000075.1:0-8010 GCA_047634375.1 Bacteriovoracaceae bacterium
GCGTTTGTTTTAGTTTTACCTGTACTCTCTTCTGCTCAAAATTGCAATTCGGCTATTTCCGGGTCTGTAAAAGACGAGAGTACAGGTATTTCTATTCCGTATGCTAACATTCTTGTACAAGAATTACAATTACAAGCTGCTACAGACAGTCTTGGTTTTTTCAATCTGGAGTCAATTTGTATAGGGGAATACCACATTGTTATTAGCCATATTGGATGTGAAACACAGGAAATATATTTAAATATTTCAACAGATACTTCACTTACGGTTTTGTTAGATTGTAATAGTCTGCGACTTCAAGAAGCGGCAGTAACTGGTCAAGTTGGTAAGGCCACGACTCAAGAAACTGAGTCGGTGAATTCCCGAAGTATTGCTCAAAATTCCAATAAGAATTTAGCTACAATGCTTGAAAACATTTCTGGAGTGAGTACTATAAAAACTGGGAGCGGTATAGCAAAACCAGTAGTTCATGGACTATACGGAAACAGACTTACCATTTTAAATAACGGAATAGCACAAAGCGGTCAGCAATGGGCCTTAGACCACAGTCCCGAAATTGATCCTTTAGTAGCCAATAGAATTACGGTTATAAAAGGTGTGGGAACAGTTGAGTATCAGGGGAGTTCTTTAGGTAGTGTTATTATGGTTGAGCCCAATAAAATAGAAAACGAACCAAATTTACATGGCGAAGGGAGATACTTTTTCGAGTCGAATGGGTTAGCAAATGGGCTTAATCTCGGTCTACATAAATACAAGAAATCTTTTGGTTGGCGGGCTACAGGAACGGTTAAAAAAAGGGGTGATAATCGAACTTCAAAATATTTTCTTCGAAATAGTGGGGGCCAAGAAGCTAACATAGCTTTACAATTTGAGAAGGTTTGGAATAAAATGTGGAACAGCGAATTATACTTCAGCTCTTTTAATGCTGAGCTAGGTGTTCTCAGAGGTTCTCATATTGGAAACCTTACGGATCTTGAGGAGGCTCTTGTACGTGATATTCCGTTTTTTACTGAAGACAACTTTTCTTATTCCATTAACGCTCCGAGCCAAAAGGTGAATCATCATTTCATTAAATTTCACACCAAATACGAGATAAGTGAAAGCCAGCGGTTTGATATTACTTATGCATGTCAATACAACTTAAGAAAGGAGTTTGATGTGAGAAGAAGCGGAAGATCTGATATCCCTGCACTTAGCTTGAAACAAGTTTCAAATTTTATTGAGGGAAAATACCAAAATTATCTACCAAGAAACTGGAAATTAAAAAGTGGGTTTCAGGTAAACAGGGTGAGTAACATTAATCTTCCTGAAACAGGAATCCTTCCCCTTATACCCGATTATAATTCTAATGAGTACGGTTTTTTTGCTCTAGCATCTAAAGGCTATCAGAAAACCTCGATCGAAATAGGTGGACGCTATGATATTGAAAACAGAAATGTTGCTGAGATCTCTAACAGCATTCCGCGAAAGATAATCAGATATCAAAATCAATACAGTAATCTGAGTGTTATGGGAGGATTCAATTATAAATTAGGGGAGAATTGGGAAACGTCATATAACATTGGCTACGCGGCAAGATATCCAGAAGTTAATGAATTATACAGTTATGGATTGCATCAAGGAGTTAGCGGAATTGAAGAAGGAGATATCTCTCTTAGAAAGGAGGTATCTGTTAAAAATACTTTATCGCTAAAAGGAAATGTAAAAAAAAGGTTATTTCTTGAAGGGTTGTTCTATCATCAGGTAATTAATGATTTTATTTTCCTTAATCCACAGGATGAAATTCGGTTAACAATACGTGGCGCTTTTCCTGTGTTCAAATACGAACAAACAGATGCACGACTCATCGGGTTTGATATAGCCGCAACTTATGAGGCAACCGAGAGATTTAACATCACAGGAAAATACAGCTACTTGGATGGAGATGACAGAGGGAATCAGTTGCCTTTAGTTTATATGCCATCAAATAATATTTATACTGAATTAAACTATAAACTCCCTGAATTAGGGTGCCTCTCTAATGTGGGTTTTCAAATCAACAGTCGGTTTGTCTTTGAACAAAAAGAACTACTTCCTTCTCAAGATTTTGTGGCTGTACCAGAGTCATACTACTTGATAGGGTTAAAATTGTCAGCAGAAAAGGAATTACCTAAGCTAAGATTAAGCCTGTTCGTAAGAGCAGAAAACTTACTCAATGAAACTTACCGAGAGTATCTTAATCGTCAACGTTATTTTGCAGATGATTTGGGATTTAACTTAATAGTGGGTGTAAATATTTCATTTTAATAAGTTATTCCATATCCTGACTCCCAAATCTATGTTATTGATTCTTTCATGTGTCAAATCCAGTTTAAACTAACTAAAGAGACAGAAATCAGGATACTAAAAATTTTCTTATCGCCATAATTATATTTTATTATTTGTTGAAATATGTTTTTATCCTGCGCATTTTATTTGGGGCCTATTAATTTTTGGAACAGCATTTTCCAGATTTACATTGGCAATATTTCAAATTGTATAAGTGAAAGCCTATTAGAGAAAAAGCAGCAGTGTATTTAAAATATTCTGTAATGACAATCACTGGTGATTGTTCCATGATTATTGCTGTGCACAAAGCTATCCAGGAGCCCCAAAGTGTATATTTTATCCAAGGCTTTGAGGTTGTTTTTATTGATCGCTGAATAGCCAAGAAAGAGATAAATAAAAATACAAAGTCAAGCCAAACCCACCATTTAGGTGCAGCTGCACAACAACTTTTTGAGCAAGCCGAAGCGATAAATAAAAATGGAGTAGCCAAACAATGAATCATACAGATGAAACTTGCTATAGCTCCAATTAAATCGGATTTTTGTTTTAAGATAGCTATCATAGTTATAAATTATTGCTTGTATTTTTTGATTTAGAATCAAAGGTAGCATAATTTTAATAAATGCAACATAGTTGCATTTTATTTCAGTTTTTGAGAGTGTTAAAAAAGAAAGGATATTAGGGTTGTTGTGCGAACATAAATGGCATTTATTGTTTCAAGTACTAAGGGTGTAAAGAGCCTTGGAGTGATGAGCTACGAACCGCCCAGTATGCTCATGAGAAAAAACATCCGGTGGATGATTTTTAGAAAGGAGAGAGCTCCGCTCCGGACGCTGGGTGGTGTGTGAGGCGCATTCCGCTAGTTAACTCTAGCGGAACCGTCTACTCAATTAGCTGTTGTTATTTTGTAAGGAAAGGTTTTCATTTTCAAAGCAATATAGTCTCTTGTCCTTATTGGAATATTTAAATCTTCGGCAATTCTATTCCACTGGAGTAAACTCTGATTAATTTCGTTAATAATTTTATTGGGATTATTGATGGAGTATTCATTTGCAATATGTAAAATATCCCTTAGTTTGACGTTTTCGTTTTTACCATTAATAGAGAGGAAGTGTGGTGTTTCCCGTTTGAAGTTTTCATTAAAAGTAAATGTAAGATCATAAGCTGGAGAGAACCTCCATTCTCCAGTTTTATCCATATTAAACCCGAAATTTTTAGTATGATCATCCACATTTCTACTAATAACATTAAATACCATTATTCTGAATAGTTGTTCTTTACATTTATAATCTAAATTGATTTTATTTAGAATAGAAAATATTTGTTCGTAAGAGTATGTATTCGGGAGTTTAAAATTCATTCCAGCGAATGCATGTAAAGTTTGTGTATGAATTTTTTCGTTCGGTTTGCGATCAAATCTTTTAGTCATAAAAAAGTATTCACCTTCTATTTCCATTAATTTGGACTCCACAACATTGATCTTAGACTTTTTAGCCATTAAATAATATGCATATTCAATTTTGCCACGGTATTGGTCGGATTCTAGGCCTATATCTTTGTTGAATTTCAATATCCAACTTTCTTGATCGTTTGATGGTAAGTTGTCCCCGCGATAGATGTCACCATTTTTCGTATTGATATTTATTAACACTTTCGGCTGAGCTCCTCCTGGGGAAGTTCCAATATGAAAGAGGTTAGCCATATCATCCACGTTACTTATAGGCTCGTCATTTAATAATGATTTTGATAATTGATTGAGTTTCTTTAAATCTATAATTTTTGTACTATCCTGATTAAGTTTGGTTGGTCTGAATTCCAATGCACCCATACCTCTATTTCCGATATAGGCTAGTTTTTCTATTGGAGTGAGATCTCTATAGTTTTTACCTTCTTTCTCTAAATATTTTGCAAACAGTTCTGTTCCAAATTTATCTGGTAATGAATCGGAAATAAACAACGGAAGACCTTTACTAGTGTCAATATCGAGGCTTTCTGTGTTGGTGTAAATTGAATCTGCTTTTGATTTTATAATTTTTGTTGAAAGAGGATTTATTAAAGGTGATAATTCAATTTCACTTTTAATAAACTCTTTGGAATACTCAAATGATGTGGAACTACTAGTTTCATTCCAGACTATTACGCCCACTAGTCTATCCCATATTTTTACTTCTAAAAGGTTCATTTCTTATATCCTCCTCTTTTTCTTTTTTTCTTCTCACGTTCGTAAATTTCCATAGGTGTGAGCTCATATTCTTCTTCTTTTAGAAAATTTTCAAATTTGTCTAGTTGATTGAGTGCTCTAGAAATTGAAATCAATGAACCTATTGAGAAGTTTCTACCTTTTTCAATCTCTGCAATTGAACTCCTGCTCATGCCGGTTTTTACAGCTAATTCTGTTTGAGAAAAGTCTGCGTCTACTCGCAGTCTTTTCAGTTTCTCCCCCCATCTACGGATTAGCTCTTTATCTGAATAACTGTTTAATTTACTAACCATGCTCAAATGTACTGTAAAAAAGGCAATAAACCAATATTTAGCTAATTATGACTTCTTTGTAGTTCATTTATTGGTCTGCCGAAAGAAGAGTGAATTGAAGTTCTGATGAAGTGTCTGTAGGTCGAAATGTTAGTTTAATACTACAAATGAATTATGTAGAGGTTATTACAGCTAACTCTACGCTAAAAAGCGTAAAACGGTTAGGTTGGTATGGTTATGATTTTTAGCCATTGTTGAACTCAACCTTCGGTAGCTAACGGACACTATTTTAAGTATAAGCTCATAAAGATGATGAGTAAACATACTAAAAAGGCAGGCACACTGCGAGTAAATAGCGCCAAAACCTTAATCCAAAGAGCTAATTTAGAGACACCTAATTTTGAGGAGCACTATGATACTCCCCATCTTTAGACAGGACTAAGAAAGAAGTGGGTAATAAAACAGGAGTTGAAACTAGAAAATTGCAAGCAGTTAACCTTTAAATCAAACCTCTTAATTCAGAACTAATCCCATTCAAACCCCATAGCATGAAATCCGGGGCTAGAAACTTTTAGCATCACAGTGACCGAAGGCCGAGCGCAACAGTAACCATAATGAACCGCGGCCCTACCGCGCCTCATTAGTGCTTAAATGTTGCCAGCAGTATTTTTATTTAATAAGATATTGTCGTTTCAGATTTTGGAAATTTTAATTCCGTATTTCCAGGGTAAAAACCATTCATTTTTGGTAGAGTTTCCAATTTTATAATCATTTCTTCTTTCTCTATTTTTGAATTTTCATGCTCACAATCTTCGGTTTCTTTTTCGTAATTTATCTTGCCATTTGATAGATTGTAGTCAAAAGTGAAGAAATAATCACAAGGTGATCCAAAAGTAACAGTTGCTCCGATTAATTGAAAATCTCCACTTTGATATCTAAATCTATGAGTGTAGTTCCATTTTTGACGACTTCCTCCAAAATGATTAATTACGATACAATTTCTTTCGATTGAAATTCCCTCGAAAGGGTCTCCCATCATTCCTCCCTGTTGACTGGGTAAGATTGCTCCAATTGATGTTTTCCATAATTCCCATTTGTCATTGTTTCTCTTGTAAATGTATATTTGTCTTTCCGTTCCAAAGTCAGTTTCCTTTTCGGTATCGTAAACTATAACTTTTTCAGAAACTCCATCTTTGTCTAAATCGCCCTCTATTTCTTTAAGTATTTTAAACGAGTTTGGTGTTTTAATTATCTTATTTCCCTGACTTTCACAGGACATAAACGAAAAAACGAATAGAACTGAAATGTATGTAGATAATCGTTTTTTCATATTGTTGGCAACGTTTAGAATAAGAGCAGTAGCGGATTAAGTGCGCTTTCTTTTTGGATAGCAAAATAGTTAATTTAATGCAAAAACGGTTTGAGTATACTCCCAAACCGCTATTGCTTTTGTACATTGTTGTAAGTAGTTTTTACTTCAATTCTTTCAATAATGTATTGGCTGCAAGTTTCCCCAATTCATTAGAAGCTAAAGGGCTTGCACCTGTGATTAGTTTTCTGTCAACACAAACGGTTTTATCAGATTCTGTATTAACTATAGTAGCACCTAAGTTTTTCAATCTTTCGCTCACACCGTTTTTCATGTGCCCTGGTAAATAACCAACCATTGGTGTCATTTCATCCACAGCGTCAGGGAATACAGCCATCTTGTATCCATCGTAAAGAAATTTTTGATTATCAAGTGTAGTAGATAATAATGCACCTGGTCCATGACATAGTGTAATTGTAAATAAGTCTCTGTTGTGAGCCCAAGTTAAGGCTTTTGCAACATTTCTATCTTCTGGAATTCCAATCATTGCCCCGTGTCCACCTGGTACAAATACAGCAGCATAAGAACTATCATTTGCAAATGAATTCTTAATAAATTCAGTTAACTTTTTAGGCTGTTCAAAACTCGATTTATACTCGTTGTAAATTGCTTTTATATTTGCGTCTTCTTCAGGAAAGGCCCACATTTCAAATACAACAGGTTTACCAGTAGGAGTAACTATTTCAAAATCAAATCCTGCATTTTTAAGGTGTAACATTGGTACAAGTGCTTCTATTGGGTGATTTCCTGTGGAAAAGAATTTTCCATTTTTCATCTCCAAGTTTTTTTGCTCAGTGAAAATTACCAAAATCTTCGATCTACTTCCTTGGTATTTTGTGTACTTGATGTCCTCAAAATCTGTTTTGGAAACTGTTCCTAATGATAAGGCTAAACTTGAAGGGCTATACGAGCCATCCTCTTCAAGTTTAGGTTGAGCCATAAAATAGATTACAATAAATGCAAGTACAATGACACTTGCTAATCCAATTAATATTTTCTTAATCATAATTTTTGTTTTTAAAATTTGAAACAAAAGTACGGTGCTGGTATAAGATGAAATTTACCCTATGGTAAGAAAACTATTTTTTAGCATTTTTTACTCTTATACGACTTAAGCTTTGTTGTGTAATGCCTAAATAAGATGCAATGTGATAATTTGGAGTGTATTGCTCAATATCGGAATATTGTTTCAGAAACAAATCGTATCTCTCCGAAGCAGTTAGTTGCAATTGATTTAAGATTCTTTTATGCAAACTGACCACATGACGCTCTAAGTTTTTTCGTTGAAAAGCTTCAAATTCAGGAAAAATTGAATATATCCCATTCAATTTTTCAGCATTAAATTCGATTATATTTGAATCAGTAATACACTCTATAGTTAATGTAGATAGCTCATTATTGTAGATCGCAATAAAATCACTAATCCACCAATTTTTGATAGCAAACTGTAATGTGTGCTCTTTCCCCTTTTTATCAATACAATAAGCTCTTATGCAGCCGTCTTTGACAAAATACGTGTTCTTCACGGCTTGTCCTTGGCGAATTAAAACATCCCCTTTAGAAACCGACTTTTCTTTTGCAATAGAAACAACATATTCTTCGGCTTTTGGGCTAAGGGTTGTACTACTTTTTATTTTATTGATTAAGTCTTCCAATTTTTGTCTTGACGATAACGACAACTATATGTAATGTGCATTTAGTTTGTTCAATGCTTTAAAAGTAATAATTTTTGTGGAGAATCGCCCAAAACCAAACCAACTAAATATCGAAAACCTTGTCAATTTACTAAGCGAGAATGCAGCTCGCTATTACGCTATTGAAAAGTACTAGCAAAAATTAAGGCACTAACTGCCCAATTTTCA
>JBLIAG010000076.1:0-7923 GCA_047634375.1 Bacteriovoracaceae bacterium
GCACTTAAGTGCATCCAAGGAAGTGGGCATAGGGATTTGCGTTTTACATGATTCATGATTATGCTATTATAAATTGACGAAGGGAAGTATGACAAGGGATTATAATAAGCAATTTACCATAGATGATCTTCGTGAAGATAAAGTCTTTTGTACTAAGGCTTGGGCAGCCATTTCAGTATCTCCGTCAGGCTCAGTATTTCCATGTTGCCTATTTGAAAAACCTATAGAGGATGAAAATAGTCGGCCCTATAGGATTTGGGAAACTGACGTTGAAGAAATTTATAATAGTGAGTTCATGCAAGATATCCGAAGAAAAATGCTTTGTGGTGAAAGTATTGAAGCCTGTAGGCAATGCTATCAAAGTGAAACTTATGGTGGTGATTCATTAAGGATAACTTCGAATCATGAGCAATATGAGATTATTCCAGAGTATAATCTAACAGACAAATTATTACCTATAAGTATTGATTTGAAACTCAATAACAAGTGTAACTTAAAATGTAGAATGTGTCAGCCTAGAGATTCAAGTCTAATACAGAATGAGTTTCAAAAAGTTATCGAGAAAGATAATTCTTTTGAAAATTTTAGTAATGCCGATTTGATAGACCCTGATTTAAAAATACCTTTAAGTGAAATTCCTTCATGGGAACAAAGTGAAGTTTTTTTAAATTCTTTTAATTCATTACTTGGTGGACTAAGAAAAATATCAATGGTGGGAGGAGAGCCTCTTATCATGAATCAATTTTATCAAATTTTAGATAAATGTATTGATAGTGATAATGCAAAAAATATTTATGTCGCTGTTACAACAAACCTCATGTATGCACCAAAAGAAAAACTAGATATTTACATGGAATCTTTTCATTCCTTTCTATTTAATATTAGTTTAGATGCTGTAGGGGAAGAATTAAACTATATTCGCTACCCAGCAACAATTGAAAAAATTGAGAAAAATTTTAAAAAAATATATAGAGAAGACCCTAATGGACTTATTCAATTTCAGTTCACGCCTACTGTTCAAGTCTATAATGCACTTTATATCCATGAGGTATATCAGTTTGTTGAACGATTAATAGAAGAAGGGTATAAATTTGCACCTCGAGCAGTTCATCTAACTTATTTGAACTTTCCAATGCATCTAAATATACGAATTTTGCCTGAAAGAATTCGTAAACTTTCTATTAAGAAGCTAAAAACTTTTCTTCTCTTTTCAAAACATCTTGTTAATAACTCTTTTGTGGTAAAAAACTATATACAATTAATCAAATTACTTTCTAATGATTATCATGACGATCGAGATCGATATTTAGCCGAGTTTTTATATTATACAAAAGTTCTGGATGAAGAAAGAAATCAGAAAATGAAAGACTTTCTTCCTAATCTTTATAACGAGCTTATTGAATTAAAGATTGAGCCAAAGAAACCTGCTCCAAGCTATTACAAGTTAAGGGATAGGGGCTGGAAACATGCGCGGGCAAATGAATTCTTAGAGGCCATAACCTGTTTTGAGACATCTGTTAAATATAGTGATGATCCGTTCATTGATTATCGTGAAATATCATGGATGAAATTAGACCTTCAAGATTTTGAGGGGGCAATGAAATCTTATGAATTAGCTTATGGACTAAAAGAGGACGATGAAGATGTTATTCGAGGTCTTGCTGCTGTGTACAGATGTTTAGGAAAATATAATTTAAGTGATAAACTATTGAATAGTGGATTAAAGATATTTGGTGAAAAATCTGCGTTTGTTACACATTATAATGAAAATATAAGGAGAAAAGAAAATACTTAGTTTTCTTCTGGTTGTGATGTATAGCTTTTAAGTTCAGGACAAACTGAGAATAAATCAATTTCACGTTTCTTATCAAACTTCTTTTGGAATTCTAAGAAATCATCAAATTGCCCCTCCTTTTGGCCATTATAGGAATGCATAAACTTAATAATTTGCGGAATATTATCTGTAAGGTATTTGTAATGTGCCGGAATTTTATCTTCATATTTTTCTTTAAGGTTTCCAAGCTTTATACCAGCCAGTATTTTAAGTTTATTTGGTAGGGATGTCGTTTGAAAGTGTTTTGGTACATGAAGGTTAACCAAATTTGGCACTGGAACAATGAAAGAAAATTGAGATAGGTACTCATATAACTCTTCAAGTCTTAAAACGTTAAGGATTTGAATTGTAGCACTGAGCATACACTCTTCAATATTAAATTCTTTATGGTGCTTTTCTATATATTGTAAATTTTTATCAATCTTTTCCCAGTTTGAAGGGTAGCGAATATAGTTATTTAATCTACCTATAGCATCAATACTAGCAAGAAGCTTAATTCCTTTAAACTCTTTCCATAACTCCAAAACACGTTCAGGAAGTACTGTTAGATTTGTATTATAAGTGATCGTTATATTTTTTGCATTACCAGACTCAATACAAATTTTTAAAATTTTACTCATTTGAGGTACAATTAATGGCTCCCCTCCAGCAAAGTGGATATGAGTTAAGGTCGCTGCCTTGGCCTTGAAATCTTCAACTAATTTTTCAGAATCAATCCAGTTATAGTTTTTATATGAATCCATAATTTCTTGAGAAAATTTTTCATCCTCTGGTTTCATTTCATTCCATTCACCAATCCAGAGTTTACTGGATCTTGGATTACACATTCGACATTGTAGGTTACATAAATTTCCAAGACGATAGTCAGCAGATTGGATAGGAATGTTTGCGGAGCCATCTTTCTTTGTAACTTTTATAAAATTTTGGTTTGATTTTTGGTAGTTCTTAATTTCAACATTTCTTCGGCTTACTCCGCCCATATCTTCGACAATTTTACATCTAGTGCAGAGTTCAGGCCATTCACCTTTTAACATTTGAAGTCGAAGGTTTTTCATAAAAGTTGTATTCATGACTTCTTTGGAGGTGATATCTTGGTCAATATATATTTTCTGACCTTTATCATCTCGAATGTAGTTATCAAACTCTTCGCTAGTACAGCAAACCTGATAAGATCCATCTTGATTGATAAAGCTATGGGCCCACGCAAGAGGACAATAAGTGGGGCTATTAATTTTTTTCTTTTTAAACTGCATAGCATTGATTATAGATTATAAAGAGACAAAAAGTTAATTATTTTTAATATAATTTCTTATAAAAGAATAACGCGGAGTGGTTTGTTTTTAGAGAATTCAATCAAAAAATTGTAAACATGAGCATAACAATAGATAACCCACTTAATATTGTTAATTTTGCGATCAATAAATGTAACGTATTCAGCTAACAGTTTTTTTATAGATTTATAAAACTAGAAAAAACAAATTTTAAATTATCCATGGTAAACCAATAAGTTAACTTCTCACTTAATTGAAGTCATGTATCCTCGATATTCGACAGATTGTTTTTCTATTCTTTGTTTGTTAAATTTAGATTACCAAAGGAATATTTTTTTGAGTAAATTAAAAAAAACTAAGTTTCAATATATTAGTCTTGGCTGCGTCGGAGTAATCTTAATTCTTGTTATTATATTTCTTGGTAGCCAAGTAAATACTACTTCGAAGAATGATCTTGGTCATCTTAACTTTATACCACATCCTTCCTACGGGTTTATTTTCTCTAAATTAAATGAGGATTTAGAGATTAATGATGAAGGGTTCCTTGGTGCTAATATTCCGAAAGTGATGAGTCCAAAATACTTTAATATTCTGGTTCTTGGCGGAACTAGGGCCTTCACAATTATTCGAGAGGGGAATCTTAGAAAGTTAGCAAAAAAATGGAGTTCAAAGAATGGAAAAAAAGTAAGGTTCTACAATACTGCTGTTCCTGGTTGGGGAGAAATACAGACATTCATAAATTATACACTTTTAGGACAAGATTTTGATGGAGTAATATATATCAATCCTAAGCGGCAAAATAGCTATGGTTCTGATGATATTGTCTCTTCGAATATGAGCCCATCCTTTGAAAAGTTAATTTATAATCCGACATCATATAATAATTGGCGGAAGTATTTTTCTTTAAACTATTTAAAAAAATCTAATAACAACCTTTTTGATCAAATTTTGAAAGAACAAATAATAGATAATTTAAAAAATGAAAATAGATATTGGGAAATGCTTGTTTTTCTGACACGTAGAAATAAGCAACAACTATTAGGTTATTTTGAGAAAGAAACATTGGAGCCTAACCATTTAATGTATAAAAAAAAGATGCTAACAAAAGTTCAAGATTTATTTGTTCACCTTAAAGAAAATTGGGGATTTAAGGAAGTTGATGAAACATAATCTGAAACTTAATTTGAAACATATAATTCTACTAGTTGTAAGTTTAGTCTTTATATTTACACTCTTAATAATTTTAGGAGAAATAGTTTTAAGGACTCGTATTGATAAGCTTATTGAAGCGAAACCTAGTTTTAATTCTGGTGAATATTTGTGTGAGTGGAATGATTCTTTACATCCAGATCCTTTTGTTGGATTTCTTTATGGGAGAAATTCATTTTGTAGTTTTAAGAACATTAATTCAAATGGTTTTTTATCCGCCGAATTTCCTAAAGAAAGGATGGGAAGTGATACATACAATATATTGCTATTAGGAGCTTCGGTTGCTTTTAATCTCTATGCTGGACAAGATTTACAGTTAAGTGGTTACTTAAAGAATGAATTGGAACAAAATTATCTTGGTCCAAATAATAAAGAAGTTCGATTACACTCAACTGCGATTCCTGCATGGAAGCAACCACAACAACTTAATAGCTTTATTCAGCATGGTCACCTATTTGATGCAGTATTATCAATTGAAGGATTTAATGAACTAGGAAACTTTAAACAAAATGAAAAATTTAACTCGCCTCAAGACATGCTTTGGCATATTTTTATTCCAGCAAAATTTTTAGTAGGTCAAACTGGAAGCTTTTTAAAAATGATTGAAAAGGCGAAAGTTATTTTTCCATTATTGAAAAAATCTTTTATCTATAATAGTTTTTATACTTTGGTTCGAAATAATATTTTTTCAAGAATTGAAAATATAAAAGGGAGAGGAGATCATCCATATCAATACTATCTTACAGCAAAGATAAGCCCTAGGGAGGCCATTAAGGAATATATTGAAATCTTAGATACAATAAAGGAATTGTCTATTTTTAATAAACAAAATCTTCGGATTTTTATCCAGCCAAGTATGTATTACGCTAAAGAATTGTCAGAAGTTGAAAAGAAAATATCCTTAAAATCTAAAATTAATATAGAAAGAATTTATAATAGTTATTCAACTTTAAATGAAATACTAGCTACTCACAAGTATGGTTATATTTCTAATCTCACTGAGATTTTTAAAAATGAAATGGAATCTATATATTTTGATCCTGTCCATATGGGCTACAGCAATGGAAAAAATTTAGGTCATGAAATAATGGTAAAAAGAATTCTTGAAGATTTAGTTCAAAACTGGGGGCTTAAAATAAAAAATTAACCGCCTATTGTAACGTTTAGTCTATTGCAGAATTTTCTGAAATCAGAAACACGGTTCTCTCTTTGTTCAATAGTACTATGTTTCGTGAACCATTCACCTTTTTCATTCCAAGATATTCCAAATTTATCTTGGTCATTATATACCTCGGAACCTGGTTGTATACCCATTCCAAAACCTGGAATGACTTCATCAATATAGCATTCTATATCTTTTAAGAATTGCTTTGTTTCTTGATAATGTTCTTCTGTTTCAGTTGGAAAACCAACCAAGAAGAATGTACCGGTAAATATTCCAGCCTCATAGGTATCTCTGAGGACCCTCTTAGCTATATCAACAGTGAAACCTTTTCTCATATCTCTTATCACCTGTGGGGAACCAGATTCGATACCATATTGTATATTAGTACAACCGGCCTTCGCCATGAGGGTTAGGATTTCCTTGCTCATTTGGGTTCTAATGCTGGCCTTACCACCCCACGAGATATCCAAATTTTCTTTGATAACAATTTTACAGAATTTTACCAACTCTTTCATATTTCCGTTTATTAGGGAGTCTACGATGTAAAAAGAGTTTGTACCAAAGTTTTTGAGGTGAAATTTAAATTCTTCAATTAAATTTTCCGCTGTTCTATATCTAAATCTTTTCCATAAAACTGTTTCGGAACAAAATGAACACTTAAAAATACAACCTCGTGAACCGAGAATAGGTATGCAAATGGATTTATATTTATCTAGAGGGAATAGATCATAAACTGGGTAGGGGATTGAATTTATATCTGCAATCATTTCTCTGGTTCCAGTATCAATAATTTTATCACCTTCCATAAACATTAAACCCTTAATGTTTTTAAAGTCATTTATTTCTTCTTTTAGTAGAACACCTACGAGTTCGTTACAGGTTTCCTCTCCTTCATCTGGAACAACAAAATCAATGCATTTTAACTTTACGGCATCTGGAGCCCCTTCATATCGGGTCACAAATGGTCCACCTAGAATGATCTTTATTTTTGGATTAAAGGTTTTAATTTTTTTGGCCAGTTCAATAGTTGGGAGGTAATTTGTTGTTAGAACTGAAAAACCTACTATTCGTGGGTTACTTTGTTTTATCTTTTGAAAACATTCTTCTATAAAAGACTCTATTTTGGGAAATACCTCATTCTTAAATAAATTGGGAGCTATCCAGTTCATGTGATAATCCCCTGAGTCCATAATATACTTCATATCTTCGGAGAGCTGCGAGTATAGTTCAATACTAAAGTCACTTAACATTATATTATATCCACTATGCGCTAGATACGAACCGATATAAGAAATCCCCATGGGGGGTTGAGATATGTTCCACTGTGGCATATGGGCAAGGTAGATTAAATCGCTCAAGATATAGGTGCTCCTAGGGTTAGTCATAATTTTATAACCATTTGTCAGCTTTTTCAATATTTCTAAATGGATGTAAATAGTGATAAGCTAAACTCACTACTTTCTTAAGAAAAAATTGAGGAGATCGTTTGTCTGGCAGTAATAAGTCTTTTTGTGTACTTCCGTGGATTCATAGTTTTGTGAATAATGGTGGCGAATACCAAGTTTGCTGTACTGGAGAAGAAGGGAATAACTATATTATTGATGATGATAAGAAACCAATAAATATAAAAGACAATCCAAAAATTGAAAAAGTTATGAATTCAAAATTTATGATGGATTTGCGATTGGAAATGCTTGATGGAAAATTACCCGATTATTGCAATCGTTGTGTGAAGACCGAAGCCTCAGGTGGGGCAAGTAGAAGAATGATTGAAAACAAGCACTATCATAATCTTATTGATGATTTAAAGTTCTCAACAAAAACTGATGGTGAAATTCCAATAAAACTTCTAAATATTGATTATCGTCTTGGAAATTCATGTAATCTAATCTGTCGTATGTGTAATCCAAAATCCTCCAAACGATGGGTTGAACAAATTAAGAAACTTTCTCCTGATTTACAGGAACATGATTATAAAGAAGATCTTGAGCGTTATTTAAAAATTAATTGGAATACAAGTGAGGTTATTGTAAATGATTTTAAAGGAAAGAGTGAACATGTTGAGCGACTCCATTTTGCAGGAGGGGAACCTTTATATTCAAAAAAAATGATTAACTTACTAGAGCATTGTATCAAACTTAAAATTAACAATAGAATTACACTCTCTTACAATACTAATTTAACAATTTTACCTGAAGCTGTTCTTGGCCTATGGAAAGAGTTTAAGGAAGTTAAGCTTCTTGTTAGCCTTGATGGAATAGGTCAGTTAGATGATTATATTCGTTACCCATCAAATTTTAATAAGATACACGAGAATCTCAACTACTTGGATAAGCAACATTTTAAATATAATATTTCTGAAATTCTTGTTAGCGTAACTGTTCAGTTGAATAATATCTTTCATTTGGACAAATTTTTTGATTTTTTAAATCAGTTTGAGTTTG
>JBLIAG010000077.1:0-6402 GCA_047634375.1 Bacteriovoracaceae bacterium
GCAGTTGATCTTGAATTTTTGTCTGCTACAGATTGGTTACTACCACTTTTATTTGAAGGGCTATCACCATGAGCGTGTCCATCATCATTGTGGCCAGGTGAGGCTTCTCCGGTGGCAGCAGTTGATCTTGAATTATTGTCTGTAGTGACATTCTCAACGTTATTATTGACATTTGTACTTACTCTGGTAGGTCTTGATTTGTTTGCTGATGTAATAGCCTCATTAGTCACGATTTTTCTACTATTACTAAGATTTGAATTTGGATAAGTCAAATTAAACAGTTTGTTATGAAGGTTTATTAATGATCTTTCTGTTTTGAATTGTGATAAATTTCCATCTTTTAAATCTTGTAGTGATATTGATTTATTATTAATTACTATAATAGAATCTCTAAGTTCATTTTTCTTTAGAATTTCTTTAACATATATTTTTATTTCTTGCTCGATGCTTTTTTTATCTGGGGGAGAATCGCTTGTTGGTCTAGGCTCTGTGGCTAATGACTCATAGTGGATTTTATTATGTCTTTCTTCATTGATAGGTTCAAAAGTTATGATATCTTCAACTTCTGCAAAAGCCTCTTTGAATCTATCTTCTTCAATTGTAGGTAGTTTTTTTAAACTGCAAGTAACACAGTTTTCGTTGTCACTTGCGTAAGTTAAAATTGAAATTAAAAAAATAAATATTAAAATTTCAGTTTTCATTTTTTACCAAAAAGAAATAATTTCCGTCAGTTACGGATCGTCATAATTAGTTGATTACTTAAGTTTTATTTTTATTATCGCTTTAATGATGGAGTTTATTAACTGCTCTTCTTGAGCGTTACTGTCGGCTATTTGAGGATTGTTCTGAAAAAGCAATTTTCAAATACTGATAACGGAAAGAGATTACTGTAATTTTGTATGTTGTCCTACCATTCCATTAAGATCCAGAGGACTAATCAAGCAGCAGGTTGAGCCCATTTCAAATGAGGCCAGTTTTTCACCGATAGAAATTCTCGAGCCTTTAGAAAGATGATTTGGCAGCTTGATAGTACCAACTAAAGGTCCTCCAACAATAGAAAGCATCCAATTTTTTTCTTGTTCCCCTTCGATTTTAATATTAACTCTTTCATTTACTAGAGCTGGATATGAGGGCGTATTTGGGTAAAACCAAGGCCGTAGTAAGTTTAATTTTCCTGGAATTCTTTGAATACAAAGAATTTTACCTGCAATTGGTGCATGAATATGATGGTAGTTTTTATTGTGAAGAAAGATATTGGTAAAGTAATAATCTTGAGGTATTTGATCTTGTTGAAGATTAAAAATCGTCGTTATATTTCTTTTCTCTCCTTTTATTTCAATTTGGGCAATATCTGAAATTTGGGATGACTGGCAAATTACTCCCTCTGCAGGCCATATAAACTTTGATTTTATTTGAAGAGGGATTAGGAAATCGCGAGAAAAAAATCTTGAAATGTCTCATAGCTTTGATGCCCCTGGGCTGGAAGAAAATTTTTGAAATAATATTTATCTCTGTAGCATAAATAACAGTACGGTTGGATTAGTACTTTAGATAATTTAGTTTTAAAAATGGATGCAATACAAAGAGATACTAAAACTTGAATAAATCTAGGCAATCTTCCCCATATTTTGATCATTATAAAATTCACTAGAGAATTTTTCTCATCAGCGTGTTAACCTTGTACTCCAAGATTTATTTGCTTTTGCGATATTTTTTTTCAAATCATTCGAAAATTTATACATATTCTGTTTATTTGAAAAATAATATACTACACCATGGTGTTCTAGTTTGAAATGCTCATTGCCTTTTGTATGATACTCATTCTGGCTAACGCTATATGCACATTGTTTCTTGAAGGCGACTTGGTTTTCTATGGATTTTTCATGATGATGGTGTTTTGAATCTTTATGATGATGTGCGCAGCTTGATACAAATATAGCGAATATTAGTATTGTTAAAAATTTCATATCTCACTCCTTTTAAAAATTATGTCAGCGACATAGTATTGTAGTTTCAAACGACTTAAACTTCTCTAAGGCGTCTTGTTAATTTTCCCATTAATATTCGAAATTTTTCCTGTAGAAACATCGATACGCCCTGAATATTTACGACTTTCTATTGCCACACTATATGTTAGCCTTTTTTTGAGCCCTTCAAAACCTGAATATCCAATCATTCCAGTATTTGATTTCGCCAAAAAATTCTTATTTCCATCGTATAAAACTATTTTAATTCCCTTGCAAAGAGATAGTTCATTAAGTGTACATTTAATAATAAGCATATCTTTTCTAATTACTTTAGAACCTTCGAGATAACTTTTAATTTTCTTTTGATCTAATGCTTGAATAATATTTGGAATTGAGTCTGGAGTTTGATATTTCGGACTGGTCTCTTTACCTCTGTGGCCCACATCACCTACACCATGCGCATGAATGGTCAAAGAATTAAAAAAAAATAGCACAATCGAAATATATTTATTTTTCATTTCAACTTTTTCCCATGTATAGGAAGAAAATATTTAGAGTGACATGAAATAAGCTTTTGTCTAATTTCTTCTCAAATCAATAGCATAGACATAACAATATCTGCCTTGAAGCAAAGTTCTTCCGCTGATGATTCTTTGATAAATTATTTCCTTGTTCTCTTCATTCTCTTTAACAATCTTATTACAAGCAGTTTTAACTTCATTTTTCTTTAGATGTTTAAGCATCTTCGAGTTTTCTTTATAAACAATATAGGAATTGTTTAAATTACTTACTTCAGCGTTACAATGATAACCATTATACGAGTGGTGATTTTGATGGAACCAAAAAATTTGTAAATTTGTTGTAACACTAAGATCGCCTTCTTGAATATCATCGTATTTTGTTTCAAGTTCTGCCATCTTTTGATCGATTAGACCGACATTAAGATCACAACTTTTTTCAAAAGCTCTTAACGTCACATGAGGGTGAGTCGAGTACCAACTTTCTGTAGTAACAAAGTCTGTCTCTCCATTTGCAAAAATGTTCGTGGAAAATAATAATACTGAACTAATAATTAAATGTTTCATAAAAGTTACCTTTGATTTTAGAGATACCCCTGTAGGGTATTCCTAATGTAGTAAAATATCAATAAAAAAAGACTCTACATGAATGCTAAAGCTTGCGAAACAAACTAGTCCGTTACAAGAGGAAGTGTGGTGCCTTAGAGGACTTTTAGCGTTCGGAAGATGAAAATAGAACTCGCAATTATTGTTGCGGTGCTGTGCAGCGAGAGGCGTCTATACCCAAGGGGGGTATTTTACATTTAAGTAGATTGGTGATAAAAATATTTAATGAATAATGGGTTGCTGGTTTTAATATTCATTTCTATTTTATCCCTTACAGGATGTCTTGAGCGTTCTGCAACTGAATTGAAATTCTCAAAACCTGATAATACATTTAGGGGAAATCAGATGATAAGAGGGGAAGCCCCTCTCAATTACGCTTCTTTAAAAAAGTATGTGTTAAAACCAAAATGTATGTCATGCCACTCTGGCACTGATGCAAAACCTAAAAATGATCCTATAGATTTTAGCTCTTATGAAACGGCAATGGTAGATCGTTTTGTACCCTTACTTCTAAAAGGAAAACCTGAAAAAAGTCGACTATTTAAAAGTGTCGATTCAGGTGAAATGCCAGAAGAAGGGACATTACATCCAGCAGAGATAGAGTTTATAAAACAATGGATTAAAGCATGTGCTCCAAAAGAAACACCAGATGCAATGCCAGATGAATGTGAAAACGATGACGATGACGATGACGATGACGATGACTGGGGTAATGAGGATAGTGATTTTGATAGTGATGAATTTTAATAATATTTAACAACAACAGGAGGATCGAAATGAAAAAAATGATGATTGCAATAATGGCTTTAATGGTAATAAGTTCAACAGCAATGGCAGGTTCGGGTAATAAGCTAGCTGATACGAGTGAGGCTGTTGCAATGGCTTTAGTGGCCTTTGAGAGTGACAATACCCATGCAACAGTTGATTTATTTAAAGGTGTTAGGGCCGCCCCTGGAACTAGTGGTGTTTCAATTAAGGTATACTTAACTGATGGTACAAAACAAGCATATGCTTGTCATAGACACGATGATTCAGATCCTTTTGAATGTCATCAATCAAACTAATCTAATCTTAAATGTACGCTTTACTAAAAAAGTAAGGCGTACTTTAAATCTTTACGAAAGAAAAGAATGTTAAAATATTTTTTGTTAATATTTATTTCCTTAACTAGTCTTAAGGTATTTTCATATCCTAATTTTATAGGACATGGTTATAACTCATGTATTACATGCCACTATAATCCATATGGTAATGGGCCATTAAATGATTATGGGCGAGCATTATCTGCGACTGCGATATCTGATAGATGGGTTCACGATTCAAATAAATCTGAAGAAGAAATTGCAAAAAATAGTGGCTTTATGTATATGAAGGCTTTTAATTCATGGCTCCGCCCATCAGTTAATTATCGTGGATTAAAACTTGTGAGGAATGTTAATCGGCCTAATGAAAAGACTGAATATATTCACATGATGGCAAATGTTAATACTGTGGTCAGGTTTCAAAATAATGATAAATATATTGCCTCAATAAGTTATGGATATGCTCCTACACCAGTTGCCCAAAAGAATGAGGATGTTGGAAATTATCGCTCACGAGAGCATTATTTTGGATATAGGCCCAATACAAACTTTGGGCTTTATGTTGGAATGATGGATAAAGTTTTTGGGATAAGAGTTCCTGATCATATTGCATTTAGCCGTTCAGTCACGGAACTTGCACAAAATGATCAGACCCATGGAGTTATGATCCACCTTATAAAAAGTAATTTTGAAATTGGAATTCACCCCTTTATTGGTAGTTTATTTCAAAAAGAGGATTTGAGGCAAAAAGGAATTTCTTCAAAAATAGAATATAATTACTCTTCAACAGTTAAGCCGGGATTTTCAGTTTTAAAGTCATCTTCCGATCATGTTGAAAGTTCATTATTTTCAATTCATGGAAAATTTGGTATATCGAAAGGCTCCAGCATTTTAGTAGAGTTGGGTCAAAAGCTACAAGAAATAGTATCGACAAAGAAAGAAACAAGCAGTCGATATGTTTTTTTACAGAATCATATCCTTCTAAGAAGAGGGACATATTTCTTAACAACAGCAGAATATTTTCAACCAAATATTGAAAAAGAATCAGAAACAATGAGAGTTGGGCCTGGCTTACAGTATTTTTTAGTTCAAGGGTTAGAGCTTCGCTTTGATTTATACAATACTAAGAATTTTAGTCCTGATGCTGCAACAAAAGACGCATGGGATTTTACAGGACAAATTCATTTATGGTTCTAACAAAAAAAATATTCATAATTTTAATAATCTTTTTCACGAGTAGTACGTTTGGTAAGGGATTTTCAATTGATAACATTCTCAATTTAATTTCTGAAAAGAAGTACATTAAAGTTATAGAGCTTGTTGATCAAAGTTTGAAAAACCAATCAATCAATCCAAATACCCTCTCCAGTGATACTGAATATAATAAAATTACACAAATTAAATTATTTTTGAAACTTGAGTCAATGTTGCTCGCGATCAGAGCTAGTCAATTGGAAATGACCATGGCCAGATTAGAAAAAATGCAACAAATACTAGAAATTTCAGATGATTTTGACTTAGATGCTGATAAATATGATTTTGATAGATTGCGAGAAGTTTTTGAATCTGAATCAGAGAGTTGGAAAGAATCTCGATTTACTTTTAATTACTTCGCAAGTATTTCATATTTTACTTGGAATTATGCTTTATCACTGACTGATAGTACTGGTGAGAATGCAACTTTATACTCAAAAGAAAGAGGCCCTTGTTTTGGTGGTGGAATACGTTATCAAAATGCAATGTGGGGAATTGAGTCCGGTCTTTGTTATGGTTATGTTTCAGCGACAGTGGGAGAAGATTCAACAAATGTTAAATACAATCAAAGTAAAGTTCCAGTTGACGCTTTCATTTCAACAACAAGCCTAATTTGGAGACCAAAAGATAGAGTGGCCATAAAAATAGGGATGCCGATTATTTATCATAGTGGGGACTATAAACCGCCAGTTGGAGGAAGTATTTCAGATACCAATCAAATTTCTTATGGCTATCTAATTGCAAATGAATGGTCTTTCAGGAATATGGCTTTTGAAATTTCGTATGGTGATATAAAAAATTATCCATCTAGTTTTTGGTCGTTCAAACTAATTTTCAATCTGTAAAGTAACTAAATATTATCAATCCAATTAACAACTTTATCAAATTCTTCTTCGGTCATTTGAGGGTTATCTTTAGGCATATTTCCTCCAATATTTTTTAATCGTAAGAGTAATGTTGAGCTATAGGCATCAC
>JBLIAG010000078.1:0-5982 GCA_047634375.1 Bacteriovoracaceae bacterium
TTCTTATAGGGGAATATTTAGCTTAAACTTCGCTCCAAGGCCTTCTATAGACTCTACAAGACAAGTTCCTTTCCACTTTGTTTCAACAAGGTCCTTAATCATCGAAAGTCCTATTCCTGAACCATGCTTTTTTTCATGGGAAAAGTTACTGTCCCAAATCTTTTCAATAACTGACTGTGGAATCCCTTTACCGGAGTCCACGCATTCGATTATAAGCATATTATTAGAAATACTTGTACTGACTTTGATTTCTCCTTTATTTGCTTCAATTGCATCAAAAGCATTATTAATTAAGTTTGACAAAATTTCGTAAATAGCCTGAATTGGAAGCCTAAGACTCTTATCTGTATAATCGGTATAAGTTATTGTAAGTATTCAGCGTAATTTTTAATCTTCAGGAAAAAATAAACTATTTAATTTATCGTAAGGTGAGTTTCCACTCTTTTTTGCTGTCATTAGATAGCTTCTTATCCTGCAAAAATGTCTAGCACTCTTCATAGATTTAAATTGACCGGAGACTTTTTGATGAACTTTTATCATCCTTATATCTCGCTCTGCCTGGTTATTTGTAAATCGAACATCTTTATTTTTCATAAAGAGCAATACTTGATCTTCATAATCTCGAAGACGAGTTAATAAGTTTCTTTCCTTTGTTTGCTTTTCTTTCTTTTTTCCAGACCCAACTGCTGGCATTATAAATGGACACTCTGGATTTCCTGAAACTACTAATTCTCTATAACGCTTAACTCTTCTTTTTTGAATATTCTCTGGCAAAATTCCACCATACTCATCTACTTAAATTTAAGGCATAAAAAAAGCTCCGCATCGGGAGCTTTTTAATCTTTCTCGTGGTGGAGGTGGTGGAAGCTTCGTAACACTATGTTTTTGTTAATGCGAAATCTGAAAGGACTACAAAATACTACAATGCCCCACATTCTTACTGCTTATTCAACATCCATTTATCTAAGTTAAACTCTATATGAACTTCAATAGATTCTCCGTCAGATAATTTTTCCTTTTTTCGAACAGTTGAATTAATCGGTAGAAGGTAAGCCCCAGCTTTAGTATCGAACCACATCGAAGTATTCCAAGTGGTTTCACAAATGGAAGCAGTAGTCTTTAATCGTCCCCACCCTTCCTCAGAGTCTTTGTGTGCTTTTCTAATTTCATTAGAAAGTTTTTTGGAGATAGTAATAAAGTGCCAGGCCCCCTTTCCTTTATCTTTCCAAAGCTTTCCCTTAAAAGAATAATTTAAAAAATCAATTTTCTTTGGAGATTTACTATTCATATTACTCTGTTTTACTTTTCTTTCTCAACATCGGTATTTTAAGACCCTCCTCCGATGAACAGATCAATATATTGAGCCTTCGCAATCGTGTTTCTTTTTTCTTAGCGCTCATAACCCACCAAATAGAATCTCTTTTATAAGATGGTGCTAAATTAGAAAAGAATAACCAAGCATGTTGATTTGCCTTGATTTGCTCTTCATACTCTTCAGCAAGTTTTATATTTCTTTTCTCTGAGGAATAACCTTGCTTATCTGTTCTGTTGTTAAAAAGATGCATTCCTGCTGGTTTCATTTTTCCAAGTTTTATTAGTGCATTTACTTTCTTAACGTTAACAGCACTCCATAGACTATTCATTTTACGCGGAGTAAAGCGAATCTTATATCTTTGATCATCAATCGACTTTCGAATACCGTCAATCCACCCGAAACAAAGAGCCACATCTACTGATGAGGACCAAGTAAAGTCAGTACGCCCTGTACTTTTTTTGAAATACCCAACCCAAAGTTCACTAGCTTCAGAATTATTTTCTAACCAATTACTAAACTCGTCTGAGTTGTTGAAAAAAATTAAATCTTTCATTATTTAAAGAGATTCAAACTTAGCCTTCATATCGGCCATCCACTTCATCCCTTCTTCCTTAGACTTGTTCTGAGACTCTTTCATGAAGTCAGCATGATCGGACATGTAATGACCTTGCATTTGTTTAAACCAATCTTCAAAAGTTTCTGCTGAGAATTCTTTCTCACACAAATCACACGACATCCTTTTCATATAGCTTCCTTTATTAGTTTCCCATTACGTTTTAACTGTTACATTCTTTATTCAAACAATCCAATATTCTCGTCCATCCACCAGTATGATCTTTAATTGAACTTTCACTCGGTAATAATTCATGAACAAGAGTCAACTCACACGAGTTCTCGTTTAAAACCTTGATCCCAATAGTCACCAGAGAATCCTTATTATCTGTATTAAATGAATTCCAAGTAAATTGAATTTTATTGGCTCTATCTAATATTTTATACTCTCCAAAATGAGGAAGAATATTATCACCAACGGCCATATCAAACTGAAACTTGCCTCCGACCTGTGCAAAATTAATATCGTAACTCTTATCTTGTATAAAGCTAAAACTTAGTTTCATCACAGCTAGTTGCATACCAACACATATCACATTGACTATCTCCCTTGGACATCGTGTGGGGTCGGAGGTGTATCTTTTGTATAACTTATTTTTTGACCTGAATTTGAAGTGTATTCTACGGTCTTCATATCTCTCCAGGAGCCTAATATATATTTTAATTATTTCGATGTTGAAATATTCTTAATAAACTTTGATGGATCAGACTCTATGATCTGCAATAATCTTCTTGCGACACCGTTTGGTTTATTGTCACCTCTCTCCCAAGCCTTGATAGCACTTGGTGAACACGCAAGAATGCTTGCAAAAACAGGCTGACTCACTTTAAGTATTTCTTCTCTAATTCTTTTTATTTTCGATTTTGTATATACAGGTGGCTCGGAAGGCAGCTCGAGCGTTTCAGACTTAAGAGTAACCTTTCCCTGAGCATGTTCTACTGCCTCACTCATGCTTCCCAAGAGAATCTCTGCAAAATTATCATCTGTAATTGTAATTTTCTTATTTTTTGCTGAGGCCATTTTTAATCTCCGTTACATTTTTTTTAAGTTGTGCTTTCAAGCTAGCATTTATATTCGCAACAATAGTCTTAGGAAAAATCAAAATTAAGTATGTTACTTCGTATTTTGGTAAATCTAAAAACAAGACTCTATAACTACCACTTTTTCCTTTAGAGCTCTTTTTATCGGCGACTCTAAACTTTCTCAATCCTCCTGTGCCAGAAATTAGATCACCAACTTCAGGGTTTTGTAGAATTGCATTTTTTATTTGTCTTTCGAGATCCTTATCTCTTATTTGAGAGATTAAAGACTCGAATGCTTTAGTCTCTATAAATTTTCTTATCATACTTATCGGCACCCTTTCGTATGACATTAAATAGTATATACTATTTAATGTCATATTTCAATATATCTCTGAAATTTACGTTATTTCGGCTACTTCTCTAGTAGTTTTAGCCTGTATTTGTTTAATATATGGGTGTATTAATAAATACACCCATAATATGTAAATCTATTTAACTACTTCTCATCTAAAAAATCTATTATTTTCGATGCTCAAATAAGCTCACTATATTTCCAGAAATCGCTTGCTCGGAAGGTAGAAATTTAAGACTGTCAGTCACGCCTTTTTCATCAGAACTTACTCAAGGTCTCTTTTGTAATAAACTTTTCAAAGCCATCTTGATACCAACTTGTTTCCAATAAACTTACTGGCCCGACTATAAGAATCGGGGAATCTGTATAGACAGGGTTTGTTTTTACTGAATACAGGAAAGAGAGTGCTTGAATGGTCTTACCTAGACCCATATCATCACTACGAATAAACGTTTGCCCTTGAGTTTTGACTACAAATTTTAGTGTGTGTTGATCTTTCGAGTGACAGTCTGGAAAAATTTGGTAACTAGGAATCTATTGAAGATTGTTACTGAAGTTCAAATGCTCCAGTATCACAGGATTCATTTCTTTCTTCTCCTCTTTGATCTTTCTTAAGCTGACAATCTTCACTTGGAATGGTATCTAAAGCAATTGAGCCAGATTGAAGGGCAATCGTCTCGGTCGGGCCACCATTATTGGCCAGGTCAGTTGGGCCTGCAAACATATCTCCCACAACCAAATCATTTCCATTTAATAAACATGAAGAGTCCGTGCTTAAATTATATCCCTGACTAGTAATCCCTTGGGGAAAACCTGGAGCTAATACAGAACAGTTAGCACCTGATCCAATACCTTTATTGGACATTATATTTCCAAAAAAAATTGTTACTGTTGAGCCAAAACCACTTAAAAGAGAACGTGAAGCTGTAGTATCATCACGTGAAAATGTATTATGAATAAATTCAAAATCAGTCATCCCATTACTATATATTCCTTCGGTTCTGTCTGCTATTGTTGCTACGAATGTATTATTCTTAACAATCCCTGTTGCAGTATTCTCTATCAATAAGGAGATATGTGGACTTACTAAACCAGCATTAAAATTATTTTTAAAAGTGTTTCCACTTATTTCCACATTCGCTCCAAAAGTAAGGTAAACCGCATTACCTCCTGAGTTAAAACCTGAGCGATTATTTTCAAATAAAGTATCTTTTAAAATGAATTTTTTAGACCCACCTGTTCCCCTCCAATAAAGTGCTCCACCTCCCCTAAAGCTAGTTCCTCCAGTGGTTGTATCATTGTTTATAAATTTACTATTTTTAACACTTAAGAATTCTCCTAGGAAGTTTATCGCCCCACCTCTTCCAAAATTGGAAGTATTTCTATTATTAAGAAAGGTTACATTTTCGATTGAAAGCTTTCTACTACTAATAACGTTACCAACGCTTATAGCACCTCCAAATTGACTATTATTGACAAAGTTTTGAATGGTCATATTTTTTAAAGTAATTAAATTTGAGTGGAAAAAATAAAGAAATAAATGGTTTGCCCCATCTGAATTAATGATGACATTATTCTGGCTATTTCCTATGAGAGCCATTCCTTTTGACATTTGAATTCCACTCGAAATGGTGTAGGTTCCATCGGGAATGAGTATAATTGCTTCTAGACCACTGGCTTCAGTGATTGCAGCTCTTAAACTACAGTTTCCAGATCCATCTAAGCATATTCCATCTCCAGGAAATACATCATCAGAGGTGTTTCCTGCTGCAGGGTCTACGTTCAGAATATCACCAGTTAAAATTTCTACTTCAGTTCTTACTGTTTCTCCTTCTATTATTGCAGATATCTCATAGATTCCTGCTGAGTATTGAGCTGGTGTTCCAGAAATAACTCCTGAAGTGGTATTAAAATTTAAACCATTGGACATTGCTGGTGTAATAGTAAAACTACTCTCAACATTTCCTACAACTGAAGGGGTAATTGGAGTAATGAGAAAACCAGATGTAAGGTAGGTTGGGATTGCGTATTCAATACTCCCATAAATCTTTGCTGAAACATTTAAAGTTATTCTTTTTTGAACTCCATTATCTTCAATTTGGATATACCCAACTCCAACTGTGGTTGCTTCAAATTCTGCCTTTGATCCGCCTGAAGTTACAGTCATATCTCCAATATTGTTAATTAAACTCCACTTAACTGGAATATTTGAATAGCTACTATCATTACTTGATTGCATAGAGTACAGATCAACCGTATCACCTACACTGAGATTAACGCTATCAACTAGCTCTACATTTACCGGATCATTCTTGGATAAAAACAAACGACTTAATAGCGAAGTATCACCATTAATATCAACAGTTACTTCAGACGTGCATGACAAAAATAATGCGGACATTAATATCATGATTAAATAGTTTAAATATCTTCTCAGTATGTCTAGCATGTTATTCATTCTAAGTTACTTTTCGGTGAAATGATGGTAAAACTTAATCATTCTTTGATTATTAGGTACTTAACAGGGGGAATAGTCTTTGGGTTTACCTTAAATTCTTATGGATATTTAGGAAAGTGCAATAAAAAATGGTCGGTCATCTTTGCTTATTACCTACACGCTCTAGCGCTAAAAAAGCTGAGCGACAACCAAATGGTTTTTTTTAACCGTTTATATTTTAAT
>JBLIAG010000079.1:0-5567 GCA_047634375.1 Bacteriovoracaceae bacterium
TATCACATGAAAATGTTTTATTATGGATTTATAAATAAGAAAGCTTATAACAAAACCTAAACTGCATTAAAACACAGTTTAGCTAAACGTTAACAAACATTGAAAAAATTACACTGACTCCATGAAGCACAGGCTACATATTTTTCTAATAATTATTTCAGAACTCCTTTTATTCAAAGTAGAAATATTTGCTCAAAATCAGAAACAAATTGACAGCCTAAAACAAATAATTACATTAGCAAAACAAGACACAAACAAAGTAATAACATTATTGGAGTTGGGCGACCAATACGAACACAACAAACCAGATAGCGCCTTAGTTTGTTACCATAGAGCGCTTGACATTTCAAAAGAGATTAAATCTCAAACACTTATTGCAAAAAGCTCAAGGTATATAGGCATTATTTACTATTACCAGGGTTTTTACACCAAAGCCATAGATTACCACATTAAATCTCTTAACGCCTACAAAATAATTGGTGATAAAAAAGGTATTTCAGGCTCTTACAACAACATTGGACTTGTTTACGAGTATCAAGGCGCTTACACCAAAGCAATATCTTATTATCTTAAGTCTTTAAAAATTAGCGAAGAAATTGGCGATAAAAAAGTAATACAGAGTGCCTGCAACAATATAGGTGGTATTCACTATAATCAAGGGGCTTATGATGAAGCATTATCTTATTTCTTTAAATCATTAAAAATATCTAAAGAAATTGGCATAAAAAAAGGAGAAGCAGACTCTTATAACAACATTGGAAGTATTTACCGGCAACAAGGATTTGAAGATAAATCTTTACAATATCATCTTAAATCGCTTAAGATTAAAGAAGAGATTGGGGATAAACGAGGTCTATTTAGCTCTTATCAAAACTTAGGTGTTTCTTACTATACGAAAGGTTCTTACGACAAAACTCTATCGTATTATCTTAAATCTCTGAATATAGCTGAAGAGATGGATGATAAACATGGGATTGCAACAACATATTTAAACATTTCTGCTTTAAATATTAGGCTTGCTGATTCTACTGCAATAAATGAAACACAAAGAATTGAATACTTAAAAAAAGCTATTAAAAATAGCTCTCGGAGCTATAAACTAGCCAAAGAAACAGGATCATTACCTCTGGTAAGTGAAGCGTGTAACTCTCTTATGAATACGTATTCAAAATTGGGGAATTATAAAAGAGCAATAGAGTTTTCAGAAATATATATCATCTCGAAAGACAGCCTATTTGACAAAACAAAAACAAAAGAATTAGCAAAAATAGAAGCAAAATATGAATACCAGAAGCAAACAGAAATAGACTCCTTAGCTCATGTTAACGAAATAAAAATCAAAGATCAAGTGTTGTTGAGAGAAAAAGAAGTGAGTAAGATGAAGATTATCACTTTTGTAATAATAGGCTCCATTATTTTAATTGTAACATTACTTATTATCTACCTTCAAAGAGGAAGGATAAAGAAAAATAAAATGATTTCCCAACAGGAAAAGGAGCTTACTAATGTTAACCTTAAAAACAAAGAGCTGGAGAATAAAAACCTTTTATCTGAATTAGAATACAAGCATAAGGAAGTAGTTAATTTTGCCTTACACATAGCCGAAAAGAACGATTTTTTAGAAAATCTCCAAAAAACGCTTAATGCGTCTAATGATCAGATTGATCCAAAGACGCTTAAAAAACTAATTGCTCAGAACCTTTCCACAGAGAAAGATAGAGCAGAATTTAATGCTAATATTGAAAGTTTGAACGATTCCTTTTTCCTAAAATTAGGTGAGAAGTTTCCTAAACTCACAAAAAATGACAAACGTTTATGCGCCCTCCTTCGCCTAAATCTTTCATCTAAAGAAATAGCATCTATTCAAAATATATCTCCAAACAGTGTTGATGTAAATAGATATAGATTAAGAAAAAAGCTTGACATTACTACAGATGAAGATCTATCTAATTTCTTAAATGCCTTTATTTAAGAAACGTACTCAAATCCAACTCTATTTTGCACCTTTTTATTTGCCTAAGCTATTTTTTTCCTTAAGACATAACCAAACCTATTAAGTCAAATTTATCCCAATATTATATTGTAGGATCGAGAGTAAGTTTCATCCCCTAAAACATTCTATGTAATCCAATTAAATACATAAATACTACAATGTCAATAACTTAAGATAAATATGTACGGATAAATATATGCTTTGTATGGACATTGTACAGACGAAAAAATGATTTAAAACATTTAGATACCATTACTTTGCAGAGTGCATGAAAACAAATTACATTATGAAAAATCACATCATTTATTCCTTTTTAACTTTAATATTTTTGAGCTGTTTAGCCCAAAAATCCTCTGCTCAAACTAGTTGTGAAGCAGACCATAACGTTCTACTTTCAGAATTTTCTTTCACGCCCGAAACTCTTGTTATATTGCCAGGGGAATCCGTTGCGTTTATAAATGTTCAGGGGACACATAGCGTGAATGGAGTAAATAGTACAACCTCTGGAGAGTCCTTTAACAACCCGGTAGAATTTTATTTCCCCGAGAGTGAAGGCACCACTGAAGGCACCTGTATGGGGGTCGTTACTTTTGATGTCCCAGGCATTTATAATTTTGATTGTGACATAGGTTTTCATGCAGAATTAGGGATGTTAGGAAGTATAACTGTTGATGCTTACACCATTTCTGACCTTCTTGCTAGCGGCCAAATACCAGAAACCTTTCAGTCCTCCTTTGCAATGAACCTTTACTATTCAAATACCATTGATCCCGACGCCATTTCTGACATCAACTTGAATGGAAATCAACCTTACACGATTTTTTTACCAAACGATCCAGCAGTAAATGCGATTTTAGATGATTTTGGTGATCCGGAACTCAGTCAGAGTGATCTTCTCGGCTTTATCGATCTGCCGGCAGCACTTGGCTATAACATTGTCGAAGGCTTATTCATGTCTGAAGATCTACAAGATGGACAACTTTTACCTACGACATACGGACAAGACCTTCTGATAAGTGAGGTTAATGGTTCATTTATGGTTGATGATGCAACCATTGTTTCTACCAATTATACTGCAGATAATGGAGTTGTGCATATTATCGACAAAACCTTAGCGCCATCAGGACTGCCTGCAATGTCTGTTTGGAATATTATCGAAGATAGTGAGAACCATCAATTTTTTGAGGATGCGCTAATTGCAACAGGGTTTAAAACAATTCTGCGTAAGCAGAGTGAAATGGTGGGGAACAGTCAATCTCCTCAAGGGCCTTTTACTGTTTTTGCACCAACTGATGAAGCCTTGGAGGCATTTTCAGAGGCTGCAAACTTGACCCAAAATGAGCTTCTAGCATCTTCACTAATAGATGATCTTGTTGCACACCATATCTTAAATAATGAGTATGAAAGTGCAAATATTTCAAACAACCAACTTTTTCCCAATTTCAATGATGAGTTCCTTTTGATGACTTTAACTGATGGCAATCTATTCGTTGACGGAATAGCTATTACGATTACCGATGTTCTTGCATACAATGGGGTAGTTCATGTGATAGATGCTGTATTGCCTATTGATTTTCCTTCAACAAACGGCACTTGTGGAGTTTGGACACTAAACATGTATGATTCGGATGCTGATGGCTGGGAAAGCACAGATTTATATGTTGAAGTAGATGGAGAGATTATTTCCATTGAAAATGGACCAGTTGGCGAATCATCTTCATTGGAATTTGGAGTGAATTTGGGTGACATTGTGAATTTATACTACATATCAACAGGATCCTCAAGTGGTCAATACTACAGCTTAATTGATGGTGAAAATCAACAAATTGCTGTCTCAGGACTCAATAACTCCCCAGTGAGTTCCATAGGCTTGTTTGCATGCCCAGAAACCCCAAGTTGCGGTATACTCGAAATTGTTATGACTCATGAATTTGAGGAGGGTTGGGCCAATAATCAACTTCAGGTTGTTAAGAATGGTGAGTTATTCTTATCAATTCCTTTCTATTTTGGGTCTGAGCAGACTACCTTTATACAAGCAGATGATGGAGATATTTATGACTTTTTATATGAAGGAGGGCAAAGTTTTGACCCTCAGTATGAAGGCTATAAAATCATTGGCCCAGACGGAAGTATGCTAGTGAACCAAGATATAAGTGGGCAAATTCCTGAGAGCACCTTCGGCTTAACAACTTGTGAGGTTGATTTATCGATTGAAGAATTAATAGTTGAAGCTATTAATGTTTACCCTAACCCAACAAATGGGCTAATAAATATTAAACTTTCAGATGAATTTTACAAGTCAGATATCCAACTGATTGACATTAACGGAAAAATAATTGCTTCTTGGCAAAGTTTCACCAACAGTCAATTAGACTTAAGTGACTTCGCTCAGGGGGTTTATATCTTGGAGTTTCAAGGCAGAACGGAAGTGGGACGAAAAAGGTTGGTTATAGAGTAAGTTACCTTCTCAAGGCAGAGGATAAATATTTTTTTCCTCCGCATGAACTTTTCTTTAAGCTTGGGAAGCCACATCTGGCCTAATAAATGAATAATTTCTCTGTTATTTTTATTTCGTTTGGCTAGAAGACTCCCTATAGTGATAAGGTCATACTTAGCTAACTTTACATCTACTTAAACATTGTGCTATAATATTTTGATTTGAGTGTTTGACTGTTAATCTTTGTAATGCAAAAAACCTGGAGAATATGACCAATGAATACCGAGCCTTAATAATTTCTGAAAAAGAAGATGGCGAATTTGATCAACGGGTAAAAAGGGTCTCTTTTGATTTTTTACCGAAGAACGAGGTCGTTATAAAAGTTCATTATGCCGGGCTCAACTATAAAGATGCTCTTTCTGCAACCGGGCATAAAGGAATCACTAGGAAATACCCCCATACTCCGGGAGTGGATGCGGCGGGGATTATAGTATCTGATTCTACTGGAAAATTCTCAGAAGGAGATGAAGTGATCTGTACCAGCTACGATTTAGGGATGAATACTCCTGGTGGGTGTGCGGAGTATGTTTCTGTTCCTGTTAGCTGGGTGGTCCCATTGCCAGTGGGAATTTCTTTGAAGGACAGCATGGTTATGGGTACAGCAGCTTATACGGCAGGATTAGCACTTTATAAAATGGAATTGTCTGGTCAAACTCCAGATATGGGCGACATAGTGGTGACTGGAGCCACTGGTGGCGTGGGTTCTATGGCGGTGGCTATATTGGCTAAAGCGGGTTATAATGTGGTGGCTTCTACGGGAAAAAAGGACAAGTATTTCTACCTTTTAGAGATAGGAGCTAAAAAATGTATAGGCAGAGATGAGGTGGATGATAAGAGTGATAAACCGCTTCTAGCCTCAAGGTGGGCTGGTGCCATAGATAATGTAGGAGGAAATACATTGGCGACTCTTCTTAAAGCTTGCGGAAGAAACGGAAATGTGGCTTCTATAGGATTAGTAGACTCAGCAGAGTTGACTACTACCGTTTACCCATTTATTCTCAATGGAGTTAACCTTCTAGGAATAGATTCGGCTCAAACTCCAGCGGATATTAGGGTTAAAATATGGAAAAAATTAGC
>JBLIAG010000080.1:0-5462 GCA_047634375.1 Bacteriovoracaceae bacterium
CATGACAGTACATAAAAGCCAAGGCAGCGAGTTTGATAAAGTCAGCTTTGTATTGCCGCATAAACCCAGCTCCGCCCAATGGCAATTACTCAGTAAAGAACTGCTTTACACCGCCATCACCCGCGCCAAAAACCATTTTTATTGTTTAGGCACTGCAATGATATTTGAAAAAGCCAGCAAACAAGCGACATCACGCGCATCAGGGCTAGCTTGGAGATTGTGGGGCTGATTGTGTGGGGAATCGTTGACACCTAAAATGTGCCAGAAACTAACTGTACAAAAAGCACCTGAGACTTGAATAGTGCCATTTTAGGGTTAACCGATAAATCTCTCTACTTTTACTTCCAGCGTCGCCCTGCCTCCTAAATCCATGTAGTCGTAGGGTAATCCCCCTGCCATTTGAAAGGATTGAAATGTCAGGCTGCATTCTTTATTTTAAATAAATCACACTAAGAGAGCCTCTATATGTGTTCGCCTACTTTTATTGCTAAGAACACGATGATTTGGCAGTTAAATGACAGACTAAGTAGAAGAATTTGTTGATTGACCATCTTGGGTACTAAAGGTATTTGTCTGCAAAAGCAGTCAAATACCTTTCCTTTAACAAACAGGCTCGCCTATTGACTGGCGGAGGCCTATATGTGTTAGGCATTTGATTTATAACAGATAATTTACCTGATTTCAGTTTATATATAAGATGGACGCCTGATAGTGACATGACTAGACCACAGAAAGCCCAAATGTAATCACCATCTTGAATACCCATAATCAAGCTACATATACCAATAATAAAAATAAATAACTGACCAAACATTTTAAATCTCCTTATCTAAACAACGTAGTCGTGATGCACTAAATACTTTTAAGATGCACACAAACTACCGAAACACATAATACCAAGCTAACCCGCACGAAACCTTGGCATATACTTTTGCGAAGCAAAAATGCAAACGCTAAGTGTCGGGTTGATCACCTTGTTATCTCACTGTTCTATAAACTGAATTATTTTTTCTATTCGCTTATCAACTTTATTGTTAGACAAAAAACCATGAACACTATCTTCATAATGGGGAGCTATAATATAAAAAGTTCCGCTTGATTTCTCAACTTTCATTTTAATAATATCTTCTTTAACAAGCCTGTTAAAAAATGCTCTATTTATTGATTTTATCCGAGATGACATTTTTACATATTCAATTTTTTTATCAGAAAAGGCTCCTCGATAAAAAAAACTATGTAGGAAGTTTCTAAGCTCACTCTCAATTAAAGCTCGTTCTTTTTCTGACTTTTCTTCAGCTCCAATTATTACAGATTCTAAATCACCAAGACGGCATGAGTTAAAATTACCACTTGTAAATGTTTTTGAAGGGTTGTCATTAAAACAAGACTCAAAGAAACAATTATTAATTTGCGTATTATCAAATTTTGATTTTGAAAAATTTTTATACCCGACAAACCGAGAGTCTGAAAGGTTTATGTCAACTAGATCAAGTGCGATTTGCTCGCCATATATGGCCAAGTTTTTAAATATACCATCATTTTCAAAAAGCTTCGTAAGTAATATCTTAAATTGCTCCTTTGAGTTACCAGAATTATTACTTTCGGTATTCAGTTTAACTAAAAATGCTATAGCTCTGAAATTAACATCATTTTTCGACATTACATCAAGATTGGAGATATTTTCTTTTATAGAGGTAATTATGAATTTACAATTTTCGATAAGAGCTACATTTTTGTTTGAATAATATTTTGAAACACTTGCCATAACTTCATTTTCACCATAAGCATTTTTAGCAATTAGCTTGATGAATTCGCTATTACAGGATTTTGAATTAAGTGCGTTAATGATATACAATGATTTAAAATAATCAGCTATAAAATCGTATTTAAAACGACACAAATCACCATCAACTATTATTAATGGATTTCTAAGCATTTTGACAAAAAGCCCTTCACTATCCTCACTACTAAAAATGCTTACAACTTCTTCAAAATCGGACTTTAAGAAATGTTCTTTGTGATTTGCAGATATCTCTAAAAATATATCTAAGACATCTTCTACAGGTATTTCTATTTTTTGCCTCTGCCATTCTCTTCTCAAAACTGAATAAACCAAATAATCAGTAATATCTTCATTACTTTCATATTGTTTACCACTAAAAGAAAGCTCAATATTTACTTCTTCATCTGTGGAGTCTTCCGCAAGAGAAGACAGTAAGTCGACAACAAAAGGTAAAATCCTTTGTTTTTCGTCAGACTCTAATAATGGTTTTATGTTTGATAGGACTTTATCTTTTAATGATTCTGACTGCGGTAAGTTTCTAAACCTACGTTTAAGGTAAGTATCACAAGCTAATTCATCGAAACCTAATAGTTGGAATTTATCAAGATGCTCATACTTATCCATTAAATCAAAATCAAACACATCATTTCTTGATGTAATAACTATTTTACATGAGGCTAATTGACGATTTAACTCTTCAACAGAATTCAAAAATGCATCAAGATTGAATGTTTCCGGAAATAACGAAATTATCTCGTCCATTCCATCAATAACTAGTACGAGCCGACCTGTTATCAATGCAACTTCAAAAGTCGCTTTATCATATGTAGTCAAAGAACTGCCATCGGAAGAGGTTACTTGCGAGTAGAGTTCATATAGATCATAAACTGAATCAATTTGATTACTTGAATGCCCATTTACTTGGCTACTTTCACGTAACTCTTCAGACTGAATAAATACAGAAATTGCACCCTCTGGGTTTTGGTATTCACTTGCAATATATTGACATAGCGTAGTTTTCCCTGTTCCGCCAGGTGCAATAATTATCTTAGCAGAAGTCTGAGTCTCCTTATTCAGTTCTTTCTTGAGAAACTCAAATGCAGGGCCTTTTGATATGGGTTCTTCATCAATAGATAGTAAAGGCTGATCTATGAAAAATTTTTGCTTATAAATACTTGAAGAAACTTTAGCTTCATCATCAATGCAATAATCCCAAATATAATCTGAAAACGTTATCTCGTCTGTTGGGAAGCTAAATCCATTTTCAGAAAGTAACTTGTTAATATAACCTGCATCACCTTTTTTTGATCTTAAAATGGTTAAGCGAGTTATATATATTTTGTTTTTCTTTAATAGCTGGCACAACCTTTGGATAGTCGGTTTTAAAATAACATTATCAAAAATGAATAGGTAATAATCTACCGAAGGTGACTTGGTTTCCCACAATTCAAACTTGATTCGATTATTAGCTGAAAAATCTGTTGTTTCAGAGCGGTCAAAAACAAGGTTTCTTTTTTTGTGATTTATTTTCAAAAAATCATCAATTCTTGTGAGATCTTTGTGTATTGGTTTTTGAGAAATAGATCGTTTTTTGGTTGGTCTTGTTACTTTGGAATTACCCGTTATGTGATTTATTAATTGGTCAAATGAATATTGATACTTTTGTTCATCTCGAAAATCAATATAAAACTTTTCTTTTAGGTAATTAGGTAAATCAGTACCATTACAGAGGATAGGTATTATATTACTTTTCCCGCATTCTGATGACTCTTCCCAGTGACGAGCAGAGGACATTTTTGTTTCAATACCTACGCCACCAACTCTCGTATTAGCTTTTTCGACATATTGAGGAGTTACCAATGTGATAATAATATCATTGTCAAAAACACCTTTTTCCATAAAGTAATTTTTGTCTTCAAATGAGTCTAAATCATATTGATCGAAGGTAATATGTAATTCAAAGTATTCTTCTAATTGATTCGATAACTTTAATGCCCACTCTTTATGACTTTCCGAGTCCCAGCTATAGCTGATAAAAATTCTTTTATTTTCCATTTTCGAGCTCAATTTAGAGTACTCCATTGAAGTGAGATAACGCTTCAAGCTGCGGCTGCGAAGCAGTCCGGCAGCCTTGACTTGTTATGTGCAATGCAAGTAATTATTAAGCTCCTCGACTAACTCAAGTGCTTCACTTTTTGTCAGATAAGGTACCTTTATAGTTCTAGCCCAAAAGAAACTTTTACCTGTTTTTGAGCTAACTTCTGAAAAAGGCATAGCCAATAGTTTGCTATCTTTCCGGTTCGGGATAGGAGTCAAAAACTCTACGTCTCGATACAAAGTTTCACTGTCTGGAGCTTTAACCTCACCTTTTACTTTTGCGGCTGCTATTAAGCCGCACCATTTGTGCGAAAAGAAAACAATATCTCCTACATGAACGTGGCGAACAAACCTCTTTGCGTCACCATATGCCTCAAGACGACTATTATCCATCATCGACCAAATAGAATTCTCATCCCAGCTACGATTTGTGTCAAATAATACACCTTTAACATCACTTGGATTTTTGTGCTTATCATATGGAAGCGCGAAGAATTCAAAGTACTTTTCACCAGCGAGTTCGTAAACTCTATATGGTAGGAAATCAATGGATATACCATTTTCCTTCCAGTAATCGACGGAAGATATTAATGATTCATCGGCTGCACTACCGATAACTAATAGGTGTTGTTTATTATTTATTTCTTTTGGATCTAATTCATGCTCAAGACTAAAAGCCTCTCTGTGAGCTTCAACTAGCGACATTTCGCCTTTGCTATATTCTTTGAACTTTTTTTCTAATTTCTGATAGCCCCATTGACCAGCATCTTGCGCATATCTTAGTGCTTGATGGACGGCATCTTTCCCAGCTGATGCACGCTTTAATTCAAATATAAATAATTCACCATTTTCATTAAGTGCATATATATCAGCTTCTGCTTGCCATTGTCTTTCCTGAAACACAGGCATTAATCTAGCATCTTCAAACAACACATCTAAAATACTGTCTGCAATTAAGTTTTCTAGATCTTTCTCAAGTTTTCCAAAACTAGAAAAGTCTTTGAACTCTACAGGTTCTAACTTTTCAAAAACTTCGGCTTTTTCTTCTATTTTGTAGAGCATCTCTGCATTCCTTTGAGTACATAACGTTTTAGTATTTATGCGTTGTGCTGTTTGCAGGGCATAAATCGCTTGTTGGACTTGGCTGATGCCGAGTTCAGGTTAATTGGTATGCTTTATGCTATAGGAATTTGCTTTTTTTGATGCTGGTTATGGGATACAGAGCAGTTTTGATCTGTTGATATTGAGTAGCAGGTAAGTTTTTCATTGAAATTCCTTTTCATCATATTTTTTATCTTACATCTTTAAGCCTAACGATTTCAATGAGGATTATGTACTCAATGGAAGCCTCATTTGGCTCCGCGCAGCGGCTTAGTTAAATGACAATTAACTATGCCACCCAATTTTATGATAATTAACATAACTTCTTTTAGCTTTGATTGCGATAAAACAATTAATCAAGCCACCCATTTTTATTACCGATAAGCAGGGTGGCTTTTTTTGCTTCCATTCTTGATCCGTTATTGACTTGATAAAGAGTAATATCCCAAGTATTAAGGCTGGTTCAACACTTGGTATAAGG
>JBLIAG010000081.1:0-5388 GCA_047634375.1 Bacteriovoracaceae bacterium
TTCTTATAGGGGAATATTTAGCTTAAACTTCGCTCCAAGGCCTTCTATAGACTCTACAAGACAAGTTCCTTTCCACTTTGTTTCAACAAGGTCCTTAATCATCGAAAGTCCTATTCCTGAACCATGCCATGTAAAAAAGAAGTCCTTAATAAAAGTTCAAAAAGGACTTTCTTCACTTGAAAGATTCACCAGTAAACTAACTCAAAAGTAATAAAGGCCCGAAAGCCTTTATTATAAATCAAAGATTCTTCTATAGATCAAAACGATCGAGGTTCATAACCTTGTCCCAAGATGTAACGAAATCTTTAACAAATTTTTCGTTAGAGTCAGAGGAAGCATAGACTTCTGCCAGTGCTCTAAGCTCAGAGTTTGATCCAAATACCAAATCAACTCTTGTCGCCGTCCATTTTAATTTTCCAGTCTTTCGATCATGCCCTTCAAATAGTTCTCTATCATCAGATGTTAGTTTCCACTCGGTGTTCATATCTAGAACATTAACAAAGAAATCATTTGTTAGTACCTCGGTTTTATCTGTGAAAACTCCATGCTTAGATTTATCAAAGTTTGTATTTAAAACTCTCATTCCACCTAGAAGAACAGTCATTTCAGGAGCTGTTAGATTTAATAACTGTGCTTTATCAATTAATAAGTGCTCCGCAGAAATAGCATACTTAGCTTTAAGATAATTTCTAAAGCCATCAGCTTGTGGCTCTAGCACTGCAAATGACTCAACATCTGTTTGCTCTTGAGATGCATCCATTCGCCCCGGAGTAAAAGGAACTGTAATATTACATCCAGCCTCTTTAGAAGCTTTTTCAACTCCTGTGCAACCACCAAGAACAATTAAATCAGCAAGAGAAACTTTTTTATCAAAACTACTTTGTATACCTTCAAGAGTTTCAAGAACCTTACTCAATTAAGATGAATTATTAACTACCCAATCTTTTTGTGGAGTTAATCTAATACGAGCACCATTAGCTCCACCACGCATATCTGATCCACGAAAAGTTGAGGCTGATGCCCATGCTGTTGATACTAATTCTGAAACAGAAAGTCCTGATGACAAAATCTTTTCTTTTAATGTTTCGATATCTTTATCATCAACTAAAGGATGATTCGCTAAGGGAATAGGATCTTGCCAAAGAAGTTCTTCATTAGGAACTTCTTTACCTAAATATCTTGAGCTGGGCCCCATATCTCTATGTGTGAGTTTAAACCATGCTTTCGCAAATGCCTCTCTGAACTGCTCTGGATTTTCGTAAAAACGTCTGGCAATCTTTTCATATGCAGGATCAAACTTTAAAGAGAGGTCGGCCGTAGTCATCATTGGTCTATGTTTTTTTGATGGATCATGGGCATCGACTACCATATCTTCCTCATCTACATCTTTTGCGTTCCATTGATATGCACCAGCAGGGCTTTTAAGTAACTCCCACTCATATTTAAAAAGGACTTTAAGATATCCATTGTCCCACTTAGTTGGATTTGGCTTCCATCCACCTTCAATTCCACTTGAGATTGTATCCCCAGCTTTTCCTGATTTAAAACTACTTTTCCATCCAAACCCCATTTGCTCTAAGGGAGCTGCTTCTGGCTCAGCACCTACATGCTTAGCATCTCCTGCTCCATGGGCCTTACCAAAAGTATGCCCACCTGCAACCAAAGCAACTGTTTCTTCGTCATTCATGGCCATTCTAGAAAAAGTTTCTCGCACATCTTTCGCCGATTCGACTGGAATGGGTTCGCCATTTGGCCCCTCAGGATTTACGTAAATAAGTCCCATCTGAACAGCGGTCAATGGATTTTCTAAATCACGCTCACCACTATAGCGCTTATCTCCAAGCCATTCAGACTCAGTTCCCCAGTAAATATCTTCTTCTGCCTGCCAAATATCTTCACGACCTCCAGCAAAGCCAAATGTTTTAAAGCCCATTGACTCTAGAGCACAATTCCCTGCCAAGATCATTAAATCGGCCCATGAAATTTTTTGCCTATATTTTTGTTTAATTGGCCAAAGTAAACGACGTGCTTTATCCAAGTTCACATTATCCGGCCAACTATTAAGGGGTGCAAAACGCTGGTTTCCTGTACTTGCACCACCTCGTCCATCTGACGTTCTATAAGTACCGGCACTATGCCAGGCCATACGAATAAAAAATGGACCATAATGTCCATAATCTGCAGGCCACCACTCTTGTGACGTTGTCATAAGCAATACAATATCTTTTTTAAGAGAATCCAAATCTAACTTTTTAAACTCTTCTGCATAATTAAAATCTTTTCCTAACGGATCGGACTCTACGGGATGTTGCCTTAAAATATTGAGTTTGAGCTGATTAGGCCACCAATCTTGATTTCTAGTACCTAGTCTATTATTTTCATTCATAGTTTCTAAGCTAAATGCAGTAATCCCTTGCCCGCAACTACTAAAGGCTGGTTAATTGTATTAAATTAACAACTGAGGTACCAACTTTCCTAATATCGGGGGCTAATTCCCCAGAATACTCAATTACACTTTCAGCTAATGGTTTTCGCTCATCCTCATATGTCTGTAATAGACTTTCAGGTACATCAAACTTCAGAACCATATCTAATTTCCACATAAGATTAAACGCATCAGCAAGTCCAGTATTTAACCCTTGTCCAGCATTTACAGATTAAGAAATCAGCACTCATCGACTCTAACCTGACATTAGAATTTAAAATTAATGCCAATCCCAAATACATTGTCATTTTTCACATCTTTTTTATAATTCACTTCAAAAGACATTCTTTGATTTATTCGGTATTGAGCTTTTGCACCGTAGCCAAATTGATCTTCAGAACTCCACCTAACGTCTCCTTCAATAGCGAGAGACTTGGTTAATTGAATTCTCTTTACAACATCAAAAACTACTTTCTTATCTGTTGTAATATAACCAACAAGCTCAAAATCAAGAGGGACTCTATACGAAGCACCAATTAGCGGGGTAAGTCCATCTGATGAATATTCTGAACCAATAAGTACACTGCCAAATCTTGAGAGATAATGTTTGAGATAAACTTGACCTTCTATTTCCTTAAGCTTGAATTCATCAACTTCACCTTCAAACTCAACTTCATATCGGCCACCATTAAGTCTAATATTGTAATCAATTCCTGGTGTTGTTACGCTAATATCACTAGCTGGATAAAATTTTTGATCACCTTGGACGATTTTATTAATTTCTGCATCAATATCATAATCAACTTCAGTTTTATTAACTTTTGAGATGACAGGCCTTTCAAAGTCAATATATCTAACAACACGACCCATACCAGCTTTTAAGTGATATAGGTTATGGCAATGAAAAAACCACTGGCCGGGTTGGTCTGCAAGAAACTCCATTGTTACTGTTGAGCCCATCATACCTTTTGGCGCAACATCTACAGTATGTTTTAGCGGAGAATAGTTTCCATTTCCAAACAAAATTCTGAAAAAATGTCCATGAAGGTGCATCGGATGATGCATCATTGTCTTATTTTCAAGAATAAAACGAATTACATGACCTTCTTTGATATCTATATAAGTATCTTCTGATAGAAGTTTCCCATTCAGATACCATGTGTACCTTTCCATATCACCATCAAGTGACATCTTAAATTCCATCACAGGAGTATCCGCAGGGAAGTTTGTAGGTTTAATTGATTTAAGCATTGAATACTTTAGCTTTATTTCTTTTTTAGGCATTGGCATTGGATCATCTCCCATGTCCATATCCCCCATAGGCTTTGAGTGAGTATTCATACCACCCATATCATTCTCATCCATGTCGTCCATTCCACCTGATCCCATATCCATACCATCCATAGACATTTTATATAAGCTGGGTTTCATCATCATGGGAGCTTTCTCTAATTCATCACTACCACCAATAAGAATTGAAGCTGATCCTGAACCATCTTGCGCTGTTGCTTTAAATTCATATGTTTTATCTTCAGGTACAGTAAAAAGTAAGTCATAGGTTTCGCCCATACCAATTAACATCTTATCTATTTCGACCGGCTGAACATCAATTCCGTCAGTAGAAATTACTTTTACTCTTTGTTTACCAAGTCTCAAATTAAAATATGTTGAAGCTCCTGCGTTGATAACTCTTAAGCGAACTTTGTCTCCTGGCCTTAAATTTTCAAGCATTCTACTTTTTTGTTTACCATTTATAAGAAAAGCATCGTAACCAATATCACCAAAGTCCATACCATCCATTCTATTCCAACGCAGCTTAAAGTATTCTTTAATTGCACCTTCTTTTAAAGCTCCAAGCCAATTTGGTACAGCGTCTTTTTTCCAAGAATAATATTCACCTTTTTTAATATTTGCTAAGACTTTCATTGGGTGAGTATTTATCCAATCACTTAGAATAACGACTTCATCATGATCAACTTCAATAGTTTTCTCTTTAGGTTCAATAACAATCGAACCATAAACGCCTCTTTGCTCCTGAAGACCTGAATGAGAGTGATACCAGTATGTACCACTTTGTTTGATTGGAAATTTAAAAGTAAAAGTTTTTCCCGGTTCAACAGGAAGAGTATTTATAAAGGGAACACCATCTTGATCCCACGGCAAAATAATTCCATGCCAATGGACAGAAGTTCTTTCATTTGTATGATTGATTATATTTATGACCGCTTCATCACCTTCCTGAAACCTTAATGTAGGAGCAGGAATACCTCCGTTTACAGTTAGTGCAAAATCGACAGGAACACCGGCCTTTGTAACAGTTTCATTTCTGATATTCAGTGTATATTCAACAACATTTGCCATTGAAGATATTGAAAATAATGATAATAAAACGAATAAAAAAAGTTGATTCTTTCGCACAGTAGGGCTCCTATATTCTTAAATCAATTTGCAATCTAGAAGGAGAATATCAGTAACCACACACCGCGTCATTAACTATCGCTTAACCATGTATTACTTACATACCCACAGGGGTATTCAAGAGTCTCAACTCACTGAATTTACGAGGAATAAAGCATTTTTCAATATACGCTTCGATATTAAATGATAAGAAACCGGGAATTAAAATTAACTAGCTGGCAAAAAAAATTAATTAAATTCTTCAAAAGTAGAAGTCGCACCATCTTTATCAAAAGACAAAACTGTAAAATTTTCTTTGTGGCTTCCATATTCCATTCCGGGACTCCCCGTAGGCATACCTGGAACAATTAACCCTTTAAGATTTCCAGTCTTTTTTAAGAACTTTTTAATACTTTGCGCTGGGATATGACCTTCAAAAACATATTTACCCATAACTGCTGTATGACAACTTCTCTTATCCTTAGGGACTCCTAAAGAGTTTTTAATTTCTTCAAGATTATCAACTGGCTTTTCAACAATTTTGAATCCATTATTTTTCATATGTT
>JBLIAG010000082.1:0-5314 GCA_047634375.1 Bacteriovoracaceae bacterium
AACTTTTTAATTCACTTGAAATAAGTTCAGACTTAATTCAAGTAAGCAGTTTGCTTAGTGACAATAGCAAGTGTGACCCACCTGATCCCATCCCGAACTCAGTAGTGAAACCACTTAGCGCCGATGGTAGTGTGGGGTCTCCCCATGTGAGAGTAGGACATTGCTAGGCTTTTATTCAAAATACCCCGACCTTTTTTAAGGCGGGGTATTTTTTTATCTGATTCTTAATCACGTAAAATAAAACTATCATTATTACTAGATTTATGCAAGTAACCCATGACTGATAACTTTAAAGTAAAAACCATTGCTAGTGGAATCAGCGTGATTGATTCTGGCTATTTCAGTAACGATTTTGCAGCTATATATCTTATTAAGGAAAATAATAAGGTTGCAATCATTGAAACTGGAACTAGCTTTAGTGTTTCTAATGTTCAAAAAGCACTTGAGAAAATCCACCTAAGATTTGTAGATGTAGCTTATATAATTCCTACTCATGTCCATCTTGATCATGCAGGTGGGGCAGGTGGACTTATGAAGCAATGCCCAAATGCCAAGCTAATAGTTCATCCTCGCGGGGCGAGACACTTGATTGATCCTACCAAGCTAATAGCTGGAGCTATGGCTGTGTATGGCGAGCAAAAATTTAAGAAGTTGTACGGTGAAATTATTCCAATTGAGGCAAGCAGAGTTATTGAGGCTGATGACAATTTTATTTTAGATTTTAATGGAAGAGAGTTAAAGTTTATTGATACCCCAGGACATGCAAGACATCATTTTTGCATTTGGGATAAGCAAACAGAATCGATGTTTACTGGTGATACGTTTGGCATCTCTTATCGTGATTTAGATCATAATGATGAAGTGTATATTTTCCCAAGCACAAGCCCAGTTCAGTTTGATCCAGAGGAATTAATTAAAAGTATACATAAAATAATGAAGTACAAGCCTAAGCGAGTCTGCTTAACACATTTTGCTGCAATTAGACCAACTCAAAAAGTAGTTGAACAGTTGATAGCTGGTATCCATTTTGTTAGCAATTTGGCAAAAAAATATGCAACTGAGGGTGATGCTGAAAAAGTGATTCAAGAAAAGATGATGAATTATTTTTTAGAAGGAATTGAAAAGATTGGCGTCAAAGACCTTGATTTTTGCAGAGAAAGGTTAGAGCTTGATGTCAAAATAAATACTCAAGGTTTAATTTATTGGCAAAAAATAGTAAAAATTGAGACTTGAATTTCATTAATTAAATATTAAATAAGTATCATATAGCTCTGCTTTCTAAACTTAACTATGAAAAATCTTTTACTATATCTAAACCATTATTTTGCGAAGGTTCCAGGGCAACTTATACCTTACCGTAAAACAGTTCTTGCATTAGCATTGCTATCCACTATTTTTATGGGGTATGGTGCTTCTCGCTTTGTTTTAGATACTTCATTTGATGTTTGGTTTAGTGAGTCTGATCCTGCAATTGAAGCTTTGGATGATTTTCGTGACCAGTTTGGGAGTGACGATGGCTTGTTTATTGTTTATGAAGCTAAAGATGGCGATGTATTCTCAAATAAATCTCTAACACTAATCTCTGAAATAACAGAGGTGTTAGATAACTACAGACAGTTAAGTGATGATGTTTGGCTTGAAAAATATGGACTAACTCCTGAAATTTTTGAGTCATTAACTCATATTAAGCGTGTTCAGTCACTATCTAATATTAGAATTCAAAAAAATGAAGATGATGTTTTAAGTTCGCCTCGTTTAGTTCCTAAAAAAATTCCAAGTGACCCCTTGGTTTTAAGTGAAATTAGTTCTGAGGCAGATAATCAGCCAAGTTTGCCGCTCTTTATGTTCTCAAAAGATCATCGTTTTGGGGCAATTTCCATTCAAACAGACTTTGGAGCAATCCCAGTAATTCAAGAATTAAATGACCAGTTCTCTTTGTTTGATGATGATGCGTGGAGTGATGATTTTGATGAAGGTATGGATGATAATGCTGTTATTCAAAAAATTGAATATCAGCCAGATGAGCCAGGACTTTATATTCCATTTATGAAGGCTATAACGGCGATAACTGAACAGCAAAAGATGTCAGAGCATTTTAATTTTTATCCAATTGGCAATTCTGCAATGATTTCCTTAGCTATGGACACGCTCATTCAAGCTGCGTTTCTACTAGTAGGTATGGTGGCAATCATTAACCTTTTGCTTTGGTCATTGTTTCGCTCTGCAAGTGCAGTCGTTCTTCCTCAATTAGCGATTGGCCTCAGTATTCTCTTTGTTATTGGAAGCCTGAGCTGGCTCAATTTAGCATCAACAACTCTTATTGCATTAACAGTGATGCTTATTATTGCGGTTGGCGTAGCTGACTGCGTTCATGTGATGAGTTCTTATTTGTTTTTCAGACGTGATGGCAAAGAACATGATGAGGCGTTATCAAAGGCCTATGGTAAGACAGGCGTTCCTATCTTATTAACAACAATTACCACGATGGCGGGAATGTCATCATTAGCGGTAACTGGGATGCCAATGTTTGTGCAATTTGGCTTCTCTTCTGCTGCTGGTGTCTTTTTTGCTTTCTTATACACAATATATTTACTGCCAGTGTTACTCAATTATTGGCACCCAATGCAAATTAAAAAGACCCAGGCAATTAGTGCAAGTAGAAAAACGGGAGTAAGGTCGATAGTGTCTTTATTGAAATCAAAAATGTTGAGTTTTTTATGTTTCTTTGTAAATCCAATAGCAAAACTTTCAAAGAGAATGGGTTTGAATTGGCTCTTAGGCGCAGAATGGCTTCAACCTTTATTAAATAGAATTCCAGCTTTTGTGGAGCGCTTCCGATACTCTATAGCTATTATTTTTGTGAGTGTATTTGTAATTTGCATATATGGCGCAACTCAAGTCAAAATTGACTCCAATCTAGTTGAACTTTATTCTGATGATGTTCCTATTGGTCAGGCCTATGAAATTGTTGATGAACACATGATGGGCACAGGAAATATGGAAATCGTTGTAGACACAGCAATTTCAGATGGAATAATGGACCCTGACGTATTAAATGCTATGAATAGACTTCAAAATACAATTGAGGAAAATTATAGTGAATTTATTATCCGAACAAATTCTTTGGCAGATCTAGTAATAGACACTCATGCTATTATGCAAGACTCAGAAGATTATCGAAATATTCCTGATAGTCAAATTGCGGTATCCCAATTGCTTTACTTGTTTAACAGTTCAAATCCTGAAGAGAGAAGAGCCCTTGTCAGTGATGATTACAGTAAGAGTCACATAAGTGTTCAATTAAAAAATGCAGGCTCTAACGAATACAAGGAATTTTTTAACGATATTCAGCGTGATATAAATAAAGAGTTTAATGGATTAAAAGATCGATATCCTAATATAAAAGTTCAAATTACTGGATCATTCGCTTTAATGATGAGGCTTGCTGATGACATTAGTAATAATCAGTTTAAGAGTTTGGCGATAGCAGCTGTGGTTATTAGTCTGTTATTGATGATAACGCTAGGTTCTTTTCAGGCAGGCGTTATGTCGATTATTCCTAACCTAATACCCGCATCATTAGCATTTGGATTAATGGGTCTTCTTGGAGTTCCGCTTGATACAGACACATTAATGATTGCTCCTTTAATTATTGGTATTGCAGTGGATGATACGATTCACTTTATTAGTCACTATAGAATGTCACTTGCACAAAATCACAATATGAAGCTTGCGCTCGTGGAAACTATAAAAGAGGTGGGCCAAGCTGTAACATTTACAACTCTCATCCTAGGCTGTGGGTTTTTGATGCTTACATTTAGTGACTATTTGGGATTAGCAAAGATTGGGACTTTTGGTTCTTTAGCTATATTTGTTGCACTACTATGCGACTTATTGTTTTTCCCGGCATTGATTATGATTTTCAAGCCGAAGTTTGGTCAGAAAGATGTTGAAGATAATTTAAATTTTATAGAGGCTACAAAATGAATAAATTAATACTTACTTACTCAAAATCTACTTTGCTTACTGTTGTACTTGGTGCATTTTTAACTCTACAAGCGCCAAATGTATATGCTGAAACTAATTTAAGTGCACGAGAGATTATGGAGAGAGTTGATGTTGAGAGCAGGAAGTCTACTGACTCAGCATTCACCCGTATGAAGCTGACTACTTGCAAGTATGGTCTTAGCGGCGGTAAGGTAAAGTGCGCTGAAAAAGCCCGAGTTAAGTTAATAGAAAATGCACAAATTAATACTGGAGAGGGTAGCCAAGATACTAAGAGTATTGCCATAATCCTTGAGCCAGCAAGTGAAAAAGGAATTGGAATGCTCTCATATAGTTATGATGACAGTGACCGAGATAATGAGACCTGGTTATATCTTTCTGCTCTTGGAAAAGTAAAGAGAATTAGTGTTAGGAACAGTGATGATGAGGAAACTGAATCTGCAAGTATTTTTGGAACTGAGATGACCACTGAAGATCAAGAGACAGGAAAGCTTGATGACTATACATACGAATTACTAGAGTTCGGAACTTTTAGAGGAAGAGAGGTTGCAGTTGTTGAGGCGACACCAAAAAAACATCGAATTAGCAAAAGCAGTTATGGGAAAACGCAAAATTGGATTGATACTGAAAGGTTTATAACTCTTAAGGTACAAATGTTCGATAAATACAACAATCCTATCAAGAAGCTCGAGGTTGGCAAAGTTGAAAAAATTAATGATGTTTGGATGGGAAGAAGTCTGACATTTTTTAATACGGTAAGCAATAGGCTAACAAATATGAAACTTGAGGCGATAAACTTTGATATGGATATTAAAGAAGATTTTTTAACTCAAAGAGCATTGACTGACCAAGCATTTAGAGAGAAATTTCTGAAGGATTTACGTAAACAAGCTAAATAAATTCTGAGTATGTTAAATTTTATCTATAAAGGAATTATTGCTTTAATTATTAGCTTTGGAATTAACTCCATTTCTATTGCTGAGGACGAATTATTATTTGACGATGAATTAGTATTTGACGATTCTGATGAAGAGTTTGGTGAGTGGGATGATGACAGTGATGTCTTTGGTGATAATGACATAAATCTAGAAAAATCTTTTTCTTGGCTGGACTTTAGTGTTTCGCAGAAATATGGTGTTAATCCTGCAAATAGTTATAGCACTGCTATGGAAAGAACTGAGTTGAGGTTAGGAACAAGTGGCTCTGTTTTTGACTCAGGTTATGGCGAAGTAGAAATTAAAGCAATAAAATATTGGCCGAGTGATAGCAACAACGTAATTGAGGCCAGTGATATTGAGGTAGAGAAGGC
>JBLIAG010000083.1:0-5296 GCA_047634375.1 Bacteriovoracaceae bacterium
TAGCATAAGCTCTCCTTTCAAATAAAATTCTTTTTAGCGAATCTATTTTATCAGAAAATGAGCTTATGCTTACTCTATCGAATTAGTCTTGATTCAGGGCTTCCCACTTTGAACCGACAAGAGCCGAAATTTTCCGTTGTATTATAAAAAAGTAAAAATGAACTAAATAATAGCCAAATTACTGAAAATAAAAACCATGTAATCAAATAGTTCTTAATATTGTACTTGATTCCATTAAGAAGCTTTTTCATAACTCAAGCTCATTGATTTCGAGATATTCAAGATCATTTTTCCCCAAAGTTAATGCTTTCACATGTTTCGGAAAATAAAAGTCTCTAACCTCTTGATATAGAGGTAATAGGAGATGCTCTTTTGATATAGCTGAGGTAATTGAGCGAACAGAGAACTCATTTGGTTTAGTATCTTTAAATTTATTATAGAGCTTATCAAGTCTCTTTCTTTTAACATCTAATATTGATTTCTTATCAATTACCGGAGAAAAATAAGCATTATAATTAACATCAATTGCATCTAAAGCGACCACTGTTAAGTCATACGGATGAGGAGACTTTAAGACCATATCAACAAATTGATTCATTGAAATATCTATAACTTCAATATTAAGCCCCGTTTTTCTTTTTAAATTTGTAAAAAATCCTTTAAGGGATATCGAACTTGATTTATTCCAGTTATAGAATTTAATTACTTCATCTCTTTTAATTGAACTAAAATCACAGTCTTGAGCAATCTTTCCTTGCTTTGAAAAGGGAATACCAATAGGTAAAATTGATCCGACGTCTAAGAAATTCTTTTGTTTTGGCATAAATGCCTTTCTAAAGTCAGATATATCCATACAGTTGAACAAATTTTTTCTAAGTTCGCGATCTTTTATATTTAAGACTAAGTTTATTGTTTGCAAAAGTGCAACATTGAACTTTTGATAATCCTTAAGTTTTTCAGTAGGTAAATCTTGTATTAAGACTCTGTTATAATCCTCAATTCCATCTTGATTTAGAATGTTGTCATTAGCTCCTGAATATGACCAAAAGTTAATAAAGTTGTACCCATTACTTACTTTCTCTTTTCGCTCAAGTGAAATCTTTTTGATTCCCATACCTGTGATATAAAAAGGGCCTAAACCATCCTCCCAATTTGAACTAGGTAGGGAATGACTAGGAGAATTTTCATATTTAGTTAGTATGTCTAGGAAGTTGTTTTGTGATTTATTAAAAGAGATCTTAATACAATTATTTTTGATATTTAATTTATATTCTGAATTAAATTTTTTAATAACCTTCATCAGGTCAGATTTTAATCCTCTTATGGTGTACTTTTTCTCTTCATTAAAATAAAGATCGTTTTTTAAGCAAAAATTAAAACGTTGGTATTTTAAATCTCGATTCCACGTTTTAAATAGGTTTGAATATAACTCAGTTCTTTTTCGATATCTAAAGAAGGGTTCATGAGTTTGCTTTAAAATATATAGTCCCATATTAATGTTTGCCACACTTGGAGTAATGATCTTAGGAAGGCCAACTGCAATTATATCCCATGTAACATCGTCATGCTTTCTAGAGCAGGAAGCGATACTCAGCATCAATAGGAATAGGATCACTATCTTTTCGTAATATGAGCGCATTGTACTCTAAACCCCATCTTTTCAAAAAACTTTTGACTTCTAATATTTTCAATATGTATTCCTGCTTGATAGAACTTCTTAGACAAATTGTCTTTAAACCATTTTGAAATTTTGTAGTGGGCTTCATCTTTTATTTCTCTCGAAATAGTATTACTTATCCAAATCCAGCCAATTTGATCAATGACTTCTCCTGTATAATACTGAGAATTAAAAATCATGGTTATTGCGATGATTTTTCCTGAGTCGTCTTTCAGTGTAAGTAATCGAGATTTGTCTAATTCCCTTTTTAAATAATTTAGATTCTCTTCATGAATAAACTTTGGAATATATTTATACCATAGTTGATTTTTTTCACTCTCGTAAGAATATTTAATATCTAGAAAGGCATCATCGTTAATTTCATAATCTTTTACTGCTAGTTTTTTATTCTCTTTATGTCCTAGTGTGAATAAATCACTTACATTGGCGGTAAAACCAAGCTGTACAAAATACTCATTCTTAAAATTATTTCCAATCTCTTTTAAATATTTCTTAAGATTATCATCATGTAATACAATGGTTTTTGAATCGTATTCTTGAGAAAGAGAAATAAATTCACTTGGTTTAAAAACAGTATAATTAGTATCACTAATCAGAAGGTTTTTATTTAAAGACTTGACTTTCATTGCCGCTCTCCAGAATGAATAAACTCACAAATTGAACATGGAGAAGAGTGAGATGCATTTAGGTTGCTAATTGATATTTTTTCCTCAGCTAATATCTGACCGAAATTTAATTTTTGAAGACGTTTAAAGAACTTACTTTCAAGGTGCTCTGTTGTATCTTTATGATAAATATATGGACTATCGTCATTAAACATTAAGTTACCGCAGCAGATTGAAAAGCCTTTCTCAGGAACAAAAGACACACATTTAATATTTGGGCATGTTTCATTCAAAACATTTTCATCAAAAACAGAAAAATTAAAACCTAACTGATTAACTTTTGCTCTACCGACATTGTCCACTCGCTGATAAATTACAGGTAAGTCTATATTTTCTAGAATCTTCTTTGCTCTTATTAAATCTAATGGCGTACTTATACAAAAGGAAACAACAAGATCAATACTATTACTCGATGCATACTCTTTTATATGGTTTAAGTACTCAACCTTGGCTTCATTCCCGTGAAACACATCAAATGATAAAGTGATTTTAGAGATCTTTTCAAACTTATCTAATATTTCTTTTGTTAACGCTTTTGTTTTACCATACCAACCATTACTCGTAAGTATAACTTCACAATTATCAATATCAGGGTGAGAAGAGACAATTTGGTTTATCTCATCAGCATAAAAGCTTGATTCTCCTCCAGAGAACTGTAACATCTTAGGTCGAAATTTTACGACATCAGACCTTATTAGCTTAATCTCAGCAGGACTAACTTTTTCCGTCATTTTAGGGCCTGAGTCGTTTACACAATGAGAGCAGGTATAGTTGCAAAATAGGCCTGGCATGACATGAATGGATTCTAAATCACTTTTAAGCATATAACCTATTCAACCGTTGCAGCTACGGCTTGTCTGGCCCTAGTAAGTGCATTATCATTTAATAAGTTTGATAATTCATTAATTTCTGTTTCTTCAAGAGATCTTACAAAAATCTCTGCATTGGAAGAATCATAAAGTTTTGATTCAATCAGAACATTTATTAATGTTTCGTCTGCTTCACTTAGTTCACCTTTAAAGAATAAAAGCTCTCTATTTGAAATAGAGTTTTCTTTTTCTTTAACAAGCTTGATTAGTGCAACTGAGGATTCCTCTGAGATACTACTCATATATTCTTCAGCTAGGACTTGCGTTGAGAATAGTCCGTATCCTACAAGAAGAGATAAGAGTATTTTTTTGTTACAAGACATTTTCGACTCCTTTATAATGTTCTACTTTAATATTTAGCTCTTTAAATTTCCGATAAAGAGTTGAGCGTGATAGATTATGACCATCTAATATATTTTCAATTATTTGAGAGACTGAGAACTTTTTATTTTTTTGAATAACCTGCTGCCAGTAGTTTCGTTCAATTTCATGTTGTTTTAACTTCATAGAATCAAAAGTTTTTAGTTGATCATGGCCATCAAGAACATCTATATTCTTTTCAAATACTTTTGAAGATAGATTCTCTACCGTGATAACTCCAGTAGTTGAGAGTGCCATTAAACGACTTATTTCGTTTTTTAATTCTCGAATATTACCGGGCCATGGATAAAATTTTAAATACTCAAGCGCCTGTAATGTGATTTTAAATTCTATTTCCTTATTTTCTTTCAAAAATTTATTAACAAGTAATGGTATATCTTCGGTTCTTTGTGCTAACGAAGGCATTTCAAAATCAACAACATTTATCCTATAATATAAATCCTCACGAAATCTTTTCTCTTTTATTTCTTCTCCAAGGTTTTTATTAGTAGCTGCGATAATTCTTACATTAATCTTGATTTCTTTTGTGCTCCCTACCTTCATAACAACTTGATCTTGAAGAACTCTCAAAAGCTTTACTTGTAAATTTAGTGGTAAATCTCCAATTTCATCAAGAAATATTGTTCCATGGTTACAACTTTCAAATAAGCCTATTTTATCTTTATCTGCACCTGTGAATGCACCTTTAACATGACCAAATAGTTCACTTTCAACGAGCTTTTCAGAAATAGCACCACAGTTTAAGACTTTAAATGGATAACTCTTTCTTTTTGATTTTGCGACAATCGCCTTAGCAAGATCACTTTTTCCTGTACCAGAAGGCCCACTAATTAAAACTGTAGTATCTTTATTTGATAGTATTTCTATCTGCTTGCAAATATCGAAAAGCTTGTCAGACTGTCCTTCAAGATGAAACTTATTGATATACTCACGTTTTTCATTACTTGCCTTTGGAGATTCATAAGTAGCATATAAAGCCCTCCATTTATTGCAATGCTGTTTGAGCCTTTCAATTTTTATTTCAAAGTCTAAATCCTTTTCTATAAAATCAATTGCACCGGCCAGTATCGTCTTTTTGAGAGTATCTCGTGTTTGATCTGCGGAATATATCACTATCTGCTGTTTTGAATTAGCAACTAGTATTTCTTTTGTAACTTTATCTCCTAAAACATCTGGCATTGAGTAATCAAGTAGCACGATAGGAAACTTAAGAGGAGTTTCACGAAACACCTTTAGCCCTTCTTCACCAGAATAGGCGTGAAATAACCTTATGCCAGTACCTGCAAACTCAGCTTTTGCCGTTTCATGAACAAGAATGTCATCGTCAATTAGCAGTAAATTAAATTTGCTCATATCATGGCCTTCTCTAGTTAATAATATACAAGTAGAAAATATCCCTATCCGAATATTTTTTATTTAATATCTAAAAATTAGATATGTCCGTAGAGAAATAACAAATTCATGAAAAGATTACAGGAAATAATACCTGCTATTGCAAAGATCTGAATGTCTCTTCTAGTGGACACTTACAGAGTTCTTTTTTTAAATCACTTCATAAACCTTTAGTATGTAAAAAGTATCTACTCAATGAAAAGCATTTCGATGCGTCGCCATGATGCGTTATAACCTGCAAAACAAAGAATTAAAATATAAACGGTTAAAAAAAACCATTTGGTTGTCGCTCAGCTTTTTTAGCGCTAGAG
>JBLIAG010000084.1:0-5235 GCA_047634375.1 Bacteriovoracaceae bacterium
TCATAGCATATGCACTTAGTTCAAACCTTACTTGATCATTGCCTTTTCCTGTTGCTCCATGAGAGATTGCATCTGCACCAACTTCTTTGGCAATTTCAACCAGCCGCTTAGAGATTAAAGGTCGTGCAATAGACGTGCCTAAAAGATACTCCCCTTCATAAATAGCATTTGCTCGAAACATTGGAAAAACAAAATCACGTGCAAACTCTTCACGTAAATCTTCGATATAAATTTCCTTTATCCCCATGGCTTTAGCTTTAAGACGAGCTGGTTCAACTTCTTCACCCTGACCAATATCTGCTGTAAAGGTTACTACTTCACAATCATATGTTTCCTGTAACCATTTAGCAATAATGCTAGTATCTAATCCACCCGAGTATGCTAATACGACTTTATTCATTATTTTTCTATGTAGTTAAATTCTTTTTTATAAAGCACTTCATTTTCAGAAGTAACGACTTCGACTATCCATTTTCCTGTCCAGGTATGCCAAAGATTTTTTGATGACCAAACCCTCCAACGAGGACCTTTAATATCAAAAATAACATCGGCCATCACTTTATTATTATATATCCAGCGATGCTTAACACTTGTACCTTGAAGATTACGAATGTTTGTAAAAAAGTAGATTTTACCCAAAGAATTGTCAAGCTCTCCAACAATATTAAAGGGCTCTCTGTCTACAATCTCTGTCGCAAATTCTGCATTAGAAATATTTTGATGTGGCCATTCATTTGCAAATACATTAGAAAATAAAAATACACTGAGAATTAATACGGTTAATTTTTTCATTTAATCCACCCAATTTATAATATGTTCAAATAAAAGATCTTTTGAAACTTCATTATCTCTATACGTTCTTCCTCTTACAGAAATACCTGCCAAATGAACACTATTCTTATCCCCACTTATTAGTGGGTGCCACATAGGTAACTCTTTCCCTTCGTATAGTAGTCGATATGCACATGTACTTGGAAGCCAATTAAACTTTTTTCCCCAATCTGGCTTAATACTTAAGCAGTCTGGAACATATTTCTGACGGTTGTCGTAGTGTGGACAAGAGCACTCCTCTTCATCTAAATAATGACAGGCGACATCTGTAAAGTAGATCTTTCCAGAATCCTCATCTTCCAGCTTATGTAAGCAGCATCTTCCACAGCCATCACAGAGCGACTCCCACTCCTTAGAACTCATCTGAGATAAAGTTTTATTTTTCCAGAAAGGTTTATCTAAATTTTCCAAAGTTTTTTATAAATTACCATTGCTAGTCGATACAATAATTATAAACTTATTGAAGAAAATAATCTTTCAATTCCAATAGCTACGCCAGAACAATGTGGAAGGCCAACTTTTATATCTCTCAAAAACTCCTCATCAACTAATAACTTTTTCTTTTCAATCATTTTTCTTTTATATAACTCGTTATTAAATCGATCTCGATATTCATCAGCAGATTGTATTTCTTCATAACCATTAGCAATTTCAATACCATTTATATACAATTCAAAGCGATGGGCGATAGGGCCATCAATTTTTGCAAGTGCTGACTGCTCTTTAGGGTAATCATAAATAAAGCAAATAGGGATTTGACTTATCTTTGGCTCAATGAGATGCACAAAAAGAAGGGTTTGAAGATCCTCAATCCAGTCATAATCTGAATTTAAACCTAATGAATTTGCAATTTTCTTTAGGTCTTCCAGATCAGCATTTAATATATCAATATTGCCATACTCAAAAAAAGCTTGTGCGTATGATATTTTAATTGCAGCATCAGTCTTCCCAAGCATTTTTAGTAAATCTATAATTTCGTCAACCAAAGAATGCATATCGAAATCAATACGGTAGAACTCCAGCATTGTAAATTCGTTAGAGTTATTACTCCCATATTCATTATCTCTATATACTTGGCAAATTTGAAATATATCTCCGCTTCCTTTGGATAAAAGTCGCTTCATTTCTAACTCAGGAGATGTATGTAAATATAGATCAGTTGGCCTAGAGATATCACGATTAACTTTCACTTCAATGCTATCAATATAGACATCGGTTGAAGGAGAGAACAAAAGGGAAGGAGTTTTTACTTCAGTGACCTTACGAGAATAAAAAAATTCCCTAATTTTTATGATTAAATCTTGATAATGAACTAGATTTTTTTTTACTTTGGACATGTCAGCCTATATTAGGCGCGACCTGAATACTCATTTGTTCTAGTATCAACTTTGACCTTATCTCCAATACCAACAAACAAAGGAACCTGAACGACCACACCGGTATTTAAGGTTGCTGGTTTACCACCAGTTCCAGCTGTATCTCCTTTAAGGCCAGGGTCTGTATCGATCACTTCTAATATAACTTGAATTGGAGGAACGACTGTAATTGGATTATTATTCCACAAGGTCACAGTACAAATATCTTGCTCCACTAAATAGTCTACAGCACTTCCCATTGACTCTTCACTCAAGTCATATTGCTCAAATGATTCAGGCTCCATAAAATGCCATTTTTCACCATCACTATAAAGGTACTGCATTTCTAACTCCATAACATCGGCGCCCTCAAGTGACTCACCTGATTTATATGTCTTCTCAAGAGTTTTACCTGTAATAAGATCTTTAAATTTAACTCGATTAAAGGCCTGTCCTTTTCCAGGCTTTACAATTTCATTATTGACAATTGAACATGGATTACCATCGAGAATCAATTTCAAACCGTTTTTAAACTGGCTAGTACTGTAATTCATATTGTTTTAATCCTAAAGTTTTAAGGGAAAAGGCATAAATTTATAAATGAATATTTTAATAAGTTATAAAAGAAATATATTCATAATTTAAAAATTTGAAATAAAGACAACAAACGAAGAATGTTAAAATACCCTTCCACATATTTTAACCCTAATGTTTTAATTATATGCATATACATGAACACCAGGCAAAAGGCTTATTTAAGAAACATAATATTAAAGTTCCTGAATTTATTGTTGTTTCAAATAGTAACGAAACTCAATCTGCTTGTGAGAAACTTGGTGGCTCAATTTGGGTTGTTAAAGCTCAAGTTCATGCTGGAGGAAGGGGAAAAGGTGGAGGTGTTATTGTATGCAGTAAAGTGCAGGATGCAGTTGATGCCAGTAAAAAATTAATAGGTACTAATTTAATTACTCCACAGACTGATACAAATGGTCAACCTATCAATGAAGTCATTATTGAGGCTGGTCAAGATATTTCTAAAGAGTTGTACTTGGGCCTTCTTGTTGATCGTGCTACAGAAAATATCACAATTCTCGCTTCAACAGAAGGTGGAATGGATATCGAAAAAGTTGCCTCAGAAACGCCTGATAAAATTATTAAACAAAAAATTAATCCTCTAGGTAAATTATCAGTCGAAGAATGTGTCAATGTTGCTAAAAAACTTGGGCTAGATTTATCACTTCACGATGAGTTTGCTTCGACACTTCTTGGACTTTATGCTATTTTTACTGAGCATGATGCCAACCTTATTGAAATAAACCCACTTATTATTACTGGTCAAAATGAAATCATGGCTCTTGATGGTAAAATTGATTTTGATGATAATGCGCTCTATAGAAATGAATCAATTGCTAATCTAAGAGATATTGCACAAGAAGATGAAAAAGAAAGAAGTGCTAGCGAACATCAATTAAATTATATCTCTCTAGATGGCTCTGTGGGCTGCATGGTAAATGGTGCTGGATTAGCAATGGCGACAATGGATTTGATAGAATATCATGGTGGATCACCAGCTAACTTTTTAGATGTAGGTGGAGGCACAACTGCTGATAGAGTAGCAATAGCTTTTGAAATAATTCAAAGTGAAGAAAATGTTAAATCTATTTTAGTAAACATTTTTGGTGGCATAGTGCGCTGTGATCTTATTGCAAATGGTATTTTACAAGCAATAGAGAAAGTAGGATTAACGCTTCCAATTATTGTAAGACTCGAAGGAACAAATGCACAAGAAGGCCTTCAAATTCTTAATAAAAGTAACTTTAATATTATTACTGAGGCTGACTTAACTAAGGCCGCTAAACAAGCTGTGGAGATGGCCAAATGAGTGTCTTAATCAACAAAGAAACCAAAGTAATCTGTCAAGGTTTTACTGGCAAGCAAGGTACGTTTCATTCTGAACAATCCATTGCATATGGTACAAAATTTGTCGGCGGCGTAACTCCTGGCAAAGGTGGACAAACTCACTTGGATAAACCAGTCTTCAATTCTGTTGCACAGGCTATGGCTGAAACAGGAGCTAATGCCACAATGATTTATGTGCCGCCAAGGTTTGCATTTGCTTCTATAGTCGAGGCGATTGAAGCTGAGATGCCAGTAATTGCATGCATAACTGAAGGCATTCCTGTGCAAGATATGATTAAAATTAAAGCCATTATTACAGGCAGTAAGTCAAAATTAATTGGACCAAACTGTCCAGGATTAATTACTCCAGATGAATGTAAACTTGGCATTATGCCGGGTAATATCCACAAGAGCGGCTCAGTTGGAATTGTCTCTCGTTCAGGAACATTAACCTATGAAGCAGTTCACCAAACTACTCTAGCAGGACTTGGTCAAAGCACTTGTATTGGTATTGGTGGTGACCCCGTTCAAGGAATGAATTTTATTGACTGCCTTAAATTGTTTGAAAAAGATGATGATACGCATTCAATAGTAATGGTTGGTGAGATTGGTGGCAATGCTGAAGAAGAGGCTGCGGAGTATATTAAGTCAAATATTTCTAAACCTGTTATTTCATATATTGCTGGACTTACCGCTCCTAAAGGAAAAAGAATGGGCCATGCAGGCGCAGTAATAAGTGGTGGGTCTGGTGATGCCAAAAGTAAAATTCAAGCATTGGAGAATGCAGGAGTAAGTGTTGCGCCTACACCAGCATTAATGGGTCAAACCCTGCTTGAAATTCTTTAAAAACAATGTACTCTCTTATAGTAAATAAATGAGAGTGATTAGGAATAGTAGATTCGCAGTTTCAGTAATTTTTACTGTTAACGGTGTAGTATTTGGAACATGGGCGTCACGCATTCCTGAAATTTCAGATTTCCATAACCTATCACCTGCTACTTTAGGTTTATTAATATTTCTAATGGGTTTTTCAGCTGTCATTGCCTTCTCAGTCTTTGGAAGAGCTGCAGATCATTATGGCGCATCAACTTTAACAAAAAGAACCACCTCGCTATTAATACCACTTACGCTTATCTTTATAGCTTTTGCT
>JBLIAG010000085.1:0-4964 GCA_047634375.1 Bacteriovoracaceae bacterium
CAACGGCAAGAACACCATTAGGTAAATCATATAGAGGAGCGTTCAACAATACAACAGCACCAACAATGGCTGGATGGGCTATAGAAGAAGCTGTTAAAAGATCGGGAGTTGATCCTAATAAAGTTGATGATGTAATTATGGGTGCCGCTCTTCAGCAAGGAACATCTCACGGGAATATTGCTAGAAATGCAGCCTTGGCAGCAGGTCTTCCTGTTACTGTTAGTGGAATGAGTGTTGATAGACAGTGTTCTTCAGGAATGATGGCAATTTCTACAGCAGCCAAACAGATTATCACTGATGGAATGGATATTGTAGTAGGTGGAGGGTTAGATTCTATAAGTTTAGTTCAAACGCAAAAAATGAATTTAGATAGGTATGTAGATAAAAAACTAGTGGCTAAACACAATCATATTTATATGCCTATGCTTCAAACAGCTGAAGTAGTAGCTAAAAGATATAAAATTTTTCGAGAAGATCAAGATCAGTACGCTTTAGGAAGTCAAATAAAAACAGCTAATGGTCAGGAAGAAGGTAAGTTTGATGATGAAATTATTTCTGTTACAACTTCAATGGGAATTATGGATAAAGAAACTAAAAAAGTTTCATTTATTGAAAAAACACTTTCTAAAGATGAATGTAATAGACCTTCTACAACTATTGAAGGATTAAGATCTTTAAAACCTGTTATAGAAGGTGGATCAATTACTGCTGGTAATGCTAGTCAACTTTCAGATGGAGCCTCTGCTTGTGTATTGATGGAATCTTCTGTTGCAGCTAAGCATAATGTGACTCCACTTGGAATTTATAGAGGAATTGCAGTAGCGGGTTGTGAGCCAGATGAAATGGGTATAGGTCCAATTTATGCAGTTCCTAAACTTTTAAAGCAAAATGGTCTTAAAATGAGTGATATTGGATTATGGGAGTTAAATGAAGCATTTGCGGTACAAGTCATTTACTGTAGAGAGGTGCTAGGTATTCCAAATGAAATACTTAATGTAAACGGCGGATCTATTTCAATAGGTCATCCTTATGGAATGAGTGGTTCTAGAATGGTTGCTCATGCACTTATTGAAGGCAAACGAAGAGGAGCAAAATATGTTGTTTCTACGATGTGTGTTGGTGGTGGAATGGGTGCTGCAGGTTTATTTGAGGTTGTATAATAATTAATTAAAATGTTTAAAAAAATAACTATTTATTCAACATTATTTTGAGACTGCCTAAATCACTTAGACATGCAAAAGAAAATAAACCTTACGGATTTATATTAGGATTTAATAAAAAAGAAGAAGTAGTTTATAATTTACAAGATTCATCTGGAAAATCAGGATTTTACACTTCAGCTATTGAATTCAATGACCAACTTTTTTTAGTTTCAAATGTTTCTAATGAAATTAATGTATATAATCTAGATAAGTGATACTTTTTTTTTAAATTAGTATCGAAATACTAATTAACTGAATTAGGTTTAATAAATAAAAATAAAATCATGAAAAGATTAGAAGGCCAAGTTGCAATTGTTACTGGAGGAGCTCGTGGAATTGGTAAAGGAATATGTGAGGTGTTTTGTAGAGAAGGTGCTACAGTTGCTCTTTGGGATGTTCTTGACGGAAGCGAAACAGTAAATGAAATTTCAAATAATGGTGGTAAAATATTTTATCAAAAAGTTGATGTAACATCTCAAGAGTCTGTAGATAAAGCCATTGCAGAAATCATCAAAGAGCATGGGAAAATTGAAATTTTAATTAATAATGCAGGAATTATAAGAGACAAATCATTTTTAAAAATGTCTGAAGAAGAATGGGATTCAGTTATTAACGTAAACCTTAAATCTCTTTTTGTGGTAACTAAATCAGTAGTTCCACATATGAAAGCAAATAGTTATGGAAGAATTGTTTCTGCTTCCTCAATAAACGGAACTGCTGGAGCTTTTGGTCAAACAAATTATTGTGCTACAAAAGCAGGGATTTCTGGATTTACAAGAGCACTTTGTAAAGAAGTGGGTAAATATGGTATTACAGCTAATGCTGTAGCGCCAGGGTTTGTGAAATCAGTTATGTCAGACAGTATGCCTGATGAAGTAATTCAAGCTGGTGTAAGAATGATCCCAGTAGGTAGGATAGGTACACCTGAGGATATGGGACATGCTTATCTTTTCTTAGCGTCTAAAGAATCAGGGTTTGTTAGTGGAATAACTCTACACGCAAATGGAGGGGCTATGCCTATGTAAAATTTAAATACTTAAATAAATGGAAAATAAAGAAGCTTATAAAACTCATTTTAAAAATTTAGAAGAAATGAGTAAGAGTGTTGGAAAAGAATTAGGAGTTTCAAATTGGATCGAAATTTCACAAGAGAAAATAGACTTGTTTGCAAAAGTAACTGAAGATGAACAGTGGATTCATATTGATAAAGATAAGTCTAAAAAACATTCTCCTTATAAAACTACAATAGCTCATGGTTTTATGATTTTATCTCTAGCATCAAGATTTTCATACGACACACTTACTATAGAAAGTGTTAAAATGGGAGTTAATTACGGTTTAGATCGAGTTCGATTTACTAGTGCAACTCCATCTGGAGGCAAAGTAAGAGGAAGAGTTTCTTTGTTAGAATTCGAGATAAAAACAGGTGGCGCTAAGTATAAATTAGGAATCACAGTAGAACTTGAAGGTCAAGAAAAACCAGTTTGCGTTGCTGAAACTTTAGCAATTGCTTACGAATAAAATTTTTATATGGATAAAGCAGTATTAGTTGAAATAGAAGGTAGTGTAGCTATAATTACCTTAAATAGACCAGAGAGATATAATGCAGTTAATCAAGATTTGCTTGATGGCTTTAATGAGTCTTTCTCAATAGTTGAAAATGACGATAGTGTTAGAGCGGTAATTTTAACAGGAAAAGGAAAAGGTTTTTGTGCTGGAGCAGATATGTCAACTTTTGGACTTATTACACCTGAACAGAGCCGAGATTATATAATTGAAAAATATAAACCTTTAATGAAACGTTTTTTAGCATTAAAGAAACCAATTATTGGTGCAATAAATGGGTCAGCTGCTGGAGTTGGTGCAGCTTTTGCTCTTGCTTGTGATTTTAGAGTAATGAGTAAAGAAAGTTCAATTCTTTACGCATTTATAAACATTGGTTTAGGCCCTGATGGAGGGGCAAGTTGGTTGCTTTCCAGACAAGTAGGGTATAGTAAAGCTTTAGAAATTGCCTCGAACGGAAAAAAAGTTTTAGGAGAAGAATGCTTGAGCTTAGGCTTGACAAATAAATTAGTTGATAGTTCGGAAATTTTAAATAGTGCAAAAAAATGGGCAGTTGAACTTTCTGAAAAAGCTACTGTTGCTATAGGAATTACAAAACAAGATATGATCTTTTCTTTAGATAATAATTTATACGATACTATTGAATTTGAAGCGAAAGAGCAAGTAGCTGCATTTTATAGTCACGACCTTAAAGAGGGGGTTAATGCATTTTTAGAAAAAAGAAAAGCAAAGTTTACAGGAAAATAAAAAACAAGTTTAAATAGAATATAGAGAATGGAAACACAAGTAAAAGTAGATCTAACTAGCTTTAGAATGGAAACCAGAAAATGGTTAGAAGAAAACTGTCCTGATAGCATGAGAGAAAAACTTACAGATCCTAATCAAGTGTATTGGGGCGGAAGAAAAGGGGAGTTTGATAATAAAGATCAAAAAATTTGGTTTGAAAAAATGCATGAAAAAAAGTGGATTGTTCCATATTGGGAATCAAAATATGGAGGAGGAGGATTAACACCTGAACAGAATAATGTTTTAAACCAAGAAATGGGAAGGTTAGGATGTAGAAAACCTCACATTAATTTTGGTATTACTATGCTTGGACCAGCCATGTTGAAGTTTGCTAGTGAAGAACAAAAACGACATTATTTACCTCAAATTTCTGAAGCCAAAATAAGATGGGTTCAAGGTTATAGTGAACCAAATGCTGGTAGTGATTTAGCTAACTTGCAAACTAAGGCAATAGACAAGGGAGATCATTTCTTAGTTACAGGTTCTAAAGTATGGACTTCATTTGGAGATAAAGGAGATTGGATTTTTTGTTTAGTTAGAACAGATTCTAGTTCAAAGCACAACGGAGTTAGTTTTCTTTTAATTGATATGGCTTCTAAGGGAGTTACGACAAGACCAATTAAGCTTATAAGTGGAAATTCTCCTTTTACAGAGACATTTTTTGATTCTGTAAAAGTTCCTAAAGAAAATTTAGTGGGAACACTTAATGAAGGTTGGACTATAGCTAAATACTTATTGACTCATGAACGTCAAATGATTGGAGGAATAGGTGATACTGATAAAAAGGAATATCTAAGAGATGAAGCTATTAAAGTTTTGGGGAAAAATAACGATATTTTGTCAGATACTATTTTAAGATCTAAAATAGCTGAACTGGAAATGAATCAAGAAATATTTGATTTAACTATTCAAAGAACTATGGATGAACATAAAGCAGGTAACAGTTCTGGAGCAGCGTCTTCTTTTTTTAAATATTATGGTACAGAATTAAGCATTCAGAGTGAAGAATTGAGACTAAGTGTAAATGGTTTCAATGCAAGTGAATGGACTAGTAAAGAATCAAATAATGGGATGCAAGCTAGATACTTTTGTAGAACTAAAGGTCATTCTATTGAAGGAGGAACCCACGAAGTTCAATTAAATATCATTGCAAAAAGAATCTTAGGTTTACCCTCAAAATAAAATATAATGGCACTAATAATAAATGAAGAGCAGCAAATGCTCAAAACATCAACTAAAGAATTCTTAGATTTAAAATCTCCTCTTTCGAGTTTAAGAGATTTGAGAGATAATAGCTACAAAACATACGATAAGGAGTTGTGGATGGAGATGGTTGAGATGGGGTGGACTGCATTGACAATACCAGAAAAATATAATGGATTAAATTTTGGATATGTTGGTTTAGGTCAATTG
>JBLIAG010000086.1:0-4963 GCA_047634375.1 Bacteriovoracaceae bacterium
TTACAATGAGATTAGTAACAAAATTTGAATTAGCAGCCAAAAGCACATATCAGCTTCACGGCTTACATAAAGAAGCTTTCATCGAGCTGATAAAAAGCAATGCACGTACGCTACAGCGCACCAATGCATTGGCTTCACTGCAAAATATCGAAAATGAACTTGTATCAAGGGTTTTACACCCTTGAAATCGCCTAATGGCCAAAGGAAATTCGCAATCAGTCAAATAGGACTCACATTGGATAAGGATGGAGCTGTCTGTTTTCAGTTATAACGATAAGTCGACTACAGCACCTAGTTAGTGCCACATAGAGATTTTTAGGGCATTTAATTTTGTGGGCATCTAAAATTAGTACCGTATCGAATTCTAGACCTTTCGTAAGAAGTGTAGTGCCAATATGGTTGCCATATATTTTCCGACCTTGCCTTCTTACGATGTTTCTTTGTTTCTTCATGGCTTCATAAATCGACGAGCCATCTTCTCTAGCAATAGTAATAGCTGAAATAATAGATTTATATATTTCTATACGAGTACAGCGCACCTCAGGCATATTTTTGACTTGTTCAATTGCACGGGCTAGATCATATTCAGATGTTATAGCATCAATGTTTGTTGAAACTAAGCCAGAGATTTCTTTATCGGCCTCTACTCGTTTATTTTTCAACCCGTTTTTATTAAACCAGATGTCTAAACCTGTCTTATCAAATAGTTCATAACTGATATTTCTTACTGATAATATCTTGTTTGTTAAGTCAACATTATCACAAAGCTTTGCAATTCTATAAAAATCTTTGTCATCTATACTTTCTATTGTATTGATACCTCTAAACCTTTTAGAAAAGTCCACCCTTTGTTGCTTCCTTGTCGGGTCAGGGTGGATTACTAATAAGCTATCCAGCGTTCTTAAATTATGAATCGTTCTTTGATAATCAGTTCCGTGCCTGTATTGCTCGGCCTCTTGTGCCTGCACGATTTCTACGTTCAAATAATTGTTTAAATCTAAATCTTCCCCTTGCTCCAAGGCAATACGCATACTGTGTAAATCCTGAGCAAGCCCGTTACTCCCAGCATTGTTCCATCTGAAGGGAATTGATAGCGATGGTGCTTCATAAAATTCATCTAGGTCGTTATCGAAATCGACTAATTGTTGTTCCCTAAAACCAAATATACCTTGCATCGGATCACCAAAAATATGGATCGGGATACCTTTTGATAACTCTTGAAGTAAAGCGTGTTGCTCTTGTGTACAGTCCTGATATTCATCTACGAATATTCTTTCATAAGAATTTTTGAGAACATCTTGAATAATTTTGGTCGCGCAAATCTCTCTAGATTTCTCAAGCATAAAGCTATGGAATTCATTAGAGGTATCCTGCTCAGGAATATCACCACCTATATAATATGAATTGGTATATTTTTGAGAAAAGCTACTTATTGTTTCTACATGATATTTTTCAGGCGCGACTAATTGAGCCTTCAATTTGTCTTTAATCGCAGCTACGCCCGCATGGGTGTGGGTAAGGATTAATGCTTTATCCTGCACATGCTTAACGCATTGGGCTAACGAATGTGTTTTCCCGTATCCTGCTGGTGCAATTATTTTTGATTTTTGATGCGACAGAAACTCTTCATAGTCCATTAGCTGTCAACCCAGTCACTAATTCCTTGGAGTGTTTGCCTCAATTTCTTTCCATCTATTTGATCAAAGTATTTAAAAATGATCTGACCTAATTTTTGTCCATGATCAATCCTCTTAAACCATTCCCTTTTTTTCAAAGACGATGCACCTGCCAAGGCCTCTCTTAATTCTGGTGTATCGCCAATATTATCAATCCAATCAACCGTGAGCGTTCCCTTAAGGTATTTAGCGTTAACAGATTCTCTTAATTGATCATCTGATAAATTACGAGCCTCTTTGGCATATTCAATAAGCTCTAAAACAGCCTCCCAGGGCAGGTCTTTAAATACTTGTTGTTCGATTTTATTTTTGTCATCGCAATCATAGATTTCTATAGCATTATTCTTTAGAACATCCTTTGAGGGGTTTAGCTCCTCATCTCGATCAGAGTCACAGAATGCAGCGGTATCTATCCCTGCATCTTTGATATTATTAGCTCTTTCTGTAAACGAATGTCCAGCTCCATCAACGTAAGCACAATCTTTAAGCGATAGTTGGTCATTTCCCATCTCGCGCCTGAATTTATCTAACGCACGGCATATTCCGACTTCAGTTGCGCCCTCACATACAATGACCTTTTTCGCGAAAAACGCCTCAGGACAAGCCCTGATTACTCCCTGCAATATATCGTCCTGTATTTTCAGATTCTTTGATACGATTTCACCAGATACTTTATTTGCAACCAAAAGTACCAAGTCCTTGCTACTTAATTCCGTTATGACTTCACGCGAATGGGTTGTGATAATGACTTGACCTGAACCGTTATCTTTTAAGTTTCTGACAATCTGTCTAACACGGTCTGGCTCTAAGCCTTGCTCTAATTCATCAATCAGTGCAATTCCACCACCTTCGGCGACAGCAGTCTGAATTGCTATAGAGGCTATTCTTCGCGAGCCCTTTCCCATGAGCCTGAATGGTACTTTGCCATCATGGAGGCTTACTTTGCCTTCACTAATAGAAATATCTTTAAAATCGATAGTGCTATTTATATTATCCAATCCAAGCCCAAATCCCGCAGCTTGAGATTTGATCTTATCTGTAATGATTGCAAGGTATGTGAAGCTCTCGTCATCAAGTTTAACCTTGGCTTCTCTCATAGCCTCTAAAACATGCTTATTTCTTTCTCCGTCAAATTCGCCCGTATTAAGAAGAGAATATAAAGGATTTCCTTGTCCCCATGAAAAATGACTATCCAGATAGTCTGAAATCATAAAGCAATTTAATTTGCCACGATCACCTTGTTTTATTTCTTTTGGCTCCTGGTCTCGTCCTGTAATGACGTGCCATGTTGGTTCCAAAGTATGATCAACAGTAAGTTTAATCGTTAAAACCGCGCTATCTTCATCGCCAAGATCATCAGCTATATTTCCCTCTGCATCAACAGCTCGAAGATACAAGCCGAATTTTCCTTCAGTTTTTAGAGCGTCAGGTATATCGGTTAGCGAAATTACAATTTCAATCGGATCGGATGTATCTAATTGGTAGAAGTCAGTATCGTAGAATGCATGATTCCACCTTGGAGAAAGGATTGCTTTGATTGCTTCCAGTACAGTTGTCTTACTGCTGTCCCCCCTCCCGATTAAACAAACAACATTGCTAGAAAACTTTTGTGAGAAAGACTTAATTCCACGATAGTTTTTGATATCTATTTCAATTATTTTGCTCATGAGAGCTGTCTTCCTTGTTTTCTAGGTTTTCGCTGGTTAAAAATTCGTGTAGCTGCTTCAATTTTTCAAGTACTTCATCGAATGTAATTACATCTACATCCTTAGAATTTCTTCTAAATATTTCAAAAGACTTTCTCTCATCATGCCCTTCAGGTGTCGTGCCTATAACGAGCACGCAATGAACCGAAAATGTTTCAATATCATAATTTCTCGTATTTTCTTTTATTGTAGCTATTTCTTTTTGCAGCTTATATCTTTGATCAAGTGTTTGATTTAATGATCCTGACAGTTCACCTGAGGGTGAAAACACGCCTTCTCTATATTCCCTTGCATTTAGAAGTTTTGCGTGTGGATTTTTAATTTCAACGATAGCCGTATTATTCGTTTTAACATTCTTGCTTAGAAAGTCAGTTATTTTATCGCCTTTTCCAGAAAGCTTTCTTCCACCAACAGAGGCCTGATCCTGAATTTTAATAATCGGGTATCCAAATAGAAGGTTTAGTATGAATGGATTTTCTTGAAACAAATCCTGCCATTTATCTTCAGCGAGCTTCTTTCCTATCATCTCCGAAAAATTTGACATAAGGTCTTCTAGAGATACAAGTTCAATTTCATTCTTTAGTTTTACGAGAGAATGGCTATCATCACCTAATATTTTTCTGGCATTTTTAGAGACCGTTTTTATGATATGTTTTCTTTCACTTTCGGAGATGTTTATATCTCTTATATCCGAAGCCTTTGCTATTGATCTCTCAATATAGGTGTCTTTTATGTCTAGTGGTTTTTGCGGGAATTTTTTATCATCTATAAAAAAGCATAATGTGTTATAGGTCGATGCTCTTTTAACTTTTCTAGCAGTCTTCTGCGTTGCATATGAAACCCGATTAATTCCCTTTCTTATCTCGTCATAATCTGAATATTTTAGCGTTATTATTTTATTCTCTTCATCTAATGAAGTTTCACCATCTTTATCAATTACTAAATGCTCAAAATCTAGTTCTTCGAGTGTATCTACAATAAATTTAAACTCCTTTAAAAACCCAAGCCCATAGTTAAAATCCTTTACAAAGCCAGATGGCAATATATCTAGCATTTCCTCAACTTCCCCTTGATTTGTAGCCAGTCCAAAATCAAAGTTTGAAAGGGTTATGCTCTTCAGTTTTGGGTACTTGTATTTTAAGAATTCAGGGTGTGTGGCAAAGGTATTTATTGGAAAAATCTGTATGTAATTGTCTTGCGCATTTACGTCGAGTATAGGCACGATGTAAGACATCGGGTTATCTTCATTTAATCCAGCATCCCTTAACTTTTCCTTAGGGGGAACGAAGCTAAAACTATAAAACCCTGGATGCTGCTCATCCTCAAGTAAAATTCCTCTGGGCTTATCTGGAATTATTGGATTTGCCATTAACACTCCTTCAACAGTTCACTCTTTAATAATTTAACTCACGAGAACAATCAATGTTCGCTTTAGGTCGAAAGCACTCATTTCTATAATATACGCTACTCTACCGACATCCCTTTAACTACATAAAAAACCACTCATAATTGAGGAATGCACATTTCATTAGCGTCCAGTAAACCGTTAGCAGCAAGTTTTTCTACATATCCACTATACGC
>JBLIAG010000087.1:0-4578 GCA_047634375.1 Bacteriovoracaceae bacterium
TCTCATGAAGTGCAGAACTATTAATATCCGCATCTATTTGAAAGCATAAACTCAGTGGATTACTCGGGTCAGTGACGGTTTGAATTTGCAGATTACATAATCTTGGTTCATATACACTCAAGCAACTATTGACCGCCAGCTTAACCCTCAAAGAGAGGTCCATTGTTCCTAAAGATGCATCATTAAAATCAATAAGACCTAGATTAGGAGCAGACTGAGCCTCTCCCAATCTAGAATTCAAGATGTTCGCAACATTCGATTTTATCGAGTTGAGAACATCTATTGAATCCGGCCCCTGAGACAAAGAAATAGGTTTCGCATTGATATCTAAGCGCTCTAAAAAGCCAATACCAAATGCAACACCTTCATCTGCAAGATAAGTCATAGTTATGCTTGGTCTAAGCGACCAACAAGTGAAAGTTCGAAGTTAGCCCCCATATATTTAAAGTGTGGACGAACAGATAAAGAAACTTGATACCAACCTGGATTCCCCTCAACATCTGACACTTCAATTTTTGCCCCACGAAGCGGACGACGACTACGAACGTCAGCGGGTGGATTCTCTTGGTCAGCAACATATTGTTTAATCCAACCATTTAATTCACGTTCAAGATCTTGACGCTCTTTCCATGCACCAATCTGTTCGCGTTGTAATACCTTCACGTAGTGAGCGAGTCGATTAATAATCATCATATAAGGAAGCTGTGTGCTCAGACGATAATTAGTTTCTGCCTCTTTACCTTCTTTAGTATTGGGAAATATTTTAGGCTTCTGAACCGAATTCGCGGAAAAGAAGGCCGCATTATCACTGCCTTTTCTCATCGTAAGAGCAATAAAACCCTCTTCAGCAAGTTCAAACTCTTTTCTGTCCGTCACTAAGACTTCTGTAGGTATTTTGGCCTGAAGCTCTCCCATTGATTCAAAAACATGTACAGGTAAATCTTCTACCGCGCCGCCACTTTGAGGACCTATGATATTTGGACACCAACGATATTTGGCAAAGCTATCTGTTAAACGTGAGGCAAATGCAAATGCAGTATTCCCCCAAAGGTAATTACTGTGTGATTGACTTACATTTTCTTGGTAATTAAATGATTTTATTGGATTTTCTATTGGATCATATGGAACTCGTAGTAAGAACCGAGGGGCCGTTAAACCAATATATCGAGCATCTTCAGAGTCACGAAGTGAACGCCATTTCGTATATTTTGGCCCTTCAAAAATAGAGCTCAAATCTTTTAAATTAGGCAGTTCTTCAAAAGAATCGATGCCAAAAAATTCAGGGCCAACACTTGAAATAAATGGTGCATGAGACATTGCACCTAGCGCCCCCATATACTGCAACAATTTCATATCAGGTGTAGACGGCGTAAAAGCATAATTACCGATAATCGCGCCTGTAGGCTCACCACCAAACTGACCATAACCGGAAGAATAAACATGCTTATACAAACCGCTTTGCGTTGTTTCTGGTGCAAACTCAAAATCTTCTAACAACTCTTCTTTTGTGACATGAATAATGTCAATTTTGTTGTTCTCTCTGAAATCGGTTCTATCAACCAATAATTTCAAGCCGCGCCATGATGACTCCATTTTCTGAACAGACTCGTCATGAAGTATTTCATTCATTTGCGCACTAATTTTACGATCTAACTCGACAAGCATTTGATCTACTAAAGCCTTGTTAACAGGCTCTTCAGTCTGATTTGAACGCAGTAAATTTTCAATAAAAGCAGCAACGCCTTTTTTAGCTACGTCATACCCAACCTCATTAGGCGCGATACGCGTTTGAGCCATAATTTCGTCGAGTAAGTTACTACTACCTTGCTCACTAGCAAGCCCTTCCGTTATAACATCATTTGTAGACATACATATTCCCTGTAGTAGGTTCTCAAACTATTATTCAGATGGATGTGAAGCTTCATCTGAATTGCTTTCATTTATAAGGCTTAACTCTGCCAATAATTGTTCTCGACTTTCATCAGAGGTAATCAGTCCTTGGAGACTTTTTCTAAACTCAGCAATATTCCCCAAAGGCCCTTTCAAGGCGACTAACGCCTCTCTAAGCTCAATAAGCTTTTTAAGCTCAGGGACTTGTGAAGCGATGGAGTCTGGTGAAAAATCAGCAATACCATTGAATTCAAGCTCAACAGCTAACTCACCACCCTCTTCGTCTTCCAACTTATTACTTACAGCCGTTTTTAAACGTAAATTACTTTCACGCATAACCGATTCAAAGTTGTTTTTATCGATAGAAATGCTTTTTCTCTCTTCAAGTGGCGTCTCTTCGGTATGTCCCTTAAAATCACCAACAACAAGCGTTTTAAGTGGTAGTTCAACTTCAGCCTGAGCATCACCAGTCGCAGGAACATACTTGATATTAATTCGCTCTTTCGGTGCAACACTTCCTTCTTTTGACATACGTCATCTCCGTCCTAACTCATTATAAAAACTCATCTAGATAATTTTTCTATTACGAAAGCTAAATAGATGAAACACACTCACATAAAAAAGACAAAACTGGTTATAAACACATCAATAAAAATTAACACTCATAAACTATATAAGTACCCATCATCAAACCAAAAAATGTCTGATGAATAAAAATACTTAACATTTTCTTTGATTTTTATAATATTTTGATCTGCTTCCTTTAGCTGCTCATCACTCATTTTATTAACTAATTCATACTGTTCAGCCAGCATGCTTGTATATAGAGCAGAAAACTTATCCTGGCCTGCAATATTAATGTATATGTCATAATATGCTTTGGCTTGAGATAGACTAAGAGGTGCATATTTATGGACACCCCTTTTCCCCGATAGAGTCCTAGCCACCAAAGCAATGGATGAGAGATCCCCCAATCCAGCAGCTTTAAGAAGCCACTCGAACGCTTGATCTTCATCTCCTATTTCATCAAGGATATTAATAAATTTTTTTATTGCAGGAAGGTAATAGGTTTCGGCTGCTTGTTTATAAGTCTCAATTGATGCTTTTTTTCTTGTAAATGAAAACCAATAGGGGCCATCTCCCTGCATGATTAGATCCCCTTGCACCATTAATGCAACAGGGTGCATAAGCGCCACGGATTTTTTTAGATAGTCTTTAGCAAGTTCTAAATCTGAATGTTGATAAAAAAGATAAAATTCAAAAAATGCCTGCCCTTTATCTTCATTGACTAACTGGTTAAGTAATTCAAAATATTTATCTTTCCAAAAAAATGAAACATCCTCGCTTAATTCTCCTAATGCCAAATATCTAACGGCTTGCTTATCACCTAACTCAGCAGCTCGAGATATATAGTCATATACATTACTATCGGTACGAACAGTTTGGTTATAGCCTTTAAGCTCAATGGCATATAGATAAAACCCTTTCGCCGAGCCTTTTTTCATCGAATACTTCAAATACTCTCTGGCCTCTCTATTCTTAAACTGAGCTCGAAGAAGCCTGCCATTCTCATACACTTGATCAATAGAGGTATGATCACCAATAAAGGGCTTTGAAAGTGCCTCGTTAGGAGTAAAAAATCCTATGAAGACAAAAAACATAGAAGGAAGAAGAATTAGAAAAGTGTGTGCTTTCACTTAAAATAAAAAGCTAGATTTGTTACTAGCTCCCTCGCGAAAGTAGAAAATGTTGCACAGAGCTATAGTAGAAAATGGAAAAACATTTTCTATGCAGAATGAGACGTAAATCGACTTAAGATGGAAAAAATCAAGTAGAAGCCCATTAAAATGTGCTAAAAACAAATCGAATGCGTGCGTGGAAAGTGATGTATGTCGTGTGGCTTTAGCAAGATGCCGACAAGAAAAATCTTGCTTAAATTCTCTGACTTTCACAAAAATCCTTTTGCTATAATTTCTAATGCAATCCGTTGCAAACTCAATTCTTACTGACCAAGAAGGCGAAAATTACACCTTCTTAGAAAAAAAATCAACAGTGAACATATATTTTTTTGTTGATGAAGTGTTTTTATTGACTGATTTATAGGTAAGAAATTCTCAAAAAATACATTTTTTTTGAGACGCATAATTCAGACACATCATTTTTTTCTGTACAGAACCCACTCGACTGTAGGTATAATCAATTCTTAATATCAAGATAAAGATTCTATAAAAAGGTGTAAATTAAATGGACAATAACTTAATACGGAAGTTTTTAACATTACTATTTTTGATGATATTTATAACTGGCTGTTCTATTTTTCCACATCATACAGCCTATTTCGAAGGAGTAAAAAATCGTCTAGATGATGGAATGAACATTAACAGTAGCGTCAATAGTAAATCAGATACGTTGCTACATATATCAGTACAAAACAATTCAATATCTGAAGTGAAATACCTTTTAGATCGAGGAGCAAAGCCAAATATAAATAATAATTTTGGGCTTCCTCCTTTGTATTATATCAATGCCAAAAAAAATACCAGCGCAGATAGAGAGCAAGCTAAAATAATCGCTCTTCTCGTCAACTCAGGAGCTGATATTAATATCAGAATGAAAGACGGAATTACACCTTTAGTGTCCGCTATTTTAGACAAAAAACCTTTAAGTGTAAAAGAAATATTAGCATCA
>JBLIAG010000088.1:0-4562 GCA_047634375.1 Bacteriovoracaceae bacterium
ATTATTGAAAAGATGTACTCTTGGTCTGATTTAAAGGATGGTGATATTGAAAGTGCTTATTCAAAAGATACCTTGTTAGCAAATATTATGGTTTATATAGTTACAAAAACTTTTAATACAGCTTCTTGGATTTATTATGGAAGAAGAGAAGAGGGAGGACGTTTTTTTCCTAAAGATTTTAAGAAAATAAAAATACCAACAGCTGCAGCAATTTTTCCTGCTGAGATGTCTGAGTGGCCACCAAGATCTTATGTAGATAGAATGTTTAATATCACTCAATGGACAGAGATGCCAAGGGGTGGACACTTTGCGGCGCTTGAAGAACCTGAACTTCTTGTTAATGACCTTGTTAAATTTTCAAGATCTGTACGGTAATTAGATATTTTGTAAATATTCTAAATCTTTTAAGACAGCTTTTGAAATATTAATTTCTTTTTTAAGGTTACTTTTAAATCTATTGAACTTATTTTGTCCTGGGTAAAGGATTTCTTTAACACCTTTTATCTTAGGTAATTTTTTTATAGTTTTAATATTGTCTTTTATTCTTTTATTGAAAGAATTTCCGACAAACAAATTAGGTTTTAAAACAAAAAATAAGTGACCAATATTTTGTGGACCACTAAAGTCAGTAAAAGGATCTTTAACTCTACCTGCATGATTACCTCCTGTTAATACACCACTTAAAATATCAACCATCCAGGCTAATCCTGAGCCTCTAAAACCAGCTATAGGTAATTGAACTCCCTCTAATGCTTTTTTAGGGTCTGTTGTTGGTTTACCAAATTTATCTAGTGCAACACCTTCAGGAATTTCAGTTCCTTCTCTTGCTGCAACTCTAATTTTTCCTCTATTAATCATTGAAATTGAAGTATCTAAAATAAAAGGAACTTTTGATCCTGTGGGTGTTCCAAAGCAGATAGGGTTTGTTCCAAATAAACTTTTTAAAGCACCATGAGGTGCAACTGCTGGAGGAGCATTAGTAAACACCATCACCATTAAACCTTTTTTAACTGCTTGCTCTGCGTAATAGCCAGACAAACCATAATGACCACTATTCTTAACTGCAACCAAACCAATTCCAGTTTTTTTAGCGTTACTAATGGCAGTTTTAATAGCAGTATCTGCTGCAACAAAGCCAATACTATTATTGCCATCAACATGAGCAATTGATTGAGATATTTTTTTAACTTTTATTTTGGCTTTTGGATTAATAACTTTTTTATTAATTCGATCACAGTACATCTTAAGTCTAGATAACCCATGAGAAGGCGCACCAACTAATTCTGCATTGATTAGGGCTTCTGCACAAATAGTGGCATGATCTTTACTTAATTTATACTTAATAAAGATATCTTTAATAATTGCTTTTAACTTTGAAGATTTCATAATTTAATAAAAGGTTGATTAACCTTTACCATGCCATGGAATTGTTTTGTCAATTATTTTTCTCAACGCAATATCAAATAATAAACCTAGCATTCCCATTACAAAAATAGTGATCCAAATAACTTCGTATTGGAAGTATTTCTTAGCAACGTTTTCAACAAATCCAATACCTGTAGTACCAGCTAAAAATTCAGCTGCAACCAAAGTTCCCCAACACATTCCAACAGCAACTCTAACCCCTGTTAAAATTTCAGGTAATGAGTTTGGAAATATTACATGTCTTAATATTTGCCACTTAGATGCACCAAGTGAGTGTGAAGCATGAATTTTAGATAATTGTGTACCAGCTGCTCCAGCTCTAGCAGAGATAATCATAATTGAAAATGAAACCATAAATAATAAGAAAATTTTTCCAACGTTATCAATTCCAAATACAGTAATAACAAGAGGAGCCCAAGCAAGAGGAGGCACAGGTCTATACAATTCAATTAATGGATCAAAAAACCCTTTAGCAAACCTGTTTAAACCCATAAACAATCCTAGTGGTACACCAAAAATTATTCCAAGCACCAAACCTAAAAGAACTCTTAAAAAAGAGTCCCAGATATGACCCATTGGAACTGGTATTTTAAATAATTTAAACTCACCTGTAGCAACACTTAAGACTTTACTCTTAAAGTTTGGTGTAACAGTTCCATCGGCATTATGAATTGGATATGCTCCAGGCATAGCATCTGCAATCCAATCAGGTAAAATAAAACCAACTATTTTACTTACATCCATCATTTCATACCAAATTAGAGGTACGTTTTTAAATCCAATACTGGGCTGTAGAAGAAGGACAAATTTATTAAAGGTATCAGACGGTTTTGGTAACCATCTTCCAGAACCCTGCTCAGAACAATTTGGACCACTTGAAATTATTGTTCCAGTAGGAAATAAAAAAATATCAATTAATCTTAAGCCTCCTTGTTCTTTCTTTTGAACTTCATCAAACTCTATTATAGATTTTTGCATATCATCAAGAGTATTAGGTGGAAAAATACTTGCGTATTCGATCCTACGAGCAATTTTAAGAACATCTTTTGCCAGTATTGAAGCTACATCATGTGTTTCATCTAATTCTGATCTATATTTTTTAATTCCATCTTTGATCTCTTTCATCAGAGCTTTGTATTGAGTGTTATGATTTCTTAATTTAAAAAAATCATCACTAATAATAGTTAATTCTTTTGCAGCAGCATCAAACTTTAGTCCCTTTTTAGTTTCAGGAATAGTGGGGATTTCTATTGTATTTGTTACAGCAGTTCCAGATGATCCCCAGCCGCCTTGTGTTTTTAAAGCTTCAATTCTTTTATTTTCTTCTTCAATGCTTTTTATAGGAGGGTAGCTTATTTTTTGAAATTCTTCTGTTAACCAAGTAATTTTATTAGTTAACTCACCAATTTTAATTATTGTTTCATTTTCAAGAAGATCTTCATTCGTGAGTAATGGAATTGTTCTTTTAGTTTTTTCAATAAAATTTAAAAGTATATCTTTATCTTGATTTCTAATATTTGATGAATTTCTAATTTCATTAGCTAATTTTTCTATGTTTTTGTTTTCACTTCTAATAATTGATGTACTTTTAAATTCTCTTTCTTCAATTGGAAACAAATATTTTAATGAAAGCATTGAATCGTTAACTTTTGCGACTTGGCAAAGTTCATTAGCTGATTGAGGGTAAAATGATTTAGCCATATCCCAAGAATAATAGAGCCATGTTAATAATAAAAAACTACTTCCAACAATTATCCAGTGAGTTCCACCTTTAGCTCTTTCAGGATTTCCAAAAACAGCATCTAGTTTTTCAGTTTTAGCTAGTTTTCTTCCATAAAGAATTGACCCAACAACAGCAAATATAACTACAAATGTGATAATTCCTGTCAGCATATTAAATGTCTTTGCCCATGATTTCTTCTTCCATGTTCCAAATCATGGTTAGAATTTCTTCTCTTTTACTTCCAAAGTCTTTAGTTTTTTTGATTTCTCTTAAATCTCCATCTATCCCCATTGAAGCAAAGGGTAGTTTATATTCTTTATGTATACGACCCGGTCTTGGTGCCATTACATATAATCTTTCACCAAGTAATAATGCTTCTTCAACAGAGTGAGTGATTAAAATAATTGTTTTTCCTGTTTCTTTCCAAATTTTTAAAACTAACGACTGCATCTTTTCTCTTGTTAGTGCATCTAGTGCCCCTAAAGGTTCATCCATTAAAATTAGATCAGGATCATTAATTAAACATCGTGCAAGAGCTACTCTTTGCTGCATACCACCAGATAATTGATAAGTTGGTGTATCTCCAAAACCTTGCAAGCCAACTATATTTAACCATTCTTCAACTTTTTTTGCAGTTTTTACTGGATCTTCTTTTTTCATTCTTAAACCAAAATCTACATTTTCAGCTACAGTCAACCATTCAAACAAAGCACCTTGTTGAAAAACCATTCCTCTTTCAACTCCAGGACCATTGATTTCATTACCATTAAGAGTGATTACCCCTGAAGTAGGTCTAAGAAAGCCAGCAGTAATATTTAGTAAAGTTGTTTTTCCACATCCAGAAGGACCAAGAACGGTTAGAAGCTCACCTTTTTTAAGTGTAAAATTTACATCTTTTAATGCATGAACAGTTTCTCCTTTTGGAGTTTTAAAGATCATGTTTAGATTTTGAGAAATTAAATCACTCATAGAAATAACTTTATATTAAAATTTTATTTAAAAAAATAGGCACCAATTTAATAAATTGGCGCCTATCTAATTTTATCTTACTCTCTAAATTATAGAGGTAAAAAACTTGTATCTACTGCTCCGTTAGGAGTACCCATTCCTTTTAAGAAACCATCAAGATTACCACCTGATTCCATAGATTTTTTAGTATCTGCAGCATTCAAGAATACAAATCCACCTAAAGTTTCTTTCATATCTCCAAGTGCCATTTCAGCATCTTTAGCAATTACATTCATGTCGCTTTTACCCGCTGCATATCTAGCGTTAGCTTCATGAGTAACTTCTATGAAAGTTCTCAACATTCCTGGGTTTTCTTTCATAAATTTATCTGTAACTGAAGTAATGTCGATACCTTTGATACCTGCATCACGAGCTTCTTGAACTGTTAATAATCTTGTACCAACAG
>JBLIAG010000089.1:0-4356 GCA_047634375.1 Bacteriovoracaceae bacterium
GTAGGTCTACTTCTAGCAGAAATATTAACTAATAACAGAAAAAATATAGTATAGATCCTATTTATATTTTCCAAAAAGTTAAGATCAGTAAGGATCCACATGGATGATATTTATCTCTACCAAAAAAGTTGTTTTTACAAAATATAACGTTTAGAGTTTATGACGTATCAACTTGATATTTTTTCATTTGATATCATAAAGTTATATTAAGGACATAAGTATGAATAATCTTCCTCCCTATATTAATTACTCAGGCAACATAATTATACATCCACCTGCAATATGGATAATGCCGATATGTATGGTTTTTTTGTAAAAGGAAAACTTGATTAGTTGATAAAAATAGAAGATCCCTTTTCGAAATGAATAACGTAGCATAAACGTTTCTAAACCAAGCCCACAGTGAGCACCTAGGTAGTTTATACTTTTCATTTTCTCCTTCTTTAGAGAATGATCATTTGACAAGATATCCTTTCACCAGAAAACTAGATAGGGTTGAAAAAAAACCCGAATATCGCTATTCGGGCTTTCATTTAAATGATTAGACTGTATAGATTTAGAGTTTAAATCCTACTTACATCATGCCGCCCATACATGCATTAACCACTTGATTTTAATTAATAAATAAAATGGGAATAATTTTGATACCCCACCTTATACCCCCACAAACTTATTATTCGATTAACTTATTGTAATTTATTAAAATTATATTATTTTGTGTTACTTAACTAAACGAACCTAGTAAAAATTACTAGTGACTTACAGCTGGGAAGTAGAAGTAAAACACCATTTCTTCGGCATCAAGCCTGTAAGCGAGAAAAACTACTTAGAACAATTTTTTCTCTAGTACATTTACCATTCTATTTAAGGGAAGAGCCGGGTATTAAGAACAACTTCCCTTTAGAATTAGTTGCTCCAATGCCCCCATTGTTTGTAATAAAACTGACTCCACTTTTACGAGACTTTTTACTAATATCTTCATTCAGGCCACCAAGCCACTCACCTGTGATTAATGAATATTTGCTAATAGATACGCCATGGTCTACGTGTAAATCATGGTTTACAAAGTATATGTTTTCATCAACCTCATCCAAAATCAAGCTGCCATAACCATATTGGCCATCGTCCAGATTAAATGGGGAAGTCAACTCTCCATTTACCATATCAAATACATTACCATAAATATCATAAAGTAATTTATCACTAGAAATTGTTAATTCATCAAATATTGGAGAACCGTAACCAGACGGCGAATAATATTGCGTATCTAATGCTTCTATCGCACCACCACTTATATCAAACTCCTCTACACCGCCATATGTACCTATACCAATCAATCGATTTTTTTCTAAGAAAGCAACTTTTCTAGCGCCCGTTCCTTCTAAAAATGATTCGGTTATTCCACTTTGATCTGAATGGTACAAACTAAGGTACGATGCATTACCCAAAAAACCTTCATCTACTCCTACAATGAATTCCTCATCAGAAAATGGCGAAGAAGCTATAAAAGATATCAGCCCAACGACAAGATCAATATCGCCATTAAGAAAGTCAGGAGTTACGTTTTTAGCAGCTATCACTAACTTATCTTTAGTTTTGAAAGTTTCCAGATCAATTTCAATAATTTTATCTGAATCATCAAAACCAACATATAGTTTTTCTTTGTTGCCAGAGAGACTCATATAGGTTGGCTCGGAGCCTACATAAACATGATCAATTGTTTTTTTAGATTCCAAATCAATAATTACAACAGAGTTTCCATTTATGCCATATACGCTAGGTAATGCTCCATATACTCGGTTTCTAACGGAATCATAGATCGCATTTGAAAACTGACAATCCATACTTCCCCAGTATTCATTACCACTTTCTATAACCAGTGAACATGCGTTATTATATTTTTCTTGTACATTAAGCTCTTTTTTCGGAATCGCATATATTCCAGTATGGCTAAAAATTAATAAGTGTGACTCTGTAGCACTCATTTCCGTTATATTGTCGTCTCTCGGTAATTCAAGAGAAAATTCTGCTGTAGGTAAAAATTTTTCATATGAGTAAACAATAATTTTATTATCTTCATCAAAGAAGTATGCTTTATTTTCATCAATCTCAAAAAATTTAGCTGAGTAATGATTACTCCAACCTGACCTATCTTTTCTTTCGAATTTACCGAGCTTAGTAAAATTACTAGGGTCGTACATGCTACGCCAATCGAATAATGAGCCATCAACGATAGACAGGTCATGACTACTATCAGATGAAAGTGATATGCTTAAAAGTTCTCCAAAACCGTTTCCATTAATAGGTACTGAAAACAAATTTATAACTGTATAACCTTTACCATCTAAAAATATCGACTTATCATCAGGTGCAAATATTATTGAGTCTTGAAGCCCACCAATTTTTAAAGAATTATTACTAGAGACATTTTTGAATGATACTGGCAATTGCTGTCCACTTTGAACTAAGACAATATTGGTACAGTCCAGGTAACCTTGTTTTCCAAGCCTCAAAGCATAATAATCATTAGTTTGATTAGCAGCTACTGCATCACAAATGAATACTTTTGCTTCGTCGAAATTTGGATCTCCAGATTCGTATCCATGATCAATATTGAGGTTAAAAATTTCAGAATTATCAGATAAATTATAACAAGTAAATACATCACTTTCTTCCAATACAGAGCAGTATTGAGAAGCGTCATATGAGACAATAATACTTTTTATTTTAGCAGAATTAAAACTCATTAATTCTGTAATTTCATGAGAATTGATATCTATTGCAACTAAAGAATTTGGAAACATTACATCCAGTTCTGTAGTGAAAATTAGAATTCTATTATTTAGTTTGTCTTCAAAAGTTTGCCTAGTACTTAATGATTTTCGCCCAACTTTTAAATCAGATGCTATTTCTTGAACTCGTCCCATTCTATTAGAATCAGAGTGTATGTACCCTTCAAATACTTCTCCCCAGATAATTTCACCTAAAACTTCATATGAACTATCACCGTTATCATCTAAACTTACAGTGTCATTAGAGATATTTATCGAGCTGTTGTCTCCAGAGCACTTTACATCTGAAGATGTAGGATAATTACCTGCAAAGTAAATAAAGTCGGACTTGCATGTAAAAGTTCCGCCTATACTAGAACTATCAAAATCAACCTGAAAACTCATCTTATTTTCATAGTTGCCTGAAATTCGCTCAGAAAGAGTGATTTTAGATATTTTGAAATTTTCAGCTGATTCAGATAAGCCTTCTTGTGTTAATTTAAAAAATCCTCCATCATCAGATTCAACGGTTATGACTTCGTCATCAGTTAGATTATAAGTCACCTTGAAGTCACCTGAAACTACCCCCGATGTTCCGTCCTCAATAGAGTTAAGCTGGAAGTTTTGCGTTGACAAATTTGCTTCCAGTGTGATGCTGTTATTTTCATCAATAAGAAATTTAATTATTTCAAGATCTACGCTACCTGTTACATCATCATCTAATATGTGATCAAAGCATGAATCATAATTAATGGTAACCCGTTCACCAACATTAACAAAAAAATCATTGTTTGAATCATGATGATTTACAGCAGTAGTCCCTCTTTCATTCGTTACGTTTTCTAACTTACATTTTGCCCCTGAAGATATATTCCCGTAATAATCAAGAAAGATAGACAAAACCGAGTCGGAAAGTTGTAAAACAGCTTCTGAGTAAAAAGAACCATATGCAATAACACCTGCATTATCTTCAGTTATTTTAAGTGAATAAGTGGGGGTTAGAGTGGGGGTTGGGGTGGGGTTTGGAGTGAGTGTTGGAGCTGAACCTCCTCCTCCGCCACACCCTAAAACTAAAGTTGCTAAAAAGATAATTAAAGATGTTTTCGATAAAAAGTTTAAGTCCATTTACTCTATCCATTTAAAGTGTATTGAGCCATAAAAATAGATATTTAAAGGCTTTACGTAATAGTAAAATAATTATCTATTAGAAAAATAGAATAAGTCAATGTAAAATTTCAGAAAAAACATAAGTCAATGCCGATCCCTTATAATAATAAAACTACTTCTGATATTTTCCTGTTTAACAAATTTCAAGAAATTCTAACAAGTTTATCTTTAGAGAAAAAAGCCCAAACATTGCTATTCGGGCTTTCTATTGAGCTAGGGTTTTATATAATAAAAATTACATCATGCCGCCCATGCAACACCCAACTAGTTGATAATTAATTAAGAAATAAAATATACAGCATGGGATACCCCGCTTTATACCCCTACTAATTAAGGAACTTAATTAAACAGTTAAAATTTGATGAAATAAGGTGTTTATTAAACATTTCACCCTGTATCATCATTATTCCAACAGTGT
>JBLIAG010000090.1:0-4022 GCA_047634375.1 Bacteriovoracaceae bacterium
CGCCTATTAAAACAATACTAAGTGCCAAAAACATTTTCTTTAGACTAAATTTACTTTCACAATCGGGGCACATATTAATTTCCTCACTTTTGATTTCTGATTCTATTACTTACCAAATATATGAAATACCTGCTCCTGCTCCAAAGCGGCTCTCGTAACTTGTAAAAATTGATAAATTCTTTGTTGCTATATATTCAAGTCCCAAGTTCCACACATAATCTTTTTCCCAAGAATTATTCTCTGGTAACTTAGTTTTCCAACCAAAGTCATTAGTCACTTCCCAATAACCAAAGATTGCGACTCTAGAAAAAAGTAAATAGTCAACATCGAAAGAAAGTTGAAGATTTAAGTCAGAATCAATTCTAAAGTTTGAATCAATAAAGTATGGTAAGAGCCATTTAATTCCTAATGTTCCAACCGTTTCGGTAGCACCAAGTTCTTCTTCAATTTTATTTTCTGTATTTGCACCCAAATAAACTCTAAAATAATCAGATAAAAACCGATCATAACTTATATCAGCTTCTACATTTTTATTCCAACCGTACTCTGCACCGAGGTTAAATTGATTTCGAGTGTTTGAACTGGTTAACTCAATTGATCCATAATGGCTTGCTGCCTTTGTCTCAGTCCAAGTATACCAATGTCGATCCATATCTAATACATTTGAAAGCGCAAAGTTCTCTAACCTTGGATCTCGTTTATCTCCATAACTAAATATTCGTGCCATGCCACCTTTCACATGATAAAGAACATGACAATGAAAAAACCAGTCTCCAGTCTCGTTCGCTGGAAATTCAATCGTAACAGACTTCATTGGCTCCACATCAACTGTGTGTTTTAGTGGTGAATATTCTCCATTCTTATTTAACACTCTGAAAAAATGCCCATGCAAATGCATCGGATGATGCATCATCGTTTTATTGTTCAATACAACTCGTATAATTTCTCCTCGGCTGATTTTAATTTTATCGACTTCAGATAAAGTTTTTCCGTTTAAGCTCCAGACATACCGCCACATATTTCCCGTAAGGTTTAATTCAATATTTTTGACATTATTATCTTTAAGACTCGTTTTAACAGGAGATTTTAAAATATCATAACTAAACTCTGAAGCATTTGAGTCCATACTCTTTTTCATCTCCATATCTTCATTATTCATGTTATGATTCATCATCTTATGTGATGAGTGGTCCATCGTTTTCATATCGGGCATTGAATGATCCATTTTCATCTCAGAACTCATATCCATACTATGGCTCATACCACCGGAGCTTTTAGTTCTTTCAATATAATTAGGAGCTTTTACCCTCATTGCTTTATGGATTTTTCCACTACCAAGTATGGCAGTAGCATGGCCTGAACCATCTTGAGCTGATGCTCTAAATTCAATACTTCCATCTTTAGGAATTGTAACGATATAGTCATAGGTTTCGGCAATTGCATGTAATACCTTTGATGCCTTAACTGGAACGACATCAACACCATCAGAGGAAACCAACATTGCATTAGAGTCTCCAAATGTTGTCCAAAAATAAGTTGAAGCACCTGCATTTATAACTCTGACTCGAACTCTTTCTCCTGCCTTTAATTTAGAGTATTGAATCTCTTTTTTTCCATTTATTAAAAAAGCATCATAATAGACATCAGAAATGTCTATTCCCGGCATTCTCATTTTCCAAAGCCCCAAGAGGCCTCCGAATGCACCATTTGCAATCGCATCACTTATACTTACTGCTGTTTTCTTTTTTATAGAGTACCAATCACTTCCTCTTTTTAGAGTCCGCAAAACCTCATTAGGGTCTTCGTCTGTCCAGTCAGATAGTACCAATACAAGATCTCTATCGTATTTTAGTTTTTGTTTTTTAGGTTTAATAACAATTGAACCGTAAACACCTCTTTGTTCTTGTAAACCTGTATGTGAATGATACCAATAAGTACCTGAATGAGTTATTGGAAAACTGTATTTAAAAGTTTCTCCGGGTCTAATCGGGGGTGTAGTTAAGTAAGGCACACCATCTTGAAAATTTGGCAAAATAAGGCCGTGCCAATGAACAGATGTTTCAACGTCCATATTATTAGTTACATTGATCTCAGCAGTATCACCTTCGGTAAATGTTAGAGTTGGCCCCGGTATAGTATCATTTACTGCCATCGCCTTTCTTTCTTCACCTGAAAAGGAAACCATCTTCTCATTTATTGAAAGGTTATAGGTTTTTGCAAAGCCAGTAGAACTTATTAGAACTGAAAATATAAATAAAAGTAACTTCAAACTATTTCTCCAAACTTTATTTTTGAATTAGAATCTTTTGAGACTCTTTTATCCAATTGTTAATCACTTTAATTTCGTCATCCGTGAGTTTAGAGTCCCAGTGCATAATTCTATACTTCATTGGTGGCATGTCATCTTTTTCAATAGTCTTTGTAAGTGCATTTAAGTCATCTACCGGACTTCCATGACCTCCAAATGGAAAGTCATTAGACATATCCATATGCTTCTTTGCTTCCCTCATATCATAATCCATTAATTGTTTTGGACCAGGAATGTGGTAATACCATGGAGGAGAATCATTAACTCCATGGCATGAGAGGCACTTGTTTGAGAATATTTTTTTTACACTACTTTGGTAATTCTTGTTTATTTTATCAATTACTTCTTGAGAAGGTGCAGTGGATACTATTTCAAAACCATCAGCATCAAGCTCAATTTCATTTTTAGGTTTTGAACCTTCATGGTCTTCACCACTATGTCCATAAACTTGAGAAAAATTAACAAAAATTAATAATACAATTGGTAATAAGTAAGACATCTATTAATTTACCTTTTTTATTCCCTTAACAACGATCATATTCATACCATTGCTCGTAAAGACTTTCCCCTTGGCCATAACTTCTTCTTCTGCATATTTTAAAAACTTCTTATTCGTTTCTTTTAAATCGCCATGCCCTTCACCTGAAATTTGATAGATTTTATTGTCTTTTGTTAAAATCCCAATAGGAAGACCTTTTTGGGCACATTCCTTAAAACAATCTTTATGGCTTGGACCTTTTGAGGCGTGTTTCACAAAGCATGTCAAACCCACTAATTGCCCCTTTACCATCTCATCTTTTTGCTCCATTGAGTCGTGGCCAGAATGACTTGAGTGCTCTTTCTTTTTTTCAGAATGCTCATCACCATGAGCAAAAGCTAAATTTATTGATACCAATAATGACATTAAAATAATTAACATTTTACTTTTCATATTACCTCCAAAGATACCCCCTAAGGGTATCTTTTCGTAGTCAAAATTACAATCAGTTTAAGACCAATGAATATTAATAATTTTCCATTTACCGTTACTTTTTCTAAGTACGATTGTCTCCATATTGGTCTTTTCAATAGCTTTGCCTTTATACTTGCCTTTGATTATTGATCTGGAGGAGGAAATTGCAATATTATTATAAATTTTAACTTGATGCTCTATTAGCTCAACTTCCATTTTAGACATAAATGCCATATCGGCCAACAAGTGATGTGAAGAATATTCTTTGGCACTTCTTTCAACTCCACCGCCCTCATATATAAGCACTGATTTTTCTAATAATTTAAAAACTTCATCTTTTTTACTGCTTCTCAAAGCATTATGAAATTCGATAACAACCTTGGCCGGCATTGATTCATTGCCCTGAAATAAATCTTTATTTTTATGTCCACTACCCTCATGAGCATAAAGACTATTTGAAATAATCAGAACAAAGACAAACATTTGATACAATTTACTCATTTTTCACTTCCTTATTAAATACATATTTTCTATATTTTTTGTAATTAAAAACCCAGCATCAATAAAGATAAAGTGATTTCTATTACAATAATATTTTGTCACATTACCTCATAAAAAAACAGCAAAGTTGTAAGAGGCAGGGCTGTTAAGAACCCCGCCAAACCTATTTTCTTTTCTGAAAGCCAAGAAACAAAACTAATCAATATTGCTGCGACAATTTTTCTATTTGTTAATTCCCTTACGTAGTACCCCATATTCACT
>JBLIAG010000091.1:0-3899 GCA_047634375.1 Bacteriovoracaceae bacterium
GTGATTATACTCTACTACTTAGATGTTTAAAATTATTAGAGAATGTGTTAAATAATTATAAAAAAGAAAGCCTATGTAATTAATTATTATTATATTTGACAAACAATAACGAAGAAAAAAAACAGAGCAATATGGCAAATACAAGGGTAGACCCCAAATTTAAAAAAATATCCCGCAGTTTCTCAATAGAGAAGCGTGTAGAAAGAGTAGTGATGGAGGATGCTTATGCGAAGAAAGTACCACCAAGCACAGTAGTTAACAACGCTCTTATTGAGCATTATAAAATCGAGAAATGAGTTTAACTAAAAGCGGAATTGCTTACGAGCAATGGGCATTAAAACAAAGATATGAGCCTTTCCAGGAAAACATTGATGACTCCTACCAATACGAAGAGTACCGAGAACGAAAACTTTGGGCTTACCGTAAAGAGTATGAAGATTCAATCAGAGGATCAGATTCTAAAAATGATAGATGTAGAAACAACGAAGATATTATATCTAAGTGGAACATCGAAAGAGTTTCAAACGAAGAGAGTAAAACTATTAAAAAAATTTCATAAATGGAAAAAGAGCAATGGATAATAGACACCGAGACTGAGTTAGTTAATCTTCTTATTAATTCAGAGGATGGACTAGAAGACCCCTTAGAGTCTTACGCATCAATAAAGCACTTAAGCGACTTATTCGCCTCATCAGTTAGGCAGTTAGCAAAGTTAGCTGTAACTGAATCTGAAGATTGGCCAGAAAAAAGTTTCTCACATAAAGGAGTTAATTTCACTAAAGTGTCAGGAAAAAGAACCTGGGACTATAAGAATATTCCTAGATGGGTAAAAGCTAAATCTGAGTTAACCGAGATAGAAGATGTAGCTAAACATATCCACTCATTATATGAGCAAGGTAAAAGTGTAATAGATAAGGATGGTGAAATAGAAAGTATCCCATCATGTAAAATAAGTAACGATACATTAAGAGTTAAATTTTTTTAATATTAAATAAAAGAAAATATGAGTTTATCAGATAGTAGTGCAATGAAAAATCCCGCAGTAAGATTTTACGAGTGGAAGAATGCTCAATGGAAGTATTGGGACAAAGAAGAATCGAAAAGTGTAGTAGTAGAAAAGATTTTTGTTATGCCTATAGATAAGTTGGCTACAATTAAAGGTTTTAATGATTCTAGTCAAAGTTCTATATATAGTAATGAAGTTCACAATATAAAGAATGAAGAATTGATTGTCAAAAGTTTTAAAGGTGGTCCAATAGCATCAGGGTTGTATTCAGAGATAAAAGGTGAAGTTTCTGGAGCAGGAGGAAAATTTGCTACATCACTATATGCAGTTCAAATAACTAAACTTAATGATATTGTTAAGTTAGAATTAGTTAATCTGTCTTTTACAGGTGCAGCATTAGGAGTGTTTATAGATGCTAAAATTAAAATAAACGGAACAGTATTAGAACTTGGAGGAAAAGGGCCTGAGAAAAAGAAAGGTGCTACTAAGTATTTTGAACCTACTATAATAGAGAGAGGAATACGTGAGGACATCTTAGATAAATGCGTTATGATTGATGAAGAACTTCAGAAGTATTTTGATAGTAAGAGTTTAATTCCTAAAGAATTAGAAGGAGCAGCCATTATAGTAGAAGCTGTAAAGGAAATAGCTCCTGAATCTGATGACCTCCCTTTTTAAAAGGTAGTCTATAATAAAATATTTGCTACATTTGTAAAATGGAAAGTAAAAAATGTAAAGAATGTGGGGAGGTTAAAAGCCTCTCCGCATATTACATTAATGTACGATGTAAGGATGGCCATCATTCTAAGTGCAAATCCTGCTCAAAAAAAATATCAAAAGAAAGACAATCTATATTACGAAAGAATCCTATTTGGCTTGAAAAAGAAAAAGAAAGATCTCGTGAAAAATATCATAGACTAGGATATAAAAACAGACGCAAGTCTAATCTAGAGTCTAAATAAAAAAAAATATATGAGAAGCTATTGGAATGATTACAACCAACAAATTGACGAACAACTAGCAAACGGACAAACAAATTACTCAAAAATTGCAAGAGATATAGTCGGTAATATTAAAGGCTTAGACAGCTTTAGAACCTACGTCTCTAGAAGAGCAAAGAGAAAAAGTGAGAATAGTATAGTAGACGAAACCTTACACAGAGGAAACTTAAAAGATGATACCTGGAAGGTTGCTTGGGTTAAGAATCCAGATACAGGCGTTTCTGCATTAGTCACAAATCCCGACTATGCTAATAGCGGAATTGATTACGACTTGATTCGTGATGATATGGTCGAGGAATTTAAAAAGCTCTCGCCAATAGTTAAACCATACAAGAGAAAGAAAACAAAAAACAATCATTGCCTTGTCCTGGATATTGCGGATCTGCATATTGGTAAACTATCAACATTAAATGGGGTTGGGTCGAATGAGGAGTATAATATAGACGTTGCAATTAAACGAGCTTTAGAAAGTGCCGAATCTTTAATGGATAAATCAGCCGCTTGGAATATTGACCAAGTTTATTTTATTATAGGAAACGATGTACTTCACACCGACAATACCACAGGCAGCACAACCAAAGGGACAAATCAAGATACCGATGGAATTTGGTATGATAACTTTAAGATTGCGAGGCTTGTATATTCTCATATAATTAAAAAACTTTCTATTGTTGCTCCAGTTCACGTAATCCATTGCCCCAGTAACCACGACAAAATGACTGGCTTTATGTTAGCGGATGCAGTTAGTTGTTATTTCCACAACGACAAGAACATCACCTTTGATGTAAGCACAATGCACCGAAAGTATGTTAAATACGGAAAGAACCTTCTTAATTTTTCGCATGGTGACGGAGCAAAATTAGACCAAGTACCATATTTGGCTGCTCATGAAGTGCCTCAACTTTGGGCTGATACTGTTTTCAGGTACGGTTATCTTCACCACATACATCATAAGGATATGTTTAAATTTAGAAGCGGTAAAGATTTCATCGGGATGACAGTTGAGTATTTGCGCTCACCTTCTGGAGCTGATAAATGGCACTCAGACAAAGGTTATGTAGGTTCTAAAATATCAATTGAAGCTTTTATACACCATCCAACTAGGGGACAAGTGGCACGTTTAACGCATAACTTCTGATAAATACGGAGAAAAAAAAATATCTTGTTCACAAGTGATTAATATAATAATATGGAAAATAGCTTACATCAAGCATTACAAAGACTTCAGGAAATTACAGTCTTTGATGATTACTCTTTAAACACTTCCTTGCCATTAGAGCAGTTATTGGCGGCTAGAATTTATTTTAGTGAAAAATACTCTTACGTAAGTAGTATGGTTACAGCTAAGTATTCTGCTGTTAAAGCAGCAGAGTCTGCTTACGAAGAAGCTTTAGATGAGTCTAAGATTGGATATATGAAAACAGAGGGAGTACAAAAGGCTGCTGTGTTCGCCAGGCATGACAATAGACAAATACTAGCTTTAGTAAACAAATGTAAAGTTGATTTAAAGGAAGCTGAACAGAACACTAGGATATTAAGTAATATAAATAATACTGTATCTCAATTAGTATCAGCGGCCAAACAAGAGTTAAGCCTACCTGATTCTCAGTTTAGGCAGTACAAAGAAGATAATGAAGAGAAAAAGAATTAAAACTTATGTTAAGGTTGTTCTAAATCAAACTAATAAGAATTTCTTAATAGTTAAAAAAGAAGAAAACTCAAAAGATAAAAACGATACAGGGCTATCAGGAAGTATATCTAAGATTAAATGAAGCTAGGAAAACCTAAGAAATGCCAAGAATGTAAAGAAGAGTTCACTCAATCTAACAGCCTAACAAAAGTGTGCTCAATTAAATGTGCTATATCTCTTGCTAAAAAAAAGAGTAAAGAAA
>JBLIAG010000092.1:0-3861 GCA_047634375.1 Bacteriovoracaceae bacterium
TTGTACAATACCAGTATGGACATTTGCACTGTTCCAATCAAAATCAGCTAATCTTGCTTTTCCGCAGTCTGCACTTACAATTGAAGGCATAAGACTTAAAGAAATTGCAGAGATAGCTAATACTTTATTTATTAGTTTCATTTTTTCTCCTTAGGTTTTAAAACAAATCCTTATTAAATATAAGAATTTGATTTTTAGTATATATAAAATTTCAGTCGAAGTTGAATTATATTCGATGATTAAAAACACATATTAATAGGAAATATTAAATTAATAAAACTATTCCTGCTATAAAAATTAATCCTAGAATTGTTTTTTGAAACACCTCGCCATCAATAACATGATAGATTTTCATGCCAAGAAAAGAGCCAATAATTAAAGCTGGAATAGTCAAAAGAAGGTCATAAAATATTTGCAATGTAAATAGACCAGCGATACCAAAACTTATAACTGCCATAATGCTTGTTATAAAAATAAAAGGTTCATAAGTTCCTCGCTGAGTATTTTTTGGTAATTTCTGCAGACTAACCCAAATTGTTGGAAATATTCCTCCAAGCGCTGCAAAGCCGCCCATAAATCCACTTATCAATCCTATAAAACGATCAATTAATTTATTGTTGTTAACTTTAACGGATAGGTTATTATTTTTAAATATTAATATTGCATAGAAAACTAAAAAAATGCCAATAGATATTTTAAATAATCTTGGGTCAGTAGTTTTTAGAAGAAGCATACCAAGGGGTATACCAATTAAACCAGAAATAACAAATGGTCTCAGTTTTGAAAAATCAAGAGTTTTTCTTAATTTAAATAATGGCCAACCCGATATCAATAAGCAAGTAATTATATTTAATGGAATTGCGATAGCAGGTTCCATTATGTGAAGCCAAAATGCATTAAGAACAAGACCACTTCCAAAGCCACTAGCACCCTGGACAAATGCTGCAGTAAATGCTCCTGAAATTAAAATTAATAAATATATTGATGGGTCAGAAATGATCATTAAAGAATTGCCAAAATAATGCATATGAGTATATAGATTATTTTGTTATTTGTATTTGATTTCAATATAATGACGATGTTAGGTATTTTAAATTTTGATTATCAAATGGCCCTATTACTTCTAATTTATGTCTAATTATGACTACATAATTGTAGGGGCCGGCTCCGCCGGCTGTGTCCTTGCAAATAGGCTCAGTAAAAACTCATCTAATAACGTTTTGCTAATAGAGGCCGGTGGTTCAGATCGTCGATTCTTTATCCAAATGCCAATTGGTTATGGGGTGACTTACCATCAAAAAGCTGTTAATTGGATGTATATGACAAAGCCAAGTCCAGAAGCTGATAATAAGCCAAGTTATTGGCCAAGAGGAAAGGTTTTGGGCGGATCTAGCTCAATTAATGCAATGGTTTATGTGAGAGGAAATCATAAAGATTTTGACCAGTGGTCTGAGATGGGGAATACAGGCTGGTCATATAATGATGTTCTGCCCTACTTCAAGAAAATGGAATCTTGGCAAAATGGTGCTGATAGTTTTAGAGGCGGTGATGGGCCATTAAATGTCTCGGAGGTGTCTGACCAGTTACACCCATTATGTAAGAATTTTTTATCTGCAGCTCAAGAGATTGGTATTAATCTTAATAGAGATATGAATGGAAAAAATCAGGAAGGAGTTGGCAACTTTCAAATCACAACTCATAAGGGTCAGCGAATGTCCTCCTCAAGAGCTTACTTGTGGCCAATAAAGAGTCGTACTAATCTTACTATTATTAAAAATGCTTTGGTTTCAAGAGTATTAATTAAAGATAAAAAGGCTTATGGAGTTGAGTATATTAAGTCAGGTAAGATTCATCAAGTGATGGCTTCATGTGAAGTTATATTAAGCGCAGGATCAATTAATTCTCCTCAGCTTCTTCAGCTATCAGGAGTAGGCCCAAAAGATGTTTTAGATAAAGCTACAGTTTCTTTAATTCATGATAGTCCAGCTGTTGGAGAAAACCTACAAGACCATTTGGGGGTTAGTTATTTTTATAAAAGCAAAGTACCAACCCTAAATGATCAGTTAAGGCCATTTCTAGGAAAGATATATCAGGGTCTAAGATATATTATTACAAGAAGAGGGCCACTGAGTTTAAGTGTCAATCAATCAGGAGGATTCATTAAGACACGTGATGGTCTTGAGAAGCCCAATATCCAGCTTTATTTTTCGCCCGTCAGTTACTCTCTGGAATCTCCTGAAAAAAGGGCAATGATGAGCCCAGATCCCTTTTCAGCAATGTTATTTGGAATTTCTAGTTGTAGCCCTCTTTCAAGGGGAAGAGTTCATATTGAAAGTAATAACCCATTAAAACCTCCAATCATTGAACCTAACTACCTTTCTCATAAAAATGACATCAGAGATTTATTAGAGGGGGTTAAGGTCCTTAGGAAGTTGGCTAAAACTGATAGTTTTAGAGAAGTTATTGGAGAAGAGTTTCGTCCTGGGCAGGAATGTCAGACTGATGAGCAAATGATTCAGCATATTAAAGATACAGTTTGGACTGTTTTTCATCCTTGTAGTACTTGCCGAATGGGCCCTGATCCACTGAAAAATGTTGTTGATAGCAATCTGAGGGTTCATGGGATCAAAAATCTGAGAGTGGCAGACGCCTCAATATTTCCTCAAATAGTTTGTGGTAATATTAATGCCGCAACTATTATGGTTGGTGAAAAAGCATCAGATTTAATATTAGCAAGTGCAGAAAATAATTAAAGTTATTAAAGAATCCTTATGAAGATAATTAGTATTGAAACTTTTACGAATGAATACGTCGGTTTAGTTCGCATAAGAACTGATGAGGGCGATGAAGGGTGGGGTCAAACCTCTACCTATAATTCTGATATTAGTTCTCAGGTAGTTCATAGACAAGTTGCTCCTCATATTTTAGGACTCAGTGGATTTAACATTGAAGATATAAATAGAGAGGTCTTAGAGAGAGAGCATAAGTTTCCTGGTACATACCTTTATAGAGCTTTAAGTGGAATTGATACCGCGCTTTGGGACATTAAAGCTAAGCGTGCGAACAAGAGTGTTTGCCAGCTTTTGGGCGGTGAAAAACAATCTATTCCAGTTTATGCTTCAAGTATGCAGAGAGAGATTAGTCCAGAAGCCGAGGCCGAAAGACTTCTTGCGCTAAAGGAAGTAAATGGTTATTTCGCATTTAAATTTCGGATTGGAAAAGAGTGTGGCCATGATTTTGATCAATGGCCTGGGCGAACTGAGGCAATTATAAAAGAAGTGAGAAAAGTTCTAGGAGATGATGTTGCTTTGCTTGTTGATGCAAATAGTGCTTTTAGCCCCAAAAAGGCAATTGAAGTTGGACACATGCTCCAAGATTATGGCGTAAGTCATTTTGAAGAACCTTGCCCATACTGGAAGCCAGATTGGACTCGAGAAGTTAAAAATGCACTAGATATTGATATCAGTGGCGGCGAGCAAGACAATGATATGAGAGTTTGGAGTCATATGATTGATACTAAGGTTGTTGATATTGTTCAGCCTGATATATGCTACATGGGAGGCGTTACTAGGACACTAGAAGTTGTAAAGATGGCAGAGAAGGCAAATCTTCCTGTAACTCTGCATTCAGCAAACCTTTCTCTAGTGACACTTTTTTCGGCTCACATTATGGGCTCTATTAAAAACCCAGGAAAATATTTGGAGTTTTCAATAGAAGGTCCTGATTACTACCCATGGCAAGATAATATTTTTTACCCAAACTATAAAATTATTGATGGGTGTCTTGAGATGATCCACAAGCCTGGTTGGGGGGTTGAAATAAATCAAGAATGGCTGTCTTTATCAGATTACAAAGTAAGCT
>JBLIAG010000093.1:0-3807 GCA_047634375.1 Bacteriovoracaceae bacterium
AACATGTTTATAAACAAGCCCTTATTTGCCTTTTTTCTACCTCTCAGCGACTTTTATACTATATTTACGGTATTTGTTCTAATTGAAGGGTACGCTCTTGTCTCTCTTGATCTGATAAGCTTTCAACATAGTAAGAAGTACTATCTATTTTTCGATGGCCGATCGATTGTTTCACAAATTCAATATCTTTGGTGTCTTTCCATAATTGAGAAATGTAACCAACTCGAAAACTATGACTAGTAATGTTGGGTTGATCCGGAAGACCTTTGGAGACAGAGCGCATTACTCTGTTCACATCTCTTGTGATTGTTTCACGACTTAACATCTGAAAGTGATTTGATTCGGAAGTAAATATGTATGAATCTGGATTTTTCATTAGGAAAAGAAATTCAAAATCCTTTTCTCTCTCATCAATTAATTTTCTTCCCTCACGAGTTAAAAAAGCTTTGTGATTCGCAGGCCCTCGTTTCGAACGATCGATTCCAATCCAATTAGATCTGAGTAATGTTTGAAGCTGACCCACTTTCAAAGGTAAGAGTTCGTTGATCCGAATTCCAGTTACCGTTAGCAGACAAAAAGCAATTCTTAGCCTTACCGAAGTGTAATTTGGACTTTCGGCTGCTTGGATTAGTAACCTATAAGTCTCGGGTGTGACTGGTTGACGTTTGGACAACCGTTTTCGATTCTCACGACCTTCTTTTCGAGTAGCTTTTTCTTCTCGTTCTTTTTTTAATAGATTAGATTCTTTTTCAACTGTTTCTAATTGCTGGCTTAGTTTTTTATTCAATTTTAGAAGTTCACTATTTTGGGTTGCTAATCCAATGAATCCTAATCGTAGATCGTTTTGATTTATTTTTTGGCCCTCTAGTATCAGTCTTAGATCAGAACGGACCTTCGCGTATTCCTCTTTCTTCCATTCTTTCAGTTTATGGGAATTCTCCTGCTTTAGTCTAGGTATAAAAAAAGCTTCACTAATTTCTTCCGTCATATATTTTCTTTATAGTTTTCTTTCATTTCTATTGAGATATTTTTTATTGTTTGATTCAGATATGAGTTTACTTTTTGAATTTATTATTACTATTTGTATAGGTTATACTAAACAATACAAAAAAAGTTGGATATTAAACTTAACTGTTGTCGATGAACACGATCAAACACCTTCTAGACCGGGCATTTCATTGCATCTTGAACACTAAATCACTATAATTTAATACGGTGTATTTGATCTGTTTAAAAAAAAAAAAAACAGATCAAATACACCGTATTCTTTCCTCTAAAATATATCTGAAAACTAAATCTTATTCTTAATATTTTCGGTAAATTTAAGATATTTTATTCGTCGTGTTATATCTGAAGCTGTTAAAAATTTTATCAAAACTTCTTTTTTTTTACCACTTTTTGATAAGATTTCCAGCTGATTGTGAATAATTTTATCTTTCACCAATTCCTTTAATAGTCTAACAATACTTTCCTTAACCCCAATCAGGTGTTTATTTGAAACGTTGATTGTACAGAAAAATTCTTGAAGGTCTAATACTTTTTTTTGTTCGTTGACCGCTAAAGATTTCATCAATCGAACTTTTAATCGTAAATCATTTTTCTGTCTCGAAATAAGAAAAGACTTGGGCAACTGAAAAGGATATGGAAACCAAAAAAGCTCCTCCGCTGCAAATACCTCTACAACCCAAGCCTTACCTGATGGGTTCTCGCACTCAACATAAAGGAAGCAAACGTAACTTCGAAATGCCCCGTCAGAAAATTCTTTTACTATAGGATCCAACTTGTGGAGCTGTTTAAAATAACCTATTAGTTTTTTTCGGCTAGACTGATTTGAAATTTGAATACCCGTGTATTTCACGAATTTACTTAGAGGGAACTTTAAGCTATAATAATTTTGCTTCTTGACCCTAAGCCTTTTACGATCCTTTAATGGGTTTAACTCTAAACTCTTAATAAAAGATAAAAACTGTAATAAATGAAACAATCTTTCTTCCTCTTCTTCAGCCATTACCCGATTTTCAAGATAACTAGTTAGTAACGCCCTATTACTAGTATTTACTGGCCTATATTTTCTTCGAAAGTCAATAACCCAATCAGCATACTGATAATCCAAACGAAGTACTTGCCCAGAATATTTAAAATACTGAAGAACTAATTTATGTTCAAAAACATCCAGGTGATTGTTAAACAAATAATCCTGGACCAATTGTGTTTGTCGATGTTTGAATTCGAGTTCAAAGCGGACACCCTGGTCTTTTTGATAAACTCGATAATGAAGGGAATTGTTTCTCCGATTAACTTTTAGCAATTTTCCGTCAGGAAAATCCTGTAACCTTATGTGACGAGTAGTCGTATGATTTTGAACCTGACTTCGTGAATCTACTAAGAACTCATCGAATGATTTCATCGTGTCATTAGGACCATTAGTTCTGCAAAAGCAAAGGTCAATCCGACCTAAACTTAAAGTGGGATGATCCATCAAAAAAATATTCCAATCAAATTCTTGCATTTTGATAAGGTTATAACAATGATCGGCATCCTTACCAGAGAAAATGATCTGAGTTCCGACCCAGTAACCTTTAAATCCCGTAGATTGACGGATAGAAACCTTGTACTTTTTTTTTAAGCCATGATACGAAACATAAGGTTCACCGTCTATTAGAATATGTGGGGTAAAGTGTTTAGATAAACCAGAGGCAATTATTTGTGGATCCGTCAAACCTTGGATGTTGAAACTGATCCAATCGACAACTAAATTTTGAGATTGGAAATTAAATGATTCCATTCTATTGCATATTTTTAGCCATAAATACAACGACCTCTTTACCTAGCCTATAGGCTACTCCTACGAGTCCAGAGCTACACATCAAAATCGCTACAGGCTCGCCCCACGCTGCATTTAGACATATAACCCCCAATGCAGTAGTGAACGCGAGAGTATTTATACCTCGAGTAATAACTAAAACGGGTTTACCAGGAATATAGAACGATGGAGGACTAGATGGTCCTGGTGGCCCTCCTTGGCCCATTGGAGACCCTTTTGGCAGGTTAGGCATGCCTGGTACTGCCCCCATCTGACCGGTTTGCTGAGCAGCTATGATACACTGTTGTTCTATAGGCATAGCGTATAGAACATTCTGCGGATTTCCTGGAGCCACCGGCATCTGCCCCTGTATTCTACCAATTGGTGGCACTTGTGGAACTCCGCCTGCTGCTGCACCATTTTGAGCAGCTTGGTTGAGCATTTCATTTGCTGCTTCACCGTATTCTGGCGGAATTGCGTTAGTGGGTTTGGCTTGACTGCCCAAAGTCAACAGAGCTATTGCTACAGCTCCGATGTAGCTTTGAACTCGTTTTTCTTTCAGTTTGTTGACAATATAAATGCTTAACTTTTTATCGTCGGTTTCAACGTCATCGCCATACGTAAAAGGAAAATGAGGTTTTTCATTAAAGTTGTTTATTACCATAAAGAACTTCTCCTAACTAAATTATATTTTGTGTTTTATTTACCTTGAAAGCCACTACGCCTACATGCGTCACAGAACACTTATTATGTGACTTCTGTTAACTACTGTACGTCACATATTTAACCTATGTCAAGTCAATAAAATTAGAAAACATTATTACAAGGCAGCTTAAAAGATGTTGTATTTTTTCAGTTTGACGTCGGGTGCTCAGCAAACATGTTTATAAACAAGCCCTTATTTGCCTTTTTTCTACCTCTCAGCGACTTTTATACTATATTTACGGTATTTGTTCTAATTGAAGGGTACGCTCTTGTCTCTCTTGATCTGATAAGCTTTCAAC
>JBLIAG010000094.1:0-3785 GCA_047634375.1 Bacteriovoracaceae bacterium
AAATATTTTAGAAAAATTAAGTGATATAATGAAATCAATTTTTTTCTATATTGGTCATGTACTTTGCTTTAACCCCGCTAAATGACTGTATTTTATCTCAAATATATATATGTATTTATTTTTGGATTACTCTTTCCTGTTTTTTCAATATTCTTTTTAGCTGAATTTGATTTTTCTAAGATTGACATTATTCATCTGCACAAGCAGACTCCTCTGTTATATGTTATTGATACTGCTCCGTTCGTATTAGTTACACTCGTACTATTACTAGATTACTACTTCCAAAAAAAACAGAATAAACTAAGGTATATTGAAGCTTTACATGAGAAAGTAATAACAAATAGTTTTAATGGAATTGTAGTTGCAGATAATAAAGGAAACATCATTTACACAAATAATGCCGCACAAGAACTTTTTGGATATAATAATAATGAGTTAATCAATCAAAATCTGACCATATTAATGCCTGATACCTATAGAGAAATGCATAGTTCAGGAATGAAAAAGCACAATGATACGGGGAAGAAAAATGTTATTGGAAAAGGTAAAGTTGAATTAGAAGGCCAGAAAAAAAATGGAGATGTTTTTCCTATGAATCTTATACTAAGTACTTTCCATCACAATGACTCAGCATTTTTTTCTGGTGAAATACAAGATCTCTCGACAGTAGTTAAAAACCAGAATGAAAGAGATTCTTTATTTGAACAAGTAAATACTCAAAAAGATTTCTATGAGAATATTCTAAACAATATTCCAGTAGATATAGCTGTTTTTGATGAGAATCATAAGTATTTGTTCGTTAATCCTCAGGCTATAAAAAATGATGACTTGCGGTCATATATAATTGGCAAAGATGATTTTGATTATTGTAAATATGTAGAGAGAGATAGTGAAATTGCAAATTTGAGAAGAGATCAATTCAATCTCATAAAAAAAACAAGGACTACTATAGAATGGCAAGACTCAGTAAAAAGTGATGCTGGGGTACTATATACAGTATTGCGAAAGTTTTATCCCGTATTTAATAAGGAGGGTGAGTTTGACATGGCAATTGGATTTGGATTGGACATTACAGAATCAATTGAAAAGGATAAAGAATTATTAAAACTAGCTGAATACCCAAAAGAGAATCCAAATATTATTGGAAGGTTTAATCTCCAATTAGAATCTTTATTCTTAAATGAGAAAAGTATCGCGTTTTTTAATAATTCAGATGAAAAAATAAAGGCCTTTAACAAAGTCATCTCTCCTTACTTGAAAGATTCACTTAGCAAGAACAAGGTAATTGTAAGAGATGTCCTGTTTGACAACAACACTTTCGCAATTAGTTTTGTGCCTATTTTGGCTAATAATTACATAAACATCTACGGTACTAATATTACAGATTTTAAAAGAGAAATAGAATATCAGAGACAAGCGTTATTGGATGTGAATAGGTCATTAGAAATATCCAATTCAATTCTCGAAAAAGATGCTGAGCAACGAAACTTAGAAATCTCCATAATAAACAAAGGGTTAAATTCTAGCATAATTTATGCAAAAAAGCTTCAGAGTGCAGTTATAGCACATCAGAATTTAGCAGGGGATATTTTTAAAGATTCTTTTATATTTTACTTGCCAAAAGGAATAGTCGGAGGTGATTTTTATTTCACTTATAAACTTAATAACGAACTAATTTTTGGAGTTGCTGATTGCACCGGTCATGGAGTTCCTGGAGCTATGCTAAGTCTGTTGTGTATGACGTTTTTGGAGACTGCTATTAATGCATTTAAGCTGTCTAGTCCTAAGCTGATATTAGAAAAGGTTAATATGCTTTTGAAAAACAGTTTTAATCAAGGGGATTACTTAGTACGAGACGGAATGGACATTTCAATATTAAATTACAGTAAGGAAAAATCCGAATTGACTTTTGCTGGTGCGAAGTCAAAAATGTTAGTTATTCAGAATAATGAAAGGATCATAGTAGATGGAGACCACCATCCAATTGGCTATTGGGTCGGCAAAGAAAAAGTTTCATTTACAAACACAATTATCCCTGTGAATGGCCCAACAAATGTATTTATGTTCACAGATGGCCTCGTAGATCAATTTGGTGGTGAAAAGGGAAAAAAACTCAAGTACTCTAAATTTTATGAGCTGTTGTTTTCTGTAAGAGACTTATCTTCGAAACAGCAGAAAGAGGCGATATCTCAGTTCACAAAAGAATGGATGGGAAGTCAAGAACAGATAGATGACATAACTGTAGCTGGCGTAAAATTTTAATGAGATTTATTACTATTGCTCTATGTTCGGTTAAGCTCTTTGGCTTAGTTTACTTTATAAAGTAGAAGTAAATGAGTCAATACTAACCTATGATTCCACCAAAAGAAAACAAGTTTTCCATGCCTTAATCTTACTTCGGATTTAACGAATAGGTTGTTTCGGTCTATTTTCAACAGCATGCGTCTCCGCAACTGTTGTTTTCTTGTATTGGTGGACAAGGAACAGTTCCGAATGAGCAGTAAACACAACAATCTCCTTTATTGGGTTTTAGAAGGACTTTACACTTTTGACATTCGTAGAAAAACTGACATGCATTTGTAGGCATTTCTTCATCTTTCTTATATCCGCAATCTGGGCAAGTTAGGGTTGATTTTAATTCTATGTTCATGGTGATTTTCTTAAGCGTGAATTACTCAATTGTCCTTTGAATTAAAGGGGGCACTAGTTCAATCTCTAGAGTACCTTTTTAGACCATTAATGAAATTATATGAAAAAGTTGAATTTATAAAGGAACCTGACCAGTTTTCTTACTAATTAATATACCTCACGAGTTCCTGGCACGAAAAGATACTTAACTCTGTATTTGGCTTTTCATTACACCAATCTTGTAAAAGAAATATTTATTGCCACGCTTCTCTCCCTAGCGACAATGGGATAGACCTTAGTTTCTTTTCCTAAGAATAAATAGGCACAAAAAAAGCCTGGATAAACCAGGCTTTTTAACTTTATATAGAGTCTAGTTAGACTAGAGTTTCTTTACATTACAGCACTGCATTCCTTTAGGGCCTCTTTCTAGTTCGAACATTACGTTATCTCCCTGGCTGATATCCTGCAGACATCCATGCACATGTACGAAGAACTTTAGATTGGTTCCTTTCTCTAGTATGAATCCAAATCCTTTTTCATCATTAAAGAAATCAACTTTACCTTTTTTCACTTTAGTTTCTTCCATGTCCTCTTTCTTAGGAATGCCCAAAACTATAGATGCAGCATCTATTTCTACTTTCTTAGCCTTTGGATCTGGAGGAGTATCACTCAACTGCCCAAATTCATCTTTGTAAACTATCATCTCCTCAAAGGTTTTCCCTTTGTTATTGTCGTCCTTACGAGCAGATTTTTTCAGGAGTTTATCCTGTCTTTTTTTCTCTCTCTTTTTCTCTCTTTCTTTTTTACCAAATGTCTCTTGCGACTTACCCATGTATCAGTATTAAGTTATTATAACGCTTACAAGTTGTTCATATACATTCAGTTAAAAGAAAACACTTAAGCTAGCTAACACTGTAAGATTACAAATGATATGGCTTATGAACGACCGAAAACCTTGTGAGGTCTTCATAACTGTTTCCTGTGTATTCAAGAACTGAGCCGCAAAGATACACTTATGAATCCTTAAACCATAAGATTATTTATTCATTCTATTCACATGCTTATGATGAAAGACTTAGATATAACTGCTTTTATGAGTAGGGTCGTAAATGCATTATAATTCACTGCCAAGCTTTAAGCGATTATAGATTCTGTTT
>JBLIAG010000095.1:0-3746 GCA_047634375.1 Bacteriovoracaceae bacterium
ATCAGAGCTGGGAACTCAAATGCTGCTAGATTTATTAGGAGAAATGATCTCAGTGGAGGTTATTCCATTTGGACCATATGATAGTAACTTCAGTAGAATCTTATCTTAATAAAAAATACCCATCTTAGAATACCTACTAGGGCATATCTACGCTTCGTTATATTGTTTTTTTAGCTCTGTTAATAATTGAATAACATGGCTATACCCACTTGGACCTAAACCGGCAACTACAGCATCTACCACAGGTGAGATATAAGAAACATGGCGAAAAGATTCACGTAAATGTGGGTTGGAAATATGCAACTCTATTTTGAAACCTGAAAAAGATTTTAATGCGTCATGAATTGCAATCGAAGTGTGGGTGTAAGCTGCTGCATTAATAACAATAGCATCGATTTTTTCTTTGATTGCATGCTGAATCCATTCAACTATTTCGCCCTCATAATTTGACTGCATAAATTTAACAGAATGGCTATCTTTTAAGCCTTGCTCTATACATTTTTTTTCAATATCACCCAATGTTTCGCTACCATAAATTTCTGGCTCCCGCGTTCCAAGAAGGTTTATATTAGGTCCATTGATTACGTAAATATTCATCTAATTATGGTTTAGTTTTTCATGAATTGATCTAATAGCTAGTTCATAGCTATGAACGCCAAGGCCACATATAAATCCGACTCCACTTTTTGAAACTATTACAGGCTCAGAGATGCCCTCGTTATCATGGAAAATATTTGTAATATGAACCTCAATCACGGGTTTATTTTTAAGAGTATCAGACTTTATATTTGAAGCATAGGCATCTAAATCAAAAGTTGATTCATGCGAGTACCCAACAGGGTTGATAATTAATGCATCACACTCTGTTATTCCTTCAACTATTTTTTTTGTCAAAGAAGCCTGATCATCAGTTTGAAAAAAATCTAGCTCCATGCCTAATGATTTGCACGTCTCCAAACATTTGTTTTGCAACTTTTCCAAGGTCAGATGCTCATAACCATAATCATTAAAGTTACTTAAATCGGAAAGCCCAGGGCCATTGATTATTAGTAATTTATTGTTATTCATTAACTGGTTAAATTTAATTTATTAGACTAATATTATACTTTCCCAATGAAGACATGTATGACGATTAAAAATAGAGAGTATTTTTAAGTTAAATACTAATATTGAACTAATGACTCTACTAAAGGCCTGAAGTATGAAAATTGTGGATGAGACTTTGAAGGATCTTTAGCTTCCTCATCCCAGTAACGTAGTTTTATGCAATCATCCAAATAAATATTTTTTTCAAACTCTTTAACTTCATCTTTACTCATTGGGCCACCTTGCAAATTAAGAGTGTGTATTGAGGCTTGTGTAAGACGTTCAAAATAGTCTGACTTAACAGAACATAGATAGCGCTTTGCAGAAACATGTTGACGTATTGGCTCAACAACTGATGTTGGAAAGTAGTCTTCTAAAAAATTAGCGCCCGCTTCTTCATGAAAATTGTTCATACCCTTGGCTAGTACTGACTCAGGTATTTCATTTTTATAGTGCCCTATATCATGAAGGAGCGCTGCAACAATTAGACTGACATCTGCACCAGATTGCTCAGCGCACTGTGCAGCTTGAAGCATATGCTGGGACATTGTTACGTCTTCACCTAAATAGGATTCAGCACCACGCCTCTTAAAAACATCTTCGATATGATTTACAATATTATCACTATTAATCTTAGTCATTATTTCGATTTTCTAAAATATTAAGAAGACTATAAAGGCCATCTAAATCTGTATAAGCGCCCTGTAAATGGCGCTTACCTTTATCAGAAAAAGCGGTCCTTGCATGCATCACTCTAGTGTTGTCAAATATAATTATTTCCCCAGGTACTAACTGAAATATAACCTTTAACTCATCTCTCTCTATTACCTCTCCCCAGTGCCGATATGCCAAATAAAATGGGCGAATCTTCTCTGAAGGTAGGTTAATTGTATCGATAGATCGATTGTTATATCTCACCTTGATAACTTCATGATTATCATTAACTTCTATCATTGGCACTCTAGACCTAAGATCTGTTTTATCATCAGAAAAACGAAAATTAATCCAGTTATTTGTTAAATTTTCAAAATTTTTACTGCTTTCTTCTCTCAGTTTTTTTGCCGCATTAAAGCCATCCACCAAAACTGACTCTCCACCCTGTGTTGAGCTTTCTAGGCAATGTAAAAGCTGTACTGTTGGAACAGGGTCTCGATACGGATTATCAGTATGGGAGCCAAGCCCAATATTAGTATAAGCAAGATTATTTGGCTTTACTTCAGTTCGAACTTCAAATAATTTTCCATAATTTGTCTCTCTAGTAAATCCTAGTTGAGAAATTACAGATTGAACGAGCCCTTCTTTGATAGAGGCATCTTCGATAATACAAAAACCCATATCTCGAACTGCGCGTAAAACCTCTAACCTGCCTTTATCGGTTTCTTGAAAATTTTTATACTTAGTCCTGGGAAGGCCATCTTTAAAGCTAGTTTTTTGCCACAAATGTTTGTTTTTTTCACTTCTATCATCGAAATGATTATTAAGGTTATAACAGTTTATCCATAGCCAGTTCTGAGAAAAGATAGACCAATAATTTTCAGGCATAAACCGAATATGTAGATCACCTCTTTCATCTTGCTTAACCTCTTCAATAGAGGTATTTTTGGGTATGTTGATAACACTAAATAATCGCTGCCCATTATTAGCATTTCTTGATTGAGGCATTTGGCAATGATCTCTTAGCCAATGACTATAGAGATTACTTTGACTGCCATCTTGCCAATCAATCACTAGCTCATCATTAGCGAGATGAATCTTTTTAATCTGATTAATAGAATTATCACTTTTCATTAGAATAAGGCCATTCAACTAAAGGAATTATAATTACGAACAGTAAAATTATTACATCATTGAGCTCTTAGTTTTATCCTGCTGCCCAAAAAAAGAAACCTCTTTTGGGTACTCTGGTAACTCCACACTATAACTTGAGCACCTTACTGTATCGGTCTTTATACCTCTAACTATCATTCCATCTAAGTCACTTGGCAATGGGTTTTCAGTTAACGGTATTGCATCTTCTGCAGTATAGCTAACAATATATAAAGATCGTGGAAATTTTGTTCGATTCGAACTAGAGCCATGCAATAGTTTAGAGTGCATCAAGCAAGCTGAGCCCGCCCTTCCAGTGCAACTTACGGCTTCACCTTTATTAGCTAACTCAATTTCAGAACCCACCGCCCCAGTAAAAACTCCATCATGCCACAAAGAATAAAGAGGCCCATTATGTGAACCTGGAACAACTTCAAGTGGCCCATTTTCAAGTGTAACGTCGTCTAGAAAAAAAAGAACTGTCATGATATCTTCGTTTGAATGGGGCTCGAAAGGAAAATCTTGATGAAACTTAACTTCTGTCCCTGAGCTGGGTAATTTGAGATTTAGTTTATTCGTCCAGTGCTTAATATTAGGCCCAAATATATCAGCAACAAGATCTAATGCACTATTGTCTTTAACAACATCAAGGCAAGAATCTGATATTTCTGCTGGTGATGTAATTCTTCTTAAGGCCGGCGTATCTGCGCTATGGCTTTTTGTATCAACATCAAAACGTGGCCTACCATCCTTAATCTTACCAAAAGACTCTGAATGAAGTTTGCTTTCATCAACCCAAGATAATAATTGATTATTAACTGCTAATAATTGAGGCTCTGTAAGAGCTTTTTCAA
>JBLIAG010000096.1:0-3591 GCA_047634375.1 Bacteriovoracaceae bacterium
TTCAGTCTAGTCATGATCTACGAGCGGTTCAAGAATTTCTAGGACATAAGAGCATTAAAAGTACTCAGGTTTATACGCACCTAGATTTTTTAGAATTATCAAAGGTTTATGATGAGTTTCATCCTAGAGCAAAAAAATGAAAATAACTACAAAAACCCAATTAGCTCTTAATCATCTCCGCACTGGAGTTATAGCTCATCCAACAGATACTATATACGGATTAGCTTGTATGGCAAATAACCCAGAAGCAATTAAAACATTAGCTAGTTTGAAGCATAGAGATATTAAAAAAGGCTTTATATTATTAGCCTCTGATATAAATTACTTATTGCCCTATATTGATCCAAACCTAGATATTGATTTATTAACAAAACTTTCTACTCCGACAGAAATTGCAACAACTTATTTGGTGCCAAAATCAAAAAATACTTCACGCCTTATAACTGGAGAGCATGAGTTTTTAGCAGTTCGAATTACCTCTAATCCTTTAATTTCATATTTTTGTGAAAATACGGGCTCTGCATTAATTTCCACAAGTGCGAATACTCAAGGAGGAAAGGTTGCCACTTCTTTAATAGAGCTTAAAAAGTATTTTGGTAATGAGCTTTCTTACGCTTTACCCCCAAATAAGTATAATTCTGAGCCTTCAAGGATCGTTAATTTATTAACAGGCGTGCGTCATCGATGATAGATCTAGTAAAAAAGTATTTGATTGAGCTCCAGCAATCTATTTGCTCTGAAGTTGAGCTGATTGAAGGTGGAGCTAAATTTGCTCAAGATAGCTGGACACGGGATGATAAAAGAGGTTCAGGCCTAACTAATATTCTTTCAAATGGCAATATATTTGAAAAAGGTGGCATTAATTATTCAATAATTACTGGTGATAAAATGCCAAAATCTGCCACTGCACTAAGGCCTGAGCTTGAAGGAAGGAAATATACAGCTCTGGGGGTTTCACTGGTTCTTCATCCCGAAAATCCTTTTATTCCAACGGCGCATGCTAACGTTCGATTCTTTATTGCAGAAGAGCAAGGAAAGAATCCAATTTGGTGGTTTGGTGGCGGCTTTGATTTAACCCCTTATTATGGATTCGATGAAGATGCGGTTCATTGGCATCAAACTGCTAAGAAAGCTTGCATGCCTTTTGGAGAAGATGTTTATCCAAAATATAAAAAATGGTGTGATGATTATTTTTACTTAGGTCATCGAGATGAGCAACGCGGCATTGGTGGGTTATTTTTTGATGATTTTAATAGCGGCAGTTTTGATGAATGTTTTGACTTCATGAAAAGTGTTGGCAATCATTTTAGTGAAGCTTATTTACCTATCGTCAGAAAGAGAATGAGTACCCCATATACTGAGAATGAGAAAGACTTCCAATTGTATCGACGTGGTCGATACGTAGAATTTAACTTGATACATGATAGAGGGACGTTATTTGGCTTGCAGAGCGGCGGTAGGACTGAGTCAATTTTAATGTCACTGCCACCAACAGTTAAGTGGTCTTACCAATTTAAAACTAAACTTAATAGCGAAGAAGAAAAGCTAACCAGTTATTTTTTAAAACCTAGGGATTGGGTTTCATTAAAGTAAACTTAAGTTGAATATATTTCTGGAGTAATTTTAATTAATTTAGGATATAATCACAACTTGAAATACCCTTGCTATGTTCTCAATGAGCTCGCAACACCGTTTGCAACGGCGCAGACTTCCTGACAATGCCTGTCAATCTTGTTATTTATTAATATTTTTAGGAGTACATCTATGTCTGCAAAAAAAGTAATGAAAATGATCGAAGATGAAAACATAAAGTTTATAGATTTTCGTTTCACCGATACAATAGGAAAAGAGCAGCACGTTAGTGTTCCAGCTCATACAATTAATGTTGAAAAACTAGAAGATGGTCAGATGTTTGATGGCTCCTCTATTGCTGGTTGGAAAACTATTAATGATTCTGATATGATTCTTTCCCCAGATACTGAAACAGCGGTGCTTGATCCTTTTACTGAGGAAGTGACTTTAAACATTCGCTGTAATATTATTGAGCCAAGTGATTTAAAAGGCTATGTTAAAGATCCAAGATCTATTGCATATCGCGCCGAAGAATTCATGAAAGCTTCTGGTGTTGGTGATACAGCATATTTTGGAAATGAACCTGAATTTTTTGTTTTTGATAGTGTTAAGTGGGACACCGGTCACGGTATGGGTAAGGCATTTTATGAAATTAACTCAGAAGAGGCAGCTTGGAATTCTGGAGTCGACATGGAAGGTGGAAACAAAGGTCATCGTCCAGGTATTAAAGGTGGCTACTTCCCGGTTCCTCCAGTTGATTCATTGCATGATCTTCGTTCTCAAATGTGTCTAGCAATTGAGGAAATGGGCGTTACTACTGAGGTTCATCACCATGAGGTTGGAACTGCAGGGCAATGTGAAATTGGCGCGTTATTTAACACATTAGTTAAAAAGGCTGATGAGACTCAAATCTTTAAATACTGCGTTCATAATGTTGCTCACCTATATGGCAAAACAGCTACATTTATGCCTAAACCAATTGCGGTTGATAATGGTAATGGAATGCACGTGCATATGTCTATTGCAAAGGATGGAGTTAACTTATTTGATGGAGACCAATACGGAAACTTAAGCGAAATGGCGCTCTTTTATATTGGTGGTATTATCAAGCATGCAAAAGCATTGAATGCTTTTACTAATCCTTCTACAAACTCATATAAGAGATTAGTTCCTGGATTTGAAGCACCAGAAATGCTAGCTTACTCTGCTAAGAATCGTTCAGCAGCAATTAGAATACCTTTCGTTAAAAACCCTAAGGGACGTCGTATTGAAGTGCGTTTTCCAGATTCGACTGCTAACCCTTACCTTGCTTTCTCAGCACTACTAATGGCAGGCCTTGATGGTATAAAAAATAAAATCCATCCTGGTAAGCCAGCAGATCAAGATCTTTATGAAGATAGTGATGGCTCTATTCCTAAAGTTGCTGGAATGCTTCACATCGCCCTGGAAGCACTTGATGATGACCGTGAATTCCTTAAGCAAGGTGGAGTCTTTACAGACGAGGTTATTGACTCATTTATTGAACTTAAGATGAAAGAAGTTACAGCAATGAGAGCTTCACCTCAGCCGCTAGAGTTTGATTTATACTATAGCTGCTAAGATATTTACTAGTTAATAAAAAGCCGCGCACAATGCGCGGCTTTTTATTGTTCTTTTTAGAACTATTTGTTGCGGTAAAATTAATTAACTTAAATACATAAAATCAAATGATTGAAGTAAAAAATGATTGGGAATTAGATGAAATAAAGGCTTTATTTGAACTTCCTTTTAACGATCTCCTTTTTAAAGCGCACAGCATTCATAGAGAAACTTTTGACCCAAATAAGGTCCAAGTAAGTTCTTTATTAAATATTAAAACTGGCGCATGCCCAGAAGATTGCTCTTATTGTTCTCAAAGTTCAAAATATGATACTGGCCTTGAACGTGAAAAATTAATGGAGATTGATCAGGTATTGCATCAGGCAAAAAAAGCGAAAGATAAAGGTGCGTCTAGGTTTTGTATGGGAGCTGCCTGGAGAA
>JBLIAG010000097.1:0-3563 GCA_047634375.1 Bacteriovoracaceae bacterium
AGTTTTATTTCATTTTATTATGGGCTTTGTCTTAAATTTTCAAAACAGAAATGCCAGAGTTGAAAAATATGTTAAATATAAAGGCAGTGCAAATGCTAGTTGGATTTCTAGGAATATGATTATAACCGGAGCAGTTGTTTTATCTTTTCTTGGACTTCATTTTTATGACTTTTGGATTCCAGAGATTAATCATAAGTATATCGAATTTTTACCTGAAGATCCTAACAGGTATTACACCGAATTAACACACAAGTTTGAAGATTTAATTAAAGTTATTTTATATACCATTTCTTTTGGCTTTTTGTCTTTACACTTATTGCATGGGTTTTCTTCTTCTTTTCAATCCTTAGGAGTAAATAATAAATTCACATCAACAATAAAATTAATTGGCAAAATATACGCTATTGGAATTCCTTTTGGGTTTTGTTTTATAGCTATTTTCCATTACTTAAATAATTAGGCCATGGCAAAATTAGATTCGAAAGTACCTAAAGGACCAATTTCTGAAAAATGGACCAACCACAAAAATAACATCAGGTTAGTTAGCCCTGCCAATAAAAGACAAATCGATGTGATTGTAGTAGGAACTGGTTTAGCTGGAGGATCTGCTGCAGCTACTTTAGCTGAGTTGGGATACAATGTAAAATCATTTTGTTTTCAAGATTCACCAAGAAGAGCTCATTCAATTGCCGCACAGGGGGGGATTAATGCTGCTAAAAATTATCAAGGTGATGGAGATTCTATACATCGTTTATTTTATGATACTGTTAAGGGAGGGGATTATCGTTCAAGAGAATCTAATGTTCACAGACTTGCAGAAGTGTCTGCCAACATTATCGATCAGTGCGTCGCTCAAGGTGTTCCTTTTGCAAGAGATTACGGAGGCTTATTAGATAATAGATCTTTCGGTGGTGTATTAGTGTCAAGAACCTTTTATGCAAAAGGTCAAACTGGGCAACAATTACTTTTAGGAGCATATTCTGCCATGAATCGCCAAATAGCAAGAGGAAAAATTAAAATGTTCAATCGTCATGAGATGATGGATGTAGTTCTAGTTGATGGAAAAGCAAGAGGAATTATAACTAGAAACTTAATTAATGGAAAAATTGAACGTCATTCAGCACATGCTGTAGTTATAGCTTCAGGAGGATATGGAAATTTATTTTTTCTATCGACCAATGCGATGGGGAGTAATGTTTCAGCTACATGGAAAATTCACAAAAAAGGAGCATATTTTGCTAACCCTTGCTTCACGCAAATACATCCCACGTGTATCCCTGTTTCTGGAGATCATCAATCAAAATTAACATTAATGTCGGAGTCATTGAGAAATGATGGCAGGATCTGGGTGCCTAAAACAAAAGAAGATGCTCAAGCTATTAGAGAAGGCAAGTTAAACCCGACAGATTTAAGTGAAGATAAAAGAGATTATTATTTAGAAAGGCGATATCCTGCATTTGGCAATTTAGTTCCAAGAGATGTAGCTTCAAGAGCAGCTAAAGAACGTTGTGATACTGGTTTTGGAGTTAATAAAACAGGAGAAGCAGTTTTTCTTGATTTTGCTGCGGCAATTGTAAGGTATGGTAAAGAAAAAGCACATTTGAAGGGTCTAGATGAAGATGATATCAAAGTGGTTAATGAATTAGGTAAGGCTGCTGTAAAATCTAAGTATGGGAATTTATTTCAGATGTATGAAAAAATAGTAGATGAAAACCCTTACGAAACCCCAATGATGATTTACCCTGCTGTACATTACACGATGGGAGGAACATGGGTTGATTATAACTTAATGACTACAATCCCTGGTTGTTTTGCTATTGGTGAAGCAAATTTCTCTGATCATGGAGCTAATAGATTAGGTGCATCTGCTTTAATGCAAGGGCTTGCGGACGGATATTTTGTATTACCCTATACTATTGGAGATTATCTAGCTGACGATATTAGAACTGGAGCCATAAGCACTGACTCTAAAGAGTTTGAAGAAGCTGAAAATGATGTTAAACAAAAAATAGAAAGTTTATTAAAAACTAAAGGAAATAAAACAGTTGACTACTATCATAAAAAATTAGGTAAAATTATTTGGAATAAATGTGGGATGTCTAGAAATGCTGATGATTTAAAGCAAGCAATTGAAGAAATTAAAATACTAAGAGAGGATTTCTACGCTAACGTATTAGTTCCTGGATCAAGTGACTCTTTTAATGAGCCATTAGCTAAGGCAATAAGAGTTTCAGATTTTTTAGAGTTAGGTGAGCTATTTGCAAAAGATGCTTTAGAAAGAAAGGAATCCTGTGGCGGACATTTTAGAGAAGAACATCAGTCTAAAGAGGGGGAAGCTTTAAGAGATGATGAAAATTTTACTTTTGTTTCAGCATGGGAGTACAAAGGGAATCCTAGTGATGCAGTTCTACATAAAGAACAATTGAATTATGAAAATATTGAACTTAAAACTAGGTCTTACAAATAGATATGAAACTAACATTAAAAGTTTGGCGACAAAAAAATTCTAAAGAAAAAGGTAAAATAGAGTCCTACGATATTGATAAAATATCGCCTGACATGTCTTTTTTAGAAATGATGGATGTTTTAAATGAAAAGTTAACTATTGAAGGATTAGACCCTGTGGCATTTGATCATGACTGTAGAGAAGGCATATGCGGCTCTTGTTCAATGTTTATAAATGGTGAAGCTCATGGCCCCGACAGATTGGTAACAACCTGTCAGCTTCATATGAGAAAATTCAATGATGGTGAAACAATCTATATAGAACCCTTTAGAGCTAAAACCTTTCCCGTAATTAAAGATTTAGTAGTAGACAGATCTTCTTTTGATAGAATTCAACATGCAGGAGGGTTTATTTCTGTTAATACATCTGGAAATACTCAAGACGCAAATTCGATTCCAATAGAAAAACAAAAGGCTGATAATGCTTTTGATGCCGCAACATGTATCGGTTGTGGCGCCTGTGTTGCAACGTGTAAAAACTCAAGCGCTATGTTATTTGTTTCAGCAAAAGTATCTCAATACGCTCTACTTCCACAAGGAAAAATTGAGGCAACAGATAGAGTTTTAAACATGGTTAAACAGATGGATGATGAAGGGTTTGGAAACTGTACTAATACAGGAGCTTGTGAGGTAGAATGTCCTAAAGGAATTTCACTTGAAAACATAGCTAGATTAAATAGAGAATTTATTAAAGCTAAAATAAAATCATAGTTTAATTGCTCAAATTAATTTTCTCCTCTAAAATCCAATTTGCTCTTACAATAAGCTCATCTTTATAATGAAATATTTTTTCAGGTTTGATCCTTTTTAAAAAACTTCCAGTATCCCACTTGTTATTTTCATTTGCATCTTCAATAATTCTAATAAAGTATTTAGATGGGAGAATATTTTCAAAAACACAAGTATCTTCATAAGACGCTAAAACTTTTTCTTGAATAACCTCTTCTTTTTCATTAGTTAACTGTACTATAATTGGGAAATTAACAATATTTTCAATTCTCGCTTTAATTGTACCATAGTCAGCTCTGCTTTTTGTTGAAAAACTATAGTTTAAAGTG
>JBLIAG010000098.1:0-3560 GCA_047634375.1 Bacteriovoracaceae bacterium
AACAATGGCTAAACTTGAGTATGAAAGATAAGTCAGAATCAATGCCAAAAGAATAAAGAATATGGGCTGATCCTCAAATATATTTAACAGCGCAGTAAATTGTTTTAGTTCTGATAGGCCGCCTGCAGTTGATGCAATTAATGAAAGAGCGAATAGAATTAATCCTAGTCCACTGATTGCCCTAAAAACATTTTGCCATTTGTTGACTTTAGAGCCAATAAAACCAAAAACGCCTATCGCTAAAAGTAAGGGGGCCAGAGTCGTAAATTTTTGAGAGGCAATAAGAACCGCTACTGAGGTTCCAACATCGGCTCCTAACATTGTTATAAAAGCAGAACCAACACTGATGAGCCCCTGACCTGCAAATGAGGCAGATATTAAAATGGCTGCTGTGCTGCTTTGCAGCAAAGCCGCAACCAGTAATCCTGATGTAAACGCGGGCAGGGTTTTGCCTTCTGATCGACGCGCTAAACTCTTTAGGTTGTTACCATAGGAGCGCATCACTCCAGTTCGAACCATTCGAAGACCCCACAACAGAAGTGCAATTGATCCTAAAAGTTCAATTAGTAGACTCATGCCTTAAGAACCTCTTTATTTTCTGAAGGTACTATATTTTCTGAGGATTGGGATTTTGTATTATTTTTTTTCAAAAATAAGTTAAGGTTTTCTATTTCTGTCTCAGAAAGTATTAATCCAAGCTTTGAGCGCCTAAAAAGAATATCATCTGAAGACCTAGCCCATTCATTGTTAATTAAGTATTGAACTTCAGCTTCATATAATCCACCTCCAAAATTTTCACCTAACGCATCTAAACTATCTGCATCACCAAAAATATCAAAAGAAATTTCTCCATATGACCTTGCAAGTCTTCTTATAAGTTCATTCGTAAAGAAGCTATATTTATTTTTTAACTTTGCTTCAAATTCAGAAAGAGTTGCAACTTTGATTTCTCCTCCAGGAAGGCGAGAATTTTCAGTCCATGATTTACCTCGTTTACCAAGGAAGTTCTCGATATGTTCAAGAATTGTTTCTGATAATCGACGGTAAGTTGTAATTTTTCCGCCAAAAATATTAATCATTAATGAGTAGTCATATTCCTTGGCTGAAACAACATAATCTCTAGTTGCCTCTTGAGCTTTACTTGCACCATCATCATAGAGTGGTCTCACCCCTGAATAACTCCAGACTATATCATTTGTTGTAATTTCTTGTTTTAAATAACTACTTGCTGACTCGCAGATATATGATTTTTCTTGCTCACTTATTTTTACTTGATCAGCTGACTTACCATGATCAATATCTGTTGTACCAATCAATGTGAAATTATCTTCATATGGAATTATAAAGAAAATGCGCCCATCTTTATTTTGGCAGATATATGACTTGTCACCCTCATATAGTTTGTTTACAACAATATGACTCCCTCTGACAAGACGAACATTTTTTGAGTCTTTAACTTTAAAAGATTCTTTTAAAACCTTATCAACCCATGGTCCAGATGCATTAACAAAAGCTTTTGCCTTAACAATTTCTACTTTACCATTTAAAGAGTTTTTTGTTGAGATTGTCCACAGGCCATTTGAACTAGTTGCATTTGTTACCTTTGTATAGTTTCTTAATGAGGCTCCTTTTGAGGCAGCGTCAACTGCATTTAATATGACCAATCTGGAGTCATCTACCCAACAATCTGAATACTCAAATCCAGACTTAAAAGTATCTTTAAGTGGAGAATTTGTTTTTTGACTGGCAAAATTTACATTACTTGTGCCCGGTAAAATTTTTCGATACCCTAGGTGATCATAAATTGCTAATCCTAATCTTAAGAACCATCTAGGCCTCATTCCTTTTGTATGAGGAAGAATAAATCTCATTGGCCAAATTATATGGGGAGCCATATTTAATAAAATTTCACGCTCCTTTAGAGACTCCTGAACTAGCCGAAACTTATAATGCTCAAGATAACGAAGACCTCCATGAATTAGTTTGGTTGAGGATGATGAAGTGCCAGAAGCAAAATCATTCATTTCACAAAGGCATACTGAGTAACCGCGCCCAGCAGCATCACGAGCTACCCCAACTCCGTTTATACCTCCACCAGCTATAAATACATCATAAATTTTATCGTTTATTTTTGACATCTATTTTGGACAATAAAGTTTAAAAAACTATCTCCTTAAAAGAGAATCAGCAAGCTCAACAAACCCTTCACCTGAGTGGTTTAGAGTAATATATTTGGGCGGCTTATCCAATTCTTTAATAAAATCCATAACATTAGCTACGCCAACTGATTTGTTAAAGTAATCAAACATCATAGAGTCATTTGGCGAGTCTCCAATAAAGAGAACTTCATTTTGTATATTTGAATTACTTACCCCGAATACTTGTTCAAGTGTTGTAAGGCTTGTAGATAACTTATTATGGCTTCCAATCCAACAATTTACATGGATTGAGCTAACCTTTGCAATTGCACCAGCATTTTCAGCAATGGTGACGATTTCCTTAATCTTGTTAGATGATAATGTCGCAACATCTTCAGCAAAATCAATAGCTAGATCTGTGTGCCGATAATCCTGATCAGATGCTAGTGCTGAACCAGAGACATTTTTAAGGATAGTTTTTTTAATTTCATGAAGAGCAAGATGATTCTCTTTTCGTTCTTTTGGAGTCTGACAATAGGTCTGCTGCATTTTTTTAGATTGGTGATCATAACTAAAGAAAAAAGCACCATTTTCTCCAACTACACCATTGACTGGCCACATCCTAGCAATGTGATCACACCAACCCGCACATCGACCTGTAACAGGGATAACGATAAAGCCAGAATTTGATAAGTTCTCTAGAGCGGTATATGCATTGCTTTTTAGTCTTCCTTCAGTGGTCAATGTATCGTCTATATCTGTAAGAATGATTTTTACCTCATTTAATTGCTGCTTAGACATAGTAGAAATGTTATCCATTTGATCTCCTAATTCTTAAATAGTTTTTAATTACATTCAACTTATCAATATTAATACTGCAGCAATAATGTAATAAATATTGATATTTGTAATGATTATATGTTCATATGAACAATTAAGTTAACATTTTATCATAATTAAGCACTATTTATGGGGTTATTAGCTTAATATCTTCGCTTGATAAAAAATAATATTCAAATCATTAGTATTATGGTAGAATTATAGTTCAAATGAACTTTTTAGGTTATAAAAATGGATCTAACTGCTCGACAAGCTGAAATCTCAGATCTTCTTCGCCAAGAGGAATTTATTACAGTTGAGAGTCTAGCTGAGCGTTTTGATATAACTACTCAAACAGTGAGAAGGGACATAAATGCACTATGTGATTATGGACAAGCAAGACGAAAGCATGGCGGAATTGAGTCAATATCGACTGAAGGTAATCTTGCTTATGGAACAAGGCAAGTTCTTAACAGGGTTGCTAAAAGAGCGATAGCAAAGCATGCTGCCAAACTAATTCCAAATGGCAGTTCAATATCTCTTGGAATTGGAACCACTCCTGAAATGGTTATGCGTGCACTCTTAAGGCATAAAGATTTAAAA
>JBLIAG010000099.1:0-3555 GCA_047634375.1 Bacteriovoracaceae bacterium
AGCGGCTATAAAGTCTGAAATCGTCGATAGAACCCCTTTTGACAGTTATGACAACAACTTGCTCATAAAAGCCATTGACGAGCGTTTAAGCGGCCTTTATGAGTTAATAAAAACTAATCCTGAGATTACTCAAGAATATGTTGAAAAGGCCGTAGAGCCGATTAATCACAGCCTAGACGAGTTACATTTTAAAATAGATCAATTATTACCGAAGGATAAGAAACAAAGAAATATACAACCACTGAGAGATCCCGTAGATAATGATTTATTTCCTCTGTTTTTAGCTAACGCAGGTTCAGAAGCTATATATCAACGCGATTTAAAATATTCTCAATTGGTAATTGCTTACACTATCCTTTACCACACTGGAGTAAGAATTAATGAAATCAGAACTTTAACTCGAGAAGACATTAATGATGCTATTAAAATATCACAATTTAATTTAATCCATCATAAAACAAAGAAAGCTCATATACATATTTTGTCAGATAAAGCTATAAAAGATTTACGAAATATAGATACTCATTTGAAAATTGTTTTTGATAAACATCAATCCCAGTATTTATTTGGTAAGAGTAAACCAATGAATAAAAAAAGTCTTATCCGGATGATTAACCATGATCTTAAAAGTACTTGTGAATTGGCTAAACTACCTTTTAATATAAAATCACATAGTTTCCGAATTAATCTAATAACCAATTTATTAAAGGTTACATCAGTTCATAAAGTTGCTGAAATTATCGGACACGATGATATTAGATCTACAATGAAGTATCAACGATACGCCCTATCCAAAGATGAAATTAAAAACTTACTATCTAAAATAGAAGATAAATAAATGTTCTAGATAATTTCTAGCAGCATTTATTTATCTTGACAAATATTAGTGAATATATTACCTTAAAACATATTATGTTACTATCCTGAACTTAGGTAACAATTTTTAGTATTTATAAAAGGAGTTTGTTAAATGAAATCAATCTCAAAACTTTTATTGCCTAGTATTGTAGGTGTTAGTGTTTACTTAATAGTTAATAAACTTTTTCCAGAAAAAATAAAAAGTTTCGATGAGGATCCTCTGACCGGTTTAAGGGGTGGTAGCGGCTTAACTAACAAAATATTAAAAAAATTTTTGACAGAGAGAGCCTTAAAAATTGGACTTTTAGCACTGTTCGGTACAACTGCATTTAATTATTTTCAAGCTGAGATAGAAGCACTACTAATAGAGGATGTTTTCGATCATATCTGCGTTCGAGATGCGGAAGGAAACTTAAAAATTGTATGTGAAATTGTTAAAGACCTTAACTTGAATTTGCATACAAAAGGAATGAGAGAAGTAATAGTTTCCAAGGCTCTGAGTGAGGAACAAAAGATTTCTTTACTTAAAATCAAGCTTGATTTTATTATCAATGGTGAGTGTGCGGGGAAATTTCGGTTTTTAGTAATGGCTATTCTTGCTGCAATACTTACTTTTACTATTTCAGGTGTCAGTGGCCTTGCACTAATACTAGAAGCATTATACCGTCTTTTTCAAGAAGGAAAAATATCAAAGGCAGTATATAAGCAAATAATAAAAGCTCTAGCAAAACGTTGGGGGGGAAATGCTGTACCTGTCGAGCATTTAGTTGAGTAATCCTAATCGGTTACAGAGTTTAAGAAAAAAATAAAAATGAACAAAATTAAAGTAAATTTCAAATCTGAAAAATTAATTGTGGACTGGATCTCTTTAAATATTGCAAATTTTAGAGATTCAAAAGTAATTGGCGATCGTCTGTTTCCCTACTTTAATATATCTATTACAATGAATGATCAATCCAAGATACAATTTTTTGATCGGCGAAACATTTATAATGTTTCGATACGTGAACAAAGTAAAGGTTATTGGAAGGGGTCTCAGGTTATTTTCTCTGGAGAAAACGCGGCTTATTTTTATAAGCTTATAAAAACTCAAAAATTTAATTGGAGTATTTTAAAGTTTGACGGGTATACTCTAAATTTAGGCCGAATAGATCTGTGCTTTTCTCGGCCGAATGATTTGAATCACACAAGCAAATCATTTGATGACTTTTTAGTAAATTCACGAAGTCAGATTCAAAATCATACGAATAGTCGTCACATAAGGTTACAGGATTTCCCTGATGGAAAAATATTAAAAGTGAATCGTAGGAACAACTCGGTACATTATCGGGTTTACCAAAAAAACGAAAGGGTACGTTTTGAACTTGAACTGAAACATAGAAAAACAAAGTCAGTCCAAGATTATTTGTTTCACAACAAACTGGATGTTTTTGAAGATTTATTAGTTATGGAGTATTTTAAGTATTCTGAAAAAGTGCTTTGTATAGATTATCGATATACTGATTGGATTCTGGACTTTCAAAGAAGACGCCGGGTCTGTCAGCTAGTAAATTCTACTTCTAGGTCGTTAATTACTAGTTATCTTGAAAGTCAAATAATCGAACAGCAGGAAGAGGAAGAAAAGTTTTTTCATCTATTACAGTTTTTATCTTTTGTGAAAAGTTTAAGATTAAATCCACTAAAGGATTGTGAAAAATATAGAATTAAAAAGCAAAATTATTATGGTTTTAAATTCCTTTTAAGTCAATTTGTAGATTTTACGGGTATTAAAATTTCAAATCATTCTAACCGAGAAAAATTAATATTCTATTTTTGTAAGTTACAAAAGCTCGATCCTCTAATAAAAGTATTTTCAAGTAAGGCTTTTCGAAGTTATGTCTTTTTCCCCTATGTTGAATGCAAAAATCCTTATGGTAATTACTGGGTTATAGAAGTTTTGGCATCCGAAGAACTCTTTTGTTTTCAATATTCATTTCAGCTGCCGAAGTCTTTTCTTTGTTCAACAAATAAAAATGATTTACGGTTAAAAGTTCGACTCATAAAATCCTTAGCTATCAGTAGCCAAGAAAAAACATTAGATATGGAAGATTTTTTCAATAGAATCAGTGTACCAAATAGCCAATTGGTTGTGATTAAAAAAAGTATGATTCAATTGCTTAACGAATTAGTCGAAAGTGATATTATTCAAAATGAGATCAAAATTATATTGAAAAGTGGAAAAGAAACAAACCAATCTATAAAAGATTCAACTAGTTATCATATAACACGAAGAATAAAATATATCAAATTTTATGAGAAGATAAAAATTTATAAGATTATTTAGCTGGTGTATTTTATACGACTTAATAAAAAAAAAACAGATAAAATACACCGACAAAAATTGTAGTTTTATATACAATCAAATAGCAGTTATCCCTAGGTACATCAGAGATTTTATAAATTTATCCACAATTTAAAATTAAATTATAAGCTACTTTTTGTATTGATTAGTATAACCAATACAAAAAAAGATAATAAATAAAAGGTATGACAAAAGATATTACTAAGGTTGTAGGATCATTAGATGAAATAGCGGCTATAAAGTCTGAAATCGTCGATAGAACCCCTTTTGACAGTTATGACAACAACTTGCTCATAAAAGCCATTGACGAGCGTTTAAGCGGCCTTTATGAGTTAATAAAAACTAATCCTGAGATT
>JBLIAG010000100.1:0-3531 GCA_047634375.1 Bacteriovoracaceae bacterium
TCCAGGCTCAACTAATGGAAGCTCCTTATCTCAAAAAGAATCTGTAAAAAGTGAAGAAAAACGCAAACAAACAGAAAATCAATTTTTAAATGATGATGGACTTAAAGAACTTCAAGAGGTATTTAATTCTCAAGTAGACGTTAAGTCTATTAAATCCATAAAGGAGTCTGATAATGTTTAAGGGTGGAATGGCAGGAATGATGCAAAAAGCAAAGCAAATGCAAGAAGACATGGAGGCTGCACAAGAAGAAATTAAATTAATCACTTGTGAGGGTATTTCAGCATCTGGCTCTATTAAAATTATATTAAATGGAGAATATAAAATTACTAGCATTAACATAGATAATTCGCTATTAACAGATAAAGAAATGCTTGAAGATTTAATTATGATGGCCTTTAATGACGCATCTTCAAAAGTCAATAGCGCATCTAAAGATAAAATGAAAAATGTGACTGGTGGTTTAAATCTTCCCTTCTAGCTATCTACTAAATAATAACTATGATTGAAAAACTTAACAAAGCCTTCAGTAAATTACCAGGTGTTGGATCAAAGACTGCTCAAAGATTTATATACCATCTTTTAGAAAGAGATAGGCCAGGAGGTTTAGAAATAGCCAAAGCCCTAACAGACGCAATGGAAAATGTTAAAAACTGTGAAAAATGCCGAACTTTGACTGAAAAAAATATTTGTGAAATCTGCTCTAATATTTCACGAGATAATTCTCAGCTATGTGTTGTTGAAACCCCATCAGATATTCATGTTATTGAGCAGAGTGGTGTCTATACTGGGAAGTATTTTGTGCTTAGTGGCTATCTTTCTCCAATCGATGGCATTGGCGCAGCTGAACTAGGTTTAAATGAATTAGAGGAACTTCTTAGTAAAAGTGATGTTAGTGAAATAATTTTAGCAACTAATGCAACAATTGAAGGTGAAGTAACTGCTCATTATATTCATAATTTAGCTAAAAAATATCAAGTAAAGACAACTAGAATTGCTCACGGAATACCACTTGGAGGTGAGCTTGAATACACAGATATTAATACAATTGCACATGCCCTTTCAGGCCGTAAAGATTATGATTAAGTAGCCCTTAAAGCCTTATCTTGACTCGATTAACTATTGTATAATATGTCAGTTATATCTGACACCTCGCCTTCATGGAAAAAACATACAACCCAGAGCTAATCGAACAAAAATATCGCGATTTATGGGAACAAGGCGACCTCTTCTCTTCAAAAGCAAATTCAGCTAGTAAAGATTCATACAGCATCGTCCTCCCCCCTCCAAATGTAACTGGTAGCCTTCATATGGGCCATGCTTTTCAGCACACAATCATGGATGTATACACTCGATATAATCGAAGCAAAGGCAAACAAACCTTGTGGCAGCCTGGTACAGATCATGCGGGCATTGCAACTCAAATGGTAGTCGAAAGACAGCTTGGACTTGAGAATATTTCCAGGCACGACTTAGGTCGTGAGAAATTTACAGAAAAAATCTGGGACTGGAAGTCTAAATCTGGCGGCACTATAACTTCCCAAATGAGGCGTTTAGGTGCTTCAGTTGACTGGGAGCGGGAACGTTTTACAATGGACGAACCTCTATCTAAGGCAGTTCAGAAAGTATTTATCGATCTTTATAATGAAGGCCTAATCTATAGAGGGAAAAGACTAGTTAACTGGGATCCTGTTCTTTTAACTGCAGTATCTGACTTAGAAGTCATCAGTACTGAGGAGCAAGGTTTTTTATGGCATATCAGATATCAAGTTGCAGAATCTGATGAAGTATTGGTTGTTGCTACAACAAGACCAGAGACCATGTTTGGAGACACAGCCGTTGCAATTCATCCCGAAGATACTCGCTACCAACACCTTATTGGTAAGTTTATAGACCTTCCTCTTTCCAACAGAAAAATCCCAATTATTGCTGACGACTATGTGGATATGGAATTTGGAACAGGGTGCGTAAAAATTACTCCTGCTCATGATTTTAATGATTATGAAATTGGACAAAGACATAGCCTTGAAATTATCAATATATTAACTGATGATGCCAGCATAAACATTAACGCTCCTGATAAATATCAAGGGCTTGACCGTTTTGATGCTCGCAAAGAGGTTGTTAAAGATCTTGAAAGTCAAAATTTAATTGAAAAGATTGATCCGCACACTCTTATGGTGCCAAGGGGTGACAGAACTAATAGCATTATTGAGCCCTACATGACAGACCAATGGTTTGTCAAAGTTAAGCCTTTAGCAGGTCCTGCTATAGATGCTGTAAAAAATGGTGACATCCGATTTGTTCCTGAAAACTGGAGTAAGACTTATTTCAATTGGATGGACAATATCGAAGATTGGTGTATCTCACGTCAAATTTGGTGGGGACACCGGATACCTGCTTGGTATGACAAAGAAGGTAAATTCTATGTAGCAAATAACCTTGAAGAAGCTCAAGCTCAGGCTGGAGTTGGAGTTGATTTAGAGCAAGATGAAGATGTTTTAGATACTTGGTTCTCTTCTGCATTATGGCCTTTTTCTACTTTAGGGTGGCCAGAAAAAACCCCTGAATTATCTCGCTTCTATCCAACTAGCGTTCTTGTTACTGGCTTTGATATCATATTTTTCTGGGTAGCTCGTATGATTATGTTTGGGCTAAAATTTGCTAAAGATGTACCCTTTAAAGATATTTATATTACCGGTCTTATTAAGGACGGCAATGGCCAAAAAATGAGTAAATCTAAGGGCAATGTATTAGATCCTATTGACTTGATTGATGGCATTTCGCTTAATGATCTTCTTGAGAAAAGAACTCAAGGAATGATGCAACCAAAATTAGCTGAAAAAATTCAAAAACAAACTAAAAAAGAGTTTCCTGATGGGATTCCTGCCTTTGGAACTGATGCAATACGTTTTACCTTTGCTGCTCTAGCATCATTTGGTCGAGATATTAAATTTGATCTAAAAAGGGTTGAAGGCTATCGAAATTTTTGTAATAAACTTTGGAATGCTTCACGCTTTGTCCTGATAAACCTTGAATCTAAATCAATTAATGTTAATGCTGTTTTGTCTAATCAAGATAAATGGATACTATCAAGGCTTCAGCAAACAAAAATTGAAGTTGAAAAACATTTGACTAATTATCGATTAGATTTGATGAGTCAAACTCTATATGAATTTGTTTGGCATGACTATTGTGACTGGTACTTAGAACTCTCAAAACCATTGCTAGAAAATAGTAAGACAAAACAAGGCTGTGAAGCGACTCTTTTGAAAGTTCTCTCAGAAACTTTAGTCTTACTGCACCCAATTATCCCTTTTATCACAGAAGAAATTTTTGAACAATCTCAAAAGCTTCATAGTAGCTCTAATGAAAAGCTTATTTCGCAGGCCTTTCCTGAGCCTGAAGAGGCTCTTTTTAATAATGAGGCAGAATCTGAGGTCGAATGGCTGAAAGAATTTATTTTAGGTATTAGAAAAATCAGAGGCGAAATGAATATTTCTCCTGGAAAGCCTTTGCAATGCTTTATCAAG
>JBLIAG010000101.1:0-3490 GCA_047634375.1 Bacteriovoracaceae bacterium
CAACCAGACGATTTGAATCGGATTTTAATGGCCCTTAGAATCGTTCTAATTCAAACTAAGAATAGAAATATTCTAATTGATACTGGTATTGGAGATTATCACCCAGAGAAGTTTATTCATCAGTTTGAAATACAAAGTACTTCCTCTCCAATAGCGACCATTCTAAAGGACAAACTGGGACTTAATCCTCATGATATTACAGATGTGATCCTAACCCATCTACACTTTGACCATATAGGTGGCCTTGGTACGGGGGACAATGGAACGACTCCAATCTTTCCAAATGCTACACTTCATATCAATAAGAATCATTATGATTACGCACTATCTCCTACCTTAAGAGATAGTGGATCATTCCAAGATAATTATTTTGAACCTCTGATAAAAAGCTATATAGATAAGGGGCAAGTTAATTTTTTAATTGAAAACGAGGGCACTATTATTGAAGATGAGGGCGAAAAAATTACTTACAAAACAAGCTTTGGTCATACGCCGTATATGATTCACCCAATTTTCGACAATTATATTTATATGGCCGATTTGGTTCCCATGAGTCACCATATAAAACTCCCATGGGTCATGGGGTACGATATTGAGCCAGGAACCACGACTATTTATAAAAAGCGCTTCTATGACTATATAATAAAGAATAATTTAAGTATGATATTTGAACATGATATTGATATATTTGGAGGTCCCCTTGAGATAAACGAAAGAGGCCAATATCAATTAAAAGTAAGTCATCCTAGTTCGGGTGAATTAACACAAACTTTAATTTAACGAGAATACGATGAGTTTAGAATTAGTAAAATTAAACGGATTATCTGTCAAAGCAGATCAAGACTTCCTTATCCTAGAAGATGAAGATGGAATTAATGATATGTTGGCACAAAGTCTAGAACTCATGGGCTTCACTGGTAAAATTTATCAAACTTATAAGATTGAAGAAGCTCAGACCATCTTAAAAACTAAACCGATTGACTATATTTTAAGTGATTGGAACCTACCAGATGGCCAAGGAATAGCTCTTTTAAGGGCCGTTCGTTCTACTGAAAGGTTCGTCTCAACCCCCTTCATAATGATTACTGGAAAGTCAGATGTAGATAGTATGATGGAAAGTTCAAAGCTAGGAGTTTCTGAGTACCTGGTCAAACCATTTGACTATGACGATTTTGAAAGAAAACTCGTTGAGGGTTGGAAGTATCACCTTGTCAAAGAAGAAGATTTTAAAATTTAAAAATCCTACGAAAAAGTTAGTAAGTTTTTATTTCTAAAATTTTTTCTTCACACTTATCAATAATACCACTTAACTTTTCAGTTGTTTTTTCTTGAAGTAATATTTTATTTTCCGATGTCTCATCCTTCCCATTAAACGCCTGCAAGGCTTCGAGAGAACTCATTGATTCCTCCCCTATCATGATAGCTAGCTTGGAAAGGTTATTATATGTTGCTAGAACTTTTACTGGATCTTCAACCTTTTCAGAGACATATCTTTTATAGCTCAGCTCGTTTGCCTTTACAAAAGCAGTAAAAAATTGTCCCCAATTCGTTTTGTATTTATTTTCAAATTCGACTATTTTCTTATTCCAATCCTCAGGTTCCCCATTGAAGATATCTTTAATCCCATCTCTTATTTGTCCGGTAATCATCTTAACAGTTTTGTACTTTTCAGTAATTTCGATCCAAAATTCATTCGAGTTTGATTTTTTCATTTTCAGGTATTTACTCAATTGTCTCTTAAAATCTTTAATCGATAATGAAGTAACAACTGTTTGATCAACATACTTAAACTCAGTATTATGGGTCGTAAAGAACTTATGATGTAGTGGGATATTTAGCTTTTCAGTAGTTGAGAGTTCAACACTATATAGCCCATCCACGAACCTTGATCCTTTTAAAAATTGAAATTTGTTTAGCACCACGAGTTTATTATCTAATTTACCAGAGGCATTAAACTCTACTGTTTTTCCAAGGCTCCTATTTGTAATACTTTTCATGTTTACGTAAATCTCCCCCTCAGCGGGGTTATTTGTTGCGATCCAAATTGATTTTTTATCCTTACTAAGGGCAAATGAAAATTTTAATTCAGACTCATCTGACATCGCTGTCATTTTTAATTTTTTATAATCTCTCATCGTCATTAAATTGGGTCTTGAGAACATACTCGTTTTACTTTGATAATAAAGAAGACTAGGTATAGCGATGAAAATTAGCAAAGTGAGTGACATTACAATTTTCACTTTTCTAAAAAAGCTTTTATTTCCCTTTTCTACGCTTGGTTCTATTTTACTAATGGTTGTTTGATTGTTTTTTAAACTATTCGACGAAAAAGCTGGCTTTATTTTTTTTACTTTTTTGAGAATTTGATTTGATTCTGATGGAGTGATTTCAAGATGAGGAATCTGGGTTTTAGCCAATTCAACATTTTTTTTTCTCACGCTCGGAATTGCATCCAGTGGGATAGGAGGTAAGTCTGGTGGTAAATCACCAATATCTAGTATCGGGTTTTCTTTACTCTTAACTAGTTTCTTGGACCCTACATGCTCTGGAGGTATAACCTCTTCAACTTCTAAGAAGGTCTTTGAATAAGTTTGAGCTTCTTTCCAGCCCTCTCTCCATATATAAGTATTACCCACAATTTCTTTATTTGAAAAAAGTTGATGGATTGCATCCTCACTAAAAGGACCTGAATGTTCATTTTGTTTTATTAAAAACCATTCCATAGTTGACTGACATCATATCACAAGTGGTATATATTATAAATTACTCAATTAGATAAGTATGATACATAAAATAGGTTCACACAATGAAAAACAGACAACAAGAATCCCTTTCCCCCCTAATGAATTGGACCCAAACCTCACTTCCATACTCACATCTCATCCTGACAAGTCCATCTGACATTGGAGTTAGAAGGAATTCTGGAAGAAATGGCGCACGTTTTTCTCCCAAGGGAATCTTAAATGTTTTAAAAAAGATGAATAAACACATTTTTGATAATCGTATTGATATAGTAGAAATATCTAACCAAGAAGAAGAGCTCAAAAACTTTGAAAAAGCTCAAGAGCTCTCATCATCAAGAATCCAAAACCAGATAGAAATAAATAAACAAAATAAAATCATTCATATTGGGGGTGGACATGATCACGCCTATCCACTATTGATGGCACTAGATAAAAATAAACAATTTGATAATATAATCATTTTGAATATTGATGCCCACTGCGACACTAGGATAGATGATAAACATCATTCAGGAACACCTTTTAGGAATTTTGATAGTGACTCAACTAAGCCATTTCATATTATTCAATATGGAATTCATTCTTTTGCCAACTCACAATCTACTTTTTCCCCACTCATCAATGGAAGCTCTGAATTAGTTCTATTAAAGGATATACTCAACAACCCTGTATCGGCACCAGATACCCTCCAGGCCTTAATAAAAAATTGTCCCTTTCCTATCAACGAAAGAACCGCATTTTTTTTC
>JBLIAG010000102.1:0-3425 GCA_047634375.1 Bacteriovoracaceae bacterium
TTCTCTCCATAATAAACATTCAAATTACTACTTTTGATTTTTATTTTATTATTTATCATTACCACTTCCTTTCAAATTTTTGTCTCAAATAAACTGCTATAAAATTTAATGTAATCAAAAAACTTAAAAGAACCATAATGGTTGCTGAAGTTTTTTCTACAAACCCTCTTTCTGCTTGTTCAGACCATAAATAAACTTGTACTGGCAATGATGCTGATGGATCAGTTGGAATAGATGGAATATCAACCACAAAGGCGACCATACCAATTAATATTAAAGGTGCTGTCTCTCCTAAAGCTTGTGCTAATCCAATAATAGTTCCGGACAAAGTTCCTGGTATTGCAAGAGGTACCACATGATGCATAACAGATTGTACTTTAGAGGCACCAATTGCAAGAGCCCCCTCTCTTATTGAAGGTGGTACTGCTTTAAGTGATGCTCTACATGGAATAATAATTCTAGGTAAGGTCATTAACGCTAAAGTAATCCCTGCAACTAATGGAGTTGATCTTGGTAGATGAAATGTACCCAGTAAAATTCCCAAACCTAATAATCCAAACACAATGGATGGTACTGCTGCTAAATTGTTTATATTAATTTCTATAAAATCAGTAATTTTATTTTTTGGAGCAAACTCTTCTAAATAAATTGAAGCTGCAATAGCGATTGGAAAAGATAATAATAAAGTTATTACAATAGTAAAAAATGAACCCACTAAGGCACCACCAATACCAGCTAATTCTGGATTTCTAGAATCTCCTTTGGTAAATAAATATGAGTTAAATATTTTATCAACTTTACCTTCATTAACTAATTCATCATAAAGATTTAATTGAAAATTATTAATCCGTCTTCGCTCTTCGGGTAGTTCTCTTGGATAGTTGCCTTTGTGTAGTTGGTCGATATCATCGGATGCTGTTAGTTTTAATAAAACAGTTTGGTTTAAAATATTTGGATTATTGATTAAAAAACGTCTTATTTCATATTCATAATCTGGACTAAATAAGTTAATTAATGACTTTTCTTCTTTTAAACCATTAACATTTTTCACATTAATAATATTATCGATCGCTAAATCATAATAGTCTGCATCTTCTAAATCTTCAGCATTAGGTGTTTCACTTAATTCTAAAGTGTCTGCATTAAAGTTCACCTCAACATCAATTGTTGTTTTTAAAAAAGCACCACTACCTTTTGAAAAAATAGCATTTAGTAGAAAAAATACGAAGAAAATTGCCAATAACACAGAAGCTAGACCATACAACCTAAACCGTTTCTCTGCATTGTGACGTTTTTTTAATCGTTGTTCTTTATTCATATTTTTCTCTATATTTTTTAACAAACCTTAGAGCTATGTAATTTAAAATTAACGTTGCAAAGAAAAGAGTTAATCCCAATGCAAAAGCAGATTGAGTTTTTGGACTGTCAAATTCTTGGTCACCAATTAAAAGCATTACAATTTGAGTAGTGATCGTAGTGGTCGACTCTAGAGGGTTAATTGTTAAATTGGCTGCTAAACCAGCGGCCATAACTACAATCATTGTTTCACCTATAGCTCTTGATACTGCTAATAAAACTGAACCCACAATCCCTGGTAATGCTGCGGGTATCACAACCCTTTTAATGGTTTCCGATTTAGTTGCACCAATTGCGTAAGATCCATCTCTTAATGATTGAGGAACTGCATTAATTACATCATCAGATAAGGATGACACATAGGGAATAATCATAACTCCCATCACTAACCCTGCAGCAAGAGCACTCTCTGAAGAAACTTCTAAGCCAAACTTTTCCCCAACTTCTCTAAAAAAAGGACCAACTGTAAGGGCTGCAAAAAAACCATAAACTACAGTTGGAATCCCAGCAAGGATTTCAATAATAGGTTTAGAATATTTTCTAACTTTTGAGCTCGCATACTCTGCCATATAAATTCCTGAAAACAATCCAATGGGAACTGCTACTATCATTGCAATCAGGGCTATGAAGGCTGTACCAGCAAATAATGGTACAGAACCAAAAGCACCTTTTAAATTTTCATACTCTAAAGTAGTAATTGCTGAAGCATCACTAACGAATGCTCTTTGTGGACTCCATGACATTCCAAATAAAAAATCAAAAATATTAATTGCTGAAAAGAATTTTATACTCTCAAATAATAGTGAGAAAATAATTCCCATCGTTGTTAATATAGCAACTAAAGAGCATGCAAAAAGTAATCCTGTTAAAATTTTTTCAACATCATGTCTTGCTTTATTGTTTTTTGAAATTCTCATAATTCCATATGAGATAGTTGCAATCAATGTTGATAATAATAAAACAATTTTAGAACTTTGAGCTATTACATGAAATGATTCATAATTTTTAACTCCCAATATAATTTCTTCAGTTAAAGTTCCTGAAAAATTTCCTTCATAGAGAGATCTAATTTTTTGATATATTAAATTAAGCTGATCACTCGAATAATTTAAATCATTTTGAGCTAGGGTTTGTGATATCAAAAGTTTGATAATAGCGGGTTCAAATATAGACCAAAGTAATAATATAACTAAAGCAGGTATTGCACACCACAATGCTAAATAATAACCATAATAATTTGGCAGTGCATTAATTTTTATAGATTGGGTAGATGTAATCGTTCTAATTCTTGAACGTCCATATAAAAATGACAAGTAACTAAATATTGTAACCAACAATAAAATTATAATGTTCATTGGCAATATATTATGATTTTAATGTTACAGTTTTATTACAATTTTAAACTAGAAATTGAATAAACAAAAAAAGGCCAGATTTAATTCTGGCCTTAATCGTATTTAAATAATCTAAATTAATTAGTACTAATAGTTTTTAACTCTATCGCAGCAGATCTAACAGCATCATATTGTTCTTTAGCTAAAGGTACTAAACCAATTTCACCTAAATAACCTCTTGGTCCCATTGCTTTTTTTGACGTAAAATCTTTTAAGAATGCATCAATTCCAGGAACTACTCCAATATGTGCTTTCTTTACATAAAAGAATAAAGGTCTAGCAATTGGATAAGAGTAATCCTGAATGCCTTCAAGACTTGGTTGAACACCCTCTATTGCTGCAGCTTTAACTTTATCTCTGTTGGCGACTAAATAACTATAACCAAAAAAGCCGTACGCATCAGGATTTGATGCAAGTTTTTGCACAATCAAAGTGTCATTTTCACCAGCTTCTACTGCATAACCATCTTCTCTCATCTTAGTGCATTCACTTTTAGCTTTATCACCAAAAAGTGCTTTAGCTCCTACTGAACAACCTTTACTCATTACCAATGAATTCCAAGCATCTCTTGTACCTGATGTTGGTGGAGCTATAAGAATTTCTATTTTTTTAGAAGGTAGAGATGGATCAATGTCGCTCCATTGCTTGTATGGGTTTGCAACTAATTTTCCATCT
>JBLIAG010000103.1:0-3206 GCA_047634375.1 Bacteriovoracaceae bacterium
TATAACCAGTATTTATCACTAGTATGAAGCTCATAAAAATAAATTAAAACCATTTGATTGAGCAGCCCATTGAGGGAGTCTGATGGCTAGGACCATTTCCTGAAATTGCAATTTCTTTCATGGCTTCAAATAACTCTCTTTTTGCTCCATCAACTGACTCTTTTCTTGACTCATTAAGTCTCCCACGATATTGGAGTCCAAGGTTTTTGTTATAACCAAAAAAGTCTGGTGTACATACAGCGCCAAATGCTTTTGCCACTTCCTGCGTTTCGTCAATTAGATATGGAAAAGGAAAATTTAAATCGGAAGAAATTTTTTTCATATTTTCAAATGAATCTTCTTCATATTCATTAGGGTCATTTGACATTATGCCGACACTATTTATGCCTAATTCAGAAAGCTCTTTTGTGTCAAGAATTATTTGATCAATAATTGATTTGACATAAGGGCAGTGGTTACAGATAAACATTACTAGTAAGCCATTGGATCCTTTAAGACTATTTAGGTCATAAAGCTTCCCATCAACCCCCTTCAGCTCAAATTCAATTGCGGGTAAATTAAAATCACAAATTGGGCTTTCAGTCCTTACCATAATTTTCTCAATATCCTAATGACTATGATTTTAATATAGTTTGGATGATGTGTCCTGCCATCATTAATCCAAAAATATTAGGCATATATGATATTGCTCCATTCACCGCTCTTGGTCTTCCTGGAGGGCACAATTCGTTTTTATCCAAATCTTCATGTGGGAGGGCTTTTATTTGAACCTCTGTGGAATGAACAACTGGAAATTTTAAAGATGCGTGTTTACTTCTGAGTTGTCTTCTTAGCTCTCTAGCAAGACCACAATATTCTGTTTTATCCATTCTAGAGATTGTAACTTTAGTTGGGTCTAGTCTACCCCCAGCTCCCATGCTAGAAATTATTGGTTTGCCTGAGCGATTACAGGCATCAATTAAATTTGTCTTACAGGCAATTGCATCAATACAGTCCGCAACAAAATTTAAATCTTCATTCTTGGCTATTGATTCTGCTTCCTTGCTATCAATAAAAAGGTTTTTTTCATTGATTACAGTATCAGGGTTAATATCTCTAAGTCTCTGCGCAAGAACTTTGACTTTTGAGCCACCTAAAGTTGAATGCAGAGCAATTACCTGACGATTAAGATCCGTATTTGAAATAGTATCGTAGTCAATTAAAGTCAACTCTCCAATTCCTGCCCTGCAGAGTGATTCAGCGCATGCTCCTCCAACACCGCCTAATCCAGCAATGACAACATGTGATTCTGCTAATTGAGCTAGGCCTAGTTGGCCAACTAATATTTCAGTACGTGCACAACTTCCTGACATTAATCTATATTAAAAATATTGCGTGTATTTTGGTCACACTGATCAATTACCTCATCAACAGTGAGCTTTTTAATTCTTGCAACTCTCTCAGCTACCTGAATTAATTCATCAGGGTTTTTATGGTCATCAGTTTCAATCACAATAGACTCAATTGGTAAAAACTTCACAATATCATGCAGTTTGTAAGCTTGAGGATTGGTTAATGTATTACCAAAACCAAACGAAAAATTAATTTTAAGTAAATTTTCAGCTTGTTGAATACTGCCTGAATATGCGTGAATTACACCTCGAGATTTAGAGTGCGATTTAAGTAAGTCAGTCACATCTTCAGTTGCTTGGACTGAATGAATTATTAAAGGCAGATCAAAGCGAGTTGCCAAAGATATCTGCTCATCAAACATAAATCTCTGCGTATTCTGATCTTTAACTTTAACATAATCAAGGCCGCACTCACCAACCGCAACTGGCTTTTCTTCCTCGATACGAACTTCAAGATTGTATAAATCGATCATTTGATGATTTTCAATAAACCAAGGATGAATTCCAAGTGCAAAGTGACTATTATTGTCTGCTGAGCAGCAAGCAATAACGCTATCCCAGTTATCTTTCCCAGTTGATGGAACAATAACCCCAGTTGTAGAGCTAGAAGGGGAGTTAACATTATCAAAATCTAAGTGTATATGTGAGTTAAGCATTACTTCCTTTTTAATCTAATGGATAATATAATAATATTTTTTTGTAAACAAAACAAATGAAACTTTTTTCTTATAAATTATCTCAGATTCATCTAGTTTTGCTTATTGCAGGTTTTTTAACATTAACTGGTAATTTTACATTTTTCGAAAAAACATTGCTGGTTTATCCTCTTTTTGAGAACTTGTTTTTTTTAGGGTCTTTATTTTTATTTTTATTTACTTTCTTGGCTGCTTTGCTGCTTTTGATTTGCTATAGAAAGTCAACCAAGCCAATTTTAATTCTATTACTATTAACTTCATCACTAGTTAGTTACAGTACAAATAATTATGGCATTGTATTTGACCATAACATGATAACCAATACATTTGAAACAGACACTAGTGAATTTCTTGACTTGGTAAATTATAAATCAATTTTATATTTTCTAGTTTTGGGGCTTCTACCTTCCTTTATTGTATTCAAAGTTGAGTTAAAAAAATTAAAGTTAAATGCACAATTTCTTCAGAGGCTTAAATATTTCATAGTTTTGGTAGTTGTTTTTGTAGTGGTTGTCTTGTCATTTTCAAAGCACTATACATCTTTTGCAAGAGAAAATCGTGATTTAAGACTCTATATCAATCCTACATATTACTTATATTCTGCAGCTAAGTTTATTGATTCAAAGATGGTGACTTCTTCAACTCCTTTTAAGGTGATTGGTCTCGATGCACAAATTAACAAGAAGTCTGACAAAAGGCGTTTGGTGATTTTTGTCATAGGAGAGACTGTGAGAAGGGACCATATGTCAATTAATGGTTATAGCCTTCAAACTAATCCTTATTTGGAAAAAGAGGATATCATCTCATTCAAGAATTTGACTTCGTGTGGAACAGATACTGCTTGGTCTGTTCCATGTATGTTTTCTTTACTAGGTCGTGATAAATACTCTCATGAAAAGGGAAAAAATATGAGTAATATTCTCGATCTAATAAGCCATGCAGGTGCCAGTGTTATTTGGTATGAAAACAACTCCAGTTCAAAGAGTGTCGCAGATCGAATTACTTTTGAAGACTATCGAACATCAGAGCAAAATTCTATATGCAATCCTGAGTGCAGAGATGAAGGAATGCTGGTTAATTTACAAAGCTATATTGACGATCAAAATGATAAAGATATTTT
>JBLIAG010000104.1:0-3175 GCA_047634375.1 Bacteriovoracaceae bacterium
TTTAAATGCTAAGCATAAAATATGCTTAGCATTTAAAAAATCTATATACTGTCTTTCAAATTCTTTAATTTTATTAACAGGCACTTTTCTTAATAAGTTTCTAGATCCTGCAAAAATAATTGCCACTTGATCTTCAACAGTAAACGGATCGTTTTGAGCTTGTTTTAAAATCTCTACATTTCTTTTGCCTTTCTCAATCACATTTAGAGTTGCATCATCTAAATCAGAGCCAAATTTTGCAAATGCTTCAAGTTCTCTAAATTGAGCTTGATCTAATTTAAGAGTGCCTGACACTTTTTTCATCGGTTTAATTTGCGCCGATCCTCCAACTCTTGAAACAGAAATCCCTACATTAATAGCGGGCCTAACACCAGCATTAAATAAGTTTGATTCTAAAAATATCTGCCCATCAGTAATCGAAATTACATTAGTTGGAATATAAGCCGAAACATCTCCCGCTTGAGTTTCTATAATAGGAAGTGCCGTTAGAGAACCTCCTCCTTTAACAATCTTTTTAAGTGAATCCGGCAAATCATTCATGTTTTTAGCAATTGTATCATCAGCAATTACTTTTGACGATCTCTCTAATAACCTTGAGTGTAAATAAAAAACATCTCCTGGGTAAGCTTCTCTTCCTGGAGGCCTTCTAAGTAATAGTGATACTTCACGATATGCTACCGCTTGTTTTGATAAATCATCATAAATAATCAAGGCAGGTCTTCCTGTGTCTCTAAAAAACTCTCCTATTGCTGCGCCAGCAAAAGGAGCATATACTTGCATTGGAGCTGGATCAGAAGCATTAGCTGCTACAATTGTTGTATAAGCCATAGCGCCTTTATCTTCAAGCATTTTTGCAATTCCTGCAACTGTAGATGCTTTTTGTCCAATAGCAACGTAAATACAATAAACCGGCTCTCCAGCATCATAAAATTCTTTTTGATTTAATATTGTGTCTATACAAACTGTTGTTTTTCCCGTCTGTCTGTCTCCGATAACTAATTCTCTTTGACCTCTACCTACAGGTATCATTGCGTCTATTGACTTTATTCCTGTTTGAAGTGGCTCGTTAACCGGCTGTCTGAAAATTACTCCTGGAGCCTTTCTTTCAAGAGGCATTTCATAAAGCTCCCCTTCAATATTTCCTTTACCATCAATTGGCTTTCCAAGAGCATTTACCACTCTCCCTACTATTTTTTCCCCAACATTAATTGATGCAATTCTTTGTGTTCTTTTAACGGTATCTCCTTCACTAATTTCTTTAGAAGGGCCTAACAAAACAACACCTACATTATCTTCTTCCAAGTTAAGCACAATGCCTTCCAGTCCAGAATCAAACTGAACTAATTCCCCATATTGTACATTAGAAAGTCCGTATACTCTAGCAATACCATCTCCTACCTGTAAAACTGTTCCAACTTCGTCCAAAGAAGCCGAAGCGTCTAATCCCGCTAGTTGTTGCTTTAAAATTGCTGAAACCTCAGCAGGTTTAATTTGTGCCATAATCTATATTATTGATAAATTTGTGTTTTTATTAAATTCGTGTTTAATATTCTTTAATTTGTTTTTAAAACTAGCATTGTATTCAATATCCCCAAGCCTTAAAACAAAACCACCTATTAAACTGGTGTCGACTTTATTAAATATAGTAGTTTGCTTGTTAGTTAGTTTTGAAATAGTGTCTAAAACTTGGTCTTCTATTTCTTTAGTCAAAGGAGCCGCAGTAGTTACTATTGCAGACTGAATCCCTTTATGATGTTTATATAATTCAATAAATTTATAAGCAATAATTTCGAATATATTTATTCTATTGTTCTCGTCTAGAACGCGAATTAAACTCTTTGTTAAAGCGCTCACTTCTTTAAATACTAAAAGTAAAGAACTTGATTTAATGCTGTTTTTTATAACTCGACTTTCAATAAGGTGACTAAGCCCTGTGTTTTCTTCAAAAGTTTTTAGCACCATTTCCATGTCGCTAAAAGTTTCTTCTAGATTGTTTTTTTCAACAGATTCTAGAATTAAAGCTTTGGCATATCTTATGGCTGCTCGACTTGTTTTCATTTTATTTTAATGTAACATCTTTAATAAGTTCCTTAACTAAGTTCATTTGAGCTTTGTCTTCAGACATTTTAGACTGTAAAACTTTTTCAGCGATACCAACTGACAAATCCGCCATTTGATTTTTCAAATCAACAATAGCAGAGTTTTTTTCGTTCTGAATCGCTTCTTTGGCTTGGGCAATTATTTTGCTTGCTTCATTTTTAGCTTCACTTTTAGCATCATCAATTAACTTTTGTTTAATCTCCCTTGCTTCTTTAAGTAAAGTGTCTCTTTCTACTCTTGCTTTTTTAAGAGTTAGTTCATTGTCTGACTGAAGTGACGCCATTTCTTCTCTTGCCTTTTCAGCAGAAAGTAAGGCATCTTTTATTCCTTGCTCTCTTTCGTTTACTGAATCTAGTATAGGCTTCCAAGCAAACTTTTTAAGCAATAGTATTAGTGCAATAAAAATAATTGTCTGCCAAAAAAACAGACCAATCGAAAATTCTGATATAAGTTTTTCCATTTTTTTTCAATATTAAATTATCTCTTTACAACGTCAGAAATGTTAACGTTGTAAAGAGTTTGATAATTGGCTTAAAGTGCAAATAATGCAGCGAAACCTATTCCCTCTACAAGAGCGGCTAAAATTAAAGCAGCTACCTGAATCTTTCCAGAAGCGTCTGGTTGACGACCAATAGCTTCCATCGCACCTTTTCCGATTAAACCGATTCCAATTCCTACTCCAATTACGACTAGACCTCCACCAATAATTAATGGTATTGTTGTTTCCATATATATATAATTTTAATTAAACATTCAAATTTTTTAATGTTCCTCATCATGTTCTGCAACTGCAAATCCAAAATACAACGCTGAAAGCATTGTAAAAATATATGCTTGTAATAAAGCAACTAATATTTCAATAATTGAAATAAAGAAAGCCAATCCAAACGACAAACTACTTCCTACCCAATTCTGAAACACAAACATAAGACCTATTAGACTCATTAATACTATGTGTCCAGCCTGTATGTTAGCGTAAAGCCTTATAAGAAGTGAAAATGGCTTAATAAAAACTCCCAATAGTTCGATTGGAGCTAAGATTATTTTTATTAACACAGGCACACCAGGCATCCAA
>JBLIAG010000105.1:0-3151 GCA_047634375.1 Bacteriovoracaceae bacterium
GTAGCTAGAAAAGGGATTTTTAATCCTGATATGTTTTTCTTTTCGGAAATCATGATAATTTTTATGGCAGTAATGATTACTGACATTTTATTGTTAGATTTTTTTAATACCCTTGGGATGCCGACATCAACCACTGTTTCGATAGTCTTTGAATTATTAGGTGCAGCCGTTGCAGTTTCATTAATTAAAATATTTGCCGGAGGAGGAGAGTTTAGTGATTTATCACAATATATTAATGTAGCTAAAGCAACTCAAATAATATTTGGGATACTTCTTTCAGTATTTGTTGCTTTTAGTATTGGGGCAGTTGTTCAATATGTTTCAAGAATTTTACTTTCATTCAAATTCGAAGCAAAAGAAAAATGGGTCGGAGCTTTATTTGGAGGTGTAGCGCTTACCTCCATAACATATTTTATTTTGATGAAAGGCATCAAAGGAACTCCTTATGCAAAGGAAAGTTTTGAAATATTAAATGGCTCTACTATTGCCTCTTTTATGGAATCTAATGTTCTTGGAATTGCACTAGTAAGTTTTATAATTTTGTTTTTGTTTTCTGCTTTTTTAATTTATAGACTTAAAATCAATATTTATAAATTAATTATAGCAATCGGTACTTTTTCTTTAGCACTTGCATTTGCAGGAAATGATCTAGTTAATTTTATTGGAGTTCCAATTGCTGCATGGCAATCTTACGAAGCTTGGGTTGTATCGGGTGTTCCAGCAACAGAATTTTCTATGGGGATATTAGCTGCTAAAGTGCCAACACCTACCTTACTATTGTTGCTTGCTGGAATTATAATGGTTATTACATTGTGGTTCTCTTCACGAGCTAAAAATGTTGTTAAAACATCTATTGATTTATCTAACCAAGAAAATACTAAAGAAAGGTTTAAAGCAAATTTTTTATCTAGAGGGCTGGTTAGACTTTCCGTTAATGTTTCAAATGTGTTTTCAAAAGTAATTCCAATAAAAATACAAGCTCATATTGAAAGTCAGTTTGAAAAACCTTCAATAGAATTAGCTTCAAATAAGTCACTAGAATTACCTGCTTTTGATCAAATTAGAGCTGCTGTAAATTTAATGGTTGCTGCAATATTAATATCAATCGCTACATCTTTTAAACTTCCTTTATCAACTACTTATGTGACATTTATGGTTGCTATGGGAACTTCACTTGCTGATAGAGCTTGGGGAAGTGAAAGCGCAGTGTATAGAGTCGCTGGAGTACTTAACGTTATTGGGGGATGGTTTTTTACTGCATTTATAGCTTTTATAGGATGTGGGATAATGGCCTTTTTAATAAACCTAGGAGGGCCTTCTGCTGTTGCTATTTTATTGTTTTTAGCTTTAATAATCTTAGCTAAAAATTACATTTCTCATAAAAAAGATGTGGATCAAGTTAACAGTGAAGATGTTTTAAGTTTAGCGGAAAGCCGTTCAATTCAAGGACTAATAATAGAAAGCTCTAAAAACGTTTCTAAGGCGTCAAAAAAAATAAAAAATATCTTTATTAATTCAATTGATGGATTAGCTACCCAAAATTTATCTGGTTTAAAAGCTAATAAAAAAGCCGTAAAAATTCTTTCAGAACAAATAGATAACTTAAGAAATGATTTGTTTTACTTTATTAAAAATTTAGATGAATCTACCATTAAAGGTGCTAGTAATTTTTATATAAATGTATTGGGTTCTCTAGAAGATATTGCTCAGTCCCTAGAATATATTTCAAAAATCACATTTAAACATATAAATAACAATCATAAAGCCTTAACCTTTAATCAAATTAGAGAGTTAAAAGAAATTAGTCTTCAATTAGAAACTTTATTTGACAGAGTGAAATTTGCTTTTTCTAAAAATAACTTTAATGAAATTCCTAATATTTTAGATATTAAACAAATTTTATTAGACTCTGTTAGAGAAAAAATTGATAATCAAATTTCTAGAACAAAATCTGAGGAATCAAGTCCTAAAAACACAACTCTTTACTTTAGCCTTCTAACTGAAACTAAAGATTTAATAAAGGCAACTATGGCAATGTTAGAGATTTACAATGAACAATATGATTCAAAAGTAAAACTTCCAAAAAGTAATGAATAATATTTTTTAATTATTTGACATAAAAAAAGCAATTCTTTCGAATTGCTTTTTTGTTGTTATATACAGAGTTTAAGATCCGCACATTAAGCAATCGTCGTCCTCACTTTCTTTAGACTTTGCTAACATTTCTTTAAGTTCTTCTGGCGTAAGTGGCTCAACAGGAATGTTCGAAGGATTAGGCGCTGGCTTAGGTGCTGCTGCGCTTAAAGCAACGTCAGCTTTTGCAACTTTCTTTACTGGCTCTGATTTTTTCTTGTTGTCTAAAGTGAATTTGATTGCATCAACTGCTGATTTAGTTCTTAAATAATACATTCCCGTTTTTAACCCAGATTTCCAGGCGTAAAAGTGCATAGAAGTTAATTTAGCCATTGTAGCACCTTCCATGAACAAATTAAGTGATTGAGATTGATCAATAAAATATCCTCTATGTCTAGACATGTCAATAATGTCTTTCATGCTTAGTTCCCAGACAGTTTTATAAAGCTCTTTTATATCTTCAGGAATAATATCAATATGCTGAACTGACCCATTTGCCTTCATTAATTCTTGCTTTAGATCTTCAGTCCATAAACCAAGTTTTACCAAATCTTCTAATAAATGCTTGTTAACTACTATAAATTCTCCACTTAATACTCTTCTGGTGTAGATATTAGAAGTATAAGGTTCAAAACATTCATTGTTTCCTAAAATTTGAGACGTAGAAGCTGTGGGCATAGGAGCTACTAAAAGTGAATTTCTAACACCATGCTTTTTTATTTCTTTTCTAAGACTTCCCCAGTCCCATCTTCCACTCAATTCATTATCCTCGATTCCCCATAAATTATGCTGAAATTCTCCTTTAGAAATAGGAGATCCTTTGTAAGTTTTGTAAGCTCCATCTTTTTGAGCTTCTTCCATTGAAGCAGTTAAAGCAGCAAAGTAAATAGTCTCAAAAATTTCTTGATTCAGCTTTTTAGCTTCGTCAGATGTAAATGGTAATCTTAACATTATAAATGCATCCGCAAGACCTTGAACTCCTAGTCCAACTGGACGGTGTCTAAAGTTAGAATTCTTA
>JBLIAG010000106.1:0-3092 GCA_047634375.1 Bacteriovoracaceae bacterium
TTTCTTGACTATCGGGGCTGTATATGTCGTAATTGTTTGCGGCTTTGAACATTCCAATATGTTCCTTCACAAAAAATAGATTTTGATGTAAAATATTATTCATTTTCTTAGTTTTAATTATTTAGCAGGTTTCAGATGAGCTGTGTTTAAATGCAAAATAGGTTATGTTATCTGGTGTTATTTTTTATTACTTATGTAAGTAATAAAATCAATGTAGAAATAATCATTTACTGTAGGATCAACTGCAAGAATTTGTCCGGTTTGTTCATTTTTTATTGCTACAAAGTCGTGGTCTTTAAGAAATGGATGATTGAAATATTGGTGAATGTTTGTTCCTAGTAAATAAAGTTGTCCGATTTGTGGTTTTGCAGTCCAAGTGTCATCAAGATTGTACTTTTTCAATAAGTAATTACAAGTGGTCGAAAAAAAAGAAGCGTAACCCACACAATGCGCTGTCTTGGAATTTATGAGTTTATTAGGATCATTGTCGTTGTGGTCAGCAGTGAAAGTTAATTTATCCGAGGTTATAGAAAGACTTAGTTTGACTATTTGCCCAATATCAAGATTAGTTTTTTTGTTAATTCTTACGTCATAATAATTGGTGAGATCGGCTTCGGTTGCAGAATAATCTCTTCTAATTCCCAAAGACTCATACCTTATTAAATGTCTATAAAACCACCCACGAAAACAAAGTCCGACTGTCGTAATAATTAAGATAGTTAGAAAAATTCGCTTAATAATTTTCATTTATCTCTATGATTAATTCTTAGATATTAGCCTTTTTTAATCTTCTCCTCTGAATTAAATAAATTAAACTCAATCCAATAATAAAAACCGGGTAAATCAAACAAAATATGATCGCATTTATCTCGTAGTAAGACAAAGAAAAAATATTAGCAAGGTTTATTGCTAAATCTGTACAATACACATAAAGCACATTAATTAAATCTTCCATCCGTGAATTAACCTTTCTTTATTTTATTTATTTCAGTCTGAATACCAATCGATTTAATCAAAAGTATATACATAAATAGAGGACCCAAAATCACTAAAAAAACAATATTTGCCCACCTGTAAGCCCCTGTTGATTGCAGTGAATGAATTATTCCAAAGTAAATAGGGTCGATCTGATTAAAATGTGGTTTAGCTAATTTAACATGGTTCTCTCTACAATAATCTGTATTGTTATGGCAAATCCATGAACATTTATCTTTTATTCTTTTTACCGAATTTATCGCAGTGACCCCTCTCCTTTTATAGCCTTCTTCAGTTGTATTTAGTCTTACAAATTCATTCACTACAACCATTCCCAAAAAAGGGAAGATTAAAATGAATATGTATATAACTATTTTTTTCATTTTTTCAGTTCATAACGGTCAGAAGAACCAGTCGTTTTAATGCTGCTTAAGCTTTGTTGGTATTGGTTTTTATGGTTTCTAATACATATATACCCTCATTATCCCATATCTCCATCACCTTATCCATCGTAATTCCTTCCACTTGAATAGCAAGCTCTTTATGTTTCGGGCTGCAGTCGCAATGCCATGCGAAAATTTCATTGCTTTCCAGCCAGTCCGTCTCCCAATGAGCTCCACCATACCTTGAAATAGCTCCAAAATCATTAGAGCATTGAAGTTCAGAATTAAACGTTAACCCGCGTTCAACTAGTTTTTCTATTTCAAATTCATCGATATTCATTTTAACCAAACTTATAAGCTCATCGTCCTCCTGATTAACTTCACTATTCATAGTATCCCAATCAATTCTGAACTGAGCACACCCACCTCGGTACTTTTGGTCCAAAAGTTTCTTATCAAAGATGAGGTTGGCTAGGTCTAAATATACTGGCATAACTTTATGATCTAATTGAATGTATTAACACCTCTAATCTAATGAATTTATGACTGCACTCACCTGATTTACTTCCACATGTGCATAACACTCCGTGGTTATGAAATAACTTGACTTTTATAATCTAGAGCAAACCCTATCATAAAAAGCGGTCGCTAACTTAAATTTCATCCTTATCCAACTCCAGATAATCATTGAACAACAACATCCTGTATTTACTGAAGGGTTTCAAGTATTTTCTGCAGGCGCTGTATTTCTTTACGTTTAAATAAAAAAAGACCGGATATAAAACTGGGTAGGCTATTAAGCCCAGAAGGAACTTGAATAAGTGAAATTTAGATAGGTCGTATAACGTAATGGCCAAGAACCAAAGGAGACCGATGATTAAGTATATGTAGAGTATTATTATCATAATGGTTTAGCGTAGCAAAATTAAACGTTAAGAACGCAGTAATTTAATTGTCATTTCAGTACTGTCAAATACTCACTTATTATCTTCAATGATGAACAGGTTTATTCGTTTTTAATGAGGCCATACAACGCAGATAAAGAAACTTATGGAAGAAGCATCTATTCATTAATTACGTTTCTCCTAGGCTGTATGCATACCTAATGCAAGATTTTGGTTTTTATTGTTTAAAACTTCTTAACTTCTTAACTATTGAATGGTTACCCCTTGACATAGATATCTCTAATTTTATTAAAGAAATTAATCCTTAAATTTATAAAGCTGACTAAAATTATTAACCTTATTAAATTTCTGACATGAAAAAAATTTACATGATTTTAAGCACTGCGCTTATAACTAGTGGAGTTTTTGGCCAAATAAACAAGCCAGCTGCTCAATTAGTGAAAAACTCAGTAACTAGAGTTACTCCCACTGTGGAGGTAACGCCTAACACAAATAGAGATCTTATCTGGGAGAACACATTTTCTGATCCTAACGAGTGGACTACTGGAGACTTTGGAGCAGTAGGTCTTAACTTTGAGATAGGTACAGGTTTAGAAACGGGTGGAGCAGCAACAATAGCAGCTATAAACTCTTTGACCGCTGGTGATGGAACTGCAATGGTAGATTCTGATGAGTATGCAAACCAGACAGGAATTGAAAACTGCTGGATTCAAAATGTTAATCCAATTAACCTTACAAATAATCCGTACGTTCAAATAGAATTCGCTACCCAGTATTACATGTGGGATGGAGGAGCAAGTGATGGAAATGAGTACTGTCTATTAGAAGT
>JBLIAG010000107.1:0-3089 GCA_047634375.1 Bacteriovoracaceae bacterium
AGAAACGTGTTTCATTGTTCTACTTTGATGTGAAACTTCAAAAAAAACTTTCTTAAAATTATGAATCACTCGTTTGTTATTCTCATCAACCGTAAATTGATTAAAAACCCCTTCCAGTCCGTTATGATGCAGATAAATATTTTGAAGAGATTTGACAAAAAAAGAGAAATCATCACCATTAAAAGTGCGATGAACAAATGGTGCTGTTTTCTCTAAGTCCGTTTCAGAATGATTCATCACATAGTCATATGGAGAATTATCCATGATTTCGACCATTCTATTAGAGTTCTTGATGATCATTTGCCGTTTTCCCCAAGCAATTGTTGCGGTTAAAAAGGCAGTAATTTCTATATCCTCTTTTATCGAAAATTGATGTGGAATCTGAATAGGGTCGCTTTCAATAAACTTAGGGTTGTTGTATTGAATAACTTTATTATCCAGAAATTCTTTAAGCTCTTTTTTATTCATTTCTCTTTCCTTCTTTCAAAATATTATTTTCTACTTAAAAAACACCAACGAAACCTATTTGGTTACTACTAAATTTTAAATTCCACGAAATTAATTTTTCCTTTGTTGGATAATCATAGGCTTTGGTATTAAACAGAAATTTATCAACTCCGTCAACAATAATAATACTTATAGCATTACTAAAAGCAACATCTGTAAGCCGATGTGCTCCTGCTAATAGCCTTGATATTGGTGCGATTGACCCTAAGTGTAGATTCCACCTTTCGTCCAAGTGTTGTCAAATTGTTTGGCTATTGCGTGAGCAATTGTTACAGAAAGTATCGTATGTCCTGATGGAAAAGAATGATACTTTTATAAAAATTCATATACCTTTTTATGCCGCTGGATTTGGAAATAAATCATGTACTGCATTAATCTCAGCAATAATTTCGTCTGATAATTCAATATTAATACTATTGATATTTTCTTTTAACTGACTCATATTCGTTGCGCCAATTATATTGCTTGTAACAAATGGTAATTGGTTTATAAAAGCCAATGACATTTCTGTCATTGTAATCCCATGTTTAGTAGCGATCTTTTGATACTCAATAACTGCTTGCTCTGCTCCTGGAGTTCTATATCTTAAAACAAAATTAGGAAATAAAGTTCCTCTCGCTCCTTCTGGTAATTGTCCATTCATATATTTTCCTGATAAGACTCCTTGAGCTAATGGAGAATAAACCAACAAGCCTATATTCTCTCTCATAGAAACTTCTGACATTCCATATTCATAAGCTCGATGGATTAATGAGTATGAGTTTTGTATCGTAGACATTCTTGGTAAATTATGCTTTTCAGATGTTTCTAGATACTTCATTGTTCCCCAAGGAGTTTCATTAGACAAACCAATATGTTTAATTTTTCCTTGTTTTATAAAGTCTTGAAGTGTTTCTAGAATCTCTAAATGATTTTCAGCTTCTTTAGTAGACGTTTTATAAGGATAATCCCTAACACCAAAACAATTCACTCCTCTTCCTGGCCAATGCAACTGATATAAATCTATGTAATCTGTTTGTAGTCGTTTTAAACTTCCTTCAATCGCTTCTGTCAATGCTCTTTTACTAAAACCGTCTTTACGAATATGCGCCGTATAAGGTCCTGCTCCAGCAATTTTACTTGCCAACACAACTTTATCTCTGTTTCCTGTCTTTTTAAACCATGAACCAATAATTTTCTCAGTAGAGCCAAAGGTTTCTGCAGTTGCAGGAACAGCATATAATTCGGCAGTATCAAAGAAATTTACACCTTTTTCTAATGCGTAATCCATCTGCTCGTGACCTTCAGGTTCTGTGTTTTGGTTTCCCCAAGTCATGGTGCCTAAACATATTTTAGAAACTTTTACATCTGTATTTGGTAGTGTTGTGTATTTCATAGTTTTCTTTTCTTCTAATTATTGATTGCTTCGATTCCTGGTAAAGTTTTTCCTTCTAGCATTTCTAACATTGCTCCTCCGCCTGTTGATACATAACTTACTTTATCAGCAAAACCGAATTGTTTTACGGCAGCTACTGAATCTCCTCCTCCAACTAAAGAAAAGGCTCCGTTTTTTGTTGCATTATCTATTGAATGACCTAAGGCAATCGTTCCGTTTGCAAACGATTCCATTTCAAAAACACCTAAAGGGCCGTTCCATAAAATGGTTTTACATTTATTTACAACCTCGTCAAAAATTGCTATTGATTTTGGTCCAGCATCTAAACCTTGCCATCCATCAGGAATTTTAGTAACGTCTAAAACTTTAGTATTAGCTGTATTAGAAAAATCATCTGCAGCAATCACATCTACTGGAATATGAACAGCAACATTTTTAGCCTTTGCCTGTTTTAATATTTCTAAAGCCAATTCCATTTTATCATCTTCACATATAGAGTCTCCAACACTTCCTCCTTGTGCTTTTACAAAAGTAAAAGTCATTCCTCCTCCGATTATTAAATGGTCTACTTTGTCTAAAATATTTTCAATTACAGTGATTTTAGAAGATACTTTTGCGCCTCCTAAAATTGCTAATACTGGTTTTTTAGAATTGTTTAACACCTTGTCGATGCTTTCAATTTCTTTAGCGAGTAATAATCCAAAATATTTTTTTTCTTTAAAAAATTGAGCAATAATAGTTGTTGACGCATGTGCTCTATGAGCAGTCCCAAAAGCATCGTTTACATAAACATCTCCTAGTTTTGATAATTTTTCTGCGAAACCTATATCTCCTTTTTTTTCTTCATCATAGAAGCGTAAGTTTTCTAATAGTAAAATTTCTCCCGCCTCTAATTCGGCAACTGCGTTTTCAACTTTATCTCCTATACAATCATCAATAAACTTGACTTGAACACCTATCGTTTCACTTACAGACTCTACAATATGTTGCAATGAAAATTCTGGAGAGACTCCTTTAGGTCTTCCTAAATGCGACATTAAAACACAGCATCCGCCATCTTCTAAAATCTTTAAAATCGTAGGTTTAGCAGATTCTATTCTCGTCGCATCAGTAACTTTAAAGTTCTCATCTAGCGGAACATTAAAATCTACTCTTATCAATGCTTTTTTACCTTTAAAATTATAGTTGTTGATTGTCTTCATTGTTA
>JBLIAG010000108.1:0-3062 GCA_047634375.1 Bacteriovoracaceae bacterium
ATTCATAACAGACTGCTTTGACATCCCTAATTGAAGCTGATTAACTTCTTTAATATCTAAAATTACTCCTTGCAGAATTGTTGGTTTATATACATCAATTGAGGGCATCTTAGGCTTAGCCCAGCTAGGCAGTGATAGCTTAGGCATTTTTGGTAAATCTGGCATAGTAAACTTTGGCAGTTTAGGAAGTTCAGGCGCCTTAGGAAGAGAATTAGAACACCCAGTCAAGATAAGACAGCCAAGTAGAATAAAAGTTAATCTCTTCATCATTAGTTAAAACATATAAAATATAAATAAGATTTTACCTTAAGGATTTTTAAATGGATGCAGAAGATTTAAAAAGTGCTGGTCTTAAAGTTACTCTTCCAAGGCTAAAGATTTTAGAAGTTTTGGAGAAATCACCAAACCATCATTTGAGTGCTGAGGACATCTATAGAGTTCTGATTGAACAAAATGAAGAGGTTGGTGTTGCAACAATTTACCGCGTTTTATCTCAATTTGAAGAATCTGGAATTGTTCAGAAATTAAATTTTGAAAATAACCAGGCTGTCTATGAGTTATGCGGCTTAGAACATCACGACCATCTAGTGTGTGTGAAGTGCAGTAAGATTATCGAATTTCAAGATGATGTTATTGAACAACATCAGCTTCAAATTGCAAAAAAACATGGCTTTGAGTTGACTGATCATTCACTATACCTTTATGGCTTATGCAAGGACTGTCATTAAGTTTTTTAGGGCTTTATAAATTATGGATGATTTTATTTATAGGGCGCTAATTGCGGCAATTGGCGTATCAATAATCGCAGGCTCTCTAGGTTGTTTTGTTATTTGGAAGCGCCTTTCATATTTTTCGGACTCTATTTCACATAGTGCGCTTTTAGGTGTTGCTCTTGGACTTGCAACTGGACTGGGTATTAATTTTGGTTTGGTTATTGTTGGAGGTCTATTTGCAACTCTGATTGTTTTTTTGCAGCAAAAAGACTTCTGGTCGAGTGATGCTGTGCTAGGTATCTTCTCTCATATTTCTCTGTCGCTAGGTATTGTCGTTCTAGGCTTTATTGGGGATCAAAATATAGATTATTTTTCTTATCTTTTTGGAGATATATTATCCATAACCTCTAAAGATATCTATTGGATATTTTCTGTTATGGTTGTTGTTATTTTTCTATTATTTATTAATTGGAAAAAACTGTTATTACTCACACTTAATGAAGAATTAGCCAAAGCTGAAGGCGTTAATAAAACCTTTTATGAGCTGCTTTTTATGTTTTTAATAGCACTGGCTGTGTCTGTTTCAGTCCAAATTGTAGGCGTTTTGTTGATTACCTCTTTACTAATTATTCCGCCTGCAATAGCTCGAGTTTTTTCAAACTCACCTATAGCAATGATTTTTAGCTCAATGATCATATCAATTGTTTCTGTTTTATTAGGGCTTTACACTTCAATTACATTTGATTTAGCAACTGGTCCTGCCATAGTTATTACTTTAGGAGTTTTCTTTTTTATTGCCCAATTCCTTCCAAATAGAGGCAGTTAAAGGGATTCATTAAGTGCGGTCAATTGGTTGGTTTGTTGCTCAATTACTAGTGGGTCTATAATTGCCTCTAATTCACCCTCCATGACTTCGCTTAATTTGTAGAGCGTTAAATTAATCCGATGGTCAGTAACCCTTCCTTGGGGGTAATTGTAAGTTCTGATTCTTTGAGAGCGGTCACCACTTCCAACAAGTTCTTTTCTTTGAGAGGCCTGCTCCTTCTGTTGTTCTTGTTGTTGAGCATCCAAAATTCTGGATGCTAGAACTGATAAAGCTTGAGCTTTATTTTTATGCTGAGAGCGGCCATCTTGGCATTCTACAACTGTTCCAGTAGGAATATGAGTTACGCGAACTGCAGAGTCAGTTTTGTTGACATGCTGACCTCCAGCTCCAGAAGCTCTAAAGGTATCAACCCTTACATCATTCATATTGATATTAACTTCTTCAATGCTAGAAACTTCTGGCATTACAGCAACGGTGCAAGCAGATGTATGAACTCTTCCTTGAGACTCAGTTTCAGGAACCCTTTGAACGCGATGAGCGCCGGATTCAAATTTAAGTTTTGAGTAGACGTTGGTGCCACTTATTCGTGCAATAATTTCTTTGAAGCCACCATGCTCTCCTAAATTAGAGCTTAATATTTCTAGCTGCCATTTAGATTTTTCTACATATCGAGTGTACATTCTATAAAGATCACCTGAAAAAATACTTGCCTCATCTCCACCTGTTCCTGCTCGAATTTCAATAATAATATTACGTGAGTCGTTCGGATCTTTTGGAAGAAGTGATTTCTTAAGATCTAATTCTAGTTGCTCTAAAATCTTTCGACCTGAAACAATTTCCTCCTCAGCCATTTCTTTAATGTCTTGGTCATCTTCCTGGAGAAGAACTTCTGCAGCATCAATATCAGCAGTGACTGATAAATATTCAATGTACTTGTCATTTATTGGGCTTAATTGAGAGTGCTCTATGGAAAGCTCTCTAAATTTATTTTGATCAGAGGCAATAGACTGATCTGAGAGCATCGCGTTGATTTCTTCAAGGCGCATGAATAATTGCTCTAATTTAGTAAGGATTGATTGATTCATTAGTTGTCGATCTTAGAGGGATTTGTTTTATCTTTTTCGACTATTTCATGAGAGTCAGTTTTAAGACTGCTAGGATTTTTTAAATTCTCTAAAGTTTTATGTAGTAATTTATTAGTAAGTTTGTCAGCTAGCTCCTCTACCACTAGGTCAGGATTTGAGCCTGATTTAAGTTTTCTTAAGGCAGTTTGTAATAGCTCATCTTTAAGTAAATTTGCTTGCCTTCTATGATTTTTAATTATCTCTTCATTAGGAATATTGTTTGCCCATTCAATAAAATCAACACTTTTTGCATTAATTATCTTCTTAGCAATAACTTTTTCTTTTAGTCTTTCTTCTAAATTGCTATTAGCAATTTGCTGTAAATCATCCACACTATATAGAAATACATCTTCTAATTGATTCGCCTCTGGTTCAATGTCTCTAGGAATAGCTAAATCA
>JBLIAG010000109.1:0-3018 GCA_047634375.1 Bacteriovoracaceae bacterium
GCAAATAATCCATCTATAGTCTTATCAGGAGAAACGCCAGAAGGTATGTGTATCAAAACTTCAACTTCATTAGCAGTATTGTCCTCGATTTTTTTGATTTTAATCTTACCACTATCATTAGCCTTTAATATAGAATCTATTAAAGAGGAAGTTGTAGTTGAAAAAGGAATCTGACTAATTACTAATGTATTTTTATTCAACTGACTAATCCGAGCTCTAACTTTAATCCTACCCCCTCTCAAACCATCATTATAATTACTAACATCCATTATGCCAGATGTGGGAAAGTCTGGAAAAATCACAAACTTCTGACCTTTTAAACATTTAATTGATGAATCAATTAATTCAATAAAATTATGTGGTAAAATTTTAGTTGATAATCCAACAGCAATACCTTCACCCCCTTGTGCTAAAAGCAAAGGAAATTTGACAGGTAAATTTATTGGTTCTTTTCTTCTTCCATCATATGAAGATTGCCATTTTGTGATTTTAGGACTAAAAACGACTTCTAATGCAAACTTGGAGAGTCTAGCTTCAATATATCTTGAAGCTGCAGATCTATCTCCAGTTAATATATTTCCCCAATTACCTTGTGTTTCTATTAAAAGTTCTTTTTGACCTACCTGAACCATAGCATCAGCAATACTGGCATCTCCATGGGGATGATATTGCATTGTATGACCCACTATATTAGCAACTTTATTAAAACGGCCATCATCTAAATCCTTCATTGAATGAAGAATCCTTCTTTGAACAGGTTTAAAGCCATCTTCAATTGACGGAACTGCTCTTTCTAAAATAACATAAGAAGCATAATCTAAAAACCAATCTTTGTACATTCCAGAAACTCGAATTAACGAGTCTTCTAATTCCCCTTCGTTATTTAAATTATCTGTTTCCATATAGTCTTCTTCCATATTATGAATCTATTCTATCCAATTCAACTTTAAGATTATCAATTATAAACTTTTGTCTATCTGGTGTGTTTTTCCCCATATAGAAAGACAACAACTCTTCGATACTAAAGTTTTCATCTAACATAACAGGATCCAACCTTATACTATCTCCAATAAAATGTTTGAATTCGTTTGGTGAAATTTCACCTAAACCTTTAAATCTTGTTATTTCAGGCTTGGACCCTAACTTTTTAAAAGCTTCGATCCTCTCTTTTTCTGAATAACAATAAATTGTTTCTTTTTTATTTCTGACTCTAAATAACGGAGTTTGAAGTATATACAAATGTCCTTCTTTAATTAGTTCTGGGAAAAACTGTAGAAAAAAAGTGATTAAAAGCAACCTAATATGCATTCCGTCAACATCAGCATCGGTTGCGATAACAATATTATTATATCTTAAATACTCTATACTGTCTTCAATATTTAAAGCAGCTTGAAGTAAATTAAACTCTTCATTTTCATATACAATTTTCTTAGACATTGAATAACAGTTAAGGGGCTTTCCTCTTAAACTAAAAACAGCTTGAGTATTAACATTTCTAGACTTTGTAATAGACCCACTAGCAGAATCACCCTCAGTAATAAACAAAGTTGAGTCTAATCTATTTTCTTTATTCATATCACCTAGATGAACTCTACAATCTCTTAATTTTTTATTATGAAGGTTTGACTTTTTAGCTCTTTCTCTTGCTAATTTTCTAATGCCCGAAAGCTCTTTTCTTTCTTTTTCAGCTTGAATAATTTTTCTTTGAATCTTCTCTGATGTATCTGGATTTTTGTGAAGATAATTATCAAGGTATTTTCCTATAAAATCATTAATATAAGACCTAACAGTAGGTAAATCTCCACCCATTTCTGTAGAACCTAACTTAGTTTTAGTTTGTGATTCAAAAATTGGCTCCATTACTTTAATACTAACCGCAGAGATGATTGACTTTCTAATATCACTAGCATCATATGGCTTTCCATAAAAATCCCTCACAACCTTAACTACAGCCTCTCTAAAAGCGGATTGATGAGTCCCACCTTGAGTAGTATGTTGACCATTTACAAAAGAGTAATATTCTTCACTGTACTGAATTTTACTGTGAGTAATAGCCACTTCAATATCATCACCTTTTAAATGAATAATAGGATATAGTAATTTTTCAATATCATTATTATCTTCTAATAAATCTTTTAAGCCATTTTCAGATATATATTTTTCTCCGTTAAAAACAATAGTTAAGCCGGGATTTAAATAAACATAATACTTAAGCATTTTAGACACATATTCTGATCTGTATTTATATTTCTTAAATATTACATCATCTGGAACAAAAGTCACTTTAGTTCCTTTTCTTTTTGACGATTCTTCAATCTCTTGATCTGAAGTTAAGTTTCCTTGTTCAAAAGAAACAGATTTAATTTTTCCATCTCTATAGGACTCTACCTTAAAGCTAGAAGACAAGGCGTTAACAGCCTTAGTACCTACTCCATTTAAACCCACAGATTTTTTAAATGCTCTAGAATCATATTTACCACCTGTATTCATTTTCGAAACAACATCAACAACTTTACCAAGCGGAATTCCCCTTCCGTAATCTCTAACTGATACAACTGAGTCTGAAATTGAAATATCAATAGTCTTTCCTGCACCCATCACAAACTCATCAATAGAATTATCAAGAACTTCTTTTAAAAGAATATAAATACCATCATCAGGTGATGAGCCATCACCTAATTTCCCAATATACATTCCAGGACGCATTCGAATATGCTCCTTCCAATCTAGTGACCTAATATTATCTTCAGTATAATTTGATGTAACTGACATAGCTACGAAAATAGCTAATATAGATGTGGATTAAAAAAAAATGAAATGGTGTTTTAATAAATTAATTAACAATAGAATTGATCTGTTGTTGAAATCTTTTTATCTAAACGTTAAACCTAAAGTGCATTACGTCTCCATCCTTAACAATGTATTCTTTTCCTTCTACATTTAGTTTTCCGGATTCTCTAGCTTTTGACTCGCTTCCATATTTAATGTAATTCTCATAAGAAATGACTTCAGCTTTAA